>NZ_MIYM01000009.1:147500-212898 GCF_001777155.1 Hydrogenophaga sp. PML113 | reverse complement strand
TGCCCGGCGACAACGTGTCGATCACCGTCAAGCTGATCGCGCCCATCGCCATGGAAGAAGGCCTGCGCTTTGCCATCCGCGAAGGCGGCCGCACCGTCGGCGCCGGCGTCGTGGCCAAGATCATCGAGTAATCGGTTCGGGTTCGCCCGGACAGAGAAAGCAACGTAGGGGTATAGCTCAATTGGCAGAGCGTCGGTCTCCAAAACCGAAGGTTGGGGGTTCGATTCCCTCTGCCCCTGCCACCTGACAGGAACCGAAAGAGCCCGATAACGCTCTCTGTCTCGTGTGCCACAAGCCCACCGAAGTCGTCAAGACCTCTGGTGGGCTTGCGTGTCTCATGCCCTGCTGGCGCGAGATGCGTTATTTGAAAACTTTAGTCTCAGTCCACATGGCTTCCTCCGACGTTCAAACCGTTCACTCCGGTGCCGACAAGGCCAAGCTTGGCTTGGCCGTTGCGCTCGTGGTCGTCGGCTTCGTGGCCTTCTACCTGCTCACGAGCCGTGGCGCGTTGGCGCAGTGGGGCGCCCTGCTGGTGGCGCTGGCGGCGGCCGTCGCGGTGTTCGTGGCGTCCGAGTCGGGTCGCCAGCTCATCGCCTTTGGCCGCGATTCGTGGAAGGAAGTCAAGAAGGTCGTCTGGCCCGCCCGCAAGGAGGCCATGCAGATGACGGCCTACGTCTTCGCCTTCGTGGTGGTGATGGCCCTGTTCCTGTGGCTGACGGACAAGACCCTGGAGTGGGTCTTTTACGACCTGATCCTGGGCTGGAGGAAATAAGCGATGACCGAAGAACACAGCCCCCTGGCCACGCTGGCGCCCGCCGAAGGCATGCGCTGGTACGTCGTGCACGCCTACTCGGGCATGGAAAAGGCGGCCGAGCGCAACATCATCGAACGCATCAACCGCGCCGGCATGCAGAGCAAGTTCGGCCGCATCCTGGTGCCGACCGAAGAGGTGGTCGAGGTCAAGAACGGCCAGAAGCGCACCACCGAGCGCAAGTTCTTCCCCGGCTACGTGCTGGTGGAAATGGTGATGGACGACGACACCTGGCACCTGATCAAGCACACCAACAAGGTGACGGGCTTCGTCGGTGGCGCCAAGAACCGCCCGGTGGCCATTTCCGAAGAAGACGTCCAGAAGATCGTCAGCCAGATGCAGGAAGGCACCGACAAACCCCGCCACAAGGTGGAGTTCGTCGTCGGCGAGTACGTGCGCGTCAAGGAAGGCCCGTTCACCGACTTCAACGGCACGGTCGAAGAAGTCAACTATGAGAAGAACAAGATGCGCGTGTCGGTGACCATCTTCGGTCGCGCCACGCCCGTCGAGCTCGAATTCAGCCAGGTCGAGAAGACCTGACGCTATCCAGGCGCAGGTGGGTCGGCCCGACACCTGCGCCCTTGTCTTTACCGGGTCCCAACCGCGAGGAGGTGGCTTGAAACCCACCGTTTGCACTCGCAGGAGCTGAAAAATGGCGAAGAAAATCGTCGGCTTCATCAAGCTGCAAGTGCCAGCTGGTAAGGCCAACCCCTCCCCCCCGATCGGTCCGGCGCTGGGTCAGCGCGGCCTCAACATCATGGAGTTCTGCAAGGCGTTCAACGCTCAGACCCAAGGTGTGGAGCCGGGCCTGCCGCTGCCGGTGGTGATCACCGCGTTCGCGGACAAGAGCTTCACCTTCATCATCAAGACGCCGCCGGCGACCACCTTGATCAAGAAGGCCATCAAGCTCGACAAGGGCTCCTCGGTGCCCAACAAGAACAAGGTCGGCAAGATCACCCGGGCCCAGCTCGAGGAAATCGCCAAGACCAAGATGAAGGACATGACCGCCGCCGATCTGGACGCAGCCGTCAAGACCATCGCCGGTTCGGCCCGTTCGATGGGCGTGATCGTGGAGGGCGTGTAAATGGCCAAGCTCACCAAAAAACAGAAAGCGCTCGAAGGCAAGGTCGACAGCACCAAGCTGTACCCGCTGGCCGACGCGCTGAAGATCGTCAAGGAAGCCGCCACCGCCAAGTTCGATGAGTCCATCGACGTGGCGATCCAGCTCGGCGTGGACGCGAAGAAGTCCGACCAGGTGGTGCGTGGCGCCGTCGTGATGCCCAACGGCACTGGCAAGACCAAGCGCGTGGCGGTGTTCGCCCAGGGCGCCAAGGCCGAAGAGGCCAAGGCCGCCGGCGCCGACATCGTCGGCATGGACGACCTGGCGGCCGATATCAAGGCCGGCAACATGAACTTCGACGTCGTGATCGCCTCCCCCGATGCCATGCGCATCGTGGGTACCCTGGGTCAGGTGCTCGGCCCGCGCGGTCTGATGCCCAACCCCAAGGTCGGCACCGTGACGCCCGACGTGGCCACCGCGGTGAAGAACGCCAAGGCCGGCCAGGTGCAGTTCCGCGTCGACAAGGCCGGCATCGTGCACGGCACGATCGGCCGCCGCTCGTTCGACGCCGAGAAGCTCCAGGGCAACCTGGTGGCGCTGCTCGACGCGCTGAACAAGGCCAAGCCGGCCACCAGCAAGGGCATCTACCTGCGCAAGGTGGCTGTGTCGTCGACGATGGGTGTCGGTGTTCGCGTGGACACCCAGACCATCTCGGCGTGATGAATTCGGGCGCCCTCGGGCGCCTGGGTGTGGTGGGTTTGCGGCGCGCCTTCGGGTGCTCCGCGAAGCCATCCAAGACCGTTGGCGCCGGCCCTCGTGGGTCGGCTTAATCGACAAGGCCAACGCAGATGGCGATCCCGCCGCTGAAGGATTCGAGAGTGTCCTGCAACGGTTGATCGCTGCAATGAGGCGTGTGGCGGGTGGTGACACCCCCGCACATTGAAGGAGTGAACCTTGAGTCTGAATCGCAGTGAGAAAGAAGCGGTCATCACCGAAGTGACCGGCCTCGCCGCCAAAGCTCAAACCCTCGTGATGGCGGAGTACCGCGGCATCACGGTCGCTTCCATGGACAAGCTGCGCGTGAGCGCCCGCAACAGCGGCGTGAGCCTGAGTGTGTTGAAAAACACCCTGGCCCGCCGTGCGGTCGCCGGCAGCCCGTTCGAGGTGGTGGCCGAGCAGATGGCCGGCCCGCTCGTCTACGGCTTCTCCGAAGACCCCGTGGCCGCCGCGAAAGTGGTGGCCGATTTCGCGAAGACCAACGACAAGCTGGTCATCCGCGGCGGTGTCTACGCGGGCAAAGCCCTGGACGTCGACGGTGTGAAGCAGCTCGCCAGCATCCCCTCGAAAGAGGTCCTGCTCGCGCAGCTTTGTGGCCTGCTCAAGTCGCCGATCTCGCGCACCGCGGTGGTGCTCGGCGCGCTGGCCAAGAAAAAAGGCGAAGGCGAAACGGCTGCCGCCTGACGGCCGCAGCTTCCCGCAAACATCAACCGATTGATTGGAAATTCAAATGGCATTCGATAAAGACGCATTTCTGACGGCCCTGGACAGCATGTCCGTCATGGAACTCAACGACCTGGTGAAAGCCATCGAAGAGAAGTTCGGCGTGAGCGCCGCCGCCATGGCCGCCCCGGCCGCCGGTGGCGCGGGTGGTGGCGCCGCCGCCGCCGCGGAAGAGAAGACCGAGTTCAACGTGGTGCTGGCCGAAGCCGGTGCCAACAAGGTTGCCGTGATCAAGGCCGTGCGCGAAATCACCGGCCTGGGTCTGAAGGAAGCCAAGGACCTGGTCGACGGCGCGCCGAAGAACGTGAAGGAAGGCATCGCCAAGGCCGACGCCGAAGCCGCCGTGAAGAAGCTGGTGGAAGCCGGCGCCAAGGCCGAGCTCAAGTAAATCGGCCCGGGCCTACCGCGCAACCCGATTTCGGCGCTCCGGTGCTCACCGTACCTCAGTACGGTTGCGCTCCTCGCACCGACCTCGGGTCGCTCGCTGCGGCCCGCATCCGATTTACACAGGCAGGTGCATAGCCTGCCTTTTGCGCTTTCAGAGCGCACCTGAAAACCAGCCCGAAACTGGTTTTCAAGTGTTTTCTGAACCCGACTGCAGAAGACCACTTGGTTCGGGCCCGCGTGCAACGCGCGGGCCGTCCGCCATCGGTTGGTAGAGGCCAGCCACCAAGCTCGTCAGCGCAGCGCGCCGCTGACCGACAGTCGCCAAGACCTCAAGCCCGGAGATCTCATGGCATCGAAGTACTCATACACCGAACGCAAGCGCATCCGAAAAAGTTTCGGCACGCGCGAGAACGTGCTCGCCATCCCTTATCTGCTGCAGATGCAGAAGGATGCCTACACCGCCTTCCTGCAGGCGGATGTGATCCCCAAGCAGCGCACCACCGAAGGCCTTCAGGCCGCATTCACCGCCGCCTTCCCGATCGTCTCGCACAACGGTTTCGTCGAGATGAAGTTCGTGGAGTACAACCTGGCCAAGCCCGCGTTCGACGTGCGCGAATGCCAGACGCGCGGCCTGACCTTCGCCTCCGCCGTGCGCGCCCGCGTGCAGCTCATCATCTACGACCGCGAGTCCTCCACGCCGCAGTCCAAGGTGGTCAAGGAAGTGAAGGAGCAAGAGGTCTACATGGGCGAAGTGCCGCTCATGACCGACAAGGGCTCCTTCATCATCAACGGCACGGAGCGCGTGATCGTCTCGCAGCTGCACCGCTCGCCGGGTGTCTTCTTCGAACACGACAAGGGCAAGACGCACAGCTCGGGCAAGCTGCTGTTCTCGGCCCGCATCATTCCCTACCGCGGCTCCTGGCTGGACTTCGAATTCGACCCGAAGGACGTGCTGTTCTTCCGCGTCGACCGTCGCCGCAAGATGCCGGTCACGATCCTGCTCAAGGCCATCGGCCTGACGCCGGAGACCATCCTGGCGAACTTCTTCGTCAACGACCACTTCCGCATCATGGACAGCGGTGCGCAGATGGCCTTCGTGCCCGAGCGCCTGCGCGGCGAAGTGGCGCGCTTCGACATCACCGACAAGTCGGGCAAGGTGGTGGTGGCCAAGGACAAGCGCATCACCGCGCGCCACACGCGCGAGCTGGAGCAGTCGGGCACCACGCACGTGAGCGTGCCCGAGGACTTCCTCATCGGTCGCGTGGTGGCCAAGAACATCGTTGACCCGGACAGCGGCGAGATCATCGCCAAGGCCAACGAGGAAATCACCGAAGCCCTGCTCAAGAAGCTGCGCGCCGCCGCCATCCAGGAACTGGCCTGCATCTACACCAACGAGCTGGACCAGGGCGCCTACATCAGCCAGACCCTGCGCATCGACGAGACCGCCGACGAGTTCGCCGCGCGCGTGGCCATCTACCGCATGATGCGCCCCGGCGAGCCGCCGACGGAGGACGCGGTGCAGGCCCTGTTCCACCGCCTGTTCTACAACCCGGACACCTACGACCTCTCGCGCGTGGGCCGCATGAAGTTCAACGCCCGCGTGGGCCGCGACGAGGCCACCGGCCCCATGGTGCTGTCCAACGACGACATCCTGGCCGTGGTCAAGATCCTGGTGGACCTGCGCAACGGGCGTGGCGAAGTCGACGACATCGACCACCTGGGCAACCGCCGCGTGCGCTGCGTCGGTGAACTGGCCGAGAACCAGTACCGCACCGGCCTCGCCCGCATCGAGAAGGCGGTGAAGGAGCGTCTGGGCCAGGCCGAGCAAGAGCCGCTGATGCCGCACGACCTGATCAACTCCAAGCCGATCTCCGCGGCGCTCAAGGAGTTTTTCGGTGCCTCGCAGCTGTCGCAGTTCATGGACCAGACCAACCCGCTGGCCGAGATCACGCACAAGCGCCGCGTCTCGGCCCTGGGCCCGGGCGGTCTGACGCGCGAGCGCGCCGGCTTCGAGGTGCGCGACGTGCACGTCACGCACTACGGCCGCGTCTGCCCGATCGAAACGCCGGAAGGCCCGAACATTGGCCTGATCAACTCGCTGGCCCTGTACGCCCGCCTCAACGAGTACGGCTTCATCGAGACGCCGTACCGCCGCGTGGTGGACGGCCAGGTCACGAACCAGATCGACTACCTGTCCGCCATCGAGGAAGGCAAGTACGTCATCGCCCAGGCCAACGCCGCGCTCGACAAGGACGGTCGCCTGGTGGGCGAGCTGGTCTCCGCGCGCGAGAAGGGCGAATCCATCCTGACCGGCCCCGACACCATCCAGTACATGGACGTGTCGCCGGCGCAGATCGTGTCGGTGGCCGCTTCGCTGGTGCCCTTCCTGGAGCACGACGACGCCAACCGCGCGCTGATGGGCGCCAACATGTCTCGTCAGGCCGTGCCCGTGCTGCGCCCCGAGAAGCCCTTCGTGGGCACCGGCATCGAGCGCGTGGCCGCGGTCGACTCCGGCACGGTGGTGACGGCCACCCGCGGTGGCGTGGTCGACTACGTCGACGCCACCCGCATCGTGATCCGCGTCAACGACGAGGAAGCGGTGGCCGGTGAAGTGGGCGTGGACATCTACAACCTCATCAAGTACCAGCGCTCCAACCAGAACACCAACATCCACCAGCGCCCCATCGTCAAGAAGGGCGACAAGCTGGCCAAGGGTGACGTGATCGCGGACGGCGCGTCCACCGACCTCGGCGAAATCTCGATCGGCCAGAACATGCTGATCGCCTTCATGCCCTGGAACGGCTACAACTTCGAGGACTCGATCCTCATCAGCGAACGCGTGGTGGCCGACGACCGCTACACCAGCATCCACATCGAGGAGCTGGTGGTGATGGCGCGCGACACCAAGCTGGGCGCCGAGGAAATCACCCGCGACATTCCGAACCTGGCCGAGCAGCAGCTCAACCGCCTGGACGAGTCCGGCATCATCTACGTGGGCGCCGAGGTGCTGCCCGGCGACGTGCTGGTCGGCAAGGTCACGCCCAAGGGCGAGACCACGCTCACGCCCGAAGAGAAGCTGCTGCGCGCGATCTTCGGCGAGAAGGCCTCCGACGTGAAGGACACCTCGCTGCGCGTCGAGCAGGGCTCGCAGGGCACGGTGATCGACGTGCAGGTCTTCACCCGCGAAGGCATCCAGCGCGACAAGCGCGCCCAGCAGATCATCGACGACGAGCTCAAGCGCTTCCGCCTCGACCTGAACGACCAGTTGCGCATCGTCGAGGCCGACGCCTTCGACCGCATCGAGAAGCTGCTGGTGGGCAAGGTCGCCAACGGCGGCCCGAAGAAGCTGGCCAAGGGCACGACCATCGACAAGGCCTACCTGGCCGACGTCGAGAAGTACCACTGGTTCGACATCCGCCCCGCGGACGACAACGTGGCCGCGCAGCTCGAGTCGATCAAGAACTCGATGGAGCAGACGCGCCACAGCTTCGACCTCGCGTTCGAAGAGAAGCGCAAGAAGCTCACGCAGGGCGACGAGCTGCCCGCCGGCGTGCTCAAGATGGTCAAGGTCTACCTGGCCGTCAAGCGCCGCCTGCAGCCCGGCGACAAGATGGCCGGCCGCCACGGCAACAAGGGCGTGGTCTCCAAGATCGTGCCCGTGGAAGACATGCCGCACATGGCCGACGGCACCCCCGCCGACGTGGTGCTCAACCCGCTGGGCGTGCCGTCGCGCATGAACGTGGGCCAGGTGCTGGAAGTGCACCTGGGCTGGGCCGCCAAGGGCCTGGGCCAGCGCATCGGCGACATGCTGCAGCGCGAAGCCAAGGTGGCGGAGGTGCGCCAGACCCTCGAGTCCATCTTCAACACCATGGGCAAGAAGGAAGACTTCGCCGACCTGTCCGACGCCGAGGTCATCGAGATGGCGCAGAACCTGCAGCACGGCGTGCCCTTCGCGTCGCCCGTGTTCGACGGTGCCTCGGAAGACGAGATCCGCGCCATGCTGAAGCTGGCCTACCCGGACGACATCGCCGCGATCAAGGGCCTGACCGAGACGCGCACCCAGGCGCAGCTCTACGACGGCCGCACCGGCGACGCCTTCGAGCGCAAGACCACCGTGGGCTACATGCACTTCCTCAAGCTGCACCACTTGGTCGACGACAAGATGCACGCCCGTTCCACCGGCCCGTACTCGCTCGTCACCCAGCAGCCGCTGGGCGGCAAGGCGCAGTTCGGTGGCCAGCGTTTCGGCGAGATGGAGGTCTGGGCGCTGGAAGCTTACGGCGCGTCCTACATCCTGCAGGAGATGCTCACCGTCAAGTCCGACGACGTGCAGGGCCGCACCAAGGTGTACGAGTCCATCGTCAAGGGCGAGCACACCATCGACGCGGGCATGCCCGAGTCGTTCAACGTGCTGGTCAAAGAGATCCGTTCGCTCGGTATCGATATCGAACTCGAGCGTTCGTGATCCACAGAAGTAAAGGAAAGCTCACATGAAATCCTTGCTCGACCTGTTCAAGCAGTTCACGCCCGACGAGCATTTCGATGCCATCCGCATCGGCCTGGCCTCGCCGGAAAAAATCCGCTCCTGGTCCTTCGGTGAAGTCAAGAAGCCCGAGACCATCAACTACCGCACCTTCAAGCCGGAACGCGACGGCCTGTTCTGCGCCAAGATCTTCGGTCCCATCAAGGACTACGAGTGCCTGTGCGGCAAGTACAAGCGCCTGAAGCACCGTGGCGTGATCTGCGAGAAGTGCGGCGTCGAAGTGACCCAGACCAAGGTGCGCCGCGAGCGCATGGGCCACATCGACCTGGCCGCGCCCTGCGCGCACATCTGGTTCCTGAAGTCGCTGCCGTCGCGCCTGGGCCTGGTGCTCGACATGACGCTGCGCGACATTGAGCGCGTGCTGTACTTCGAGGCCTACGTGGTGACCGACCCCGGCATGACCCCGCTGAAGAAGTTCGGCATCATGTCCGAGGACGACTTCGACGCCAAGCGCAAGGAGTACGGTGACGAGTTCGTCGCCAAGATGGGCGCCGAGGGCATCAAGGAGCTGCTGGAGAACATCGACCTCGACATCGAGATCGAGAAGCTGCGCAACGACCTGACCGGCTCGGAACTCAAGATCAAGAAGAACGCCAAGCGCCTGAAGGTGCTCGAGGCCTTCAAGCGCTCGGGCATCAAGCCCGAGTGGATGGTGCTCGACGTGCTGCCCGTGCTGCCGCCGGACCTGCGTCCGCTGGTGCCGCTGGACGGCGGCCGCTTCGCGACCTCCGACCTCAACGACCTGTACCGCCGCGTCATCAACCGCAACAGCCGCCTCAAGCGCCTGCTCGAACTCAAGGCGCCCGAGATCATCGCGCGCAACGAGAAGCGCATGCTGCAGGAAGCCGTGGACAGCCTGCTGGACAACGGCCGCCGCGGCAAGGCCATGACGGGCGCCAACAAGCGCGCGCTCAAGTCCCTGGCCGACATGATCAAGGGCAAGAGCGGCCGCTTCCGCCAGAACCTGCTGGGCAAGCGCGTCGACTACTCGGGCCGTTCGGTCATCGTGGTGGGCCCGACGCTCAAGCTGCACCAGTGCGGCCTGCCCAAGCTGATGGCGCTGGAGCTGTTCAAGCCCTTCATCTTCTCGCGCCTGGAAGCCATGGGCATCGCGACCACCATCAAGGCCGCGAAGAAGGAAGTGGAAGCCGGCACCCCCGTGGTGTGGGACATCCTCGAAGAGGTCATCAAGGAGCACCCGGTTCTGCTGAACCGCGCGCCCACGCTGCACCGCCTGGGCATCCAGGCCTTCGAGCCCATCCTGATCGAGGGCAAGGCGATCCAGCTGCACCCGCTGGTCTGCGCGGCCTTCAACGCCGACTTCGACGGTGACCAGATGGCCGTTCACGTGCCGCTGTCCGTGGAAGCCCAGCTGGAAGCCCGCACCCTGATGCTGGCCTCCAACAACGTGCTGTTCCCGGCCAACGGCGAACCCTCCATCGTGCCCTCGCAGGACGTGGTGCTGGGCCTGTACTACGCCACGCGCGAGAAGATCAACGGCAAGGGCGAAGGCATGATCTTCGCGGACCTGCCCGAGCTGCAGCGCGCGCTGGACAACGGCGTGGTGGAACTCACCGCGCGCGTGAGCGTGCGCCTGGTCGAGTGGACCAAGGACAAGGCCAGCGGCGAGTTCGTCGCGGGCCTCAAGCTGGTCGACACCACCGTGGGCCGCGCGCTGCTGTCCGAGATCCTGCCCAAGGGCCTGCCCTTCTCGGTGCTGGACAAGCCGCTCAAGAAGAAGGAAATTTCGCGCCTCATCAACGCGAGCTTCCGCAAGTGCGGCCTGAAGGAGACCGTGGTCTTCGCCGACAAGCTGCTGCAGAACGGCTTCCGCCTGGCCACGCGCGCGGGCATCTCGATCGCCGTCGACGACATGCTGGTGCCCAAGGAGAAGAGCGGCATCATCGAGCGCGCCGAGTCCGAGGTGAAGGAGATCGCCCAGCAGTACGCCTCCGGTCTGGTGACCGCCGGCGAGCGCTACAACAAGGTGGTCGACATCTGGGGCAAGGCCGGTGACGAGATCTCCAAGGTCATGATGGCCCAGCTGGCCAAGCAGAAGACCACGGACCGCAGCGGCAAGGAAGTGGACCAGGAGTCGTTCAACTCCATCTACATGATGGCCGACTCGGGCGCCCGCGGTTCCGCGGCGCAGATCCGCCAGCTGGCCGGCATGCGCGGCCTGATGGCCAAGCCCGACGGCTCCATCATCGAGACCCCCATCACGGCGAACTTCCGTGAAGGCCTCAACGTGCTGCAGTACTTCATCTCCACGCACGGCGCCCGCAAGGGCCTGGCCGACACGGCGCTGAAGACCGCGAACTCGGGTTACCTGACGCGCCGCCTGGTGGACGTGACGCAGGACCTGGTGGTCACCCACCAGGACTGCGGCACCTCCAACGGCACGCTGATGCGCGCCATCGTCGAGGGCGGTGAGGTCATCGAGTCGCTGCGCGACCGCATCCTGGGCCGCACCACGGCCGAGGAAGTGATCCATCCCGAGACGCGCCAGCAGCTCGTGCCCGCGGGCGAAATGCTCGACGAGGACACCCTCGACCTGCTCGAGGCCGCCGGCGTCGACGAGGTCAAGGTGCGCACCGCGCTCACCTGCGAGACCCGCTACGGCCTGTGCGCCAAGTGCTACGGCCGCGACCTCGGCCGCGGTGGCCTGGCCAACATCGGTGAGGCGGTGGGCGTGATCGCCGCGCAGTCGATCGGCGAGCCCGGCACGCAGCTGACCATGCGCACCTTCCACATCGGCGGTGCGGCCTCGCGCGCGGCGGTGGCCTCCAGCGTGGAAGCCAAGTCCAGCGGCGTGATCGGCTTCAACGCCACCATGCGCTACGTGACCAACTCCAAGGGCGAGCTGGTGGTGATCGCGCGTTCGGGCGAGATCATCATCCAGGACGAACACGGCCGCGAGCGCGAGCGCCACAAGGTGCCCTACGGCGCCATCCTGGCGATCAAGCCCGACCAGCAGATCAAGGCCGGCACCATCCTGGCCAACTGGGACCCGCTGACCCGACCCATCATCACGGAATTCGCCGGCACGGTGAAGTTCGAAAACGTGGAAGAGGGCCTCACGGTCGCCAAGCAGGTCGACGACGTGACCGGTCTGTCCACGCTGGTGGTGATCGATCCCAAGCGCCGCGGCGCCACGAAAGTGGTGCGCCCGCAGGTCAAGCTGATCGACGCGTCCGGCAGCGAGGTGAAGATCCCCGGCACCGACCACGCCGTGACCATCGGCTTCCAGGTCGGCGCCCTGATCCAGGTGCGCGATGGCCAGGACGTGGGCCCCGGCGAGGTGCTGGCCCGCATCCCGGTCGAAGGCCAGAAGACCCGCGACATCACGGGTGGTCTGCCGCGCGTGGCCGAGCTGTTCGAGGCGCGTTCGCCCAAGGACGCCGGCATCCTCGCCGAGATGACCGGTACCGTGTCCTTCGGCAAGGAGACCAAGGGCAAGATCCGCCTGCAGATCACCGACCCCGAGGGCAAGGTCTGGGAAGAGCTCATCCCGAAAGAGAAGAACATCCTGGTGCACGAAGGCCAGGTGGTCAACAAGGGCGAGAGCATCGTCGACGGCCCGGCCGACCCGCAGGACATCCTGCGCCTGCTGGGCATGGAAGAGCTCGCGCGCTACATCGTCGATGAGGTGCAGGACGTCTACCGACTGCAGGGCGTGAAGATCAACGACAAGCACATCGAGGTGATCGTTCGCCAGATGCTGCGCCGCGTCGTGGTCGAGAACCCCGGCGATTCGTCCTACATCGGCGGCGAGCAGGTGGAGCGCTCGGAGATCCTCAACACCAACGACGCCCTGCGCGCCGACGGCAAGATCCCCGCGACCTACAGCAACGTGCTGCTCGGTATCACCAAGGCCTCGCTGTCGACCGACTCGTTCATCTCCGCGGCCTCCTTCCAGGAGACCACGCGCGTGCTGACCGAAGCGGCCATCATGGGCAAGCGCGACGAGCTGCGTGGCCTCAAGGAGAACGTCATCGTCGGCCGCCTGATCCCCGCGGGCACCGGCATGGCCTACCACGAGGCGCGCAAGGTCAAGGAGAAGATGGACGACGAAGAGCGCCGCGCCATCGCCGAGGCCGACGCCCTGTCGCTGGCGGCCGACCAGGCCGACGCGGCGGCTGGCGAGTCCGCCGAGTAAGCGGTCCGACGCCCGTCACCGCCGACAAGCCCCCGGTCGACAGGCCGGGGGCTTTTTCTTTGGGCGCGCATACCCCGCGCGCTATAGTCCCCCGCCCGCGAATCACGGGTGAGCGAGGAGGAAACACACAATGGGTGTTCTGCAATGGGCGCTGCTGCTGGTGGCGCTGGTGGTGTTCTTCTGGGCGGTCGGGGCCTACAACCGGCTCGTGCGCCTGCGCAACGGCATCGCCAATGCGTTCGCGCAGATCGACGTGCAGCTCAAGCGCCGGCACGACCTGATCCCCAACCTGGTTGAAGTGGCCCGCAAGTACCTCGAGCACGAGGCGCAGACGCTGGAGGCCGTGATCGCCGCGCGCAACCAGGCGCGCAGCGCCGAGCAGGCCGCCGCCAGCGCGCCGCTGGCGCCGGGCGTCATGGGCACCCTGTCGGGCGCGGAGCAACTGCTGGGTGGCGCGCTTGGCCGCCTCATGGCGGTGGTGGAGAACTACCCCGAGCTCAAGGCCGACCAGAACATGCGCGAGCTCAGCGAAGAGCTGGCCAGCACCGAGAACCGCATCGGCTTCGCGCGCCAGGCCTACAACGACCAGGCCAACGACTTCAACGACGCCGCGCAGCAGTTCCCCACGCTCATCGTCGCGCGCCTGTTCAACTTCCAGCCCCAGGCCATGCTGGAAGCGACCACCAGCGAGGCCGAGCGCGAGCCGGTCAAGGTGCGGTTCTGAAGCTCACCCCCACCGCGCTTCGCGCGACCCCCTTCATGGGGGCGGCACCAACGGCCCGGCAGAGCCGATTCCGTGGTACCACTCGGTTCGACCGGGGCGCGCCAGCATCCTCACCCGACAGCCATGCGTTTTATTGACTCCCAGCGCGACGCGCGGGCCCAAAGCCGGCGCCTGGTGGTGGCCTTCGGCCTCACCGTGCTGTTGCTGGTGCTGGCCGTCAACGCGGCCCTCGCCGTGGGCTGGCTGCTGTCGGGGCCGCTTTGGCTGACGGGCGGGTGGTACTTCCCGCGCCACTTCTGGGCCGTGAACACCGGCGTGACCCTGCTCTTCGTGCTGGGCGGCTGGTGGCTCGAAACCTCGCAGCTGAAACACCAGGGGGGCGTGCGGCTGGCCGAGCGCATGGGCGCGCGCGCGGCGCGGCCCTCGGGCCAACTCGACGAGCAGCGCTTCGTCAACATCGTCGACGAGCTGTCCATCGCCTCGGGCCTGCCGCGCCCCACCGCCATGGTGGTGGCGCGCGACCAGGCCATCAACGCCTTCGCCACCGGCTGGACGCCGCAGGACGCGGTGGTGGCCGTCACCCAGGGCGCGCTCGACCACCTCACGCGGGAGGAGCTGCAAGGCCTGGTCGCGCATGAACTGGGCCACATCGGCGAAGGCGACACGCGCCTGAACCTGCGGCTGGCGGGCATGGTGTTCGGGCTGGAGATGGTCTATCGCCTGGGCCAGCGCCTGGCCGAACCGGGCGAGGACGGCCGCCGCTTCATGGGCGCGCTGATGGGCCTGTGCCTCATGGGCGTGGGCTGGCTCGGCTGGGTCGCGGGCCATGCGCTGCAGGCGGCGGTGTCGCGCCAGCGCGAGTACCTGGCCGACGCGCGCGCCGTGCAGTGGACGCGCAGCCGCGACGGCCTGGGCGGCGTGCTGCGCAAGGTCATGACGCAGCAGCGCGAGGGCCTGCCACCGCGCGCGGTGGGCCCCTCGCTGCAGCACCTGCTGCTGGTGGGCCACGGGCACGGCGCGCTCGCGCGCCGCTTCGACTCGCACCCGCCGCTGGCCGAGCGGGTGCGCCGCATCTACGGCCGGCACATGGGCCCCTTGCCCCTGCCGGCGCAGCGCCCGGTGGGCGACCCCACCGTGGTGCACGCATGAACACGGGCTCCCACGCGCGACCGCCGCGCGGGTCGCTGCCGGCCCCCGCGCTCAGCGAGCAGCTCGCGCTGGCGGCCCAGGCGGTGCTCGCGGTGCGCCAGGGCCGCTCGCTGGGCGACGCGCTCGCGGCCGTGCCCGCGCCGCTGCGCCCGGGCGTGCAGGCGCTGGCTTTTCACAGCCTGCGCCAGCTCGGCAGCTGCGAGGCGCTGGTGGCCCGCCTGGCCGACCGCGCGCCGCCGCCGCCGCTGCGCGCGCTCATGTGCGTGGCGCTGGCGCTGCTGCTGGTGCCCGACGCCCCCGGCGCCAGCTACTCCGCGCACACCGTGGTCGACCAGGCCGTGCGCGCGGCCCAGAAGGACAAGCGCTGGCAGCGCCAGGCCGGTTTCCTCAACGCCTGCCTGCGCCGCTACCTGCGCGAGGCCGCTTCGCTGCAGGCCCCGCTGGCCCAGGACCCGGTGGCGCGCTGGAACCACCCGGCCTGGTGGATCGAACGCCTGCGGCGCGACCACCCGGCGGACTGGGAGCGCCTGCTGCTGGCCAACAACCGGCCCGGGCCCATGACGCTGCGGGTCAACCGCCGCCGTGCCGATCGCGAGGCCCTGGCCCGCGCGCTCGCCGAGCAGGGCGTGGCCAGCCGGCCCGTGGGCGAGGACGGGCTGGAGCTGGCGCGCCCGCTGCCGGTCGACCAGATCCCCGGTTTCGCCGAGGGTCACTGCTCGGTGCAGGACGAGGCCGCGCAACTGGCAGCGCCCTTGCTGCTCGACGGGCTCGCCGCGCGCCCGCGCGTGCTGGACGCCTGCGCCGCGCCCGGCGGCAAGACCGCCCACCTGCTGGAGCGCGCCGATGCCGAGCTGCTGGCGCTGGACGTCGACGCCGAGCGCTGCACCCGCATCAGCGACAACCTGCACCGCCTGGGCATGGTGGCCGAGGTGCGCCACGCCGACGCCGCCCGCCCCGCCGACTGGTGGGACGGCCGGCCCTTCGACGCCATCCTGCTCGACGCCCCCTGCACGGCCTCGGGCATCGTGCGCCGCCACCCGGACGTGCGCTGGCTGCGCCGCGACAGCGACGTGGCGGCCCTGGCGGGCACCCAGCGGGCCCTGCTCGACGCCCTGTGGCCGCTGCTGCGGCCCGGTGGGCGCCTGCTTTACGCCACCTGCTCGGTGTTCCGCGCCGAGGGCAGCGAACAGGCCGAGGCGTTTCTTCAGCGCCACACCGACGCCCGGGCAGGCGCCGCTCCCGGCCATCTGTTCCCCGGTACACCCGGGGGTGCCGGGCAGTTCAACGACAATGCCCCGGGTGGACCGGACGGCTTTTTCTACGCACGCTTCGACAAGGCCCGCGGCGTCTGATCGGGTCCGAGGCCTTCTTCGCCCCCGGCATTGGCTGCTGCTGGCGCTGGCCGTCCTGGCCCTTGCGCTGGCCCGCGCCCAGCCGCCCCAGGTGCAGCAGCTTGCCCTGCAGCGCACCTCCGACGGCTTGTTCCTGAGCGCTCGCTTCGAGCTCAGCCCGCATGGCGCCGTGCAGGACGCCCTGATCAAGGGCGTGCCGTTGTACTTTGTCTGGCAGGCCGACGTGCTGCGCGAACGCTGGTACTGGACCAACAAGCGCGTGGCCGGCGCCACCCGCACCCTGCGCCTGGCCTACCAGCCGCTGACCCGCCGCTGGCGCGTCAGCATCTCCACCGAGGCCGGTGGCGGCACCGGCGGCGGCGCCGGCCTGCCCTACGCCCTGCACCAGAACCACGACACCCTGGAGGAGGCCCTGGCCGCGGTGGGCCGCGTCTCGCGCTGGCGGCTGGCCGACGCCGGGCAGCTGGAGCCGGGCGCCTCCCACCTGGTGGAGTTCGGCTTCCGCCTCGACCTGAGCCTGCTGCCACGCCCCTTCCAGATCGGCCTGGGCAACCAGGAGGAATGGTCCATGGCGCTGGAGCGCGAGCTGGGCGTGCCCGAGGCCGCCACGCCCGAGCTGCCCGCGCCGGCCGAGCCGCGCGCCACGTCCCCCGCCGCCGAGGCCAAGGCCGGCGGCGAGGCGCCCGCCGCCGAATCCCCGTCCCGCTGAGCCCCGTGCCGCCGCCCCGCACGCCCTCCGTGCCGTGAACACCCTCACCCCGCCCCACTCGCGCAAGCCCGCCGCCACCCGCTGGGCGGTGGTCGCCGGCCTGATCTTCATGACCGGCCTGGGCATGGTGCTGCTGTTCCTGCTCACCCTGGGCACGCGCAACAGCGTCTTCTACGAACGCAACTTCGAGCTGCTGGTCGGCATCAACGTGGCCGCCGCCGTGGGCCTGGGCCTGGTCATCCTGTGGCTGGGCGCGCGGCTGTTCATGCGCCTCAAGCGTGGCAAGTTCGGCAGCCAGCTGCTGGTCAAGCTCGCCGCCATCATCGGCCTGGTGGGCATCCTGCCCGGGCTGCTCATCTACACGGTGTCCTACCAGTTCGTCTCGCGCTCCATCGAAAGCTGGTTCGACGTGCGCGTGGAGTCCGCGCTGGGCGCGGGCCTGAACCTGGGCCGCACCACGCTCGACACACTGGTGGCCGACCTGTCGAACAAGACCCGCCTGGCCGCCGACGGCCTGGCCCGCCAGAGCAACAGCGGCGCCGTGCTCGCGCTCGACCGCGTGCGCGAGCAGCTCGACGCCAGCGACGTGGTGCTGTTCGGCGCCACCGGCCAGCTCCTGGGCAGCTCGGGCAGCTCGCGCTTCGACCTCGCGCCCGAGCGGCCCAGCCCCGCCACCCTGCGCAACGCGCGCGCCAACCGCGTGCTGGCGCAGGTCGAGGGCCTGGAAGAGGGCGAAGGCGGTGACCTACACGCCGCGCTGGCCGCGGGCCAGGCGCGCATCAAGGTGCTGGCGCTGGTGAACCCGCCCAGCTTCGCCGTCAACGCCGAGCCGCGCTACCTGCAGGTCTCGGCGGCCTTGCCCTCGGCGCTGATCGTGGACGCGCTGGCCGTGCAGGTGGCCAACCGCGAGTACCAGGAGCGCGCGCTGGCGCGCGACGGCCTGCGCCGCATGTACATCGGCACGCTCACGCTGGCGCTGTTCCTGGCCGTGTTCGGCGCGGTGCTGCTGGCGGTGCTGCTGGGCAACCAGCTGATCCGTCCGCTCATCGTGCTGGCCGAGGGCATGCGCGAGGTGGCGGCCGGCAACCTCGCGCCCAAGGCCGCGCTGCCCTCGCGCGACGAGCTCGCGGGCCTCACGCGCACCTTCGCCCTCATGACGCAGGACCTGTCCGACGCGCGCGAAGCGGTGCAGCACAGCATGGAGCAGGTGGACGCCGCGCGCGAGAACCTGCAGACCATCCTGGACAACCTCACCGCTGGCGTGCTGGTGTTCGACGAGCGGGGCCACCTGCTCAGCGCCAACCCCGGCGCGGCGCGCATCCTGCACGCCGCGCTGAACGCCCACATCGGCCAGCCGTTGGACCAGGTGCCCGGCCTGGAGCAGATCGCTGGCGGCGTGCTGCAGCAGTTCGAGCGCTTCCTGGCCGAGGACTCGCCGCACGAGGGCGGCTACTGGCAGGAGTCTTTCGAGCTCAGTGCGAGCGAGGGTTCGCCCTTCGAGCAGGGCATCACCCTCATCGCGCGCGGCGCCCTGCTGCCCGACAACCAGCGCCTGCTGGTTTTCGACGACGTGTCCGAGGTCGTCTCGGCCCAGCGCGCCAAGGCCTGGGGCGAGGTGGCGCGCCGCCTGGCGCACGAGATCAAGAACCCGCTCACGCCCATCCAGCTCTCGGCCGAGCGCCTGGCCATGAAGCTGGACGGCAAGCTGCAGCCCCCCGAACAGGCCCTGCTCGACAAGTCGGTGCGCACCATCGGCGACCAGGTCGAGGCCATGAAGCGCCTCGTCAACGAATTCCGCGACTACGCCCGCCTGCCCGCGGCCCAGCTCGCGCCGCTGGACCTCAACGCCGCCGTGCGCGACATCCTCAGCCTCTACGACAACGCCGCCGTGCCCGTGCGCTGCGAGCTCGCCGACGGCCTGCCCAAGGTGCGCGCCGACGCGCAGCAGGTGCGCCAGATCGTCCACAACCTGGTGCAGAACGCCCAGGACGCCATGGGCGGCATGGCCGGCGCCGAGGTGCTGCTGCGCACCCGCCGCTCGGACAGCGGCCAATGGGTGCGCCTGGTGGTGTCCGACAGCGGGCCCGGTTTTGGCGAGAACATCCTCAAACGCGCCTTCGAGCCCTACGTCACCACCAAGGCCAAGGGCACCGGCCTGGGCTTGGCCGTGGTCAAGAAGATCATGGACGAACACGGCGGCCGCGTGGACTTGTCGAACCGCGTGACGGAAGGGCGCGTCATCGGCGCGCAAGTGTCGTTATCATTCGCAGTTGCAAATTGACAACAGGTACCGAGGGACTCCGCACGCAATGGCAACGATTCTGGTCGTAGACGACGAACTGGGCATACGGGACCTGCTGTCCGAAATCCTCAACGACGAAGGCCACGCCGTCGAACTGGCGGCCAATGCGGCCGAGGCGCGTTCGCTGCGCCAGCAGATGCGGCCCGACCTGGTGCTGCTCGACATCTGGATGCCCGACACCGATGGCGTGACCCTGCTCAAGGAGTGGAGCAGCACCGGCCTGCTGACCATGCCGGTGATCATGATGAGCGGCCACGCCACCATCGACACCGCCGTCGAGGCCACGCGCATCGGCGCCTCGGCCTTCCTTGAAAAGCCGATCACGCTGCAGAAGCTGCTCAAGGCCGTGGACCAGGGCCTGAACAAGGTGCCCAAGGCCGCGCCCGGCGGCGCCGCGTTGGTGCCGCCGCGCCTGGTGGGCCTGGAGGTCACGGTCGAAGAGGCCATGACCCACCACCACGTCAACGGGGTGGCCCCGGTGAACGGCAACGGCCTCATGCCCACGCTGCCCATGGGCCCGCAGGCCCAGCAGACCTTCAACCTCGACAGCCCGCTGCGCGAGGCGCGCGACGAGTTCGAGAAGGCCTACTTCGAGTACCACCTGGTCAAGGAGTCCGGCTCCATGACCCGCGTGGCCGAGAAGACCGGCCTGGAGCGCACCCACCTCTACCGCAAGCTCAAGCAGCTGGGCGTGGACCTGGCCCGCGCCAAGCGCAGCGGTTTGGGCTGAGGGCCACCGCCAAGCTGCTATACTCCTAGGCTTTCCAAGGCCCGGTAGCTCAGTTGGTAGAGCAGCGGATTGAAAATCCGCGTGTCGGTGGTTCGATTCCGCCCCAGGCCACCAAGATTCGACGCCCAACCCTTCCGGTTGGGCGTTTTGCTTTCCAGGGCCCTCCCGCAGCACGCAGCCACATGAACCGCTCCGCGTTGATCGACGGCATCAAGGCCCTGGCCTCGCAGCTCATCGTGCTGCACCACCTCTCGCTCTACGCGCCCATGACCGACTGGATCGCGGACGCCTGGCCGCGGTTGGTCGCTTTCCTGTACGACGACGGCCGCTACGCGGTGCAGCCCTTCCTCGTGATCGGCGGCTTCCTCACGGCGCAGTCGCTCGGCAAGCGGCGCGGCCTCGCCCCGGTGCCCTTGATCTGGCAACGCTACCTGCGCCTGGTGCCCCAGTTCCTCGTCGCCCTGGCGCTGGTGGTGGCCGCCACGCGGTGGCTGGGCCAGGAGCTGGCGCAGCAGGACTGGGTCTCGCCGCTGCCCTCGGTGGGCCAGTTCCTCGCGCACCTGTTCTTCCTGCAGGACGTGCTGGGCGTGCCGTCGCTGTCGGCCGGCGCCTGGTACGTGGCCATCGATCTGCAGCTGTTCGGGCTGTTCGCCGTGCTGGCCTGTTTCGCTGCGCGCTCGGCCAAGCCCTTGGCCGATTCCTTCGTGCCCTTGGTGGTGGCCATCGCCACGGTGGCGTCCATCGAGGTGTTCAGCCGCCAGCCGGCGCTCGACGTCTGGGCCATCTACTTCCTCTCGGCCTACGGCCTGGGCGCGCTGGCGGCCTGGTCGCGCGGCAGCGCGCGGGCGGCCCTGTGCTGGTGGCTGACGGCCGCGCTGCTGGCGCTGGACTGGCTGCAGGACCCCCGGGCCCGGCCCATCCTGGCCCTGGCCACCGCGCTGGCCCTGTACGCCGGCTCGCACCTCACCTGGCGTTCCGTGCTGAGTCCTCTGCGCCGCGCGGTGGAGCACCTCAGCGACGTGTCCTACAGCGTTTTCGTCTGCCACTTCGCCGTGATCATCGTGGCCAGCGGCCTGTGGGAGCGGCTGGACCTCGGCGGCCTCGGCCAGGCCTGGCTGTGGACGGCCCTGGCCTGGGCCGCGGTGCTGCTGCTGGGCACGGCGGTGCAGCGGTTGTGCGACCGCTGGGTGCCGGTGTTGGTGCGCACGCTGCCCCTGGCGCGGGGCGCTTAGGGCGAACGGGCGTTCACCGCGCGGTTCGTGAACGCCCGCCGCGCTCAGCGTGGCAGGTACATCGTGGCCTCCACCTCCACCAGCACCTCGTCGCCCGGTAGGAAGCGCGAGACCTCCACCACGGTGCTCACCGGCGGCTCGTCCGGGTAGAACAGGCCGCGCACGCGGTTGTAGGGCGCGTAGTCGCGCAGGTGGCGGAAGTACTGCACCAGCTTGACCACGTCGGCCATGCGCCCGCCGTGCTCCTCGGCGAGCTGGCGGATGCGGTCGAGCACCAGCCAGCTCTGCGCCACGATGGGCGCCTCGAAGAGGTCCACCGACATCTGCCCGGTGTCGTAGCCCAGCGCGCGCAGCGCCGCGCGCGCGGCCTCGGGCAGGTCCTCGTAGCGCCGCACGGCTTCCCGCGTCGCGGGGTTCACGGCGACCACGCCGCTCATGAAGACGAAGTCGCCCACGCGCCGCGCGGCGGCGTAGCGGGCCATGGGTTGACCGGTGCTCATGTCGCCTCTTTCCTTCAGTTGGGCAAACCCCAGGCGCGCATCTTCCCGGGGTTCAGCAGGCCCGCGGGGTCGAAGCGCTTCTTCATGTCGATCACGCTCTGCGGCAGGTCACCGCCCACCTTGCCCTCTTCGATGATGTAGGTGTGCGGGTTGTTCACGCGGATGCCGTTGTCGCGGAAGGTCTGGATGATCTGGTTCAGGCGCTCCTCGGTGCTGAAGCGCACCAGCGGCAGCGAGGTGCAGGTGGTGAAGCCGTCCATGCTGCGCAGGAACTCCACGTGCATCAGCACCTCGTCGCCGAACAGCGATTGGATGGTGCGCACCTGGTCCAGGTGCTGGCCGGGCGTGAAGGTGGTCTGCAGGTAGGTCAGGCCCTTGTCGGCCTTCAGCGCGTTCAGCGTGGTGTGGTTCCAGCAGTACTCCAGCAGCGTGTGGTGCTGGGCCTGCACCTCATCGGCGGTGCGGCGGTAGGTGATGCGCCCGCCGTGCGCGGCCACCAGCTGCAGCGCCGCGGCCTCCGAGAACTCGGCCACCAGCAGCAGCGCGGCGTGGCAGCCCTGGGGCAGGTGCTCGGCCAGCGGCGCCATGTAGCCCGGGATCGGGTCGGCCAGCAGGGCGATGTTCTTCTTCACGATGCCCGGCGCGTGCGCGAGCGCGTTGCCGAAATTCAGCGCGCGGTCCATGTCGTCGAAGGCGACGATCATCTCCAGCCAGGGATGCGCCGGCGCCAGGGCCATTTCCACTTCCAGCACCAGGCCGTTGGTGCCCCACAGGTGGTGCAGCAGCAGGGCCTCGGGGCCGCGCAGCTCCACCACCTGGGGCTCGGCCTCGACGCTCATGGCGCGCACGCCGAGGATGTTGCCGGGCGCGCCGATGGGGCCGTAGTTGATGGAGCCCGCGCCGCCAAAGCCGCCGCTGAACAGGCCGCCGAGCGAGGCCGTGCGGAAGGTGGAGGGGATGCAGCGCAGCTCCCAGCCGCTCGGGCGCGCGGCGGCGTCGAAGTCGCCGATGCGGATGCCGGCCTGCGCGCGGCCCACGCCGGGGCGCGCCCACAGGAACTGGCTGTAGCCGCTCATGTCGAGCAGCACGCCGCCGTGCAGCGGCACGCACTGGCCGTAGTTGCCGGTGCCGCTGCCCCGCGGCGTGAGCGGCACGCCCAGGCGCGCGCAGGCCGAGGCCAGGCGGCGCAGCTCGTCCTCGGTGCGCGGGCGCACGGCGATGTCGCCGCGCTTGCCCAGCAGCTGGCGCTTGAGCACGGGGCTGAACCAGGAGAAGTCCTGCGACAGCCGGCCGACCTTGATGGGGTCGGTGATCCAGTCGAGATCGGGCAGCTCCTGCTGGAGCGATTGGATGGAAGCGTTCATTCAGATTCCTTGCGTCAGCCGTGCCTCGTCGAGGGCACCGCGGAACCGGCTCTGCCGGGCCGCAGGTGCAGCCCCCTTGAGGGGGTCGCGCGAAGCGCGGCGGGGGTGTTCAATCCTGCGCGATCTCGCTGGCGTGCCAGGAGCCGAGCGCGAGCTTGGTGAGCCAGGCCATGAGCACGAACAGGAACACGCCCGCCAGCGAGATGAGCAGCAGGGCGGCGAACATGCGCGGGATGTCGAGCTGGTAGCCGGCCATCAGGATCTGGTAGGCCAGGCCGGTGTTGGTGCCGCCGGTGCCGGCGACGAACTCGGCCACCACGGCCCCGATCAGCGCCAGGCCCGAGGAGATGCGCAGTCCGCCGAAGAAATAGGGCAGGGCACTGGGGATGCGCAGGCGCCAGAGCATCTGCATGCGCGAGGCGCGGTTCATCTTGAAGTAGGCCTGCAGGTCGGGGTCGACGCTGCGCAGGCCCAGGGTGGTGTTCGAGATGATGGGGAACAGCGCGACCAGCGTGGCGCAGACCACCAGCGAGGCCGTCGGCTGCTTGACCCAGATGATGATCAGGGGGGCGATGGCCACGATGGGCGTGACCTGCAGCAGCACCGCGTAGGGGAACAGCGCGGTCTCGATCAGCCGGCTCTGCACGAACAGGAAGGAGATCAGCACGCCGACCACCACCGCGACGATGAAGGACAGCACCGTGATCTTCATGGTGATCATCAGCGAGTCGAACAGCGTGCCCCAGTCGCCGATCAGGGTCTGCATCATCAGCAGCGGCGAAGGGATCAGGTAGGGCGGCAACTCCAGGCCGACCACCAGCGCCTGCCACAGCGCGATCAGCACCACAGCGACCAGCGAGGGGTAGAGCACGCGCTGCACGCGCGGTTGGGAGAGCAGGGGGGGATGGATCGCGTTCATGCGCGCACCTCTTCGGCGGTTTCCTGGGTGTCGCGGCTGGCGCGGTGCAGGCTGTCCTGCAGGTTCTTGGCGTGGTGGCTGAAGTCGGTGCTGACCATGAACTCGGGGCGGCGGGGATAGGGTTCGTCGATGCGGAATTCCTCCACGATGCGGCCCGGGCGCGCGGCCATCATCACCACGCGGCTGGAGAGGAACACCGATTCGTGGATGGAGTGGGTGACGAAGACGACGGTGAGGTTCTTCTTCTGCCAGAGCTCCAGCAGGTCGGCGTCGAGCTTGTGGCGCGTGATCTCGTCGAGCGCGCCGAAGGGCTCGTCCATGAGCAGCAGCGTGGGCTCCACCACCAGGCCGCGCGCGATGGACACGCGCATCTGCATGCCGCCCGAGAGCGAGCGCGGCAGCACCTTGGCGAACTTGGACAGGCCCACCAGCGCGAGCGCGTCGGCCACGCGCGCGTCGGCCTCGGCGCGCGGCACGCCGGCCAGGTCCAGCGGCAGGCGCACGTTGGTCTGCACGTTGGCCCAGGGCATGAGCGTGGGCGCCTGGAAGACGAAGGACAGGCGGTGGCCCGAGCGTTCGAGCTGGTTCACGCCCTCGCCCCAGAGCTTGAGGCTGCCGCTGCTGGGCTCCAGCAGGCCCGCGATCATCTTGAGCAGCGTGCTCTTGCCGCAGCCCGAGGGGCCGAGCAGGGTGACGAACTCACCCTCGCGCACGCTCAGGTCCACCGGCTGCAGGGCCACGGTGCCGTTGGGGTAGGTTTTCTGGACTTGTCGGATGTCGATGGCCACGGGGGGCGCAGCGGCAGGCGAGGGCGGGCTGGTCATCGTGAGGTGGGGGTTGTGTTGGCGGGGGAAAAAAACAAGGCCCGCGCCGGGGCGCGGCGCGGGCCAGGGGCGGTTCAGGGCAGGACCTTGATGTCGCGGACCAGGTCGAAGTCGTAGGCCTGGTCGAGGTTGACCTTGGCCGGGTCGATGAGCTGGTTCTCCACCAGGAAGGCGTGGGTCTTGAGCAGGCGCTCGCGGGTGATGGTGCCGATGCCCTGCTTCTGCGCGTCGCCGCTGGTGATGATCCCCATTTCCTTGAGCTTGCCGATGCCGTAGGCGAGCTGCTCGTCGGTCATGTTGGGGTTGTCCTTCTTGATGAGCGCGTTGCCGGCGCTGGGGTCGGCGAGGTAGGCCTTCCAGCCCTCGGCGCTGGCGCGCACGAAGGCGGTCACGGCCTGGCGGCGCTCCTTCACGGTCTTGTCCATGCAGGAGATGGTGTTGGCGTACGGGGGGTAGCCGTGGTCGGCGAGCAGGAAGGTGTTGGCCTTGATGCCCTGCTTCTGGATGGCGAAGGGCTCGGACGAGAGATAGCCCATCTGCACGATGTTCTTGTCGGCCACGAAGGGCTGGATGTTGTAGGTGTAGGGCCGCACCTGCGAATCCTTGAAGCCGTACTTGCCCTTGAGCCAGGACCAGTAGCCGCGCATGGCGGTGGGCGCGATCAGGATGGTCTTGTCCTTCATGTCCTCGAAGGACTTCACCTGCTCGTGCGCGATCAGCACCTGCGGGTCCTTCTGGAAGACCGCGGCCACGGTGACGATGGGCAGGCCGTTGTTGCGCGCGACCATCATCTGCGTGTCGGTGGCGCCCATGATGCAGTCGGTCTGGCCCGCGCCCATGATCTGCAGGATGTTCACCTGCGGGCCGCCCATGCGCAGGCTCACGTCCAGGCCGTGCTTCTTGTAGAGCCCGGTGGCCAGGGCCTGGTAGAAGCCGCCGTGCTCGGCCTGCGCGTACCAGTTGGTCATGAAGGTGAACTTCTCCTGGGCCTGCGCGCTGGCGGCGAGGCCCAGCAGGCCGAGGGCGGTGGCGCCGAGCGCGCGGCGCAGGCGGAACAGGGGGCGAGAGGTCATGGCGGGCCTTTCTGGCTGGGGGGTGGTGGGGACGGGATCGGTGGGTGGCCTCAGTCGGCCAGGGTCTGCTGGATGTGGCCCGTGTGGTGGCCGCGCTCCCAGGTGGTTTGTTCGCGCACGACCCATTGCATGGCGTGCAGCTCGGTGATGGCCTGGACCCAGCTGTTGGCCAGGCTGTCGAGGATGGCCTCGCCCTGCTCGCGCGTGGCCGTGGTGGGATCGCCGATCACGCCGCTGGGGCCGAAGTCGCGCGCCACCCAGGCGCAGGCGGGGCGGCCGTCGGCCGACAGGATCTTGGAGGGGAAGACCGGCGGGAAGGCGGCCTCGGCGCGCTCCATGTGCACGGTGTCGGGCGCCAGCGCGAGCATGAGCGCGGTCTCGGAATGGCCCGCGTGCATGGACTGCTTGCGCTCCTGGTCGCTGATGAACTGCCCGGACACGTTGGGTACGCGCGAAACGCCGAAGGGCACGATGACGAAGTCGCCGTGGCGCAGGCGCAGCTCGCGCGCGGCCATCTCCAGCACCTGGGGCTGGCCGCCGTGGCCGTTGGCGAAGACCAGCTTGCGAAAGCCCGAGCGGTAGACCGACTCGCCGAGTTCGATCATGGTGGAGAGCAGCGTGGTGCCGCTCAGCGTCATGGTGCCGGCGAAGTGCAGGTGCTCCTCGGACTTGCCGTAGCTGATGGGCGGCAGGCCGAAGGCGCGCACCTCGGCGGGCAGGCGCTCGAAGGCCTTGCCGATCACGCCGGCGGCGATCACGGTGTCGACCGAGCAGGGCAGGTGCGGGCCGTGCTGCTCGGTAGCGCCGACGGGCAGCACGATGACGGTGTTCTCGCGGTCGGGCAGGGCGGTGATCTCGGTCCAGCTCAGGTAGGGCAGGAAGCGGTGCGGGGGGAAGTAGCCGTGCAGCATGGGTGGGGTTCTCTGGGGGGGGGGCGGGGTCAGCGCGCGGGGGCGCCGCTGTCGTTGGTGTCGGTGCTCGTGTCGGTGTCGATGGCGCGGCCGCCGCGCAGCACGCGGCGCCGCGCGGCGCGCGAGGGCCAGGCCGTGGCCTCGGCGCGGTCGAAGATCACCAGGTCGGCGGGCCGGCCTTCGAGGCCGGGCGCGGCGGCCGCTGCCTCGCGGCCCAGCCAGTCGGCGCGGCACAGGGCCATCGACCAGTGGTCAAAGGCCCCGTCGAGCTGGCCCGCGAGCACCGCGGCCTGCATGGCCTCGACCGGGTCCAGGCTGCCCACGCGGCAGAACGGGTCCTGCACGTTGTCGCTGCCGATCAGCAGCGGGATGCCGCGCGCGCGCGCTTCCTTGACCAGGGTGAGGCCGCGCTGGCGCGGCGTGCGGCCGGTGGCGGCGTCCTGCAGCAGCAGGTTGGTGATGGGCAGGGACACCAGGGTGATGGGCGCGCGCGCCACCGCGTCCAGCGTGGCGAGTGCGCGCGATTCCGGCTGGGCCGCCAGCGCGCAGGTGTGGCCGCAGACCACGCGGCCGTCGAAGCGCGTGGCGCGCAGGTTGCGGGCGAGCCAGGCCAGGCCCTCGGCCTCGGGGTTGAGCTCTTCGTCCACGTGCAGGTCGAGGTCCAGGCCCTCGTCCTGCGCGGCGCGCAGCAGCTCGCGCAGCGCGCCGGGGTTCCACTGGCTGCTGTGCACGAAGCCGCCCAGCAGGGCGCCCGGTCCGTCGCCGGCGATGCGCCTGGCCAGCGCCTGCGCCACGGCGCGGTCCTCGCAGGGGCCGAGCTTGACCAGCGCGACGCGCTCGATCGCCAGGCGATCGCGCCATTCGTGCGCAAGCTCGCCCATCACCTCCCAGGCCAGCGGCGTGGCCTGCGGGTCCCACCAGTCGATGTGCGTGCGCAGCCGCGTGGTGCCGGCCTGCCAGGCCCAGTGAAGGCCGCGCCGCATGCGCGATCGCAGGTCCTCGCGCGTCCAGCGCTCGCGGTCGGCGATCATCGCCTCGATGGCGCCGAGCAGGCCTGGGCGCACCGCGCCCAGGCGCGGGCCGATGAAGGCCTTGTCGAGGTGGGCGTGCGCTTCCACGAAGCCGGGCAGCACCGGCGCGCCGTGCAGGTCCCAGCGCGCCTGGCCCGCGGGCCCCTCGGCGGCGGGCAGCGGGCGCACGCGGGCGATGCGGCCGTCGGCCAGTTCGAGGCGCGCGAGCGCGGGCCGGCCCTCGTGCGTCGGCCAGTCGGCGGGCAGCAGCCAGCGCGGCAGGCGCGCGCCATGCAGCGCGGCGGGCGTGTCGGTGTCGGGCACGGGGGGCTGGGGGGTCATGCGGGGCTCGTTCGCGCCGGCTCAGATGTCCAGCGTGAGGGTGGGCGTGAGCGCGCGCGCGCAGCACACCGCCACGTGCGTGGCGCGCTCCTCGTCGGTGAGGCAGCTGTCCTGGTGGTCGGGCGTGCCGTCGAGATAGGGCGTGATGCAGGACGCGCAGATGCCCTGCTCGCAGACCGTGTCCACCGCAATGCCCGCGCCGTGCAGCACCATCGCGATGCTCTTGCCCGCGGGCACGTGCAGGCGCTGCTGGCGCCGCGCCAGGATCAGCTCGAAGCCGGCGTCGGCGCCGGGCACGGCCTCTTTCGGGGGCGCGCCGAAGTGCTCGAAATGCACGCGCTCGGCCGGCCAGTCGCGGCTGGCCTCGCGCAGGGCGGCCATGAAGCCTTCGGGGCCGCAGTAGTAGAGGTGCGCGCCGGCCGGGGCCTGGGCCACCAGGGCGGCGGGGTCGGTGCGGGTGGCGGGCGCGTCGTCGCGGTGCACCGTCACGCGCCCGCGCCAGGGCGCGGCGTCCAGCGCGGCGCGCAGCGGCAGGTGCTCGGCGCTGCGCACAAAGACGTGCAGGTCGAAGGCCGCGCCGCGCGCGTGCAGGGCGTGCGCCATGGCCACCAGCGGCGTCACGCCGATGCCGCCGCCCAGCAGGCGGTGGTGCGGCGCCTGGGGCGCCAGCGGGAACAGGCAGCGCGGGCGGCCGATGCGCAGCAGCCGGCCTTCGCGCAGGTGCTCGTGCACCGCGCGCGAGCCGCCGCGGCCGGCGTCCTCGCGCTTGACCGCGATCTCATAGCCTTCGGCGCTCAGCGCCGGCTCGCCGCAGAGCGAGTAGCTGCGCGCCAGGCCGCCGGGCAGGTAGAGGTCGATGTGGGCGCCGGCCTCGGCGGCGGGCAAGGCCTGGCCGTCGCAGCGCTCCAGGCGGTAGCCGCTCACCTCGGCGGTGTGGCGCTGCACCCGGGCCACGCGCACGGTGAATTCGCCCCGGGTGGGGTCGGCGGAAAGGGTGGCCGATGGGGCCAGGGTGTCGGGGGCGTTCAATTTTGACCGAATACTTTGACCAATTGGTCAGTATATGGAGGAGAAAGGGCTTGCACAGGCGGGATTACCCGGGGACGGTGGGGTGGGGGGCGCCGGCCGCGCGCGGCTCAGGCCGGCAGCAGGCCGCAGCCGCGCAGCACGAAGGGGATCAGCTCGTTGGCCACGGCCTCGCGGTCCAGCGGCGCCTGCTGGCCCTGGCCGCAGATCTCGCGCACCTGCAGCGCGAAGTCGGCGTGGTGCTGCGTCATGGCCCAGATGTGCATGAGCAGCAGGTGGGCGTTCATGGGCCGCATCAGGCCGCGCGCCATCCAGCCGTTGAGGATGGCCACCTCTTCTTCGACCCAGATCCGCGCCTTGGGCCAGTAGCGGTCGAGGTTGTGGCCACCGTCCAGGATCTCGCGCGTGAAGATGCGCGAGACGGTGGGCTGGTCGAAGGCGTGGTCGAGCTTCAGTCGGATGTAGTGGGCCAGGATCTCGGCCGGCTCGGTCATGCCCGGCGGCGCGAACGGGATCTTCCAGGCCATCATCACCGAGTCGAGCAGCTCGGCGTAGAGCTCCTCCTTGCCGGCGATGTAGTAGTGCAGTTGGGGCTTGGTGAGGCCCGCCCGCTCGGCGATGGCCTGGGTGGACGTGCCCTTGAGGCCGTGCAGGCTGAACTCCTGGATCGCCGCTTCGCGGATGGCGGCGAGGATGCGCTGGCGGCTTTCGCGCGCGGGGCGTCGCGCCGGGGGAGGGGCTGCTGCGGTCATGGCGGGCGGGCATGATAGCGCGCCCGCCCCAAGGTCGCGTGCGACTCAGGCCCGCGGCTTGAGCGCCACCGCCTCGATCTCCACGCGCACCGGCGCGATCAGGCCCGCGATCACGGTCGAGCGCGCCGGCGCGGTGGCGGCCGGGAAGCGCTCGGCGTAGGCCGCGTTGAAGCCGGGGTAGTCCTGGCCGTCGACCAGCCACACGGTGGTCTTCACCACGTCGGCCAGCGTGCAGCCGGCGCGGCGCAGGATGTCCTCGATCAGGTCGATCGTGTAGTGCGTCTGGCTCACGATGTCCTCGCCCGCGGGCTGGCCGTTGCGCATGGGCACCTGGCCGGCGACGAAGACCAGCCGCTGATCGGCCACCACGGCGGGCGAGATCGGTTGCACCACGCCGGCCCGCTGAACCGGCGGGCCGACGTGGAGGATGTCCGGGTTGTTCGGCATCGCTGGGCGGGACTCAGTCGGGCTTCACGCCGGCGGTCTTCACGATGGTGGCCCACTTCTTGTTCTCGGCCTCGATGAAGGCCTTGTACTCAGACGCGCCGCTGCCGCCGAGCTTGAAGCCGCGCGAGACGAAGTACTCCTGGATGTCGGGGCTGGCGAGCGCGGCGTTCACGTCCTTGTTGAGCTTGTCGACGATGGCCGCGGGCGTGCCGGGCGGCGCGAACAGGCCTTGCCACGACAGCGCCTCGAAGCCCGGGTAGCCGCTCTCGGCCACGGTGGGCACGTTGGGGAACATGGGGTGGCGCTCCTTGGAGGTGACGGCGATCGGCGTCACCTTCTTGGCCTCGATCTGCGGCATCACCACCAGGATGTCGCCGAACATCAGGTCGATCTGGCCGCCCATGAGGTCGGTCAGCGCGCCGGCGCTGCCGCGGTAGGGGATGTGCAGCAGCGCGGTCTTGGTCGCCAGCTCGAACATCTCGCCCGTGAGGTGCATGGACGTGCCCGTGCCCGGCGAGCCGTAGGTGATGGAGCCCGGCTTGGCCTTGGCGGCGGCCACCAGCTCAGCCAGCGTCTTGGCGGCCACGCGCTCGCCCTTGACCAGCAGCAGCGGCGCGGTCACCACGGCCGTCACGGGCGTGAAGCCCTTCACCGGGTCGTAGGGCAGGTTGGGGTACAGCGAGCCGGCGATGCCGTTGCTGCCGGTCACGCCCAGCAGCAGCGTGTAGCCGTCGGGGGCCGACTTGGACACGTGGTCCGCGCCCACCGTGCCGCCCGCGCCGGGGCGGTTGTCCACGATGACGGTCTGCTTCCATTGCGCGGCGAGCTTCTCGCCGAGCTTGCGCGCCAGCAGGTCGGTGCTGCCGCCGGGCGGGAAGGGCACGACGATGCGCACGACCTTGCTCGGGTAGGTGTCCTGCGCGGCCGCGGCCAGCGGGGTGAGCGCGGCCAGGCCCAGGGTGGTGCCCGCGGCCAGCGCGCTGACCAGGGTTCTGCGGTTGAGGGCGAAACGTTTCATCGGGGATCTCTCTTTCAAGTGGGTGGGTTCATTGGCGTGGCATGGCCTCGCCCCATGCGCCTCCTCCGGCCGTTTCTATGACGAGCCTGTCTCCCGCGGACCAGTCGACGCGCGCCCTCGCGGGCAGCACGTCGACGCGTCCATCGGTTCTTTCGATGCGCGCGGCCGAGGGCGCGCCGTCGCCGCCCCCTTCGCTGCCGCGCGCACGGCTGACATGGCGCTCGCCCCGGTAGGAGACGCTGCCATGGCCTTCCAGCAATTCATACACCCGGCGCACGCCATGGCCGCCGCAGAAGCGGCCCGCGCCGCCCGATCCCTCGCGGACCGCGTAGCAGTGCACGCGCACGGGCGCTTCCGACTCGATCACCTCGAGCGGCGTGTTGCGCGCGTTGCCCACGTCGGTGGACACGCCGCTGGTGCCGTCGCCGCGCGCACTGGCGCCGGCGCCGCTGGCGATGATCTCGGTGAACAGCCAGCGCTGACCGTCGGCGCGCGCGCCGCCGAGCGAGAGCACCGTGGCCACGCCGGCGTTGGCGGCCATGGGCTCGCGCGCCGCGCCCGAGGACCAGGCGCCGAGCAGGGCGTTGCAGGCCAGCTTGAGCGTGGCGGTGCGCGCGTTCACCGCGGCTGGCAGGCGCGGGTTGACCACGCTGCCCTCGGGCAGCACCCAGCTGGCTGGCACCAGGCAGCCGGCATTGTTGGGCGCCTGCGGCGCCAGCGAGCGCATGAAGAACAGGATGGCCGACACCATGCTGGAGGGCGAGGCGTTCACCGGCCCGCGCGTCTGTGGCGAGGAGCCGGTGAAGTCGATGTGCAGGGTGTCGCCCCGCTTGCGCAGGGCGACCGCGATGCGCACCGGCGTGTCGCTGATGCCGTCGCCGTCGAGCTGGTCCCGCCAGTGCCATTCGCCATCGGGCGCGGCGCGCAGGGCCTCGCGCGTCAGGCGCTCGGACTGCGCGAGCAGGGCCTCGCACACGGCCTCGAAGGCCGCGCCGGTGCGCGCGCGCAGCGCGGCGGTTTCCTCGGCGCCCAGGCTCACGGCCGACCACTGCGCGTTCAGGTCGCCCAGCAGGTTGCCGGGCGTGCGGCTGTTGGCGCTGAGCAGGGCCTCGATGTGCGGGTCGGGCGCGCCGGCCACGCGCCAGCGCACCGGCGGTATGCGCAGGCCTTCCTGGTAGATCTCGGTCGCGTCGGGCGGGATGGAGCCGGCCGCCACGCCGCCCACGTCCTGGTGGTGCAGGATGGCCGCGGCCAGCGCGACCACCGCGCCGCCGCCGAACACCGGCCGCACCACGATCAGGTCGGGCAGGTGCGTGCCGCCCGACCAGGGGTCGTTCATCAGCCAGGCGTCGCCGTCGGCCATGGCCTCGACGGGGCAGCGCCGGAGCAGGCCCGCGACCGCCGGAATGAGCGAGCCCAGCAGCAGCGGCAGCGAGCGCGCCTGCGCGAGCAGGCGGCCGTCGGGCAGGAAGACCGCGGCCGCGCAGTCGCCGCCCTCGCGCGCGATGGAGGAATAGGCCGCGCGCATCATGCGGCTCTGCATGCGGTCGGCGATGCCCTGCAGCGCCAGCCGAACGGGCTCCATGAGGATCAGGTGCTCGTGGTTCATGCCCTGGGCTCCCGGGCCCCGTCGCGCGACAGCAGCAGCGCGCCGTCGGCCACCAGCGCCCAGCGCCAGCCCGCGGGCACCCACACCGTGGTGGTGGCGGCGAACAGCGCGCGCGGGCCCAGGCCCTCGGCCGGGCAGCCGGCCCACAGCGCGGGATCGGGGCGCAGGTGCCGGGCGCTCACGCCGGGCTGGGGCAGGGTTTGTTCAAACACGCCGCGCAGCAGCAGGGCTTGCACCTCGAAGCGCGCAGGCAGCTGGCCGCGCAGGGACTCGTAGCGCTCGGCGAAGCGCGCGCGCAGCGTGGCCAGGTCGTCGCCGGTGTCCCAGGGCACTTCCACCGGGTTGCCCTGGCCCACGATCAGCAGCTCCAGGCTCCAGCACGGTGTGCCCTCGCGCACCGAGCGGTGCAGCGCCTCGCGGCGTTCGCTCAGCGCGCCGAGGCCCTCGTGGTCGAGCGCCAGCGCGCAGGACCATTCCAGCGTGCGCGTGGGCGGCGAGGCCAGCAGGCCCAGCGCGGCGATCACGCCGGCGTGGGGGATCACGCGCACGCGCGGCACGCCCGCGAGCTCGGCCACCTCGGCCACGTGCTGGGCGCCGCCGCCGCCGGCGGCCACCAGCTCGCAGTCGGCGGGGTGGATGTCGCGCTGGAAGGCGCGCATCTTCACGCTCTCGGCCATGGCGGTGGCGGCGGTGGCGACGATGGCGCGCGCGGCGTCCTGCGCGTCCAGGCCCAGTGGCGCGGCCACGTCCTTCTGAATCGCGGCGCGCGCGCGCGCCGCGTCCAGCGCCACGCCGCCCGACAGCCGCTCGGGCAGGCGGCCCAGCAGCACCAGGGCGTCGGTCAGCGTGGCCTCGGTGCCGCCCAGGCCGTAGGCCGCGGGGCCGGGCGAGGCGCCCTGGGAGCGCGGGCCCAGCCGCAGGCCACCGCCCGCGTTCACCGTGGCCAGGCTGCCGCCGCCGATGGGCAGGGACTCCACGTCGGCGCAGCGCAGGCGCAGCGTGAGATCGCCGCACAGCAGCGCATCGCTGAACAGCGGCCGGCCGCCGTCGAGCAGGCCGATGTCGGTGCTGGTGCCGCCCACGTCCACGGACATCACCACGCGCGGTTCGTCGGCGGGCAGGCTCGCGGCCACGCCTTGCAGGGCCGCGCAGGGGCCCGACATGGCCAGGCCGATGGGGCGCGAGGCGGCCTCGGGCCAGGGCGCGATGCCGCCCTCCGAGCGCATCAGCGCGGGCTCGGGCAGGCCGCGCTCGCGCAGCGCCTCGCCCAGCGTGCGCAGGTAGCGCTGCACCAGGGGCTTGCTGTAGGCGTCGAAGGCCGTGACCAGGAAACGTTCGAACTCGCGCGGCTTGGGGTCGACCTCGCTGGAGACCGAGACCAGCAGGTCGGGCTCGGCCTGCAGCAGCCAGTCGCGCACCTGCTGTTCGTGCACGGGCCGCAGGTGGGCGAACAACAGGCACACCGCCACCGAGGCGATGCCGCGCGCGCGCAGCTGGTGCGCGATCGCCATCACCTGCTCGCGGTCCGGCGCCTCGACCTCTTCGCCGCGCGCGCCGATGCGGCCGCGGATCTCGAAGCGCAGCTCGGTGGGGAACAGCCGGCGCTCGGGCGTGGGCGGCGCCACCACCGGGGTGTAGAGGTCGCGGCGGTCCTGGCGCGCGAGCGCGAGCACGTCGCGCAGGCCGGCGTTGGTGAGCACGGCCACCGGGCCGGCGTCCTGTTCGAGCAGCAGGTTGGTGACCACGGTGGAGCCGTGCACCAGGCGCGCCACCTGCGCGGGCGCGATCTTCTGTTCGTCCAGCAGGCGCTGCACCGCGCCCAGGATGGGCTGAACCAGCTCACCCGCTTCGCGCGGGTGCTTGAGCGCGCGCAGCTCGCCGTCGCTGGAGCAGGCGACCACGTCGATGAAGGTGCCCCCCATGTCCACGCCGATGGCCCACTGCGTGTTCATGGCCGTCCTCAACGGAAGCGGGACGCGCGAAAGGGCGCCAGGTCCACCTGCGTGGCGCGGCCGGCCACCAGGTGCGCGACTTCGCGGCCGGTGGTGGCGCCCATGCACATGCCCATGTGGCCATGGCCGAAGGCCATCCAGGCGTTGTCCGCGCCGCGGCTGCGGTCGATCACCGGCAGGCTGTCGGGCATGCAGGGGCGGTGGCCCATCCACTGCGTCACCTCGGAGGTGTCGAGGTGAGGGAACAGGCGCAGGCCCTGGCGCAGCAGGGCCTGCGCGCGTTCGTAGTTGGGCGCGGGTTTTAGGCCGGCGAACTCCACCGTGCCGGCCAGGCGCAGGCCCATGGCCATGGGGTTGATCATGAGGTTGGCTTCGGAGGCCATTACCGTGTGGCGCAGCTTCAGGTTGGAGCTGCGCACCGTGACGTGGTAGCCGCGCTGGGTCTCCAGCGGCACGCGGTCGCCGAGCTGCGCCGCGAGCGCGCCGGACCAGGCGCCGGCCGCAATCACCACGCCGTCCACCGCCAGCGGCTCGCCGCTGTCCAAGCGCAGGCCGGTCACGCGCCGGCCCTCGCGCTCGAAGCCAATGACCGAGCGGTGGTCGTGGCGCGCGCCGTCGCGCAGGGCCTGGCGGACCAGCGCCTTCACCAGCTGCGAGGGGTCCAGCGTGGAGCCGTTGTCGGGCGCCAGGATGCCGAAGCGGAACTGGCCTTTCAGGTCGGGCTCGAGCTCTTCGAGTTCCTCGCGTTCCACGTCGACCAGGTTCACGCCCAGCGAGCGGCGCAGGTCCATGCCCCATTTCCACTGCGCCGCGGCCTCGCGCGAGGAGTAGACGTAGAGGCAGCCGGTGCGGCGCACCAGTTCGTTGGCGTGCGCGTGGTCCAGCAGCGGGCCGTAGCAATCGAAGATGGGGCGCAGCAGGGTCTGCAGCGCGGTGGCGATGCGCGTGACCTCCTGCGGCGTGGAGTGGCGCAGCATCTGCACCAGCCAGGGCAGCACGCGCGGCAGGTAGCCGGTGCGCACGGTCAGCGGGCCCAGCGGGTCGAGCAGCCACTTGGGCACCTTGCGCCACATGCCCGGCATGCCCACGGGCAGGCAGGCGCTGGGCGAGAGCGAGCCCGCGTTGCCGAAGGAGCAGGCCTCGCCCGGCTCGAGCGGGTCGACGAAGGTGATCTGGTGGCCGTCGCGCTGCAGCCAGGCAGCGCTGCAAGCGCCCACGATGCCGGTGCCTATGACGGCGATGTGCATGGAATCAGGGGAGAAGAATCGACAGGGAGATGGGACGGTGCCGGGCATTCTAGGAACGGGCTTACCATCAACCAAGCGAATTGTTTTGATAGATCAATCATGAAACCTGATGGTGGTGCACGCGCGCGGCGGATGCACCGGCATCGATCGCGGGGCACGCCATGAACATCAGCCTGCGCCAGATGCGCGCCTTCGCCGCCGTCACGCACAGCGGCAGCTTCACCGGCGCGGCGCGCCAGCTCAACCTCACGCAGTCGGCGGTGAGCATGCTGGTGCAGCAGCTCGAACAGGAACTGCACCTGCAGCTGTTCGACCGGGGCCGCACGGCCATCACGCTCACCGAGGCGGGGCGCAACCTGCTGCCGCTGGCGCAGCGCATCCTGGAAGACGTGCGCCAGGTGGTGGACGGCGCCTCCGAGATCCGCGCGCTGCGGCGCGGTTTCCTGCGCGTGGCCACCTCGCAGATGATGGCCTGCACCTGGGTCGCCTCCATCCTCGGCGAGTTTGGCGAGCAGCACCCGCAGATCAGCGTGCGCCTGAAGGACGCGGTGGCCGACGACGTGGTGGACACCGTGCGCCACGGCGCGGTGGAGCTGGGCATCGGCCCCGACCGCCCGAGCGGCGACGACGTGACGCGCAGCTTCCTCATGAACGTGCCGCTGCGCTTCGTCTGTCCCCAGGGGCACCCGGCCTACGGGCGCGCGAGCGTGCCGTGGAAGGATCTGCGCGAGGAGCGCTGGATCGGCTATTCCAACGAGTTCAACCGCTACCTGGAGCGCCGGCTGCACGCGCACGGCCACGACTTCGCGCTCAACACGGTGAGCGACGTCGGCTTTCTCACCACCGCGCTGGCGCTGGCCGGGCACGGCCGGGGCGTGCTGGTGGCGCCCGAGTACGCGCGCTCCTTCGCCGACAACTTCGGCGTGCGCTTCGTGCCGCTGCGCGGACCGGCGGTGCAGCGCGAGTACTTCGTCTACCAGCGCAAGGGGCAGTCGCTGTCTCCAGCGGGGGCGGCTTTCCTGGCGCTGCTGCGCCAGCGCGGTGGGGCGCCCCGGCGGGCGCCGGCGAGGTAGCCGCCGGCTGCCTGTTGGGTGGGCAAGGGGGCTGGCCCGCTGGCCCGCCAAGGGGGGTGAATGCACCAGATTCGGCGCCTCTGGTGCCCTCCCGGGGGCTTGGCCCCTCCGGGCGGGGGGCGCAGCCAATGCAAAATGGTGCGTTTTTCTATCCAACGCACCATTTTGGAATCACCGTGAAGTACACGTCCGCCGAGCAGTTCCTGCACACCGTCGCCGAGCGCAACCCTGGCCAGCCTGAGTTCCTTCAGGCCGTGACCGAGGTGATGGAGAGCCTATGGCCCTTCATCGCCCAGCACCCCAAATACGCCGAGCACAGCTTGCTGGAACGCCTGGTGGAGCCCGAGCGGGTGGTGATGTTTCGCGTGTCCTGGGTCGACGACCACGGCCAGGTGCAGGTCAACCGCGGCTACCGCATCCAGCACAGCATGGCCATTGGCCCGTACAAGGGTGGCCTGCGCTTCCACCCCTCGGTCAACCTGTCGGTGCTGAAGTTCCTGGCCTTCGAGCAGACCTTCAAGAACGCGCTCACCACCCTGCCCATGGGCGGCGGCAAGGGCGGCTCCGACTTCGATCCCAAGGGCCGCAGCCCGGGCGAGGTGATGCGCTTCTGCCAGGCCTTCGTGAGCGAGCTGTTCCGCCACGTCGGCTCGGACACCGACGTGCCCGCCGGCGACATCGGCGTGGGCGGGCGCGAGGTGGGCTTCATGGCCGGCATGGCCAAGAAGCTCAGCAACCGCGCCGACTGCGTGTTCACCGGCAAGGGCCTGAGCTACGGCGGCTCGCTGATCCGCCCCGAGGCCACGGGCTACGGCACGGTGTACTTCGCCGAGGAAATGCTCAAGACCAAGGGCATGTCCTTCCAGGGCATGCGCGTGTCGGTGTCGGGCTCGGGCAACGTGGCCCAGTACGCGGTGGAGAAGGCCATGGCCCTGGGCGCCAAGGTGGTCACCGTGTCCGACTCCAGCGGCACCATCGTCGACGAGGACGGCTTCTCGCCCGACAAGCTGGCCGTGCTGATGGACGTGAAGAACCACCACTTCGGCCGCGTCAGCGACTACGCCGAGCGCACCGGCGCGCACTTCGAGGCCGGCAAGCGCCCCTGGCACGTGCCGGTGGACGTGGCCCTGCCCTGCGCCACGCAGAACGAGCTGGACGAGCACGACGCCGCCACGCTGATCGCCAACGGCGTGAAGTGCGTGGCCGAGGGCGCCAACATGCCCTCGACCATCGCCGCGGCCACCGCCTTCGAGGCCGCGGGCGTGCTGTTCGCGCCGGGCAAGGCCAGCAACGCGGGTGGCGTGGCCACCTCGGGCCTGGAGATGAGCCAGAACGCGCTGCGCCTGTCCTGGCCGCGCGAGGAGGTCGACGGCCGCCTGCTGCAGATCATGCAGGGCATCCACACGGCCTGCGTGCGGCACGGCCGCCGCGCCGATGGCCGCGTGAGCTACATCGACGGCGCCAACATCGCCGGCTTCGTGAAGGTGGCCGACGCCATGCTGGCGCAGGGCGTGGTCTGATGTGGCGGGCCGCCTGAGGCGGCCCGACGCATCAGCGCCAGCCTGGGGCCTTTTCCAGCCGGAACCGCAGCGCCGGCTCGGGCGCGCGGGCGGTCTCGCTGGGGCGGCGCGTGCCGGTGATGATGAGGCGTCCGCCGCAGTCCTCGGCCACGCCGCTCCACACCGCCGCCATGCCGACGCCGTCGTCGGACTCGTCGAAGTGGAACTCGCCGTCGGTGACGTCGCCCGACACGATGGAGCGGCGCACCCGCTCGCCGGTGCCGCGCCGCAGCTCCCCGCGCACGCTGCCTGCGTATTCGGGGTGGCGCTCCAGGTGCAGCACGCCGCTGTCGCGCGGGCGCTCGGGCGATCCGCCCTCGTCCCAGAAGTGGGCGCTCCACTCGCCGCTCAGGCGCGCCGGCGGCAACTGGTCGGGCACGGTGCAGGTGGCCGGGGCCTGCGCGGTCGCCCAGGCCGGCAGCAGGCCCAGCGCGAGGGTGGTCAGCGCGCGCCGCATCAGGCCGTCGCCTTCTGTTCGGCGCTGCCGTCCTGCGCGCGCTTGGCGAACTCCGCGCGCAGGGCCTTGAGCTTTTCGCGCGGGTCTTCCTTCACGGTGGCCTTGTCCAGCGCCATCTCGGCGATGAAGCGGCTGGCCGCGCCGGGCACGCTCTCGCGGCCCTTCTTGCGGCGCTTGAGCCAGCTCACGGCCAGCGTGCGCTGCGCGCGCGTGATGCCCACGTACATCAGCCGGCGCTCCTCCTGGATGCGCTGCTGCTGCACCTCGCCGCTCAGCTCGTCGTCGTCCACCTTGAAGGGCAGCAGGCCTTCGTTCACGCCGGCCAGCGTCACGTGCGGCCATTCCAGGCCCTTGGACGCGTGCAGGGTGGACAGCGTCACCACGTTCTGGTCCTGCTCGCGCTCGGACAGGGTGGAGATCAGGGCGATGGTCTGCACGACCTCGAGCAGGGTCTTGCGTTCGGTCTCGGTGGTGGCGCCGGCCTCGTCCTCGACCTTTCCGCCGCAGCGCCCGGCCACCCAGTCGCAGAACTCCATCACGTTGGTCCAGCGCGCGGCGGCCACCTTCTCGTTGTCCTCGTTGTCGTACAGGTGCTGCTCGTAGCCGATGTCCTTGAGCCATTCGGTGAGGAAGGCCTTGGCGGCCTCGTGCCCGACGGTGTGCCGCGCGCGGTACTCCAGGTCGTTCACCTGGCGGCCGAACTCGTGCAGCGCGCCGATGGCGCGGTTGGACACCGCGCTGGGCAGCGAGTGCGAGAACAGGGCCTCGAACAGGCTCAGCTTGTACTGCGTGGCGAAGTTGCCCAGCTGCTGCAGCGTGGTGTGGCCGATGCCGCGCTTGGGCGTGGTGGCCGAGCGCAGGAAGGCCGGGTCGTCGTTGTTGTTGGTGAGCAGGCGCAGCCAGGCGCAGAGGTCGCGGATCTCGGCCTTGTCGAAGAAGCTCTGGCCGCCCGACACCTTGTAGGGGATCTGCGCCTTGCGCAATGACTGCTCGAAGGTGCGCGCCTGGTGGTTGGCGCGGTAGAGGATGGCGAAGTCGCGCCACTCCTTGTGGGGGGAGTTGGCGCGCAGGCTCTGGATGCGCGCCACCGCGCGCTCGGCCTCGTGCTCCTCGTTGTCGGCGTCCACCACGCGCACCGGCTCGCCCTCGCCCAGTTCGCTCCACAGCGTCTTGGGGAAGAGCTTGGGGTTGGGGCCGATGACGTTGTTGGCCGCGCGCAGGATGGCGCTGGTGGAGCGGTAGTTCTGCTCCAGCTTGATGACCTTGAGCTCGGGGAAGTCCTGCGGCAGGCGCTTGAGGTTGTCCAGCGTGGCGCCGCGCCAGCCGTAGATGGACTGGTCGTCGTCGCCCACGGCGGTGAAGCGCGCGCGCTCGCCCACCAGCAGCTTGAGCAGCTCGTACTGCGTGGCGTTGGTGTCCTGGTACTCGTCCACCAGCACGTGGCCCATCTTCTTCTGCCACTTCTCGCGCACCTCGGCGTGCTCGCCCAGCAGCTTGAGCGGCAGGGCGATGAGGTCGTCGAAGTCCACCGCCTGGTAGGCCACCAGGCGCTCCTCGTAGCGCTGCATGATCAGCGCCGTGGTGCGCTCGTGCTCGTCGCGCGCCTGGGCCAGCGCGGCGGCGCCGTTCAGGCCGGCGCTCTTCCAGGCGCTGATGGTCCACTGCCACTGGCGCGCGGTGGCGGCGTCGGTGGTGGTGCCGCAGTCCTTGAGCAGGCTGGTGATGTCGTCGGTGTCGAGGATGCTGAACTGCTTCTTCAGGCCCAGCACCTCGCCGTCCTCGCGCAGCAGGCGCACGCCCAGGGCGTGGAAGGTGCACACCAGCACCTTCTTGGCCTCGCGCCCCACCAGGTGGCCGGCGCGCTCGCGCATCTCGGCCGCGGCCTTGTTGGTGAAGGTGATGGCCGCGATGCGGTTGGCCTCCAGCCCGGCCTGGATCAGCCGCGCGATCTTGTGCGTGATCACGCGCGTCTTGCCCGACCCGGCCCCCGCCAGCACCAGACAGGGCCCGCCCAGGTGGTTCACGGCTTCAAGCTGGGCGAGGTTCAGACCGGCGGACATGGGAGGCAGCGAGGCAAAGCGGGGGATCATAGCGGCCGGGGGTGTCGCGCCCGGGTCAGCACCATCCGCGGCCCGCCGATGGGCTGACACAATCCCGCCCGTGCTGCACGTCCTGCTGGTCACCTTCCCCTTCTTCGCGCTCGTGCTCGCCGGCTACCTGGCCGCGCGGCGGCGCCTGCTGCCGCTGGAGGCCATTCCCGGGCTCAACGGCTTCGTGCTGTTCTTCGCGCTGCCCTGCATGCTGTACCGCTTCGGCTCCACCACGCCGATCGCGCAGCTGCTCGACGCCCGCGTCGCCGGCCTGTACCTGCTGTGCGGGCTGGTGGTGGTGGCGGCCACCATCGCCTTCACGCTGAACCCGCGCATCCGCTGGAACGACGCCGCCTTCGGCGCGCTGGTGGCGGCCTTTCCCAACTCGGGCTTCATGGGCGTGCCCCTCATCGTGGCCCTGCTGGGCGATACGGCCGCCGGCACGGTGATCCTCACCATGGTGGTGGACATGGTGGTCACCAGTTCGCTGTGCATCGCGCTGTCGCGCCTCGACGGGGCCGGCGGCAGCGGCCGCGCCGCCGTGTTCGGCGCCGCGCGCAAGGCGCTGCGCGGCGTGCTCACCAACCCCATGCCCTGGGCCATCGGCCTGGGCGGCGTGGCCTCGGCCTGGGCCTTCCGCCTGCCGGTGCCGGTGGAGAAGACCGTCTGGCTGCTGGCCGACGCGGCCTCGCCGGTGGCGCTGTTCACCATCGGCGCCGTGCTGGCGCGCGCGCAGATGACGGCCAATCACCCCATGCCCATCAGCGACTACCTGCCGGTGGCGGTGATGAAGCTCGTTGTGCACCCGCTGCTGGTGCTGGGCACGGGCCTGGTGGCGATCCGCCTGGGCCTGGGCCTGTCCACGGCCGCGCTCACGGTGATGGTGCTCACCGCGGCCCTGCCCAGCGCCAGCAACGTCTCGCTGCTGGCCGAGCGCTTCGGCGCCGACAACGGGCGCATCGCCCGCATCATCCTGGTCACCACCGCGGCGGCCTTCCTCACCTTCTCGGGCGCCGTCACGCTGCTGACCTGAAGCGGCGCTCACGGGACGCCCGCCGTGCTGCGCCCGGCGGGGCTGAGCGATTGGGGACCCGGCCTGGGGCATTCCGGGCGGGAGGTGCTTACCGATAGTCATGAGCTATCGATAACATTCAATCTATTGGGTGGACTTGGCCCGACGGCCTGACCAGAATGCGTCGGTCGCATCGAGGAGTTGCACCATGAGCACCACCCCTTCGCCAGGCAGCGCCTTCGCGCAATGGATCGAGCGCCTCGCCTGCCTCCCCCTGGCGCACTGAGCTCACCGCCGCCCCGCGCGACCCACACCAACCCCCACCAGGAGACCACGATGTCAGAAGCCAAGTGCCCCTTCCACCCCGCCGCTGGCGGCGGCACGTCCAACAAGGACTGGTGGCCCAACCAGCTGCGCCTGGACCTGCTGAACCAGCACTCCAACCGGTCCAACCCCTTGGGCGCCGCCTTCAACTACGCCGAGGAATTCAAGAAGCTCGACTACAAGGCCCTCAAGGCCGATCTCAACCAGCTGATGACGGACTCGCAGGACTGGTGGCCGGCCGACTTCGGCAACTACGCCGGCCTGATGGTGCGCATGGCCTGGCACGCCGCCGGCACCTACCGTGTGGGCGACGGCCGTGGCGGCGCCGGGCGCGGCCAGCAGCGCTTCGCGCCGCTGAACTCCTGGCCCGACAACGTCAGCCTGGACAAGGCCCGCCGCCTGCTGTGGCCCATCAAGCAGAAGTACGGCCAGAAGATCTCCTGGGGTGACCTGATGGTCCTGGCCGGCAACGTGGCTCTGGAGAACTCGGGTTTCCGCACCTTCGGTTTCGCCGCCGGCCGCGAGGACGTGTGGGAGCCCGATCAGGACGTGTACTGGGGCAAGGAGACCACCTGGCTGGCCGGCAGCAACACGCCCAACAGCCGCTACGCGCACAACAAGCCCGGCGAGCGCGACCTGGAGAACCCGCTGGGCGCCGTGCAGATGGGCCTGATCTACGTCAACCCCGAGGGCCCGGACGGTAACGGCGACCCGCTCGCGGCGGCCAAGGACATCCGCGAGACCTTCAAGCGCATGGCCATGGACGACGAGGAAACCGTGGCGCTGATCGCCGGCGGCCACACGCTGGGCAAGACCCACGGCGCGGGACCGGCCAGCAACGTCGGGCTCGAGCCCGAGGCCGCCGCGCTGGAGGCCCAGGGCTTCGGCTGGGAGAACAAGTTCGGCACCGGCAAGGGCAAGGACACCATCACCTCGGGGCTGGAGGTCACCTGGACCAGCACCCCGGTGCGCTGGAGCAACGACTTCTTCCAGTTCCTCTTCAAGTACGAGTGGGTGAAGACCAAGAGCCCGGCCGGCGCCATCCAGTGGGAGGCCAAGGACGCCGAGGCCATCATCCCCGGCCCCACGCCCGACTCGCCCAAGCGCAAGCCCACCATGCTGACGACCGACCTGTCGCTGCGCTTCGACCCGGCCTACGAGAAGATCTCGCGCAGGTTCCTCAACGACCCGCAGGCCTTCGCCGACGCCTACGCGCGCGCCTGGTTCAAGCTGACGCACCGTGACCTGGGACCGAAGTCGCGCTACCTGGGCCCCGAGGTGCCGAAGGAAGACCTGATCTGGCAGGACCCGCTGCCAGCGCCCACGCACAAGCCCACGGCGGCCGACATCGCCGACGCCAAGGCCAAGATCGCCGCCGCGGGCATTCCCGTGTCCGACCTGGTGGCCACGGCCTGGGCCTCGGCCTCCACCTTCCGCGGCGGTGACAAGCGCGGCGGCGCCAACGGCGCGCGCATCCGCCTGGCGCCGCAGAAGGACTGGGCCGTCAACGCCGTCGCGGCCAAGACCCTGCCCCGGCTGGAGGCCATCCAGAAAGCCAGCGGCAAGCTCTCGCTGGCCGACGTGATCGTGCTGGCCGGCGGCGTGGGCATCGAGCTGGCCGCCAAGGCCGCCGGCACCCCGCTGGAGGTGCCCTTCGCGCCGGGCCGGGTGGACGCCACGGCCGAGCAGACCGACGTCGAGTCTTTCTCGTACCTGGAGCCGTTCGCCGACGGCTTCCGCAACTACCTCAAGGCCCGCTCCGAGGTGCCGGCCGAGCACCTGCTGGTCGACAAGGCCCAGCTGCTCACGCTCACCGCGCCGGAGATGACGGCGCTGGTCGGCGGCCTGCGCGTGCTGGGCGCCAACTTCGACGGCGGCAAGCTCGGGGTGTTCACCGCCAGGCCGGGCACGCTGACGAACGACTTCTTCGTCAACCTGCTCGACATGGCCACGGCCTGGGGGCCGGCGGGTGAGCACTTCGAGGGCCGCGACCGCAAGACGGGCGCGGTGAAGTGGACCGGCAGCCGCGTCGACCTGGTGTTCGGCTCGCACTCGGTGCTGCGCGCCCTGGCCGAGGTCTACGCCAGCGCCGACGGCAAGGACAAGTTCGTCAAGGACTTCGTGGCCGCCTGGGTCAAGGTGATGAACCTGGACCGTTTCGACCTGGCCTGAGCGCGCGCCTGTCGGTGCGTTCCTGAAGCCCCGCGGGTGCCTGGCGCCCGCGGGGTTTCCTTCTTTCGGCTTACCTTTTCACAACGAAAGCATCAAAAGGAGGCTTCAGAAGGTAGGCATGCTGTCGATACAGAGGGCTCGGGCGACGGTTCGCCCAGGAGACCCCAGATGATCGCTGCGCCGGTTCCCGCCGACGAGGATGCGCGCCTGAAGGCCTTGCGCGAACTCCTCATTCTCGACACGCCGCCCGAAGAACGTTTTGACCGCATCACGCGCTTCGCCATGAGCGAGTTCGAGGTGCCGATGGCCAGCGTCTCGCTGGTCGATCGCGACCGGCAGTGGGCCAAGTCCAGCTTCGGCTTCGAGGCGGCCGAAACGCCGCGCGACCTCTCCTTCTGTGGCCACGCCATCCTGGAGCGGCAGACGCTGGTGGTGCCCGACGCGCTGAAAGACCCGCGCTTTCGCGACAACCCGATGGTGAACGGGCCACCCTGGGTGCGCTTCTATGCCGGCGCCGTGTTGCGCATGCCGTACGGCATGGCGCTGGGGGCGCTGTGCCTCATGGACCGCCGGCCGCGCCAGATCGACCGCGTGGGCCTGGCCATCCTGTGCTCGCTGCGCGACCTCGTGGTCGAAGAGCTGGTGCGCCGCGAGGAGGTCGCCTCATGACCGTCACCTCCGTGCAGGGCAACCTGCCGCAGCTGCTGCTGGTCGAGCCCGACAACATGGTGCGCAGCACCGTGGCCAGTGTCTGCCGCGGCCTGGACCTGGCGCAAGTGCACCAGGCCGCCAGCCTGGCCATCGGACAGCAGATGCTGCAGGCCCAGCGCATGGACGCGCTGCTGCTGTCGCTGGCCGAGGGCGAGGCCGCGGTGGCCCTGATCGAGCGGCTGCGCGAGGCGCGGCCGGAGATGCCCGTGTCCGTGATGACCGCCAGCGCCGACGCCGACACGGTGCGCCGCCTCAAGGCCCTGGGCATCCGCCGGCTGCTGCTGCAGCCGTTCAAGATCCGCGACGTGGTGATGACGGTGGAGGCCCTGTGCGCTATCGCGCCGCTGGAGGTCATCAGCGGCTCATAGGACGCCCCTGCGCGCCGCGCGCGCCGAGGCCGAGCGCCTTGGGAACGGCCCGGCGGCGCTCATAGGGACAGCGGGTCCACGTCCACCGCGAAGCGGATCAGGCCGCGTGCCTCGGGCAGGCCGCGGCATTGCAGCAGCACCGGTTGCCAGGCGGCCAGGAAGCGCTGCAGCGCGGCGCGCGACGGGCTTTCCACCAGCAGCTGCGCGCGCTCCACATTGGCCACGCGCTGGATGGTGAGCGGCACCGCCGGGAACAGGGTCACCGCCTCGCGGTGCGGCAGGTCCTGCGTGGCGGCGGCGGCCGCGTTCAGGAAGGCCTGCGCGGCCTCCTGCGTGCGCGCATCGGCGCGCAGCAGCGCCTGGTGCGCGAAGGGCGGCATGCCGGCCGCCTCGCGCTCGGCCAGCTCGCCGCTGGCGAAGGCGGCGAAGTCGTGCGTGCGCAGGTGCGCGAACAGCGGGTGTTCGGGGTTCCAGGTCTGCACCCAGAGCTCGGCCGCGCCGCTGTGCGCGGCGTCGCGCCCGGCGCGCCCGCCGGCCTGCATCAGCAGCGCGAACAGGCGCTCGGGCGCGCGGTGGTCGGCGGCGAACAGCGCGGCGTCGGGCTGCACGGCGGCCACCAGCGTGATGCGGCGGAAGTCGTGTCCCTTGGCGATCATCTGCGTGCCCACCAGCACGTCGACCTCGCCCGCGTGCAGGGCGGCCAGCTGCGCCTCCAGGCTGCCCTTGGCCTTGGTAGTGTCGGCGTCCATGCGAGCCACGCGCACCGGGCCGCCATCGGGGCGCTTCACGTCCGCCAGCAGGCCGGCGAGTTGCTCCTCCACCTGCTCGGTGCCGCGGCCCACGGGCTCGATGTCGAGGTTGCCGCAGTCCGGGCAGGCGCGCGGCACGCGCTGGGTGAAGCCGCAGTGGTGGCAGCGCAGGGTGCGGTCCAGCTTGTGGAAGACGCGGTAGGCGCTGCAGTGGGGGCAGCCGCTTTTCCAGCCGCAGGCGTGGCAGGCGAGCACGGGCGCGTAGCCGCGCCGGTTGATCAGCACCAGGCACTGCTCGCCGCGCACGATGCGCTCACCCATGGCCGCCAGCAGCGGCGGCGCGATCAGCGCGCCCTTGGGCTGGTGGTTCATGTCGACCAGGCGCAGGCGCGGCAGCGCGCCACCGCCGATGCGCGCGGCCATGGCCAGGCGCCGGTAGCGGCCCTGCTCGCTGGCGTGCCAGCTCTCCAGCGAGGGCGTGGCCGAGCCCAGCAGCACGCGCGCGTTCTGCAATTTGCCGCGGTAGATGGCGAGGTCGCGCGCCGAGTAGCGCGCGCCGTCCTGGCTCTTGTAGCTGGGGTCGTGCTCCTCGTCGACCACGACCAGCCGCAGGCCGGGCAGGCTGGCGAACACCGCCAGCCGCGTGCCCAGCACGATGCGCGCACGCCCGGTGTGCGCGGCGATCCAGGCCGCCAGGCGCTGCGCGGGTGTCATGCCACTGTGCAGGCAGACCACGGCCTCGTCGCCGAAGCGGGCGCGGAAACGCGCCTCCAGCTGGGGCGTGAGGTTGATCTCGGGCACCAGGATCAGGGCCTGGGCGTCGGCGTCCGCCGCCAGGGTGCGCGCGGTGGCCTGCAGGTAGACCTCGGTCTTGCCGCTGCCGGTGGCGCCGAACAGCAGGGCGGGGGCGGTGTCGGCGGCGGCCAGGGCCTCCAGCGCGGCGGCCTGCTCGGGCGTGAGCGTGCGGGCGCTGTCGGGGTCCACGGCGGCCGGCGCGGCGCGCGCGGGGCGCTTGAGCCGGCGCGCCAGCTGCGTGGGGTCCAGATCACGCAGCGGCGGCGGCAGCGCGGCCAGGGCCACCTCGCCCAGGGCCCGCTGGTAGTAGCGCGCCGCGAAGCCCACCAGGTCTCGCCAGGCGGCGTCCAGCGGGGGCAGGGCGTCCAGCACCTGGGCCACCTCGCGCGCCTGTCCCTCGGCGAGGCCCTCGGGCGGCGCGTCGTCGTTGCGCCACACGATGCCCAGGACCTCGCGCGCGCCCAGGGGCACGCGCACCAGCGTGCCGGGCGCCAGGGCGCGTTCGCTGCGGTAGCTCAGGGCGTCGCCCACCCCGCTGTGCGCGGGGGTGGCCACGACCACGGCGGGCCAGTGACACATGTTTAGCGGTAGTTCCTCACGTTCGTCGGCGAAATCGCCGCTAAGTGCTTGATGTGAAAGCCTTGGCGGACATATCCAACGCTTCTGTGGATAACTTTGTTGATAGTGTGCCCGTGTCGGCCCGCAGCCCTTGCAAATCAAGGCTTTGCTTAAACTGCCTCAAAAAAAGGCATCTGACAAAGCGCTTATGAATCAATAACTTACGGAGCAACCCCTGGGGTGGGCCGCTGGCCCACGGGCCCCGCGAGGGATGGCGCACCGCAGCACAAATTTTGTGCATAACTGGCGCCTGTCAAGCGCTTTTTGTGGCCTTTTTTGTGCTATGCGGGCCGCGGTGACGGGTTGATGACACGGGGCCGCCGGTCGTCGCACTCCTGAAATGGGAGCGTGTTCCGCCGCGCCATCAGGCCGTCTGGCGCAGCCGGCGCGAATGCGAATGCACGGTGTCGACCAGCGCGCTCACGTGCTCGGGCGGGGTGTGCTGGCTGATGCCGTGGCCCAGGTTGAAGATGTGCGTGGGGCCGGTGCCCGGGCCCGTGTGCGGGCGGCCGAAGCTCTCCAGCACCTTGACCACCTCGGCCTCGATGGCCGCGGGCGGGGCGAACAGCACGTTGGGGTCGATGTTGCCTTGCAGGGCCTTGGCCCCGGGGCCTTCGCCCACCTGCGCGCGCGCGCGGGCCAGCGAGACGGTCCAGTCCAGGCCCAGCACCTCGCAGTCGAGCAACTTCATGTCGTCCAGCCACAGCCCGCCGCCTTTGGTGAAGACGATGCGCGGGATGGTGGCGCCTTCGTGCTCGCGCTTCAATTGCGAGAGCACGCGTTTCGTGTAGGCGAGGCTGAAGGCCTGGAAGGCGCCGTCGGCGAGCACGCCGCCCCAGCTGTCGAAGATCATCACCGCCTGCGCGCCGGCCTCGATTTGCGCGTTCAGGTAGACGGCCACGGCGTCGGCGTTGGTGGCGAGGATGCGGTGCATCAGGTCGGGCCGCGAGTACATGAGCGACTTGACCAGGCGGTAGTCGTCGGAGCCGCCGCCTTCGACCATGTAGCAGGCCAGGGTCCAGGGGCTGCCGGAAAAGCCGATCAGGGGCACGCGGCCGTCCAGGGCCGTGCGGATGGAGGTGACGGCGTCGAAGACGTAGCGCAGCTTGTCCATGTCGGGCACGGCCAGCGCGGCGACGTCGGCCTCGGTGCGCACGGTTTTTTCGAACTTGGGGCCTTCGCCGATCGCGAAGGACAGGCCCAGGCCCATGGCGTCGGGCACGGTGAGGATGTCGGAGAAGAGGATGGCGGCGTCGAGCGGGTAGCGTTCCAGCGGCTGCAGGGTGACCTCGGTGGCGTGGTCGACGTTGGTGGCCAGGCCCATGAAGCTGCCGGCCTGGGCGCGCGTGGCGCGGTACTCGGGCAGGTAGCGGCCGGCCTGGCGCATGAGCCACACGGGGGTGTGGTCGGTGGACTGGCGCAGGCAGGCGCGCAGGAAGCTGTCGTTCTTCAGGGGGGCAAAGGGCATGGGGTCTCTGGATGCCGGGCGGGGGTATGTAAGGGCCGGGGGATTATCCCCTTGGGGGCGTGGTGGCCGAGGGGCCGGTGTTCTTGCCCCTTGCCCCTCGTTTTATTGCTTCTTTGCTTCGTGCTTCTGCTTCTGCTTCTGCTTCTGCTTCTGCTTCTGCTTCTGCTTCTGCTTCTGCTTCTGCTTCTGCTTCGCATGGGCCGCCGGTGTGGGTGCCCGTTCTCCGGCCCACGCTCGCGGTCCACCACCTGGGTAGGCCTGCGTTGTTTCATCAACACCGCTTCGGCGCTCAGCTTCTGTGGCAGCCGCGAATGGGGCCTGCGCCCGGGCACCCACACCGCCGTCCCCGAAACGCGCGGGCCGGCCAAAGAAGACCGGACACCCTTCGAGCGTTGATCGCTGGCCAAATGGAATCTGACCCCGATTTCGCTGACCCCGATGTCCTTGGCCTGCTCGGGTGTCACTCTCGACGGATGGTGGGGTTCGCGGGCGCAGGCCCCATTCGCGGCTGCCACAGAGGCTGAGCGCCGGCACGGTGTTGATGAAGCAACGCAGGCCTACCGATGTATGCGCCCGCGAGCGTGGGCCGGAGAACGCGGACCACGCCAGCCGTCAGTGCGAGGTCGACGAGCGAAACCGCTGAGCACGCCGGCAAGGCTAGCGCCGGGGCACAAAAATGGCTGTCCGCCGCGCTCAGAGCGCCGCCAGCGCCGCGCGGACCTCGTCCACGCTCAGCACCTCGGTCAGCACCTGCACCGGCTGGCCGGTTTTGTGGAGCGCGTACACCGGCACGCCGTTGCGGCCCAGCGCGGCCAGGGCCTGCGTCACCGTGGGGTCGCGGCGCGTCCAATCGGCGCGCAGCAGCGCCACGTTCTTGCCGGCGGCGTCGCCCAATACGCGCGCATCGGCCAGCGTGGTGCGCTTGTTGTACTGGCAGGTGACGCACCAGGCCGCCGTGAAGTCCACGAACACCGGACGGCCCTGCGCCAGCAGCTCGGCCTGGCGCTGCGGGCTCCAGGCCTCCCAGGCCAGGCCGGCCACTCCGGTGTCGGTGCGCGCGGCGGCGGCTTCCTCGGGTGCGCGCAGCACGCTGGGGCCAATGCCCACGGCCAGCGCCAGCAGCGCCGCCAGCGACAGGCCGCCCATCACCACCCGCCCCCGGCCGCTCAGGCCCAGGGACCAGATGGCCAGCGCCAGCGCCACCAGCAGCATGAGCAGCGCGGCCGCGCCGTCGATGCCGCTCTGCTGGCCCAGCACCCACAGCAGCCAGACCACGGTGGCGAACATGGGGAAGGCCATGAACTGCTTGAAGCGCTGCATCCAGGGCCCCGGGCGCGGCAGGGCGCGCGCCACGGCGGGCACGGCGCTGGCCAGCAGGTAGGGCAGGGCCATGCCCAGGCCCAGCACACCGAAGATCGCCAGGGCCTGCGGCGCCGGCAGGGCGATGGCCAGGCCCAGCGAGGCGCCCATGAACGGCGCGGTGCAGGGCGAGGCCACGGCGGTGGCCAGCACGCCGGTGAGGAAGGCGTCGGCCGTGGGGTGGCGGGCCTGCAGCGTGGCCAAGCGGCTGGGCAGCACGTTGCCGAACTCGAACAGGCCCGCGAGGTTCAGGCCGATGAGGGTGAACAGCGTGGCCAGCGCGGCCACCACGGCCGGGCTCTGCAGCTGGAAACCCCAGCCGAGCTGTTCGCCCGCCGCGCGCAGGGCCAGCAGCAGGCCGCCCAGCGCCAGGAAGGACAGCACCACGCCCGCCGTGTAGGCCAGGCCATGGGCGCGGTGGGCGCGCGCGTCGCCACCGTGTTGGGCGAAGCCCGTCACCTTGATGGCCAGCACCGGGAACACGCAAGGCATGAGGTTGAGGATGAGGCCGCCGATGAGCGCGCCCAGCAGGGCCGCGCCCAGGGTCAGCGCGCTGGCCGGCGTGGCGCCACCGGGCGGGACCGCCGAGGCGCGCGCGGCATTGGCGTCCAGCGCGGCCTGCAGGGCGTCGGGCACGGTGGCCGTGGGCAGCGGGGCGGCGGCGGGCCAGCTGCCGTGCACCGGCACGGCGGCCAGGCGCGCGCCGGGCTCGCCCGGGCCCTCGCCGACGGGCCGGGCCGGTGCCACCACCAGGTCCATGCTGGCCGGGCTGTCGAAGCGCTGCGGCGAGAGCGGTACGCGCGCCGTCCAGCGCGCGCCATCCCAGGCCTGGGTCCAGGCCGCGCCGGGTTCGATCACGCCGCCCAGCTCGGGGAAGAACTCCAGGTCGCGGCCGCGCCAGGCGGCGGGCAGGCCGTCGAGCGCCACGCGCAGGAAGCCGTCCTCGGGCACGAGCTGGCTGGCGCCGGCGGGCTGCTCACGCGGCCGGGCCTCGCGCATGGCCGCGAACAGATCGCCGTGCCCGGCGCTGCCGCCCTGGACCGGCAGGCTCAGGGAGAAGCTGGCCTCTTCGGGGATGCATTCCTGGCGGCAGACCAGCCAGCTCGCCTGCAGCTTGACGTCCAGGGCATTGCCGCTGAAGTTGTCGCTCACCTTCAGCGGGACGGGCAGCACCACCGTGCCGTCGTATCCGTAGTTGGCCAGGGTGCCGATGGGGAATTTGCGCGGCGTGGGCCAGTGGATCTCGCCCGCGCTCACGCCCTCGGGCAGGGTCCAGCGCAGCTCGGTGGGCAGGCCCGAGTCGCCGGGGTTCTTCCAGTAGGTGTGCCAGTGCGGGGCGTGGTCCAGGCGCAGGCCCAGCCAGACGGTGCGTCCGGGGCCGGCGCCGTCGGGCGCGTGGGCCAGCAACTCGGCCCGTGTTTGATCCGATTGGAATACGCCGGCCGGGGCCGCGCTCATGATGGCGCCGAGGGTCTGGGCCGGCACGGCGGCGGGCAGGCCCAGGGCCAGGCCACCCAGGGCGGCGAACAGGAGGCGCCGCGCGCGCGCGGCCAGGGACAGGAGCAGGGTCATGACGGGAGGGATTGTCGGGCGCTTGCGCGCGCCGGGTAGGAGCGGGTGGCGGCGCCCGAGTTCCGCCGGGGCCTTTGCCGGGCACGGCCTTTGCCCACCCGCGACCGGTGTCGATTTGTCATCGGTGGTTCACGGTGCCGGTTTTTTCGGTAAAACCGGGACTGGCTTGACGTCAATACCACCATTGGAGGGGTCCTGCATGGGAGCAATCGTGGAAATGGCGCTGATGCCCTGGGCACGGCGCATGCAAGACAAGGTCAACCTGCCGGTGCGGCTGTACTGGCGCGACGGCGGCGAGCCGATCGACCTGGGCCGCTTCGAGCGCCCCCAGGTCACCATTCGCGTGAAGGACGCGAGCGGCCTGCCGCTGCTGATCGACCCCAACCTCGACACCCTGGGCCGCGCCTATGTCGAGGGCCTGATCGACGTCGATGGCTCGCTGGGCGACGTGCTGGCGGCGGCGCACGGCCTGGCCAACCACGCCCAGCCCGAGAGCGGCCTGATGGGACGCATCAAGCGCAGCTTCCGGCACACGCGCGAGACCGATTCCGAGGCCATCCAGTACCACTACGACGTCTCCAACGCCTTCTATGGCGAGTGGCTGGACCACAACATGGTCTATTCCTGCGCCTACTTCGAGAACGGCGACGAAAGCCTGGACGAGGCGCAGGAGAAGAAGATCGACCACATCCTGCGCAAGGTCCAGTTGCGACCGGGCCAGCGCCTGCTCGACATCGGCTGCGGCTGGGGCGCGCTGGTGCTGCGCGCGGCCGAACGCTTCGGCGCGCACTGCGTGGGCGTGACGCTGTCGAAGAACCAGTTCGAGCTGGCCACCGAGCGCGTGCGCCGCGCCGGCCTGCAGGACCGCATCGACATCCGCCTGCAGGACTACCGCGACATCAACGACGGCCCCTTCGACCGCATCACCAGCGTGGGCATGTTCGAGCACGTGGGCCTGGAGCACCTGGTGCCGTACTTCCAGCAGATCCGAAAGCTGCTCAAGCCCGATGGCTGGGCCATGAACCATGGCATCACCAGCACCGACGCCAACGACGGCGAGACGGCCAACGGCGGCGGCAGTTTCATCGAGCGCTACGTGTTTCCTCACGGCGAACTGCCGCACATCGCCACCGTGCTGCGCACCCTGCAGGAGGGTGGCCTGGAGGCCTTCGACATCGAGAACCTGCGCCGCCACTACGCGCGCACCTGCGGGCTGTGGAGCGAGCGCTTCGAGGCCAAGGCCGCCGCGCTGCGCGCCATGGTGGACGAAAAGACCTGGCGCATCTGGCGCGTCTACCTCGCGGGCTGTGCCTGGGCCTTCGAGCACGATCAGATCGCGCTGTTCCAGGTGCTGTGCCGTCCCTCGGGCCGGCTGGCGGCGGAGCTGCCGTGGTCGCGCCGCTGGCTCTACCGCTGAGCCGCGGGCGGCGGCGGCGCCCGTAAGATCGGGCGATGTCCGCCGCCACCCCCTCCTCGCGTTACTGGCAAGACCTCGGCAGCGCCGAGTTCGCCGCGCTCGACCGCGGGCGCGCCATCGCCGTGCTGCCCGTGGCCGCCACCGAGCAGCACGGGCCGCACCTGCCGCTGTCGGTGGACGCCGACATCGCGCGCGGCGTGATCGAGGCCGCTCAGGGGCACCTGCCGGCCGATCTGCCCGCGCTGTTCCTGCCGCTGCAGGCCGTGGGCTTCTCGCCCGAGCACGCGGCCTTCGCGGGCACGCTCACGCTCAAGGCCGACACGCTGATGCGTCTGTGGACCGAGCTGGCCGAGTGCGTGGCCGATGCGGGCGTGAAGAAGCTGCTGATCTTCAATACGCACGGCGGCCAGGTGGGCCTGCTGGACCCGGTGGCGCGCGACCTGCGCGCGCGCCGCGGCCTGCTGGTCGTGAGCACGAGCTGGTTCCAGCTGCCGCTGCTCGACGCCCATGGCCAGGACGTGAACGCGCGTTTTTCCGCGCACGAGCAGCGCTTCGGCGCGCACGCGGGCGAGGTCGAGACCGCGCTCATGCGGGTGCTCAATCCGGGCCGGGTGCGCATGGAACTGGCGCGCAACTTCGTGTCCAGCAGCGAGCAGCGCGCCGAGCGCTTCGAGATTCTGGGCAATGGCCGCAGCGCGAAGTTCGCCTGGCAGGCACAGGACCTCAACCCGGCGGGCGCGGCGGGCAACGCGGCCGCAGCCACGGCGGAGAACGGCCGTGCGCTGCTCGACGCGGCGGGGCGGGCGTTGGCGAAGCTGCTGGTGGAGATGGACCGGTTGCCGGCGGACACGCTGCGGCAGGGCGGATCGGCGGGCTGATCTGGGCGGGTGGGCGATGCGCCGCTGAGCTGGTCGCTGCTGTGCGCTGAGGCTTCGGGGCGCTGTTTCTCGGCAATGTTCCTCGTCGCGGCTTCGCATGGGCCGCCGGTGTGGGTGCCCGTTCTCCGGCCCACGCTCGCGGTCCACCGGGGTATGCGCCCGCGAGCGTGGGCCGGAGAACGCGGACCCCGCCAGCCGTCAGCGCGAAGCCGGCGAGCGAAACAGACGAGCGAAACAGACGCGTGAAACAGGCAGAGAGCCGACAGAACGCTCAGGCGTACGTGACCCAGTCCTTGTGGTCCGGCCCGTCCAGGTGCGGCAGCGTGTTGTAGGTCAGCAGGCTGTGCCGCTTGGGCGTGAACTGGAACTCGGTCACGGCGCTGTTGCGGATGCGCAGGTTCAGCTCGATGCTCGCCTCCGGGCTCAGCCCCAGCACCTGGCCCACGGCGGTGGCGATGGGCCCCCCGCTGGACACGATCAGCACGTTCTTCCCATGGTGCGTGCCGCGCACGTGCGCCAGCGCCTCGGCCACGCCGCGCGCGAAGCCGTCGTAGCTGGGCATGCCCTGCGGGCTCACGGTGCCCGCCATCCACTGCGTCAGGCCGTCGCGCAGCAGGCGGAAATGCTGGCGGTACTGCTCGGGCGTGTCGGGCTTGGCCAGCGGCTGCGGGTGCACGCAGCGGATCACCGCATCGGCGTCGTACTCGTTCAGGCCCGCCATCACCAGCGGCTGCAGCGCGAGCCCGGCGCCTTCGGCGATGCCGGCCCAGGTCTGCTGGTGGCGCCGCAGCGAACCGGTGATCACGGCGTCAAAGCCCAGCCCGCGCTCGGCCCAGTAACGGCCCAGGCGCAGCGACTGGCGCCGGCCCAGCTCGCTGAGCTGGTCGTAGTCGGCGGCGCCGAACGAGGCCTGGCCGTGTCGCACGAGGTAAAGCGTTCCCATGGCGCGATTCTGGGTCGCGGGCCGCGGCGGCTTTTGTCCCGGCAGCGACTGAACCCGGCCCTGGCTGTCACCTGTGCGAAAGCGCACCATTCGCCGGGCCGCCCGCGCTGGGGGAGCGGTTTGCACCGTTTTCGTGCCGCTTATCCGGGCGCCGTGTGCGGGAGCGCGTGCTGCAATCGGTCATTCTTCCCAAAGGCGTCGCCGGCGCCCGGTCCGCGTTCCCCCTCTTTCGATGGCCACCGGTATCCCCGAACTCATGTGGTTTCACCTGCCCACGCTGCTGGCGGTGTGGACAGGCATCGACGTTGTCATCGGTCTGGCCTTCTGGGCCCAGCACCGGCGCCTGCGCCACGTGGGCGGCCTGGGCTGGTGGGCGCTGGCCTGCCTCACGCACACCTGCGCCGCGGCGGCCATGATGGTGCGCCCGCTGCTGCCCGGCTGGGTGGGCATGCCGCTGAGCAACCTGCTGTTCTCGCTCACCTTCGCGCTGCTGTGGGTGGGCTTCCGGGCCTACCTGGGCCTGTCGGTGCGCCGCGTGATGACCGGCGTGTTGCTGCTGCTGCTCGTGCAATGGCCGGTGAACGTGTTCTTCATCGAGGTCATCGACAGCCTGCCCGCGCGCCAGTTGCTGTGGCTGGGCACCAACGTCGCCCTGCTGCTGCTCATGATCGGCGACGCGCGCGCCCACCGTCCCTGGCCGGCGCCGACGGAGTTCCGCGCCCTGGAAAGCGTGCTGTGGCTGCAGGTGGCCCTGCTGCTGGGCTATGCGCTGATCGCGGTGGTGCTGCGCTGGCCTTTCCTGCCCGCGGTGGCGCTGCTCACCTTCTGCTTCCTGATCGCCTACCTGCTGTGCGTGCTGGCCTTCCAGTGCCTGTTGATGCTGCGCCTGCGCGACGAGGCCCAGGCCGCGCGCGCCGTGCAGCGCCAGCGCGAGGCCGACCTGCAGCGCCTGGTGGACAACCTGGACGCCGGCGTGATGGTCTTTCACCCCGACCACACGCTGTGGCGCATGAACACCGCGGCGCGGCGCTTCCTCACCTGGAGCGCGGTGGGCGCGGACGGCGTGGTGCCCGAGCCGAGCTACGAGAGCTGGCTCATGCTCGACGAGAACGGCCAGCCGCTGCGCCGCCACGACCGGCCCTTCGAGCGCGTGCTCATCACCGGCCAGCCGGTGCGCGACGTGGTGGTAGGCCTGCCGATCGATGGCGGCGCGCGCCTGCGCTGGGCGCTGTGCAGCGGCTATCCCGAAAACGATTCGCAGGGTGGCCTGCGCCGCGTGGTGCTGACCTTCATCGACATCACCGCCATGAAGGACGCGCAGTCGGAGCAGAAGGCGCTGGAGGCGCGCCTGTCGCAGTCGCAGAAGATGCAGGCCCTGGGCACGCTGGCCGGGGGCGTGGCGCACGACTTCAACAACATCCTGACCGCGATCCTGGGCAACGCCGACCTCGCGCGCGAGGACTTGCCGGCCCAGGCGCCGGCGCACGAAAGCCTGGGCGAGATCAGCACCGCCGCGCGGCGCGGACGCGAGCTGGTGCGCCAGATCCTGACCTTCAGCCGCCAGCAGCCGCTGGCGCGCGCGCGCGTGCCGCTGGCCGCGGTGGTGGTGGAGTCCTGCGCGCTGCTGCGCGCGGCGCTGCCCTCGCAGGTGCAGCTGGTGCAGACCATCGTGCCGCCGCTGCCCGAGGTCTCGGGCGACGCCACCCAGCTGCAGCAGGTGCTGGTGAACCTGGGCACCAACGCGCTGCACGCCCTGCCCGCGGCCGGCGGACGCATCGAGGTCGCGCTGGACAGCGTGCCGGTGTCGCAGGCGCAGCTGCCCCCCGCGCTGGCCCAGGCCTGCCGGGCGGCGGGCCTGCCCGTGCTGCGGCTGCGCGTGATCGACGACGGCTGCGGCATGGACGAGCGGGTGCAGCGCCGCATGTTCGAGCCCTTCTTCACCACCAAGCCCGTGGGCCAGGGCACCGGCCTGGGCCTGTCCGTGGTGCTGGGCCTCGTGGAGGCGCACGGTGGCCATATCGAGGTGTGCAGCACGCCCCAGAAGGGCACCACCATCACGCTGTGGCTGCCACCCTTGCCCGCCGACGAAGCGACAGCCGAAGACAAACCCGTCACAATGCCCGCCGTGGAAAATCCCCAGCCCCGACCCGACGCCCCGGCCTCGCCGGAGGCCGCCCCTCACATCCTCTACCTCGACGACGACGACACGCTCGTCTTCCTGGTGCGACGCCTGCTGGAGCGGCGCGGCTACCGCGTGACGGCCCTGTCGGTGCAGGCCGACGCCCTGGCCGCCCTGCGCGACAAGCCTGGCGAGTTCGCCCTGCTGCTCACCGACTACAACATGCCCGGCATGTCGGGCCTGGAGGTCGCGCGCGAGGCGCTGAGCATCGAGCCACGGCTGACGGTGGCCGTGGCCTCGGGCTACATCACCGACGAGCTGCAGGCCGAGGCGCGCGCCGCCGGTGTGCGCGAGGTGGTCTTCAAGACCGACGCCGTCGAGCAGTTCTGCGAGATCGTGGCGCGGCTGGTCAAGTCGAGCGACTGAGCACGCGGGCGAAGGCCTCGCTGTCCACGTTGCCGCCGCTGAGCACGGCGCCCACCGCCTGGCCGCGCAGGTGCTCGCGCTCCTGCCAGGCCGCCGCGAAGGCCGCGGCGCCGGCGCCCTCGGCCACGTTGTGCGTGTCGGCGAACAGCGCGCGCATGGCCTCGGCCACGGTCTCGTCGCTCACCCGCACCACGTGGTCCAGGCCGTCGGCCAGCAGGGGCAGCGCGTCGGCCTCGGCCACGCGGCAGGCCATGCCGTCGGCCAGCACCGTGCTCACCGGCGCCGGCACCACGCGGCCCGCGGCCAGCGAGTCGGCGTAGGTGGTGGCGCCGCTGCTCACCACGCCCACGATGCGCACGCGGTGGCCCAGCGCGCGCTTGGCGGCGATGGCCGAGCACGCGCCCGAGCCCAGGCCGATGGGCACGTAGGCGACGTCGAGTTCGGGCACGGCGCGCAGGAACTCCCACCAGGCGGTCGCCACGCCGCTCAGCAGGTCGGCGTGGAAGCTCGGCACCATGTGCGCGCCGCGCTCGGCCGCCAGCGCGCCGGCGTGCTCGCGCGCGGCCTGGAACTCGTCGCCGTGCTCGATCAGCGTGGCGCCCAGGCTGCGCATGGCGGCGTTCTTCTCGACCGAGTTGCCGTGCGGCACGACGATGGTGCAGGCCACGCCGTGCGCGCGCGCGGCCCAGGCCACGCTCTGGCCGTGGTTGCCGCGCGTGGCGGAGATGACCTCGCGCGGCAGCGCGCCGCGCCGCGCGAGGTGCTCGAAGTAGGTGAGGCCGCCGCGGATTTTGAAGGCGCCCACGGGGGTGTGGTTCTCGTGCTTGATCCAGCAGGCGGTGCCCAGGCGCGCGCTCAGCGTGGCCCAGCGGTACTGCGGCGTGGCGGCGAAGGAGCGGTAGACCGTGGTGGCGGCTTTTTCGATGCAGGCAAGGGTAGGTAGGACGATGCTCATGGACGGAGGTTTAGGGCTTGGCCAGCAGGTCCAGGTCCTGCTGGCCGTCGTGCAGGTGGGCGCTGATCAGGGCCTCGCCCTCGCGCACGCGAAGGCGCATGCCGATGGCGTCCAGGGCCGTGTTCAGTGCCGCCGCACGCGGATGGGCCAGTTGCAGCCCGCGCAATTGCAGGCCGCTGGCGGGCAGGGTGGCAACCGGGTGGATGCCGCCCCACTGGATCAGGGTGGGCAACAGGCCGTCGAAGCCGCGCGCGCCGTCGTCGCGCACGGTGATGCGCCATTGCAGCAGGCCGCGCGGCGTTTCGCGCGAGGCGGTGAGCACCGGGCCGGGGTCGATGCCCTGCGCCAGCCAGGCGGCGCGCGCGGCTTCGATGTCGTCGACGCGCGCGACCCAGTGGATGGGCTGCGGGCCGTGGGCGCGCAGGCGCTCGCGCAGCGCGGAGTCGTCCAGGTCGAACCAGCGCCGCAGGGGTGCTGCGCGCGTGGGCGTGGCCGCCGGGTTGATGGCCAGCAGCTCGAGGTAGGCGCGCTCGGCGCCGTCGAGCCGCAGCAGGCGGTTGTGGGTGCCGAACAGCGCGTGCGCGCCGCCCGGCGCGGGCGTGCGGCCCAGGGCGCTTTCGCACCAGTCCACGCCCTCGGCCAGCGTGGCGGCCGCGACCACGAGGTGGTCGAACGTGGCGTTCACAGCAGCACCGTGCCCTGCACGCAGCTGACCGATTCGCCGCCGACCCAGATGGTGCCGTCGGCGGCGCGCTGAATATGCACGCGCCCGGCGCGGCGCAGCGCGGTGCCCTGGCTGGCCACGTAGCGCTCGGGCGCCAGGCCAGCGCCGATCAGCCACTGCGCCAGCGCGGCGTTCAGGCTGCCGGTCACCGGGTCTTCGGCGATGCCGTTGTTGCCGGGGAAGAAGGCCCGCACCTCGAACGCCAGCTCGGGGTCGGATGGGCGTTGCCCCACCACGCCCACCTTGCCGCGCGGCCCGACCACACCGATGTCGAGGCCGCCGAGCACGGCGGCGTCGGGCCTCACCGCCAGCACCTGCTCGGCGCTGCGCAGCAGGACGGCGCGCCAGCCCGGGCCGTTGTCGCACCAGCTGTGCGCCAGCACGTCCTCGCGCGCGATGCCCAGGCCACGCGCGATCAGCGCCACGTCGGCCTCGTCCAGCGGGCCCTCGCGGCGCCGCGGCGGGGCCGCGAAGGCCAGGCGCGCGCCGTCGCGGCGGATGCGCACCAGGCCCACGCCGCATTCCTGCACGATGTCATCGCCCCGGGGCCGCCCGCCCGCGCTGAGCCAGGCGTGCGCCGTGCCCAGGGTTGGGTGGCCGGCGAAGGGCAGCTCGCGCCCCGGGCAGAAGATGCGCACGCGGTAGTCGGCGCCGGCCTGCGTGGGCGGCAGCACGAAGGTGCATTCCGACAGGTTGGTCCAGTCGGTGAAGGTCTGCATCTGTTCGGTGCTCAGGCCCTCGCCGTCGAGCACCACGGCGAGCGGGTTGCCCAGGCAGGGGGTGGCGGTGAAGACGTCGACTTGCTGGAAGGGGCGGGTGTTCATGGGCTCAGGCCAGGGGAAGGTCCAGCACGCCGCGGCTGCAGGGCATGGCCAGCCAGCCGGCGTACCAGCGCTCGAGGTGCGGCCAGGCCGGCCGCGGCTGCGGCAGGCCGAACCAGCGGTGGATTTCGCAGGCGATGGGGAAGTCGGCCGCGGTGAGCTCGTCGCCGGCCATCCAGGGGCGCTGCGCGAGGTGGCCGTCGAGCCGCTCGAACAGCGGCTCGGCGGCGCGCACCGAGGCCTCGATGGCGGCCAGGTCGCGCCGCTCGGCCGGGGTGCGGATCCATTGCGTGAACGCCGGGCTGCCCGCGCGGTTGAGCGTGGTCTGCTGCCAGTCGAGCCAGCGGTTGGTGTCGGCGCGGGTGCGCAGGTCGGCGGGCATGCCGCGGCCCTGGCGCTCGCACAGGTAGCGCAGGATGGCGTTGCTTTCCCAGAGGGTGAAGTCGCCGTCGCGCAGCAGCGGCACCAGGCCATTGGGGTTCAGGGCGCGGTAGGCCGGCGTGTCCACCACGCCGTGGCTCAGGCCGGCGTCGGTGCGCGGCAGATCCAGGCCGAGCCACTGCGCGCACAGCACCACCTTGCGCACGTTGATGGAGCTCAGGCGGCCCCAGAGGTGCAGTCCCTGAGCGGCGCTCACCGGGGGAACCTCCGTGCTGCGCCCGCCGGTGCGAGCGCCTTCGGGCGGCCGTGCGGCGCTCATGCGGTCGCGGCGGCCCGGCGGGGCAGGTGTTCGCGCACCGCCTGCGCCAGCGCGGCGATGCCGCGATCGATCTGCTCGACCGTGGCGGTGACGAAGGACAGGCGCAGCGAGCGGATGTCGGGCGCGTCGGTGAAGAAGGGCGCGCCGGGCACGAAGGCCACGCCGCGCGCCACCGCCTGCGGCAGCAGCGCGGTGGCGTCCATGCCCTCGGGCAGGCGCACCCACAGGAACATGCCGCCGTCGGGGGTGTTCCATTGCACGCCCAGGCCGGCCATTTCGCGCTCTAGCGCGGCCAGCATGGCGCGGCACTGCGAGGCGTAGAGCGCGCGGATGGTGGGCACGTGGCGTTCGAGGAAGCCCTCCTTGAGCACCGCGCTCACCAGGCGCTGGTTGAAGCTGGGGCTGTGCAGGTCGGCCGCCTGCTTGGCCTGCAGCAGCTTGGGGTAGACGGCCGTGGGCGCGACGATGTAGCCCAGGCGCAGGCCCGGCGCCAGGATCTTGGAAAAGGAGCCGAGGTAGAGGCCGCCCTCGGGGTTCCGCGCCGTCAGGGGCGCGGGCGGCGGGGCGTCGAACCACAGGTCGCCATAGGGGTTGTCTTCCACGATGGGCAGGCCGGTCTCGGCGGCGGCGCGCACCAGCGCGGCGCGGCGCGCTTCGCTCATGCTGCGGCCCGTGGGGTTCTGGAAGTTGGGCAGCGCGTAGAGGAAGCGCGCGCCGCTCGCCTGGCGGCGCAGGTCGTCGACGTCGAGGCCTTCGGCGTCGCTGGCCACACCCACGAACTGCGGCTCCATGGGCGTGAAGGCCTGCAGCGCACCCAGGTAGGTGGGCGTTTCCACCAGCACGCGGCTGCCGGTGTCGATCAGCACCTTGGCCACCAGGTCCAGGCCCTGCTGGCTGCCGGTGGTGATGAGCACCTGCGCCGGGTCCACGGCCCAGGGCAGCTGGCGCGCCACCCATTCGCGCAGTTGCGCGTGCCCCTCGCTGGACGCGTACTGCAGCGCCGCGCGGCCGTCGTTGCGCAGCACCTCGGCGCAGGCCTCGGCGAAGGCGCTCACGGGGAAGGTCTGCGGCGAGGGCAGGCCGCCGGCGAAGCTGATGATCCCGGGCTTCTCGGTGACCTTGAGGATCTCGCGGATCACCGAGGGGTTCATGCGTTCGGCGCGGCGGGCCAGGGTCCAGGGGGTGGCGGAGCTCATGTGGGGGCCTTGTGGATGGACGGGGAGGGGACGGGCGGCGCGGCGCCGAAGCGCCGGCCGGCGAACACGCTGGCCACCACGGCCAGCGCGAACACCAGGGTGAGCGCGTCCAGGCGCTCGCCCAGCAGGGGCACCGCAGCGGCGATGCTGATGAAGGGCTGCAGCAATTGCAACTGGCTCACGCGCAGCGGCCCACCCAGCGAGAGCCCGCGGAACCAGGCGAAGAAGCCGGCCCACATGGAGAACACCGCCACGTAGGCCAGGCCGAGCCAGGCGCTGAGGTTCACGCCGCGCTCGGGCCAGGTGAGCAGCGCGGCCGGCAGGGTGATCGGCAGCGCGATCGCACAGACCCAGCTGATGACGCGCTCGGCGCCCAGGGCGGGCGTGACCTGCGTGCCACCCACGTAGCCCAGCGCCGCAGCCAGCACGGCGCCGACCAGCAGCGTGTCGGCCCAGCCCAGGCCGAAGCCGTGCCCCGCCTGGTGCGCGCGCAGCAGGCTGTAGGCCACCACCAGCGCGCTGCCCAGGCCGGCGAACAGCCAGAAACCCAGGCGCGCGCGCTGGTGCATCAACCAGGCCGCCATGGCCGCGGTGGCCAATGGCAGCAGGGCGGTGAACACGGCGGCGTGGCTGGCCGTCACGTGGCGCAGCGCCCAGCCCAGCAACAAGGGAAAACCGATCACGTTGCCCAGCACCGCCAGGGCCAGCGGGCGGCGGTGCTCGGGGCGGGGCATGGGCGCGCGCGTGACCCACAGCCAGGCCAGCGACAGCCCGCCGGCGATGGCCGCGCGCGCCCAGGTGACGAACCAGGGCGAGAGCTGCGGCGCGTCCAGGCTGCCCGTGGCCAGGCGCGTCATCGGCAGCGTCAGGCCGAAGACCGCCACGCCGAGCAGGCCCAGCAGCCAGCCGCGTCTTTCGTCGCGGCTCATACGGTGAGCATCCACAAGGCGGTGGCCACGAGCACGCCGGCCAGCACGCGGTTGAACCACAACAGGCGCTCGCCCTGCGCGAGCCAGTCGCGCAGCAGCGAGCCGATCAGGGCGTAGAGAAAGTTGCTGGTGAAGGCGAAGAACAGCATCACCCCGCAGACGATGAGCAGCCGCTCGCCTGGGTTGGGCGCGGGCGCGCCCGCGCTGCTGATCACCCAGCCCGCGCTGAGCGTGAGCGCGAGCATCCAGGCCTTGATGTTGATGAACTGCAGCCCCACGCCTTGCCAGAAGCCCACCTGCAGGCGGGCCGGGTCGGCCTGCGACAGGCGCGCCGTGCGCGCCAGCATCCAGGCCAGCCAGAGCATGTAGGCCACGCCCACCCCCTTCACGGCCCAGCGCAGCGCCGGCACGCCGGTGATCAGCGCGCCCATGCCCAGGCCGCTGGCCAGCATGAGCAGGATCCAGCCCGTGGGCACGGCCAGGCAGAAGCGCAGGGCGCGCCGCAGGCCGAAGTTGGCCGCCAAGGCGGTGGACAGCGTGGTGTTGGGCCCCGGCGAAAAGCTCATCGCGGTGCAGAAGATCAGCAGGGCGGTCAGTTCGGTCGCGGACATGGGGCGGGTCGGTCGGGCGGAAGGGAAGGGCTGGCGCTCGGCGAACGATCAATGTACCCTTTGCCATCAATACAGAGCCAATACAGTTTGCCCGTTCAGTTCGCACACTGTATGGGCCTGACGGGCAATACACACAAGGCCACCCCATGCTGCTGAAGACCGCGAACCAGTCGCTCACGGAGCAACTGGCCGAGCGCTACGCCGATCGCATCCGCCAGCGGCTGCTCGCGCCGGGCGCGCGCCTGCCCTCGGTGCGGGCCTGCGCCCGCCTGCACGGTGTCAGCCCGTCCACCGTGGTGGCGGCCTACGACCTCCTGCTCGCCCAGGGCCTGGTACAGGCGCAGCGCCAGCGCGGCTTCTTCGTGCGCGAGCCGCTCACGCCGCGCGCCGAGTCGCGCAGCGCTGCGCCGCTGCCGCCGGCGCAGAGCCCCATCAACGCGACGGCCCTCATCCGCGGCATGTTCCACCAGGTGAGCGACAAGCCGCAGCCCGGCATGGGGGTGTTCCCGCCCGACTGGCTGGAGTCGACTTTCATGCCGGCCGCCGTGCGCCGTGTGGCCTCGGTGCGCGCGCTCAACGAAACCTCGCTGAGCTACGGCGAGCCGCGTGGCGACGAGGGCCTGCGCCGCGTGCTGGCGCAAAAGCTGGCCGGCATCAACGTGCACGTCGACCCGGCGCAGGTCGTCACCACGGTGGGCGCGACGCACGCGCTCGACATCGTCAGCCGCACGCTGCTGCGACCCGGCGACCCGGTGATGGTGGAGGAGCCGGGCTGGGCGGTGGAGTTCGCGCGCCTGGCGGCGCTGGGCATGCGCGTGCTCACCGTGCCGCGCGGCCCCGACGGGCCCGACCTGGCGGTGATGGAGCGCCTGGCCGAGGCGCACCGGCCCAAGCTGTTCGTCAGCGTGAGCGTGCTGCACAACCCCACCGGCTACAGCCTGTCGCCTGGCGCGGCGCACCGCCTGCTGCAGCTCGCGCAGCGCCTGAATTTCCACATCGCCGAGGACGACACCTACAGCCACCTGGCGCCCGAGCACGCCACGCGCCTGAGCGCGCTCGACGGCCTGCAGCGCACCATCTACGTCAGCGGCTTCGCGAAGATTCTGGCGCCGAACTGGCGCATCGGCTTCCTGGCCGCGCCGCCCGGCCTGGTCGAGCCCCTGCTCGACACCAAGCTGTTGAGCACGCTGACCACGCCGGCTCTGCTGGAGAAGGCCCTGGCCTACTGCATCGAGCAAGGGCAGCTGCGCCGTCACGCCGAGCGCGTGCGCACCCGCCTGGACGCCGCCCGCACGCGCAGCGTGAAATTGGCACTGGGCGCGGGCTGCCGCTTCGCGGCCGAGCCGTCGGGCCTGTTCGGCTGGGTCGACACCGGGGTTGACACCGACGCGCTGGCCCAGCGCCTGCTGGACGATGGCTACCTGATCGCGCCCGGCGCCCTGTTCCACGCCGCGCGCACGCCCAGCACGCTCATGCGCATCAACTTCGCCACCACGCAGGACGCGGCGTTCTGGCGCACGTTCTCGCGCCGCGTGGCCTCGGCCAGGGCGGGCGCGTAAGGCGCGGGTGCGGCGCCTGCGCCGCTGGCGTCAGCGCGCGCCCAGCGCCTCCTGGCGCTCCAGCGCGGCCATCCACTCTTCTTCCACGGCCACCAGGCGCTGCGCCACCTCGGCTGCGCGCGCGGGGTTGGTGCCGTACAG
>NZ_MIYM01000009.1:140000-142500 GCF_001777155.1 Hydrogenophaga sp. PML113 | reverse complement strand
ATAATGGGTCAGCGACTTACATTCAGTGGCGAGCTTAACCGAATAGGGTAGGCGCAGGGAAACCGAGTCCGAATAGGGCGATTCAGTCGCTGGGTGTAGACCCGAAACCAGGTGATCTATCCATGGCCAGGATGAAGGTGCCGTAACAGGTACTGGAGGTCCGAACCGACTAGTGTTGCAAAACTAGCGGATGAGCTGTGGATAGGGGTGAAAGGCTAAACAAACCTGGAAATAGCTGGTTCTCTCCGAAAACTATTTAGGTAGTGCCTCAAGTATTACCGTCGGGGGTAGAGCACTGTTTTGGCTAGGGGGTCATGGCGACTTACCAAACCAAGGCAAACTCCGAATACCGATGAGTACAGCTTGGGAGACAGAGCACCGGGTGCTAACGTCCGGACTCAAGAGGGAAACAACCCAGACCGCCAGCTAAGGTCCCTAAAATTGGCTAAGTGGGAAACGAAGTGGGAAGGCTAAAACAGTCAGGATGTTGGCTTAGAAGCAGCCATCATTTAAAGAAAGCGTAATAGCTCACTGATCGAGTCGTCCTGCGCGGAAGATGTAACGGGGCTCAAGCCAGTTACCGAAGCTGCGGATTCGCCAGCAATGGCGAGTGGTAGGAGAGCGTTCTGTAAGCCTGTGAAGGTGGCTTGTAAAGGCTGCTGGAGGTATCAGAAGTGCGAATGCTGACATGAGTAGCGTTAAAGCGGGTGAAAAGCCCGCTCGCCGTAAGCGCAAGGTTTCCTACGCAACGTTCATCGGCGTAGGGTGAGTCGGCCCCTAAGGCGAGGCAGAGATGCGTAGCTGATGGCAAGCAGGTCAATATTCCTGCACCGATCACAAGTGCGATGTGGGGACGGATCTTAATAGGTTATCCGGGTGTTGGATGTCCCGGTTTAGGCAGAAGTAGGCGTGCGTCAGGCAAATCCGGCGCGCATATACCGAGGCTGCCGATCGAGCGAGCTTGCTCGCGAAGTAACTGAACGAGGTCCCAGGAAAAGCCACTAAGCTTCAGCTTGTGATCGACCGTACCGCAAACCGACACTGGTGCGCGAGATGAGTATTCTAAGGCGCTTGAGAGAACTCGGGAGAAGGAACTCGGCAAATTGACACCGTAACTTCGGAAGAAGGTGTGCCCTAGTAGTGTGTAGTGAACAACGAAGCACGAACGGGTTGCAAAAAATAGGTGGCTGCGACTGTTTATTAAAAACACAGCACTCTGCAAACACGAAAGTGGACGTATAGGGTGTGACGCCTGCCCGGTGCTGGAAGATTAATTGATGGGGTGCAAGCTCTTGATCGAAGTCCCAGTAAACGGCGGCCGTAACTATAACGGTCCTAAGGTAGCGAAATTCCTTGTCGGGTAAGTTCCGACCTGCACGAATGGCGTAACGATGGCCACACTGTCTCCTCCCGAGACTCAGCGAAGTTGAAATGTTTGTGATGATGCAATCTCCCCGCGGAAAGACGGAAAGACCCCATGAACCTTTACTGTAGCTTTGTATTGGACTTTGAACAGATCTGTGTAGGATAGGTGGGAGGCTTTGAAGCCCGGTCGCTAGATCGGGTGGAGCCAACGTTGAAATACCACCCTGGTGTGTTTGAGGTTCTAACCTAGGTCCATTATCTGGATCGGGGACAGTGCATGGTAGGCAGTTTGACTGGGGCGGTCTCCTCCCAAAGCGTAACGGAGGAGTTCGAAGGTACGCTAGGTACGGTCGGACATCGTGCTAATAGTGCAATGGCATAAGCGTGCTTAACTGCGAGACTGACAAGTCGAGCAGATGCGAAAGCAGGACATAGTGATCCGGTGGTTCTGTATGGAAGGGCCATCGCTCAACGGATAAAAGGTACTCTGGGGATAACAGGCTGATACCGCCCAAGAGTTCATATCGACGGCGGTGTTTGGCACCTCGATGTCGGCTCATCTCATCCTGGGGCTGTAGCCGGTCCCAAGGGTATGGCTGTTCGCCATTTAAAGAGGTACGTGAGCTGGGTTTAAAACGTCGTGAGACAGTTTGGTCCCTATCTTCCGTGGGCGCTGCAGATTTGAGGAAGCCTGCTCCTAGTACGAGAGGACCGGAGTGGACGCACCTCTGGTGTACCGGTTGTCACGCCAGTGGCATTGCCGGGTAGCTAAGTGCGGAAGAGATAACCGCTGAAAGCATCTAAGCGGGAAACTCGTTCCAAGATGAGATCTGCCGGGGCCTTGAGCCCCCTGAAGGGTCGTCGTAGACCACGACGTTGATAGGCTGGGTGTGGAAGCGCAGCAATGCGTTAAGCTAACCAGTACTAATTGCCCGTGCGGCTTGACCCTATAACTTTGATGTCTCACATCAACAGCAAATGCAACGATATGCCAATCGTTGTCGCAATCAAATGAAACGCTGATCGATCCGCCGCAACATGCGCGGATCACGACTCTATGAATCCGCTTGGCTGAACCAATCAGCAGCCAAGCAACCCGTTATGCCTGACGACCATAGCAAGGTGGCCCCACTCC
>NZ_MIYM01000009.1:0-137500 GCF_001777155.1 Hydrogenophaga sp. PML113 | reverse complement strand
TCAACGAATATTCAATTTGATTAAAGCAAATTGGATGCGGCATAACGCGCCGGGTGAAAGACCCGGCAAGCATTTGCTTGATGATGTGGCGGCGAGGTTTGTGCGGCGGCAACGTGGCGCAGACGTCAAAGTTATAGGGTCAAGTGAATAAGAGCATGTGGTGGATGCCTTGGCGATGATAGGCGACGAAGGACGTGATAGCCTGCGATAAGCTTCGGGGAGCTGGCAAATTAGCTTTGATCCGGAGATTTCCGAATGGGGAAACCCACCGAAAGGTATCGTGCACTGAATACATAGGTGCACGAGGCGAACCGGGTGAACTGAAACATCTCAGTAGCTCGAGGAAAAGACATCAACCGAGATTCCGAAAGTAGTGGCGAGCGAAATCGGAGGAGCCTGCAAGTGATAGCACAAGACTTAGCGGAACGCTCTGGAAAGGGCGGCCATAGTGGGTGATAGCCCCGTACGCGAAAAGACCTGTGTGGTACTGAGCTTGCGAAAAGTAGGGCGGGACACGTGAAATCCTGTCTGAAGATGGGGGGACCATCCTCCAAGGCTAAATACTCATCATCGACCGATAGTGAACAAGTACCGTGAGGGAAAGGCGAAAAGAACCCCGGGAGGGGAGTGAAATAGATCCTGAAACCGCATGCTTACAAAAAGTCGGAGCCCGCAAGGGTGACGGCGTACCTTTTGTATAATGGGTCAGCGACTTACATTCAGTGGCGAGCTTAACCGAATAGGGTAGGCGCAGGGAAACCGAGTCCGAATAGGGCGATTCAGTCGCTGGGTGTAGACCCGAAACCAGGTGATCTATCCATGGCCAGGATGAAGGTGCCGTAACAGGTACTGGAGGTCCGAACCGACTAGTGTTGCAAAACTAGCGGATGAGCTGTGGATAGGGGTGAAAGGCTAAACAAACCTGGAAATAGCTGGTTCTCTCCGAAAACTATTTAGGTAGTGCCTCAAGTATTACCGTCGGGGGTAGAGCACTGTTTTGGCTAGGGGGTCATGGCGACTTACCAAACCAAGGCAAACTCCGAATACCGATGAGTACAGCTTGGGAGACAGAGCACCGGGTGCTAACGTCCGGACTCAAGAGGGAAACAACCCAGACCGCCAGCTAAGGTCCCTAAAATTGGCTAAGTGGGAAACGAAGTGGGAAGGCTAAAACAGTCAGGATGTTGGCTTAGAAGCAGCCATCATTTAAAGAAAGCGTAATAGCTCACTGATCGAGTCGTCCTGCGCGGAAGATGTAACGGGGCTCAAGCCAGTTACCGAAGCTGCGGATTCGCCAGCAATGGCGAGTGGTAGGAGAGCGTTCTGTAAGCCTGTGAAGGTGGCTTGTAAAGGCTGCTGGAGGTATCAGAAGTGCGAATGCTGACATGAGTAGCGTTAAAGCGGGTGAAAAGCCCGCTCGCCGTAAGCGCAAGGTTTCCTACGCAACGTTCATCGGCGTAGGGTGAGTCGGCCCCTAAGGCGAGGCAGAGATGCGTAGCTGATGGCAAGCAGGTCAATATTCCTGCACCGATCACAAGTGCGATGTGGGGACGGATCTTAATAGGTTATCCGGGTGTTGGATGTCCCGGTTTAGGCAGAAGTAGGCGTGCGTCAGGCAAATCCGGCGCGCATATACCGAGGCTGCCGATCGAGCGAGCTTGCTCGCGAAGTAACTGAACGAGGTCCCAGGAAAAGCCACTAAGCTTCAGCTTGTGATCGACCGTACCGCAAACCGACACTGGTGCGCGAGATGAGTATTCTAAGGCGCTTGAGAGAACTCGGGAGAAGGAACTCGGCAAATTGACACCGTAACTTCGGAAGAAGGTGTGCCCTAGTAGTGTGTAGTGAACAACGAAGCACGAACGGGTTGCAAAAAATAGGTGGCTGCGACTGTTTATTAAAAACACAGCACTCTGCAAACACGAAAGTGGACGTATAGGGTGTGACGCCTGCCCGGTGCTGGAAGATTAATTGATGGGGTGCAAGCTCTTGATCGAAGTCCCAGTAAACGGCGGCCGTAACTATAACGGTCCTAAGGTAGCGAAATTCCTTGTCGGGTAAGTTCCGACCTGCACGAATGGCGTAACGATGGCCACACTGTCTCCTCCCGAGACTCAGCGAAGTTGAAATGTTTGTGATGATGCAATCTCCCCGCGGAAAGACGGAAAGACCCCATGAACCTTTACTGTAGCTTTGTATTGGACTTTGAACAGATCTGTGTAGGATAGGTGGGAGGCTTTGAAGCCCGGTCGCTAGATCGGGTGGAGCCAACGTTGAAATACCACCCTGGTGTGTTTGAGGTTCTAACCTAGGTCCATTATCTGGATCGGGGACAGTGCATGGTAGGCAGTTTGACTGGGGCGGTCTCCTCCCAAAGCGTAACGGAGGAGTTCGAAGGTACGCTAGGTACGGTCGGACATCGTGCTAATAGTGCAATGGCATAAGCGTGCTTAACTGCGAGACTGACAAGTCGAGCAGATGCGAAAGCAGGACATAGTGATCCGGTGGTTCTGTATGGAAGGGCCATCGCTCAACGGATAAAAGGTACTCTGGGGATAACAGGCTGATACCGCCCAAGAGTTCATATCGACGGCGGTGTTTGGCACCTCGATGTCGGCTCATCTCATCCTGGGGCTGTAGCCGGTCCCAAGGGTATGGCTGTTCGCCATTTAAAGAGGTACGTGAGCTGGGTTTAAAACGTCGTGAGACAGTTTGGTCCCTATCTTCCGTGGGCGCTGCAGATTTGAGGAAGCCTGCTCCTAGTACGAGAGGACCGGAGTGGACGCACCTCTGGTGTACCGGTTGTCACGCCAGTGGCATTGCCGGGTAGCTAAGTGCGGAAGAGATAACCGCTGAAAGCATCTAAGCGGGAAACTCGTTCCAAGATGAGATCTGCCGGGGCCTTGAGCCCCCTGAAGGGTCGTCGTAGACCACGACGTTGATAGGCTGGGTGTGGAAGCGCAGCAATGCGTTAAGCTAACCAGTACTAATTGCCCGTGCGGCTTGACCCTATAACTTTGATGTCTCACATCAACAGCAAATGCAACGATATGCCAATCGTTGTCGCAATCAAATGAAACGCTGATCGATCCGCCGCAACATGCGCGGATCACGACTCTATGAATCCGCTTGGCTGAACCAATCAGCAGCCAAGCAACCCGTTATGCCTGACGACCATAGCAAGGTGGCCCCACTCCTTCCCATCCCGAACAGGACAGTGAAACGCCTTTGCGCCGATGATAGTGCGGATTCCCGTGTGAAAGTAGGTCATCGTCAGGCTCTTACAACCAAACCCCCAACCAATCGGTTGGGGGTTTGTCTTTTTGGGGTATCCAAAAGTTTTGTGTCCAATACCGCCGACCTTGTTATGGGTTGTCGCAGGAGGCGGTCAACAATTGCAAACCCAAGCGCCGTCGATGGCGAGCGCTTGTACCCGAACCAAATCGCCCAGCAGCGTGTCAAGCACCTCCGATGGCGTTCCCGGGTGGTCCATTCGCGCAATGCGGAGGAAGTAGTCCGACGCGGCAAACCAGCTTTGCAGTTGGGCCAGTTCAACGCGTTGCCATTCCAGCATCTTGAATTTCACCAGCACTTTGAGTGCGTGCGATCGGTGCTTGGCGGGATCGCGCTGGAATTGGTCCAGGCGGCTGCGGGCCCGGGCAAGGGCGATACCGACCTGCTCGCCCTGGAAGACGGGGCCATGGCCAGGGATCACGGTCGAGGGAGCGAGCGACTCGATCAGGTCCAGGGTGGCGCCGACCTCATCAAACGCATCGACGCCGTCCAGCTCCGGAAAGACAACACCGAAGCCATTGCCCCACAAGGCATCGCCGGAAATCAGGACGCCATGTTCGGGCTCGTGCAGCAGGATGGCGTGAGGGTCGTGGCCTGGGGCTGAGCGCACCTCCCATCGCAGGGCACCGGTGCGCAGATGCCCGCCCGGGTGCAACAGCTCGTCGTAGTCAAAGCGCGGGCAGAACTGGCCGGTGGGCACGTAGGTCAAGGCGACGGGGTCCCAATGGCGAACCGCTAAGGCCTGTCCGGGCGGGATGGCGACCCGGGCACCGGGCCAAGCGTCCAGCAGCGCGGCATTGCCGCCGCAATGGTCGCTGTGCAAGTGGGTGTTCACCACCCGTTCCAGTGGTTGATCGCCAAGGGCCTGTCGGATGAGGGTCACGGTCTGCTCGGCGTGGCTGGCGTAGCCTGTGTCCACCACCAGGCCACCGGCCTCGGTGCGCACGACCACGCTGTTGGCCGACAGCCATCCCCGCTCCAGCACCTGGATCCCCAGCGCCGCCAAGGGCTCTCTGGGCATGGCGTGGGCGAGGGCGGGTGCGTGGGGCATGGGCGATTGTGGGTCGGACCGGCACCCTATGCCGGTGCGCGTGACCACTCGGCGTCGAGTCGGCGACAGGCCTCGGCCAGCGGCGCGTCGAACAGGCAGTCGATCCAGCCGGCTTCTCGCTCGGCGATGGTGTGCAGGAAGGCGGAGGCGTCGCCGAGCGCGGCAAAGGCATCGAAGCCGGATTCGAGAAAGTGCTGCAGGGCGTCCAGGCCGGCCGCTTCTGCGGGTTTGCGCATCATGCGAAGGCCCAGCCGCAGTGAGCGCATGCGGGTCAGCCGCTGTAGCTCCTGGCCCATGTGCTGGACCACGGCCAACTGGCGCTCGCGCTCGCCGCGGGCGCCGCAGGCTCGCCAGGCCAGGGTGTAGCGCTCGGCGATGGGCGTGCCTTCGGCCTGGCCCAGCCAGTGCCCGGCGAGGGCATCGTCCAGCCGCTCGGTGAGCGCGTGAATTTCGGTCAGATCGACCGCCAGTTGGGCAACGGCGGCAGGGAACAGGCGTTCGAGCGCGCCGGCAATGCGCCCGAACTGCTCGTCGCGGCGGGAGAAGTCGTGTTCACCGTACAGCTCCTCCAGAAAGAAGCGCACCGCCGGCTGGGTGCGCGGATCGATGGCGAGGTCGGCGTAGCTGGCGCGGAAGCGCCGGGCCTGCAGCCGTTTCACGGTGTGCACCGCGGCGGCATGGGCGGGCGAGCCCAGGGCCCCCTGGCGGAGCGCGGCCACGCTGTGCAGGTGGGCGCGGATCTGGTCGGCGAAAGCCGTGTTGAAACTCATGTGCAGGTGAAACCTGGCGTGATCGGCGGCGATGAATGCTGTTGGCGTGAGATAGTCGGTGCATGCGCGAGCCGACACCACATCCTACCGCCCGCTCGGCCCTGGCCGACCTGCAGCGTTTGCTGGTGTGCGGCGCAGGCCTGTTGCTGCTGTTGGCGGTGGGCCTGTGGTGGCGCGGGCACCCGACCGGGGCGCTGCTGCTGGCGGCGACCGTGCTGTTCGGGCACGCCCTGGCCTTGGGCGTCGAATGCGCGCTGGCGGCCTGGGTGAACCGCGAGGACACCCGCCGCCAGGGCCGCGGCGCGGTCACGCCCTGGACCGCCTGTGTGCGCGCCTGGTGGCGCGAGGTGCTGGTGGCCCCCCGGGTGTTCGCCTGGCGCCAACCCTTTCGCTGGCGTCTCTTGCCGGATACCCCGGCACCGATGCCGGGCCCCGGTGGGGCGGTGGTGCTGATCCATGGCTTCGTGTGCAACCGGGGCTTCTGGCTGCCCTGGCTGCGCGCCTTGCGCGAACGGGGCCTGGCCTATGCGACGGTCAACCTGGAGCCGGTGTTCGGCTCGATCGACGACTATGTGCCGCTGGTGGAGGGGGCCGTTCGGCGCGCCGAGCGGCTGGGCACCGACCGGCCGACCCTGGTGTGCCACAGCATGGGCGGCCTCGCGGCCCGCGCCTGGCTGGTGGCCGATCCGCGCAATGCCGCGCGCGTGGCCAGGGTGGTCACCATCGGCAGCCCGCACCGCGGGACCTGGATCAGCCGTTTCAGCCGCGTCGTCAATGGCCGCCAGATGCGCGTGGACGGGGACTGGCTGGGCCAGCTCGCCGAGCGCGAGCGCGCGCAGCGCGGCGAGTTGCCCTACGCCGGCTTCGTGTGCTGGTACGCGGACACCGACAACATCGTGTTCCCGGCACCCACCGCCACGCTGCCCGGCGCCGACAACCGGCTGGTGCCGGGCGCGGCGCACGTGGACCTGGCGTTTCAGCCGAGGGTGATGGGCGAGTCGCTGGCGATGCTGGCGTCGGCCGGCAATTCGCCGAGCGAGCGCACGGTGTCGTAGATCGGCGTGAAGTCGGGCGCTGTCATGTCGAAGAGCTGCTCGAAGCTGTCGATGACGAAGTAGGTGGCCTGGTAGTCGTCGATCTTGTAGCGGGTGCGCATGCAGCGCACCAGGTCGAGCGCGATGCGCCGCGCGCGCGGGCTGGTGACGCTGTGGCGCAGTTCGCCAGACGAGCTGAGGATGCCGGCGCCATAGGCGCGCAGGCCCTGCGGCTCGCGGATCAGCCCGAATTCGATGGTGTACCAGTACAGGCGCGAGAGCAGCTCGCCCGCGCCGAGGTCGTGCGCCTTCAGCCCGCCCTGGCCGTAGCGTTGCACGTAGTCGGCGAACACCGGGTTGAACAGCAGGGGCACGTGGCCGAACAGGTCGTGGAAGACGTCGGGTTCGACGATGTAGTCGAACTCCTGCGGCGTGCGGATCCAGTCGGTCACCGGGAAGCGGCGGTGGGCCAGCAGGTCGAAGAAGGGGCGCTCGGGGATCAGCCCGGGCACGGCCACGATTTCCCAACCGGTGGCCGGGCGCAGGCGCTCGTTGATCTCGTCGAAGCGCGGGATGCGGTCGCGCACGCCGAGGGCGGGCAGGGCGTCGACAAAGGCCTGCGCGGCCAGGCCGGGCAAGAGGGCGCTCTGGCGCTCGTAGAGCCGGCGGTAGGTGTCGTGGTCGGCCTCGGTGTAGGCCGACCAGTTCTGCGGGCAGGTGTAGTCGTCGCGGGCGCGCGAATAGTCCCCGCGCGGGGGGCGCTCGCTGGCGCCGTAGACGACGGGTTCGACGGCCATGGTGTTTTCCGCCGGATGCTCAGGTTTTCTGCAGCACGCCGCGGCGCATCTGGTCGAGCTCCATGGTCTCGAACAGGGCCTTGAAGTTGCCTTCGCCGAAGCCCTGGTTGCCCTTGCGCTGAATGAACTCGAAGAAGATGGGGCCGAGCTGGTTCTCGCTGAAGATCTGCAGCAGCAGTTCGCCGGGCGCGCCGTCCACCAGGATGTTGCGTTGCTTCAGGGCCTCGATGTCCTCGGCCAGATTCGGGATGCGCTTGGGCAGCAGCTCGTAGTAGGTCTCGCTGGTGGTCAGCAGCTTCACGCCCGCCATCTGCAGCGCGTCGACCGTGTCGTACAAATTGGTCGAGCCCATGGCGATGTGCTGGATGCCCTCGCCGTGGTAGCGGTCCAGGTACTCCTGGATCTGGCCCGACTTTTCGTTACCCTCTTCGTTGATCGGGATGCGGATCTTGCCGCAGGGGCTGGTCATGGCCTTGCTCTTGACGCCGGTGGCCTGGCCTTCGATGTCGAAGTAGCGCACCTCGCGGAAGTTGAACAGGCGCTCGTAGAAGTCGGCCCATTCGGCCATGCGGCCGCGGTGCACGTTGTGCGTGAGGTGGTCGATGTAGGTGAGGCCGTGGCCCACCGGGGCGAGCTCGGCGCCGGGCAAGGGCTCGAAGTCGACGTCGTAGAAACCAATGTTGCCGATGTCGCCGTCCTTGGCGCCGTTCTTGCCGCGCCAGCGGTCGATGAAATAGATGATGGAGTCGCCGATGCCCTTGATGGCGGGGATGTTCAACTCGCCCGGGCCGGCCTGCCCCGCGTAGCCCCAGGCGCCCAGGGAGATGGCGCGCTCGTGGGCGGCCTTGGCGTCCTTCACGCGAAAGGCGATGGCGCAGACGCTGGGCCCGTGTTGGCGCGCGAAGCGCTGCGCGAAGCTGTCGGGCTCGGCGTTGATGATGAAGTTGATCTCGCCCTGGCGGTACAGGGTCACGGCCTTGTGGCGGTGCTTGGCGATCGCCTTGAAGCCCATGCGCTCGAACAGCGCGCCCATGGCCACGGGGTCGGGCGCGGCGTACTCGATGAACTCGAACCCGTCGGTGCCCATGGGGTTGTCCCAGCCCTGAAAGGCGGTGGCGGAAGCGGGCAGGGCGGCGTTCATGGCGGTCTCCTTCGTGGGGTCTGGGGGATGGGCCACTGTATCGGCGCAGGGTGTCACGATTCCGGCGTTTGTGGGCGCGCCATTTGTCCATCACGCAGGATTTCTGCACAATGCCGGCGATGGAAGCCTTGGACAAGCTCGATCGCGCCATCCTGCGCAGCCTGCAGGCCGATGGACGCGCCACCTACGACCAGGTCGCCGAGACCGTGGGCCTGTCGGCCAGCGCTGTGCTGCGCCGGGTGCGCCGCCTGGAAGAGTCGGGCGTGATCGCGCGCTACGTGGCCCTGCTGCGGCCCGAGGCCGTGGGCCTGGGCCTCACGGCCCACGTGAGCGTGCGCCTGGAAAAGCACGCCGAGGGCAACAAGCGCAACCCCATGGACGAGTTCCGCGCCAGCGTGATGGCCTGGCCCGAGGTGGTGGAGTGCGTGGCGCTCACCGGCGACATGGACTACCAGCTGCGCCTCGTGGTGGCCGACATGGCCGCCTACTCGCGCTTCATGATGGACACGCTGCTTAAGCACCCCAGCGTGCAGGACTGCAAGACCAGCTTCGTGATGGACCGCGTCAAGAGCACCACCGCGCTGCCGCTCTGAGCGGGCGCCGCGCCCGGGGCGCGGGCGCTTGCGCGTGGCGGTGCTTGCGGCCAGACTTGGGCGCTTTCCCCAGCCGGCACACCCCATGGCGACCCGCGACCCCGCCCCGCCCCGCGACGACCGAACCGACAGCGGCACGGTGCCCATCCGCGCGCTCGACAGCGGCCACCGCGCCGAGATCGTGCGGCACCTGCTCTCGCTGGACGCCTCCGACCGCTACCTGCGCTTCGGCTACGCCGCCACCGACGAGCAGATCGGCCGCTACGCCGAGCGCCTGGACTTCGACCGCGACGCGGTCTTCGGCATCTTCAACCGCCGCCTGCACCTCATCGCCATGGCCCACCTGGCCTTCTCGGTCGACCCGCAGCTGCGCAGTTGCGCCGAGTTCGGCGTCTCGGTGGCCAAGGCCTCGCGCGGCAAGGGCTACGGCAGCCGGCTGTTCGAGCGCGCCGTCACGCACGCGCGCAACGAGGGCGTCTCCCAGCTCTTCATCCACGCCCTGTCCGAGAACACGGCCATGCTCAAGATCGCGCGCAACGCTGGCGCGGTGCTGGAGCGCGCCGGCTCCGAGACCGAGGCCCACCTGCGCCTGCCGCCGGCCGACTTCGACTCGCGCGTGAGCGAACTGCTCAGCGACCAAGTGGCCGTGACCGACTACCACCTCAAGGCCCAGGCCAAGCAGTTCTGGGGCGTGATCCGCCTGCTGCAGGAGATCCGCCAAGGCGTGCGCGACGCCCGCGACCGCGCGCGCGGCTGAGCGGCCGGACCGGGTGCGCCACCGGCGCGCCAGGGGTTTGTCCCTTCAAACCCATGGGGTATCCTCGCCCGTTGTTACAACCACCGTCTCCCCCAGTGGCCGACCACCCCCCCAGTAGCGGGCCGCAGCGCGGCCTGCGGCCCCCCGACAAACGCGGATTCCTGCAGAAGCTTGTCGAGTTCATCAACCCCGGGCCGGACTCCAAGGACGAGCTGATCGAGACCCTCGCCGAGGCCGAGGACAACGACATCATCAACGCCGAATCCCGCGTGATGCTCGAAGGCGTGATCCGCATCGCCGACATGACCGCCGGCGACGTCATGGTGGCCGCGCCGCGCATGGACATGATCGCCATCGACGCGCCCTACGACGAGCTGCTGCACCTGGTGATCGACACCGCGCACTCGCGCTTTCCGGTCTACGAGGGCGAGCGCGAGAACATCATCGGCATCCTGCTCGCCAAGGACCTGCTCAAGCTGCAGCGCGCGCCTTCGCTCAACATCCGCGCCCTGCTGCGCCCGGCCACCTTCGTGCCCGAGAGCAAGGGCCTGAACGACCTGCTGCGCGAGTTCCGCGGCAACCGCAACCACCTGGCCATCGTCATCGACGAGTTCGGCCGCGTCGCCGGCCTCATCACCATCGAGGACGTGCTGGAGGAAATCGTCGGCGAGATCGAGGACGAGTTCGACGTCGACGAGGACGCTGGCGACGTCTTCGCGCTGGCCGACAGCACCTGGCGCGTCAGTGGCGACACCCCGATCGAACGCATCAACGAGGCCTTCGAGCTCCACCTCTCCGACGAGGACTTCGACACCATCGGCGGCCTGATCGCGCACACCATGGGCCACGTGCCCAAGCGCGGCGAGGCGCACGAGATCGAGGGCCTGCGCTTCACCGTGCTGCACGCCAAGGGCGGTGCCGTGAAGTGGTTCAAGGTGGCGCCGGTGCCCGCCGAGCCCTGACCCCCTTCCCCCAACCCACGGCCCATGCGCAGCCTTTTCGGATCGCTCCACACCCCCTCGAGCTTCCACCCCATGACGCGCCGCCCGCCCGGGCGCGGTTCGCGGCTGGCGGGTTTCCTGTTCTTCTGGGTCTGTCTGCTGGGGGGCCTGGGCCAGGCCGCCGCCATCGCCTGGCCCACGGCGGCCTGGGTGCCGCCGGGCCTGGTGCCGGGGCAGCCCAGCGGCGGGCTGCAGATCGTGTCGCTGGCCCTGCTGGTGCTTGCGCTGCAGTTCGCCACGCGCGTGGGGCAGGCCATGTGGCGCGGCTGGCTGTTCGCCACCGCCTGGCTGGCCGGCAGCTTCTGGTGGCTGTTCATCTCCATGAACACCTATGGCGGCTTGCCGGCCTGGCTGGCCGCCCTGGCCGTGCTGGCGCTGGCCGGCGCGCTGGCGCTGTACTACGCCCTGGCCGTGGGCTTCCTCTGCGCCTGGGCGCCGCTGGCGCGCAGCGCACAGGCGCTGATGTTCGCCGCCGCCTGGACGTTGGCCGAGCTTGCGCGCGGCCAGCTCTTCACCGGTTTTCCCTGGGGCGCGGGCGGTTACGCCCAGGTCGACCTGATGGCGCCATGGGCGCCGCTGGTCGGGGTCTACGGCATGGGCTTCATCGCGGCCATCCTGGCCTATGTGCTGGCCTCGGTCCTCACCTGGGCGGTGCACGCCGCCCTGGCCTGGATGCGCCAGCCCGTGCGGCCCGTGCCCGTGCGCAACGCCGGTGGCGTCTACGTGTCCACGCCGCCCACCGCCCGCGTGCAGGCGCGCCACTGGTCGCCGTTCACCGTGGCGCGCGGCGCCCTGGCCTGGCTGGTGGTGCTGCTGCTGGTCATCAGCTGCCTGGGAGGCGGCGAGCGCTGGCGCGGCCTGGGCCAGACCGAGACGGCCGGCACCGGTCCGCTGCGCGTCTGGCTGCTGCAGGGCAACATTCCGCAGGACCAGAAGTTCGTGCCTGGCACCGGCGTGGCCCAGGCGCTGGAGTGGTACCCGCGCCAGATGCGCGAGGGCATCGCGGCCGCCAGCGCGCGCGCCGACGGGCCCCAGCTCATCGTGGCGCCGGAAACCGCCGTGCCCCTGCTGCCCGAGCAGCTGGGCGCCGCCTTCTGGCAGCCGCTGCTGCAGCCCATCGCCGCGCAGACCGGCCCGCAGGCCGCCGCCGTGCTCACCGGCCTGCCCCTGGGCAGCCTGGAGACCGGCTACACCAATTCCACCTGGGGTTTCACCCCCGCCGCCGCGCGCCGTGCCCTGGCCAACGCCCAGTCGCCCGAGGTGCACCGCTACGACAAGCACCACCTGGTGCCCTTCGGCGAGTTCATCCCACCCTTCTTCCGCTGGTTCACGCAGATGATGAACATCCCCCTGGGCGACTTCGCGCGCGGCGCGCTGCCCCAGGCGCCCTGGACCTGGGCGGGCCAGCGCATCGCACCCAACATCTGCTACGAGGACCTGTTCGGCGAGGAGATCGCCGCCGGCTTCGCCACCGCCGAAGGCGCGCCCACCGTGCTGGTGAACCTCAGCAATATCGCCTGGTTCGGCGACTCCATCGCCATCGACCAGCACCTGCAGATTTCGCGCCTGCGCGCGCTGGAGTTCGGCCGGCCGATGCTGCGCGCCACCAACACCGGCGCCACCGCCGCCATCGACCACCGCGGCGTGGTCACACAGCTGCTGCCGCGCCTGGAGCGCGGCCGGCTGGAGGCCACGGTGGAGGGTCGCAGCGGCCTCACGCCCTACGCGCAATGGGCCGCGCGCTGGGGCCTGATGCCGCTGTGGGTGGTCTGCGGCGCGCTGCTGCTGGTCATCGCCTCGCTGCGCCACCTGGGCCGCCGGGGCGGCCGCACGCGGCGGCGCTGAGCCCGGCCGGACCGACCCCCGGCCCGTAAAATCGCGCATTCCGCCGGTGGCCCGCCTGGGCGGCGCACCGCGCACCCCCAACAAGACCTCTCCCTTTCCGCCGGCCCGCCCACGCGCGGGCCTCACGCGCATGTTGACCTTCCAGCAAATCATCCTCACGCTGCAGACGTACTGGGCCAACCAGGGCTGCGCGCTGCTGCAGCCCTACGACATGGAGGTGGGCGCCGGCACCAGCCACACCGCCACCTTCCTGCGGGCCATCGGCCCCGAACCCTGGAAGGCCGCCTACGTGCAGCCCAGCCGCCGCCCCAAGGACGGCCGCTACGGCGAGAACCCCAACCGCCTGCAGCACTACTACCAATACCAGGTGGTGCTCAAGCCGGCGCCGGCCAACATCCTGGAGCTCTACCTGGGCTCGCTCGAGGCCCTGGGTTTCGACCTCAAGAAGAACGACATCCGCTTCGTCGAGGACGACTGGGAAAACCCCACGCTGGGCGCCTGGGGCCTGGGCTGGGAGGTCTGGCTCAACGGCATGGAGGTGACGCAGTTCACCTACTTCCAGCAGGTCGGCGGCATCGACTGCCGCCCCGCCACCGGCGAGATCACCTACGGCCTGGAGCGCCTGGCCATGTACCTGCAGGGCGTGGACAACGTCTACAACCTCACCTGGACCGAGGGCCTGAGCTACGGCGACGTCTACAAGCAGAACGAGGTGGAGCAGTCCACCTACAACTTCGAGCACAGCGACGCCGATTTCCTGTTCACCGCCTTCGCCGCGCACGAAAAGCAGGCCAAGCACCTGATGGCCGAGCGGCTCGCGCTGCCGGCCTACGAGCAGGTGCTCAAGTGCGCGCACAGCTTCAACCTGCTGGACGCGCGCGGCGCGATCAGCGTGACCGAACGCGCCGCCTACATCGGCCGCATCCGCAACCTCGCGCGCAGCGTGGCCCAGAGCTACTACGAGAGCCGCGAGCGCCTGGGCTTCCCCATGGCGCCGCGCGAGTGGGTGGCGCAGATCGAGAAAAAGGCCGCCTGAGCCGGGAAGAGAAGAACAACGATGTCCGCACAGAACCTGCTCGTCGAACTGTTTGTCGAGGAACTGCCGCCGAAGGCGCTGAAGAAGCTCGGCGAGGCCTTCGCCACCGGCCTGGCCCAAGGCCTCAAGGCGCAGGGCCTGGCGCCGGCCGACGCCACCGTGACGCCCTTTGCCTCGCCGCGCCGCCTGGCCGCGCACCTCACGGGCGTGCTCGCGCGCGCCGCCGACAAGCCCGTCTCGCAAAAGCTCATGCCGGTCTCGGTGGGGCTGGACGCCAGCGGCCAGCCCACGCCGGCGCTGCTCAAGCGCCTGGCCGGCCTGGGCGCCGACGCCTCGGCCGTGGCCGGCCTGCGCCGCGCCATGGACGGCAAGGCCGAGGCCTTGTTCTTCGACAGCGTGGCGCCCGGCGCCGATCTCGCCGCGGGCCTGCAGAAGGCGCTTGACGAGGCCATCGCGCAACTGCCCATTCCCAAGGTCATGACCTACCAGCTCGAGTCCGGCTGTGCCCTGCCGGGCTGGGACAGCGTGCAGTTCGTGCGCCCCGCGCACGGTCTGGTGGCACTGCACGGGGCCGAGGTGGTGCCCGTGAAGGCGCTGGGCCTGAAGGCCGGCAATGCCACGCACGGCCACCGCTTCGAGGCCCGCGTCGATCCCGTGCCCATCGCCCACGCCGATGCCTACGCCGACACGCTCGCCCAGGACGGCGCCGTCATCGCCTCCTTCGCCGAGCGCCGTGCCGACATCGCGCGCCAGCTCGCCGAGGCCGCCGCGCGCGTGGGCGGCGGCTGCCGCCCGATCGAGGACGAGGCCCTGCTCGACGAGGTGACCGCGCTGGTCGAGCGCCCGAACGTGCTCATCTGCGAATTCGAGAAGCAGTTCCTCGACGTGCCGCAGGAGTGCCTCATCCTCACGATGAAGGCCAACCAGAAGTACTTCCCCCTGCTCGACGCGCAAGGCCGGCTCACGAACCAGTTCCTGGTGGTCAGCAACATCCGCCCGGCCGACGCCAGCGCGGTCATCGGCGGCAACGAGCGCGTGGTGCGCCCGCGCCTGGCCGACGCCAAGTTCTTCTTCGACCAGGACCGCAAGAAGACGCTGGAATCGCGCGTCGAGGGCCTGGGCAAGGTGGTCTACCACAACCAGCTCGGCACGCAGGGCGAGCGCGTGGAGCGCGTGCGCGCGATTGCGAAATGGGTGGCCGACAAGATCGGCGCCGACTCGAAGCGTGCTGACCGCGCGGCGCTGCTGGCCAAAGCCGATCTGCTGACCGACATGGTGGGCGAGTTCCCGGAGTTGCAGGGCATCATGGGCGGTTACTACGCTAGGCACGACGGTGAGGACCCAGACGTCGCTCAAGCGATTGCCGATCAGTACGTTCTGAATCGCTCGGAGACCGCTGACGCAGACAACCTTGTTTCTGCCGCGTTGGTTTTGGCCGATCGTGCAGAGACGTTGGTGGGCATCTGGGGCATTGGCTTGAAGCCTACGGGTGACAAGGACCCGTTTGCTCTGCGTCGCCACGCGCTGACGGTGCTAAAGACCATAGAGCTTCTCAACCTCGCGTCGTCCCTAGACGGAGGGGGGCAGCAGCAGTTCTCGCTTGCTGAGCTGCTTCGCTTTGCCGCATCAACGTTCAAGGCGAACCAGGTAGGTGAGGGTGTGGCGGATGAGGTTCGCCAGTTTGTTTTCGAGCGGTACGCAAACCAACTGACTGCGCTTTTTGGCGCAAACACTGTTGATGCAGTACTGAGTCTTGAGCCACCCATCGGCCACATCACCGGTCAGCGCATCAAGGCCGTGCGCGCCTTCGCCGCGCTGCCCGAGGCCCCGGCCCTGGCGGCGGCCAACAAGCGCATCGGCAACATCCTCAAGAAGTCCGAGGGCGTGGGCGAGTCGGTCAACGCTGGCCTGCTGAAGGAGCCCGCCGAGAAAGCCCTGTTCGACGCCATGCAGGCCACCGTGCCCGGCGCCGACGCTCAGTTCGAGGCCGGCGACTTCACCGCCAGCCTGCAAGCCCTGGCCGCGCTGCGCGAGCCGGTCGACGCCTTCTTCGACGGTGTCATGGTCAATGCCGACGAGCCTGCGCTCAAGGCCAACCGCCTGGCCCTGCTGCAACAATTGCACCGCGCGATGAACCGCGTGGCCGACCTGTCCCGGCTGGCCTGAGATCACCGGACGCCACTACCATTGCGCCATGCCCACCCCGCGTCAGATTGAGCGCTTCACCCTGGCTTTCCACCGGGAGGCTTTGCAACGGGTGGCCCGGTCGCCCGAGCTGATCGATCGCGCGCTGGCCGTGCTGGACCGTTGGGAAGCCTCGGGTTTGTCGAATGGATCGACGCCTTACCGCGAGGAGTGGCGGCAACTGCTGCTCGCGCGGGACGTGTCGCGGCTGACCCAGGCGGTTTGCGCCGACGGCGATCACGCGGCGACCTTGCGGGGTATGTCCCCGCTCGGCTTCGTGCTGCCGGACGAAGAGCGGCAGCGCCTTCGCCGGGAAGCCATGGCGCAATGAAACGGACCCAGCTCGCCCATGTGCTGCGCGCTGCCGCCGAGATTTCCGGCGAGAAGAGCTTCGTGCTGGTCGGTAGTCAAGCGGTGCTGTTGCTGCTGGAGCAGCCAGAGGGACGGTTGACCTTGTCCGAAGAGATCGACCTGTATCCCGCTGTTGCTCCCGACAAGGCCGATCTGATCGATGGTGCGCTTGGCGCGCTCTCGCCGTTCCATGATGAGTTCGGCTACCACGCCGATGGGGTCAGCCCGGACACGGCCGTGATGCCGGCCGACTGGATGGACCGCGCGGTCTTCCACTACTTCGGCGACATCACGGCCATCTGCCCCGATTTGCACGATCTGGCCGTGTCCAAATGCGTGGCCGGGCGCGAGAAGGACGCCGAGTTCCTGCGGGCCTTGTTCGAGCAAGGCCATCTGGATGTGAACGTCCTCATCGAACGCATCCGCCAACTCGATGGCACCCAGTACCCGGTCGGCAGCATCGAAGCCTGGGCCCGCCGGCGCCACGCGGACGCCCTGCATGGGAAGGGATCATGAAGCTTCTCATCCTCGACCGCGACGGCACGCTCAACCGCGGCCGCGACGACAAGGTGGCGTCGCCGGACGAATGGGAGCCTTTGCCGGGCGCGCTCGAGGCGGTGGCGCGGCTCAACCACGGCGGCTGGCGCGTGGTGCTGGCCACCAACCAGTCGGGCATCGGCCGCGGCCTGTTCGACATGGCCTCGCTCAACGCCATCCACCTCAAGATGCACCGCCTGCTGGCCGCCGCCGGCGCGCGGGTGGAGGCCATCTTCATCTGCCCGCACGCGCCCGAAGACGCCTGCGGTTGCCGCAAGCCCGCGCCCGGCCTGTTCCAACAGATCGGCGCGCGTTTCGGCGTGCCCCTGGCCGAGGTCGTGGCCGCCGGCAACTCGCTGCGCCACGTGCAGGCTGGCGCCGCCGCCGGTTGCGCCACGCACCTGCTGCTCACCGGCCAGTCGGCCACGCTGGGCGGCCAGCCCGGCGCCACCATCGCCGGCCTGCCGCCCGCCACCCAGGTCCACGCCGACCTCAGCGCCTTTGCCGACTGGCTGCTGGCCCAGGTCCCACCCCCTTCCAAGCCGACCGCCTGACCCCCGAGCATGATCGCCATCCACTTCCTGCGCTCCGTGTTGCATTTGCTGGTGATGGTGATCACCGTGATCCCCTGGGGGCTGGCGGTGGTGATCGTCTCGCCCTTCGTGAGCAGCACCACGCTGTACTGGATGTGCGCGAACTGGCTGCGCGTGGCGGTGCACAGCGGCACGCTGATCCTGGGCATCCGCAACCGCGTCACGGGCCTGGAGAACCTGCCCGTGGGCAGCACCGCGCCGGCCGTGCTGCTGCTCAAGCACCAGTCCACCTGGGAAACCTTCGCCATGCCCACGCTGATGCCGCACCCGCTGGCCTACGTGTTCAAGAAGGAGCTGCTCTACGTGCCCTTCTTCGGCTGGGCCATGGGCCGGCTGGACATGATCCACATCGACCGCAGCAAGCGCACCCAGGCCTTCAACAAGGTGGTCGAGCAGGGCCAGCGCCTGCTCGACCAGGGCACCTGGGTGATCATGTTCCCCGAGGGCACGCGCATCCCGCGCGGCCAGAAGGGCAGCTACAAGACCGGCGGCACGCGCCTGGCCGTGGCCACCGGCGCGCCGGTCATCCCCATCGCCGTGACCTCGGCCAAGTGCTGGCCGCGCAAGGCCTTCATCAAGCGGCCTGGCGTGGTGGACTTTTCCATCGGCAAGCCCATCCCCAGCCAGGGCCGCGAGGCCGACGAGCTCATGCGCGAGGTCGAGGCCTGGATCGAAGGCGAGATGCGCCGGCTCGACCCCGAGGCCTATCGATAGAAGCCATGAAGGGCTTCGTGCAGCTGGCGTTCGATCTGTTCGGCCCCGCCGAGCCCGGGCCGCCGCGCGCCGCGCCGGCCCCATCGGCCCCATCGGCCCCGGCCGCCCCGGTCGGTACCGACCACGCGCTGCCGCTGGCCGAGGTCTTCCAGCCCGGCACCTGGCACCACCCGCGCGCCAACCGCCTGGTGCGCCTGCGCGGGGCCGAGGTGGGCTACGAATTCCTGCGCGGCAAGCGCCGCACCATCGGCCTGAGCGTGGGCGCCGAGGGCCTGAGCGTGCGCGCCCCGCGCTGGAGCACGCTGGGCGATGTGGAGGCCGTGCTGCAGGAAAAGGCCGGCTGGGTGCTCGACAAGCTGGCCGAGGCGCGCGAGCGCGCCGAGCGCCAGGCCAGCTCGCGCATCCGCTGGGCCGACGGCGCCGAGCTGCCGCTGCTGGGCGAGCCGGTGCGCCTGGCACTCGATCCGGCGCACGGCTTCTCGGGCCGCGGCGGCGCCTTCGATGCGGCCGCGCGCGTGTTGCGCGTCGGCCTGCCGCGCCACGCGAGCGAGGCGCAGATCCGCGACGCCGCGCAGGCCTGGCTGATGCGCCACGCGCGCACCGTGTTCACGCAGCGCCTGGATCACTTCGCGCCGCGCCTGGGCGTGCAATGGACCCGGCTGAGCCTGTCCAACGCCGACACGCGCTGGGGCAGCGCCAGCGCCGACGGACGCATCCGCCTCAACTGGCGGCTCATCCACCTGTCCATGGACGCCATCGACTACGTGGTGGTGCACGAACTCAGCCACCTGCACCACATGGACCACAGCCCACGCTTCTGGGACGTGGTCGCCAGCGTGATGCCCGATCACGCCGAGCGCCGCCGCGCGCTCAAGGACGCGGCGCTGCCCTTCACCGAGGGCTGAAGCGCCAGACGCCGTCGGCGCCGCGGGTGCGCGCCAGCGTGCCCGCGTGCCACAGCCGGTTCAGGTGCGCCACCGCTTCGCCCATGGCGAAGGTGGTCTGGTGCAGGTCCAGTTGGCGCTGGAACAGCACGGGCAGCGCGTCGAAGGCGCTCAGGGGCTTTTCGCGGCAGGCCGCCACCACCTCGGCCAGGCGCTCGTCGTGGTGCGCGTGCAGTTGCGCGATGCGCTCATGCAGGCCGGTGAAGGGCCGCCCGTGCGAGGGCAGCACCAGCGTGTGCTCGGGCAGCGGCAGGAACTTGTCGATGGAGTCGAGGAAGCGCTGGAGTGAGTCGGCCTCGGGCTCCTGCTCGTACACGCTCACGTTGGTGGAGATGCGCGGCAGGATCATGTCGCCGCTGATCAGCACGCCCAGGGACTCGCTCCACAGGGCCATGTGCTCGGGCGCGTGGCCGTAGCCGCTGATGCAGCGCCAGTCGTGCTCGCCGATGCGCACCGCCAGGCCGTCGAGCAGGCGGCGCGACTGCGCGGGCACGGACGGCACCAGGTTCGGGTAGTAGCCGGCGCGCGCCCGCACCTTGGCCACGCTCTGGGGGTCCGTGAGGCCGTGGCTGGCGAAGTAGGCCGCCGCCGCGTCGCCGCCGAAGCCGGTGGTGGTCTGGGTGCCCAGGCGCGCCATCGCGTGGTCGGTGGCGCTGATCCACAAACGGCAGTCCCACTTCTCGCACAGCCAGTGCGCCAGGCCGATGTGGTCCGGGTGCATGTGCGTCACGATCACGCGCAGCACGGGCAGGCCGTCCAGCTCGTTGGCGAACACCTGCTCCCACTGCGCCTTGGCCTCCTCGCGGGCGATGCAGCAGTCCATCACCGTCCAGCCCTCGCGGCCGTCCAGGGTGTCGCGCAGCAGCCAGAGGTTGATGTGGTCGAGTGCGAAGGGCAGCGTCATGCGGATCCACTTCACCCCCGGTGCCACCACCAGGGCGCGGCCAGGCTCGGGCAGGGTGGTGCCCAGGGGGTAGTGCAGCCGGGCTTCGAGCTGATCGCGGGTGAGACTCATGGCGTGGGGGAATGATTTCAGTAAGATGCGCGCGCCTTGACGTTGACGTAAACGTCAAGAAAAGGGCATTCTACGGAGCCACCGTTCCCTCCTCTGTCCGCCACCCGACACCCGCCCGGCACATGGCCACCAACCCGACCTACACCATCAGCGATCTGGCGAGAGAGTTCGACCTGACGACCCGCGCCATCCGCTTCTACGAAGACGTGGGCCTGCTGCAGCCGCTGCGCGAAGGCCCGGGCGGGCGCAACCGCGTCTACAGCGCGCGCGACCGCACCCGCCTGAAACTCACGCTGCGCGCCAAGCGCCTGGGCCTGTCGCTCACCGAGGCCAAGGACATCATCGACATGTACGACAGCCCGCGCGACACCGGGCCGCAGCTGCGCAAGTTCCTCGCCGTGCTGGCCGAGCACCGCCGCCAGCTCGAGGGGCAGATGGCCGATCTGGTGGCCAACCTCGACGAGGTCAAGGCGCACGAAAAGGAGGCGCGCGCCCTGCTCACCAAGATCGAGCGCAAGGGCGCCTGAGCCGCCGGCGGCCCGGTCGACCGCTGGTTTGACGTTTACGTAAACGTCAACCTAGAATCGGGGCTCTCCCATCCCCCGGGCCGCGCAGCCCCGCACCGATGAGCACCCCCTTCCAGGCCCAGGACCCGAACTACGAAGCGCGTGTGCGCGAGAGCTTCGCTCGCCAGGCCGCCATGGACACCCTGGGCGCCTCGCTGGCCGAGGTGGCGCCGGGGCGCGTGGTCATCACCCTGCCATGGGCCGCGCGCCTCACGCAGCAGCACGGCTTCCTGCACGCGGGCATGGTGTCCACGGCGCTCGACTCGGCCTGCGGCTACGCGGGGTTCTCGCTCATGCCGGCCGACGCCGCCGTGCTCACCATCGAGTTCAAGATCAACCTGCTCGCGCCCGCGCAGGGCGAGTCGTTCCGCATGGTCGGCACGGTCATCAAGCCCGGGCGCACCGTCACCGTGGCCGAAGGCCAGGCCTATGCCCTGCACGAGGGCCGGGAGAAGCTCGTGGCCACCATGGGCTGCACCCTCATGACCGTTCTGGGCCGCGACAAGGTGCGCGGCTGACACCTCCCACACCAACACCCACAGGAGACTTTCCATGACCCAACTGCCCGGCCTCGACTTCCAGCTTGGCGAGGACATCGACGCCCTGCGCGACGCCGTGCGCGACTTCGCGCAGGCCGAGATCGCGCCGCGCGCGGCCGAGATCGACCGCAGCGACCAGTTCCCCATGGACCTGTGGCGCAAGATGGGCGAGCTCGGCGTGCTGGGCATCACCGTGCCCGACACCTACGGCGGCGCCAACATGGGCTACCTCGCGCACATGGTCGCCATGGAAGAGATCAGCCGCGCCAGCGCCTCGGTCGGCCTGTCCTACGGCGCGCATTCCAACCTGTGCGTCAACCAGATCAAGCGCAACGGCAACGACGCGCAGCGCCAGAAGTACCTGCCCAAGCTCATCAGCGGCGAGCACGTGGGCGCGCTGGCCATGAGCGAGCCCGGCGCGGGCTCCGACGTCATCAGCATGAAGCTCAAGGCCGAGGACAAGGGCGGCTACTACCTGCTCAACGGCAGCAAGATGTGGATCACCAACGGCCCCGACGCCGACACCCTGGTGGTCTACGCCAAGAGCGAGCCCGAGCTGGGCGCGCGCGGCGTCACGGCCTTCCTCATCGAGAAGGGCATGAAGGGCTTCTCCATCGCGCAAAAGCTCGACAAGCTGGGCATGCGCGGCAGCCACACCGGCGAGCTGGTGTTCCAGAACGTGGAGGTGCCGGCGGAGAACATCCTGGGTGGCCTCAACAACGGCGCCAAGGTGCTCATGAGCGGGCTGGACTACGAGCGCGCCGTGCTCACCGGCGGGCCGCTGGGCATCATGCAGGCGGTGATGGACAACGTGGTGCCCTACATCCACGACCGCAAGCAGTTCGGCCAGAGCATCGGCGAGTTCCAGCTCATCCAGGGCAAGGTGGCCGACATGTACACCGTGCTGCAGGCCGCGCGCAGCTTCGCCTATACGGTGGCCAAGAACCTGGACACGCTGGGCAGCGAGCACGTGCGCCGCGTGCGCAAGGACTGCGCCTCCGTCATTCTGTGGACGGCCGAGAAGGCCACCTGGATGGCCGGCGAAGGCGTGCAGATCTTCGGCGGCAACGGCTACATCAACGAGTACCCCCTGGGCCGCCTGTGGCGCGACGCCAAGCTCTACGAGATCGGCGCCGGCACCAGCGAGATCCGCCGCATGCTCATCGGCCGCGAACTCTTCGCCGAAACCATGTAAGCCGCCCGGCGGGCGGCAGGCAGCACAATCCTTCCATGAGCGACGACCTTCAACACCTGCTGGATCACAACCGGCGCTGGGCGGCCCAGATCGAGGCCGAACGCCCCGGCTTCTTCACCAAGCTCTCGCAGCAGCAGAGCCCACGCTACATGTGGATCGGCTGTTCCGACAGCCGCGTGCCCGCCAACCAAATCACCGGCCTGGACCCGGGCGAGGTCTTCGTGCACCGCAACGTGGCCAACGTGGTGGTGCCGACCGACCTGAACTGCCTGTCCACCGTCCAGTTCGCGGTGGACGTGCTCAAGGTCGAGCACCTCATGGTGGTGGGCCACTACGGCTGCGGCGGCGTGCAGGCCGCGTTGCGCGACACCCGCGTGGGGCTGGCGGACAACTGGTTGCGCCATATCAAGGACGTGCGCGACAAGCATGCCACGCTGCTGTCCGCGCTGCCCGAGGCGCACCGCCACGACGCGCTGTGCGAACTCAATGCCATCGAGCAGGTGGTCAACGTCGCGCAGACCACGGTGCTGCAGGACGCTTGGGAACGCGGCCAGGCCGTGGCCCTGCACGGCTGGGTCTACGGCCTCAAGGACGGCCTGGTGCAGGACCTGCGCATGACCGTGCGCGGCAACGCCGACCTGGAGGCGGTGCACCGCCAGGCCGTGGCCGGCGTGAAGGACCGCTCGCGCGGCTGAGTTCCGCCGCCCGCGCGCCGCCACCGTTCTCGACCGATCTTTCGAACCAAGGAGTACACCATGTCCGATCCCATCGTTATCCTCGGCGCCGCGCGCACGCCCATGGGCGCCTTCCAGGGCGACTTCTCGCCGCTGGCCGCGCACGACCTCGGCGGCGTCGCCATCAAGGCCGCCATCGAACGCAGCGGCGTCGACCCCAAGGGCGTCGACGAGCTGCTGTTCGGCAACTGCCTGATGGCCGGCCAGGGCCAGGCGCCCGCGCGCCAGGCCGCGCTCAAGGGCGGGCTGCCGCTGTCCACCGGCGCGGTCACGCTGTCCAAGATGTGCGGCTCCGGCATGAAGGCCACCATGCTGGCGCACGACATGCTGATGGCCGGCAGCGCCCAGCTCATGGTGTCCGGTGGCATGGAAAGCATGACCAACGCGCCCTACCTCATGCTCAAGGGCCGCGGCGGCTACCGCATGGGCCACGACCGCATCTTCGACCACATGATGCTCGACGGCCTGGAAGACGCCTACGAACCCGGCCGCAGCATGGGCACCTTCGGCGAGGACTGCGCCGCCAAGTACGCCTTCACGCGCGAGCAGCAGGACGCCTTCGCCACCGCCTCGGTGTCGCGCGCCAAGGCCGCCACCGAGAGCGGTGCCTTCGCCAAAGAGATCGCCGCCGTCACCGTGAAGGACCGCAGCGGCGAGCGCGTGGTCTCCATCGACGAAGGCCCGGGCAAGATCAAGCTCGACAAGATCCCCGCGCTCAAGCCGGCGTTCAAGACGGACGGCACCATCACCGCCGCCTCCAGCTCCTCCATCAACGACGGCGCCGCCGCGCTGGTGCTGGCCAAGGCCTCCACCGCGCAGCGCCTGGGCGCCAAGCCCATCGCCCGCATCGTCGGCCACGCCACGCACGCGCAGGAGCCCAACTGGTTCACCACCGCGCCCGTCCACGCCACGCAGAAGCTGCTGGCCGCCACCGGCTGGAAGGTGGGGGATGTCGACCTGTGGGAAGTGAACGAAGCCTTCGCCGTGGTGCCCATGGCCCTGATGGCCGAGCTCAAGGTCTCGCACGACAAGCTCAACGTCAACGGCGGCGCCTGCGCCCTGGGCCACCCCATCGGCGCCAGCGGCGCGCGCATCCTGGTCACCCTGATCCACGCGCTGCAGGCGCGTGGCGGCAAGCGCGGCGTGGCCACGCTGTGCATCGGCGGCGGCGAAGCCACGGCGATGGCCATCGAGCTGCTGTGAACCACCCCCGCCGCGCTTCGCGCGACCCCCTTGGGGGGGCGGCACCGACGGCCCGGCAACGCCGGTTCCGTGGTGCCCCTGGGTCGCCTCCCCTCTGACCCGCATGGCCACCGTTCTGGTCATCGGCGCCTCGCGTGGCATCGGCCTCGAATTCGTGGGCCAGTACCGCGAGGCCGGTGAGCGCGTGATCGCCACCGCGCGCGACGACGCCGGCCTGGCGCGCCTGCGCGAACTCGGTGCCGAGGCCCTGCGCGTGGACGTGGCCGAGCCCAACAGCGTGAGCGGCCTGGCCTGGCAGCTCGAGGGCGAGAAGATCGACGTGGCCCTGTACGTGGCGGGCGTGTTCCCGCAGGGCAGCGCACGGACGCCGCCCACGCGCGAGGCCTTCGACCACGCCATGCACGCCAACCTGCTGGGCGCCATGCAGGTGATCCCGCAGGTGGCCCCGTTGGTGGAGGCCGCGCACGGGCGCTTCGCCTTCCTGTCCAGCGCCATGGCGCAGATCGCGGGCGTGTCCGACAGCCGCGGCTGGGTCTACCGCGCGAGCAAGGCCGCGCTGAACATGGCGGTGGCCTCGGCCCAGCACGACTACCCCGAGGCCATCCTCGTCGCCATCTCGCCCGGCTGGGTGCAGACCGACATGGGCGGAGCCTCGGCCCCGCTCTCGCCCGAGCGCAGCGTGGCGGACATGCGCCGCACCCTCGCGCGCCTCACGCCCCGCGAGGGCGGTCGCTTCATCGACCACGACGGCCGGCCGTTCGACGGCTGGTGAGCCAGGGGCTTTCCATGATCCAGACCCTCGAACAGTTGCGCGGCCTCTACGCCGCCCCGGGCGAGCGCGCGCGCCGCAAGCAGCTGTCGCGCATCGACGCGCACGCCCGCCGCTTCATCGCGCTGTCGCCCTTCTGCGTGCTCGCCAGCGGCGGCGCCAACGGCCGCCTGCTCGACGCCTCGCCGCGTGGCGGCGAGGCCGGCTTCGTGAAGGTGCTCGACGAGCACACCCTGCTGCTGCCCGACTCGGGCGGCAACAACCGGCTCGACACGCTGGAGAACCTGATCGCCGACCCGCGCCTGTCGCTGATCTTCCTGGTGCCCGGCGTGGAAGAGACGCTGCGCATCAACGGCCGCGCGCGCCTGCGCGACGAGCCCGAGTTCGTGGACCGCTTCGCCCGGGAGCGCCAGCGGCCCAAGCTGGTGATCGAAGTCGCGGCGCGCGAGGTCTACCTGCATTGCGCCAAGGCCTTCATGCGCTCGCGCTTGTGGGAGCCGGCGGGCTGGCCCGCGCGCGACGCGTTGCCGACCATGAACCAGATGATCAGCGACCAGATGGGGCTCGCCGCGCCCACCGAAACCCAGGAGGCCATGCGCGCGCGCTACCTCGCGCAGCTGGTCCAGGAACAGAGTCCCGATAAGGAATGACATGCTGCTGACCCCCGACCAGGAAGCCGTCCGCGAGGCGGTGCGCGCCTTCGCCCAGGCCGAGCTCTGGCCCCACGCCGCGAAGTGGGACCAGGAGCACCACTTCCCGGCCGACGTGCACCGCGGCCTCGCCGAACTCGGCGCCTACGGCATCTGCGTGCCCGAATCGTTGGGCGGTGCCGGCCTGGACTACGTGAGCCTGGCCGTGGTGCTGGAGGAAATCGCCGCCGGCGACGGCGGCACCAGCACCGCCATCAGCGTCACCAACTGTCCCGTCAACGCCATCCTCATGCGTTACGGCAGCGCCCGGCAGCAGGAGCGCTGGCTGCGTCCGCTGGCCGCCGGCCAGATGCTGGGCGTGTTCTGCCTCACCGAGCCGCACGTGGGCTCGGACGCCTCGGCCTTGCGCACCACCGCGGTGAAGCAGGGCGGCGACTACGTGCTCAACGGTGTCAAGCAGTTCATCACCAGCGGCAAGAACGGCCAGCTCGCCATCGTGATCGCCGTGACCGACAAGGCCGCGGGCAAGCGTGGCATGAGCGCCTTCGTGGTGCCCACCGACACACCGGGCTATGTGGTGGCGCGGCTGGAAGACAAGGTGGGCCAGCACAGCAGCGACACGGCGCAGATCAACTTCGAGAACTGCCGCATCCCGGCCGACAACCTCATCGGCGCGGAGGGCGAGGGCTACAAGATCGCGCTGTCGGCGCTGGAGGGCGGGCGCATCGGCATCGCGGCGCAGAGCGTCGGCATGGCGCGCAGCGCCTTCGACTGCGCGCTGGCCTACGCCAAGCAGCGCGAGAGCTTCGGCCAGCCCATCTTCAACCACCAGGCGGTGGGTTTCCGCCTGGCCGAGATGGCGACGCAGATCGAGGTGGCGCGCGCCATGGTGCTCCACGCGGCCGCGCTGCGCGACGCCGGGCGCCCCTGCCTGAAGGAGGCGGCCATGGCCAAGCTGTTCGCCAGCGAGATGGCCGAACGCGTGTGCAGCGACGCCATCCAGGTGCACGGCGGCTACGGCTACGTGAGCGACTTCCCGGTCGAGCGCATCTGGCGCGACGTGCGCGTGTGCCAGATCTACGAAGGCACCTCGGACGTGCAGAAGATCCTCATCCAACGCGCCCTGGCCTGATGACCAGAGAACCCCTCCGGCGCGAAATGCCTTGACCGAGGGTGCCGCGGAACCGGCTTTGCCGGGCCGCAGGCACCGCCCCCTGGGGGGTGACGCCGCAGGCGGCGCGGGGGGTACCATACTTTTATGAACATCATCATCCTCGGGGCCGGCCGCGTGGGCGAGAGCGTGGCCGAGAGCCTGGTCTCCGAGCAGAACGACATCACCGTCATCGACATGGACCCGGCGCGCCTGCGCCTGCTCGAAGACAAGCTCGATCTGCGCGGCGTGGTGGGCAACGGCATCCAGCCCTCGGTGCTGCGCGACGCCGGCGCCAAGGACGCGGACATGGTCATCGCCTGCGCGGCGGCCGACGAGACCAATCTCGTGACCTGCAAGGTGGCGCACGACGTGTTCAACGTGCCCACCACCATCGCGCGCCTGCGCTCGCCCGAGTTCATCGAGGGCGACGAACTGCTCTCGCAGACCGGCTTCTCCGTCAGCCACGTGCTCTGTCCCGAAGAGTCCGTCACGCGCTACATCCGCCAGCTCATCAGCTACCCCGAGGCCCTGCAGGTGCTGGAGTTCGCCGATGGCCGCGCCAGCCTCATCGCGGTGCGCGCCAACCACGGCGGCGCGCTCGTGGGGCACACCATCGGTGAGTTCCGCGAGCGTTACACCCGCTGCGAAATGCGCGTGGTCGCGCTCTACCGGCTCGACACCGAGATGGAGGCCACGCCCTCCACCCGCATCCTCGCGGGCGACGAGATCTTCGTGCTCGCCGACACCGACAAGATCCGCGACGTGCTCTCGGCCATCCACAACACCGACAAGCCCGTGCAGCGCGTGATGATCGTCGGCGGTGGCCGCGTCGGCCTGCGCCTGGCGCGCAGCCTGGTGGGCCAGTGCGAGGTGAAGCTGCTGGAGCGCGACAAGAAGCGCTGCGAGTACCTGGCGAGCCAGCTGCCCTCGAGCATGCTGATCCTGCAGGGCGATGGCGCCGACGAAGACCTGCTGGAGGAGGAAAACGTGGGCGAGATGGACATGTTCCTCGCGCTCACCAGCGACGACGAGGACAACATCATGTCGGCCATGCTGGCCAAGCGCCTGGGCGCGGGCCGCGTCATGGCCCTCATCAACCGCCGCGCCTACGCCGACATGATGCAGGGCGGCACCATCGACATCGCCATCTCGCCCTCGCAGGCCGTCATCGGCGAGCTGCTCACCCACATCCGCCGCGGCGACGTGGCGGCCGTGCACAGCCTGCGCCGCGGCGCGGCCGAGGCCTTCGAGGGCATCGCGCGCGGCGACGCCAAAACCAGCAAGCTCGTGGGCCGCCGCATCGAAGAGCTCAAGCTGCCCAAGGGCACGCGCATCGGTGGCATCGTGCGCGGCGAAGGGCGCAACTCCGAGGTGCTGATGCCGCACCACGACCGGCTCATCGAGGCCGGCGACCACATCATCCTGTTCATCCCGAACAAGCGCCTGGTGCGCGAGGTCGAGAAGCTGTTCCAGGTCAGCGCCACCTTCTTCGGCTGACGGCCGAGCGACCATGCAATCCCTCTGGCTGCCCGTCCTCAACGTCTTTTCGCGCGTGCTGCTGGCGTTCTCGCCGACCTTCCTGGTGCCCATGGCCTGGGCCTGGTTCCTCGACAAGAACCACCACGTGCTGGTCTGGGCCTTCGGCTTCGCGGCCACCGTGTGCAGCGGCTGGGCCCTGTGGATGCTCACGCGGCGGCACCGCCGCGAGCTCATGCCGCGCGACGGCTTTCTGCTGGTGAACCTGGTGTGGGTGGTGCTGCCGGCCTACGCCGCCGCGCCGCTGTACTACAGCGTGCCAGACCTGAGCCTGAGCAAGGCCTACTTCGAGGCCATGAGCGGGCTCACCGCCACCGGCGCCACGGCGATCTCGGGGCTGGACCTGCTGCCGGTGTCCATCAACGTCTGGCGCTGCTTCCTGCAGCTCGTCGGCGGCCTGGGCATCATGCTGCTGGTGGTGGCCGTGCTGCCGCTGCTGGGGCTGGGTGGCATGCAGATCTACCGCGCCGAGACGCCCGGCCCCATGAAGGACACCAAGTTCACCCCGCGCATCGCCGAGACCGCGCGCGGCCTTTGGGGCGTGTACGCGCTGTTCTCCGTGGCTTGCATGCTGGCCTACCGCTGGGCCGGCATGGGCTGGGCCGACGCCTTCATGCACATGTGCACCACCATGGGCCTGGGCGGCCTGTCGCCCTACGACGCCAGCTTCGGCCACTACAACTCGGCGCGCATCGAGTGGGTGGCCACCGCCTTCATGACCATGGCGGGCATCAGCTTCCTGCGCTACTTCGTGGTCATCAAGCACCGCTCGCTGCGGCCCATCACCAACGACCGCGAGATCCGCACCTACCTGGTGGTGCTGGCCGCGGCCATCGCCGTGGTGACGCTGCTGCTGCTGGTGAACGGGGTGTACACGGACGTCGGAACCGCCCTGCGCAGCGCGGCCTTCCACGTGGTCTCGGTGGCCACCACCACGGGTTATGCGTCGGTCGACTACGCGCAGTGGCCGGTGTTCGCCCCGGTGCTGCTCATGTTCCTGGGCTGCTTCGCCTCCTGCGCGGGCTCCACGGGCGGCGGCATCAAGATGGTCCGCATGGTGCTGCTGATCAAGCAGGCGCGGCGCGAACTGGTCCGCATCATCCACCCGCGCGTGGTCAACCCGGTCACGCTGGCCGGCGGCGTGGTGCCGCCGCAGGTGATGAACGCGGTGTTCGGCTTCATGCTGATCTACGGCGCGGCCACTGTGGGCCTGACCATGCTGCTGCTGCTCACCGGGCTGGACATCGTCACCGCGTTCTCCGCCGTGGTCGCCACGGTCAACAACATCGGCCCGGGCCTGGGGCTGGTGGGGCCGGCGAGCAACTATGGCGTGCTCAATGACGGCCAGATCTGGGTGCTGAGCTTCGCGATGATGCTGGGCCGGCTGGAGCTGTTGACGGTGCTGGTGCTCTTCACCGGCCACTTCTGGCGGAAGTAGGAAGCCCCCCTGCGCCGCTGCGCGGCTTCCCCCGGAAGGGGGGACGGCGCCTGCGGCCTGGCAGAGCCAGTTCCGCGGCGCCCCTGGACGACGACCCTTCGTGCCTGGGCTCAGTCGCGCGCCGGGATGTTGAGCCCGCGCTGCACGGCGGGGCGCGCGACAAAGGCCTCGAGCACGCGCTGCACCTCGGGGAAGTCCTGGAAGCCGACGATCTCGCCCGCGCCATAGAAGCCCACGAGGTTGCGCACCCAGGGAAAGGTGGCGATGTCGGCGATGGTGTACTGCTCGCCCATGATCCAGCGCTTGCCCTTGAGGTGCTGGTTCAGCACCGCCAGCAGGCGCTTGCTCTCGTTCACGTAGCGGTCGCGCGGGCGCTTGTCCTCGAAGTCCTTGCCGGCGAATTTGTGGAAGAAGCCGAGCTGGCCGAACATGGGGCCGATGCCGCCCATCTGGAACATCAGCCACTGCAGGGTCTCGTAACGCGCGCCGGCGTCGCGGGGCAGGAGCTGGCCGCTCTTGCTGGCCAGGTAGACCAGGATGGCGCCCGATTCCCACAGCGCCAGCGGCGTCCCCTCGGGACCGTTCGGGTCGATGATGGCCGGGATCTTGTTGTTCGGGTTGAGCGAGAGGAACTCGGGCGAGAGCTGGTCGTTGGTGTCGAAGCGCACCAGGTGCGGCTCGTACGGCAGGCCGGTTTCTTCCAGGGCGATGGACACCTTCACGCCATTGGGCGTGGGCAGCGAGTACAGCTGCAGGCGGTCGGGGTGCCGGGCGGGCCACTTCTTCGTGATCGGGAAGCTGTCGAGAGCGGTCATGGGTTCTCCTTGGGGTGCGCGCATTGTGCGGTCCGCCCCGCGTGGCCCCAGGGATTGCAGGGGCATCGATAATCCGCCCTCTTCCGCGATTCCCGATGCCCACCCCCACCAGCGCGCCCTGTCCCTGCGGTCGCGGCCCCGCCTTCGACGCCTGCTGCGGCCGCTACCTCGGCACCGCCACCCCCGCCCCCGACGCCGAATCGCTCATGCGCTCGCGCTACAGCGCCTTCGTGCGCGGCGACGTGGCGCACCTGCTGGCCACCTGGCATGCCAGCACGCGGCCGGCCACGCTGGACCTGGAGCCGGGCGTGAAGTGGCTGGGGCTGCAGGTGCGCGCGCACCGCGCCATCGACGCCGACCACGCCGAGGTCGAGTTCGTCGCGCGCTCGCGCGTGGCGGGCCGGGGCCAGCGCCTGCACGAGCGCAGCCGCTTCATGCGCGAGGGGGGGCTCTGGTACTACGTGGACGGCGATTTTCCGAGCGAGGACAAGCGGTGAGTTTCGAGGCGGTTTTGTTTGATTGCGACGGCGTGCTGGTCGACAGCGAGCCCATCACCAACGGTGTGTTGCGCGAGTCGCTCGTCGAGGCGGGCTGGGCGATTTCGCCCGAGGACTGCGAGCGCCTGTTCATCGGCCGCGCGGTGCGCGACCAGCGCGCGCTGATCGAGCAACACACCGGCCGCCCCTGGTCCGAAGAATGGCTGCAGGCCTTCTACGCGCGGCGCAATGAGCGCCTGCGCGCCGAGCTCAAGGCCATCGAGGGCGTGCACGAGGCCGTGGCACAGCTGCACGGCTCGGTGGGCGGGCGCATCGCCTGCGCCTCGGGCGCCGACCGCGCCAAGGTGGTGATGCAGCTCGAGCAGGTGGACCTGGCGCGCTGGTTCGGCGACGCCATCTTCAGCGGCCACGACCTGCCGCGCTCCAAGCCGGCGCCCGACGTCTACCTGGCCGCCGCCGCGCACCTGGGGGTGGACCCGAGGCGCTGTCTGGTCATCGAGGACACCGCGCCCGGCGCCCAGGCCGGCCTGGCCGCGGGCGCCACGGTCTGGGGCTTCTGCACCCAGGGCCATGGCCGCGCCTTCGAGGGCCTGCCGGTGGCGCGGGTGTTCCACCACATGCGCGAGCTGCGGCTCTGAGCGGGGCGCGGCTCAGCCGCCGCGCCAGATCCGGCTCTCGTCGATATCCGCCAGCGTGCGGCAGCCTGTCAGGGCCATCGCCATCTCCAGTTCCGCGCGCAGCAGGTGCAGCACATGCGCCGCGCCGGGCGCGCCAGCGGCGGCCAGGCCATGCAGCACGGGCCGGCCCACCAGCACGGCCGAGGCGCCCAGGGCCAGCGCCTTGAACACGTCGGTGCCGCGGCGCACGCCACCGTCCAGCAGCAGCGGCAGGCGGCCGTTCACGGCGCGCGCGATGGCGGGCAGGGCCTCGATGGTGGCGGGCACGGTGTCGAGCACGCGCCCGCCGTGGTTGGAGACGATCACGCCATCCAGGCCCTCGTCGGCCGCGCGCACGGCGTCCGCGGGCGAGAGCACGCCCTTGAGCAGGACGGGCAGCGCGGTCTGCTCGCGCAGCCAGGCGATGTCGCGCCAGGTCAGGGCCGTGTCCACCAGCGGGCTGTCGAACAGGGGCGGGCGACCCAGGGGCGCGGTGTGGGGCGGCGGGTTGCGCACGCCCTGCAGGTTCACGGCGCTCAGGCCCGGCGGCAGCGCGAAGCCGGCGCGCTGCTCGCGGTTGCGCGCGCCGCTCACGGGCGCGTCCACCGTCACCACCAGGGCGCGGTAGCCCGCGGCTTGCACGCGGTGCACCAGTTCGCGGGTGAAGCCGCGGTCGTGCTGCACGTAGAGCTGGAACCACAGCGGCGCGGTGGCCTGGCGCGCCAGCGCGTCCAATGGCAGGCCGGCCTGCGTGCTCACCACCATGCCCGCGCCCAGGGCGCCGGCGGCGAGCACCGTGGCCCTCTCGCCGTCGGGGTGCGCGAGCTGCTGGTAGGCCACCGGGGCGACAAAGATGGGGTGCTCGAAGGCCTGGCCCAGCAGCGTGAGCCGGGTGTGGGCGCCGGCCAGCTCGGCCAGCGCGCGCGGCGCCAGGCGCAGGCGCTGGAAGGCGGCCTGGTTCTCGCGCAGGGTGATTTCATCCGCCGCGCCGCCCTGCAGCCAGGCCCAGGCCGCGGGCGTCATGCGCTCGCGCGCCAGCGGTTCGTAGTCGCTGACGGCGGCCACCTCGGGCGGGATCTGCGCCAGCGGCGGCTTCATGTCGCGTGGGCTCGCCGATGGCGACATCAGGTGTTCGCCCATTGCCGCAGCAGGTTGTGGTACACGCCGGTGAGCCGGTCCAGCGCGGGGTGCCCGGGCGTGTCGCGCACAAGCTGCTGGATGGCGGTGTCGAGTTCGAGCATCAGCGCGCGCTGGCTGTCGTCGCGCACCAGGCTCTGGACCCAGAAGAAGGCCGCCAGCCGCACGCCGCGCGTGACCGGGGTGACGTGGTGCAGGCTGGTGCCGGGGTAGAGCACCAGGTCGCCGGCCGCCAGCTTGGCGCTGTGCTGGCCGAAGCTGTCCTGCACGGTCAGTTCGCCGCCCTCGTACTCGTGTGGCTCGCTGAAGAACAGGGTGGCCGACAGGTCGCTGCGCACCCGGTGCGGCGTGCCCGGCACGCTGAAGATGGCCGCGTCCACGTGCGCGCCGTACCGGCCGCCGCCCTGGTAGCGGTTGAAGCGCGGCGGCAGCACCTTCAGCGGCAGGGCGGCCGACAGGAAGAGTGGGTGCTGGCCCAGGGCCTGCAGGATCAGGTCGCCGACCTGGCGCGCCGCCGGCTGGTCGTCGCCCAGCTGCTGGTTGTGCTTGACCTGGGCGGCCAGGTGGCCGGCGGTGGCGCGGCCGTCGGTCCAGTCCGCGGTCTCCAGCGACTGGCGGCACTGGCGCAGCTGCTCGGGCGTCAGCACCTGGGGAATGCGCAGCATCATGGGCGGGCAATTTAAATGAGAACGATTCCCGATTGTGACCGGCTTTTGTCCCGAGACACCGCGGAACCGGCGTTGCCGGGCCGAGGCCGGCGCGCGGGGGCGCGCGACGCTCGTCGGGTGGGCTGCCGCGTCAGCGCCGCCGGAAGTCGCCAGGCGACTGTCCCGTCCAGGCCCGGAAGGCGCGGATGAAGCTTTTCTCGTTGCGAAAGCCCGCCGCCTCGGCCACCTGCTTGATGGGCCGGTCGGTGCGCAGCAGCAGCTGGCTCGCGCGCTCGCGCCGCACCTCGTCCTTCAGCGCCTGCAAGTTGGCCCCTTCTTCCCTCAGCTGGCGGTGCAGGGTGCGCGCCGAGGTGTGCAGCAGGGCGGCCAGGTCGTCGGCATTGTGGGTCTCCAGCGGCTGGCGGGCCAGCAGCTGGCGCACGCGCTGCACCAGCAGGCGGTCGCGCCGGTAGGAACGCACCGTCAGCGGCAGCGCGCGCTGCAGCAACTGGCTCATGGCCGCTTCGTCGCGGCGCAGGGGCAGGCTGAGGTAGCGCGAATCGAAGTGGATGGCGGCCTGGTCTGTGCCGAAGCGGGCCGGGGCGTCGAACAGCACCGCATAGGCCTCGACGTGCGGCGGCGGCGCGTAGGGGAAATGCGCCTCCAGCAAGGGGATGCGCGAATCCACGAACCAGGCCGCCAGGCCGTGGATGTTGCGCAGCACCGAGACCACGCACAGCTCGGTGAGCGGGCCGGGGTCGCGGCGCAGGCGCAGGGCGATGGCGGCGCGCTCGCCGCTGGTCTCGACCGAGAGCGCGACCGCGTTCGCCAGCAGGCCGTGGTGGCGGCACCAGCGCTTGAGCGCCACCGCCAGCGTGGGCGAGGACAGCGAGGCCCGCGCCAGCAGCCCGTAGCTGCCCCAGGGCAGCGCCCGCTCGAAGCAGCCCAGGGCCTCGTCGTCGAGCTCGCGCATGGCCGCGTAGGACACAGCCTCCATCTGCGCGGCGGTGATGCGCGCTGGCGGATCGTTCAGGTGCTCTGGCGGAATTTGTGCCTGCGCCAGGGCCGCCGCCGGGTCCATGCCGCGCGCCCGGTAGGCCAGCACCATGGCCCGGACCAGCGCCATGGGCGTGAGGGCGGGGCCGGGCAGCAGGTCGGGGGTGTCCGCGGGCATGGCGCGAGTGTGCCACCGCGCCTGGTCTTGTGGCGCGATTTGCAACCGCCATGGCGGCCGGCGGCGGCGGCCGGGGGTGTACCCTCGCCCTTCGTTCGCCCACCACACGAGACAGGCCATGCCCATCCTGGAGACCAAGCTCAACCCCCGATCGGCCGAATTCCAGGCCAACGCCGAGGCCATGCGCGCCCAGGTGGAGGACCTCAAGGTCCAGCTCGCCCAGGCCGCCCAGGGCGGCGGCGAGGCCGCGCGCGCCAAGCACGTCAAGCGCGGCAAGCTGCTGCCGCGCGAGCGCGTGCAGATGCTGCTGGACCCCGGCACGCCCTTCCTGGAGCTGGCGCCCCTGGCCGCGCACGGCATGTACCACGGCCACGCGCCCTGCGCCGGCCTGATCGCCGGCATCGGCCGGGTGAGCGGCGTCGACTGCCTGATCGTCTGCAACGACGCCACCGTCAAGGGCGGCACCTATTACCCCATGACGGTGAAGAAGCACCTGCGGGCGCAGGAGGTGGCGATGCAGAACCAGCTGCCCTGCATTTACCTGGTGGACTCGGGCGGCGCCAACCTGCCCAACCAGGACGACGTCTTCCCCGACCGCGAGCACTTCGGCCGCATCTTCTACAACCAGGCCAACATGAGCGCGCAAGGCATTGCGCAGATCGCGGTGGTGATGGGCTCGTGCACCGCCGGCGGCGCCTACGTGCCCGCCATGAGCGACGAGACCATCATCGTGAAGAACCAGGGCACCATCTTCCTGGGCGGCCCGCCGCTGGTGAAGGCCGCCATCGGCGAGGTGGTGAGCGCCGAGGACCTGGGCGGCGGCGACGTGCACACGCGCCTCTCGGGCGTGGCCGACCACTTGGCGCAGAACGACGCCCACGCCATCGCGCTGGCGCGCCAGGCCGTGGCCACGCTGAACCGCCGCAAGGAGGCGAGGCAGGCGCTGATCGAGCCGCGCGCGCCCAGGTATCCGTCCGAGGAGCTGTACGGCGTCATTCCCACCGACACCCGCAAGCCCTACGACGTGCGCGAGGTCATCGCGCGCCTGGTCGACGGCTCCGAGTTCCACGAGTTCAAGGCGCGCTTCGGCAGCACCCTGGTCTGCGGCTTCGCGCACATCGAAGGCATGCCCATCGGCATCGTGGCCAACAACGGCGTGCTGTTCTCCGAAAGCGCGCAGAAGGGCGCGCACTTCATCGAGCTGTGCGGCCAGCGCAAGGTGCCGCTGCTGTTCCTGCAGAACATCACCGGCTTCATGGTGGGACGCAAGTACGAGAACGAGGGCATCGCGCGCCACGGCGCCAAGATGGTCACGGCCGTGGCCACGGTGCAGGTGCCCAAGTTCACCATCATCATCGGCGGCAGCTACGGCGCGGGCAACTACGGCATGTGCGGCCGCGCCTACAGCCCGCGCTTCCTCTGGATGTGGCCCAACGCGCGCATCAGCGTCATGGGCGGCGAGCAGGCCGCGAGCGTGCTGGCCACCGTCAAGCGCGACGGCATCGAGGCCAAGGGCGGGTCCTGGAGCGCCGAGGAAGAGGCGAAGTTCAAACAGCCCCTGCTCGATCAGTTCGCGCACCAGTCGCACCCCTATTTCTCCAGCGCCCGCCTGTGGGACGACGGCGTGATCGACCCCGCCGACACGCGCCGCGTGCTGGCGCTGGCGATGTCGGCCACGCTGAACGCGCCCATCGGTGAGCCGAAGTTCGGCGTGTTCCGCATGTGAGCGCAGCCATGGACGCCCGCGCCCATTTCCTCACGCTCGCGCGCTACCACGCCTGGGCCACGCGGCGCCTGCTGGAGGCGGTGGCCGCGCTCGACGAAGACGCCTACCGGCGCGACGTCGGCCTGTTCTTCAAGAGCGTGCACGGCACGCTGAACCACCTGCTGGTGGGCGAAAGCCTGCTGTGGTTTCCCCGCTTCGCGCGGGGCGAATCGCCGGCGCTGGCGCTGGACATGGAGGCCGAGCCCGATCGCGCGCGGCTCGCGCAGGCGGTGCTTGATGGCGCGCTGGCCTGGGACGGGGCCATCACCCACTGGCCCGCCGAGCGCTTCGACGGTCGCCTGCGCTACACGCGCTCGAATGGCGAGGCCATGGACCTGCCCTTCGCGCCCACGCTGGCCCATGTGTTCAACCACGCCACGCACCACCGCGGCCAGATCACCGCGGCACTGACCCTGCTGGGGCAACCGGGGCCCGAACTGGACCTCGTGCGCTTCCTGCAGCTGCAGCCCGCCCGGACCGGCTGAAGCCGGCCACCCTTGACGGAGACACCAGCCTTGGAACCCACGATCTACGACACCCCCGAGCACCAGACCCTGCGTGAGCAGGTGGCGCGCTTCATCGCGCGCGAGGTCGAGCCGCACGGCATGGCCTGGGAGCAGCAGGGCTTCGTGCCGCGCGAGGTGCTGCGCCGCATGGGCCAGGCCGGCCTGCTGGGCATAGCCTTCGAAGGCGAATACGGCGGCGGCGACGCCGATGCGCTGACCAATCTGGTGTTCGCCGAGGCGCTGTCGCAGAGCACCTTCGCCGGCTTCGTGATCACCGTGCTGGTGCACACCGACATGGCCGGCCCGCACCTGCACCACGCCGGCAGCGCCGCGCAGAAGGCCCGGCACCTGCCTAAGGTCTGCGCGGGCGAATCGATCTGCGCCGTGGCGATCACCGAACCCGGCGCCGGCTCCGACGTCGCCGGCATCCGCACGCGCGCCGTGCGCGAGGGCGATGAATGGGTGCTCAACGGCACCAAGATGTTCATCACCAACGGCGTGCACGCCGACCTCTACTTCGTCGCGGCCAAGACCGGGCCGGGCAAGCGCGAGGTCTCGATGTTCATCGTCGAGAAGGGAACGCCCGGCTTCAGCGTGGGCCGCGCGCTGCACAAGACGGGCTGGCTCAGCTCGGACACCGCCGAGCTGGTGTTTGACAACGTGCGCCTCCCCGCCGCCAACCTGCTGGGCGAGGAGGGCAAGGGCTTCTACGCGGTGATGAAAAACTTCCAGACCGAGCGCATCGCCCTGGGCGCCATGGCCGTGGGCCATTGCCAGCGCGCGCTGCAGCTCACGCTGGACCACGTGCGCCAGCGCCAGGCCTTCGGCGGGCCGCTGTGGGACCAGCAGGTGATCCGCCAGCGCCTGTCGATGCTCGACGCCAAGGTGCGCGCGGCGCGCCAGTTCATGTACCACTGCGCCTGGGCGGTCACGCAGGGCAAGGACATCGTGCAGCAGGTGTCGATGCTGAAAGCGCTTACCGGAGAACTGGTGAACGAGGTGGTGCAGACCTGCCAGCAGTTCCACGGCGGCATGGGCTTCATCCGCGAGACCGCCATCGAGCGCCTGTGGCGCGACGCGCGCGTGCTGGCCATCGGCGGCGGCGCCACCGAAGTGATGCTGGAAGAGGTTGCGAAGAGGTACTGACATGAGCGATGTGATCGAGGTTTCCCGCCCCAGCGCGCACGTGGCGCGCGTCTGGCTCAACCGCCCCGATGTGCGCAACGCCTTCAACGACGAGGTGATCGCCGCGCTCACGCACGCCTTCGGCGCGCTGTCGCAGGACGCGGACCTGCGCGTGGTGGTGCTGGGCGCGCACGGCAAGGCCTTCTGCGCCGGCGCCGACCTGAACTGGATGAAGGCCATGGCCGGCTACTCGTGGGAAGAGAACCGCGCCGACGCCCAGCGCCTGGCCGACATGCTCTGGACCCTGGACCAGTGCCCGGTGCCCGTGGTGGGGCGCGTGCAGGGCGACTGCTACGCCGGCGGCGTGGGCCTGGCGGCCATCTGCGACGTGCTGGTGGCCGTGGAGGGCGCGACCTTCTGCCTGTCCGAGGCGCGCCTGGGCCTGCTGCCGGCCACCATCAGCCCCTACGTGGTCCGCGCCATGGGCGCGCAGGCCGCGCGCCGCTACATGGTCACGGCCGAGCGCTTCAGCGCCGTGCAGGCCCACGCCCTGGGCATGGTGCACGAGCTGGCCACGCCCGAGACGCTGGACGCCACGGTCGACGGCATCGTGGCCACCCTGGCCAACAACGGCCCGGCCGCCGCGCGCGCCTGCAAGGCCCTGGTGCGCGACGTCGCCGGCCAGCCGCTCACGGCCGAGCTGCGCGCCGACACCGCGCGCCGCATCGCCGACATCCGCGCCAGCGAGGAGGGCCGCGAAGGCCTGGCCTCCTTCCTGAACAAGCGCGCGCCGAACTGGCAGTGAGATGAAGCTGCCCCCGCGCCGCTTTGCGGCTCCCCCCTCTCTCGCCTTCGGCGGGAGTGGGGCGCACCCAGAGGCCTGGCAAGGCCAGTGCCTCGGGTGCTCCGGAGGCAACGCGACATGAATGACGCACTGCGATCCCTGGGCACGCCCGAGCTGCTGGCGCTGGCCGCCGCGCTCGGCTGGGCCAGCGGCCTGCGCCTGTACCTGGTGGTTTTCCTCACCGGCCTGGCGGGCTGGATCGGCTGGCTCGAGTTGCCGCCCGGCCTGCAGGTGCTGCAGCACCCCGCGCTGCTGGGCGCCAGCGGCTTCATGCTCTTCATCGAGTTCTTCGCCGACAAGATCCCCTGGGTCGACTCCCTCTGGGACCTGGTCAACAGCGTGATCCGCGTGCCGGCCGGCGCCGCGCTCGCCGCCGGCGCGCTGGGCGCCGACAGCGCCACCCTGGCGCTGATGGCCGCGCTGCTGGGCGGCACCCTGGCGGCCACCAGCCAGGCCGCCAAGACCAGCGCGCGCGCGGCCGCCAACGCCTCGCCCGAACCCTTCACCAACCTGGGCTTAAGCCTGCTCGAAGAGGGCCTGGTGGTGGCCGCGCTGTGGCTGGCCACGAACCACCCCCTGGTGTTTGCGGTCCTGCTGGTGGTTATCGTGCTGGTCATGTGGTGGATCACGTGGACGCTGTTCCGCTTCCTGCGCGCCGTCTGGCGCCGCGCGCTGGGGCGGGCACAAGAACCGGTATGACGAACAACGGATCGGCCATGCCCGAGCTGGCCGCGCGCAGTCTGGCGCGCGTGTGGCACCCCTGCACCTCGATGGCGCGCGCCGCGCAGCGCCCGCCGCTGCCCCTGGCGCGCGGCGAAGGCCCCTGGCTGTTCGACAGCGAGGGCCGGCGCTACTTCGACGCCATCTCCTCCTGGTGGGTCAACCTGTTCGGCCACAGCGACGAGGGCCTGCGCGCGGCCATCACCGCGCAGTTGAACACCCTGCCGCACGCCATGCTGGCGGGCTGCACGCACGAGCCCGTGGTGCGCCTGGCCGAGCGCCTGTGCGCGCGCAGCGGCGGCGCGCTGGCGCACGCCTCCTTCGGCAGCGACGGCGCAAGCGCGGTCGAGATCGCGCTCAAGCAGAGCTTTCACGCCTGGCGCAACCAGGGCCTCGAGGGCAAGCGCGGCTTCGTCGCCCTGCGCGGCGGCTACCACGGCGAGACCCTGGGCGCGCTGTCGGTGACCGACGTGGCCATCTTCCGCGACGCCTACGACCCGCTGCTGATGCGCAGCCGCCTGGTGGACGCGCCCGACAGCCGCCTCGGCAATGAAGACCAGGCGCTGGCCGCGCTGGCCGCGCTGCTGGCGCGCGAGGCCGATCAACTGGCCGCCGTGCTGATCGAGCCGCTGGTGCAGGGCGCCGCCGGCATGGTGATGCATGCGCCGCGCTACCTGCGCGAGCTGCGCCGCCTGTGCACCGCGCACGGCGTGCACCTGATCGCCGACGAGATCGCCGTCGGCTGCGGGCGCACCGGGCGCTTCTTCGCCTGGTCGCACACCGAGCCGGCGGGCCCGGCCGATTGGCCCGACTTCCTGCTGCTGTCCAAGGGCATCACCGGCGGCACCCTGCCGCTGTCGGTGGTGCTCAGCGGCGAGGCCGTGTTCCGGGCCTTCTGGTCCGACGACCCCGCGCGGGCCTTCCTGCACTCGCACTCCTACACCGGCAACCCGCTGGCCTGCGCGGCCGCCAACGCGGTGCTCGACCGCTTCGACGCCGGCCAGGAGGCGCGCTGCGCCGAGCAGGCCGCCTGGCTGGCCCAGGCCTTCGCGCCGCTGGCGCAGGACGATCGCGTGGCGCACCTGCGCCAGCGCGGCACCATCCTGGCCTTCGACCTGCCGGGCGCGGCGGCCGATGTCGCCGAGCGCTTCCACCTCGCGGGGCGCGCGCACGGGCTGCTGATCCGGCCCATCGGCCGCACGGTCTACCTCATGCCGCCGTACCTCGTCGACCCTCCCACCGCGGCCTGGCTGGCCGAGGCCGTCACGGACACGCTGAACGATGTGGTTTGAGCACCTGAACCAGCGCCTGGACGACCTCGACGCGCGCGACCTGCGGCGGCGCCTGCGCGTGGCCGACAGCGGCACCGCGCCGCGCCAGCGCGTGCGCGATCCGCGGGGCGGCACGCGCGAGCTGCTCATGTTCTGCGGCAACGACTACCTGGGCCTGGCCGCGCACCCCGCCATCGCCGAGGCCCTGGCCGAGGGCGCGCGGCGCTGGGGCGGCGGCTCGGGCGCCTCGCCGCTGGTGAGCGGCCACAGCGCCGCGCACGCGGCCGTCGCGGCCTGGCTCGGCGAGGCCTTCGCCGGGCACATTCCCCAGGCCCGCGCGCTGGGTTTCTGCACCGGCTACATGGCCAACCTGGGCGTGCTCACCGCGCTGGGCGACGCCGAGGTCGAGCTCTTCTGCGACCAGCTCAACCACGCCTCGCTCATCGACGGCGCGCGCCTGTCCCGGGCGCGTGTGAGCGTCTACCCGCACGCCGACACCGCGGCCCTGGCCGCGCGACTGGCCGCCAGCGCGGCGCCGCGCAAGCTCATCGCCACCGACAGCGTGTTCAGCATGGACGGCGACATCGCTCCCCTGCGCGAGCTGCTGGCCCTGGCCGAGGCGCACGACGCCTTGCTGGTGGTCGACGACGCGCACGGCTTCGGCGTGCTGGGCGAGGACGGCCTGGGTGCCCTGCAGCTGCTGGGCCTGCGCAGCCCACGCCTGGTGCTGATGGGCACCCTGGGCAAGGCCGCGGGCCTGGCCGGCGCCTTCGTGGTGGCGCACGACCGCGTGATCGAATTCCTGCTGCAGAGCGCGCGCAACTACATCTTCTCCACCGCCGCGCCGCCGTTGCTGGAGCACGCCGTGCTCACCTCGCTGCGGCTCATCCAGGGACCCGAAGGCCGGCGGCGCCGCGCCGCGCTGCGCGAGCGCGTCGCCCAATGGCGCGCGGGCGCCCAGGCCCTGCTGGCGCGCCACGCCGGCCTGGGCTGGCGGCTGATCGATTCGCAGACGCCGGTGCAGGCCCTCGTGGTGGGCGGCAACGCGCCGGCCATGGCGCTGTCGGCGCGGCTCGAGGCCGAAGGCCTGCGCGTGCCGGGCATCCGCCCGCCCACGGTGCCGGTGGGCAGCGCGCGCTTGCGCGTGACCTTGTGCGCCAGCCACGCGCCCGAGGACGTGGACCAGCTGCTGCACGCCCTGGAACGCGCCGCGCTGTCCGTGGCGCTGGAGGTGGCCTGATGCAAGGCCTGTTCGTCACCGGCACCGATACCGAGATCGGCAAGACCTGCGTCAGCGGCGGCCTGGTGCTCGCGCTGCAGGCGCGGGGCTGGCGCGTGGCGCCTTTCAAGCCCCTGGCGGCCGGCCAGCGGCAGGACGCCGACGGCCGCTGGTTCAACGAAGACGTGCGCCACCTGCACGCGGCCCAGGCCCTGGGGCTGAACGAGGCCGAGGTCGGGCCGTTCCAGTGGCGCGAGGCCTGCGCGCCGCACATCGCGGCCGCGCACGAAGGCCGGCCGGTCGAGCGCGCGGCCGTGCTGGCGGCGGCGCGCGCGCTCGCCGCACGCGCCGATCTGCTGGTGGTCGAAGGCGTCGGCGGTTTTCGCGTGCCCCTGCGGCCGGACTGGGACACGGCCGATCTCGCGGTCGACCTGGACCTGCCCGTCCTGCTGGTCGTGGGCTTGCGCCTGGGCTGCCTCAACCACGCCGCCCTCACCGCCGAGGCCGTGCGCGCGCGTGGCCTGCGGCTGGCGGGCTGGGTGGCCAACGCGGTCGACCCGGCCTTTGCCCACGCCGACCTCAACCTGTCATCGCTGCAGGCGCTGCTGCGGGCGCCCTGCTGGGGCCGCGTGCCGCGCCTGGCCGATCCCACGCCGCGCGCCGTCGCGCCGCACCTCACCCTGGACCACGCGCCCGCGTGGCCATCCACCCGGAGACCCTCCCATGTTTGACAAGATCCTGATCGCCAACCGCGGCGAGATCGCCTGCCGCGTCGCCGCCACCGCGCGCCGCCTGGGCGTGAAGACCGTGGCCGTGTACTCCGACGCCGACGCGCGCGCCAAGCACGTGGCCGCCTGCGACGAGGCCGTGCACATCGGCGGTTCCGCGCCCAAGGACAGCTACCTGCAGTGGGAGCGCATTCTCGCGGCCGCCCGGGCCACGGGCGCGCAGGCCGTGCACCCGGGCTACGGTTTCCTCAGCGAGAACGAGGCCTTCGCCGACGCCTGCGCCAAGGCCGGCCTGGTCTTCATCGGCCCGCCCTCGTCGGCCATCGAGGCCATGGGCCTGAAGGCCGAATCCAAGCGCCTGATGGAAAAGGCCGGCGTGCCCCTGGTGCCCGGCTACCACGGCACCGACCAGGACCCGGCCCTGCTGCAGCGCGAGGCCGACCGCATCGGCTACCCCGCGCTCATCAAGGCCAGCGCGGGCGGTGGCGGCAAGGGCATGCGCGTGGTGGAAAAAAGCGAGGACTTCGCCGCCGCCCTGGCCAGCTGCCAGCGCGAGGCGCGCAACAGCTTCGGCAGCGACGCCGTGCTGATCGAGAAGTACGTGCAGCGCCCGCGCCACATCGAAATCCAGGTCTTCGGCGACACGCAGGGCAACTGCGTCTACCTGTTCGAGCGCGACTGCTCGGTGCAGCGGCGCCACCAGAAGGTGCTGGAGGAGGCGCCCGCGCCCGGCATGACGCCCGCGTTGCGCCAGCGCATGGGCGAAGCCGCGGTGGCGGCCGCGAAAGCGGTGAACTACGTGGGCGCGGGCACGGTGGAGTTCATCGTCGAGCAGCCCGAGGGCTACGACCACCCCGAGGCCATGCGCTTCTACTTCATGGAGATGAACACGCGCCTGCAGGTGGAGCACCCGGTGACGGAGGCCATCACCGGCCTGGACCTGGTGGAGTGGCAGCTGCGCGTGGCCTCGGGCGAGCCCCTGCCGCTGCGCCAGGACCAGCTGCGCATGAACGGCCACGCCATCGAGGCGCGCATCTGCGCCGAGAACCCCGACAACCAGTTCCTGCCGGCCACCGGCACGCTGCAGGTCTACCGCAAGCCGGCGCACACCGCCTTCGAGCGCGGCACCACCCGCGTGGACGACGGCGTGCGCGAGGGCGACGCCATCAGCCCCTTCTACGACTCCATGATCGCCAAGCTCATCGTGCACGGCGACAACCGCGAGCAGTCCCTGGCGCGGCTGGACGCGGCCCTGGCCGAGACCCGCATCGTCGGCCTGGCCACCAACGTGCAGTTCCTGCGCCACGTGGTGGCCAGCGAGTCCTTCGCCACGGCGCGGCTCGACACCGCGCTCATTCCGCGCGAATCGGCCGTGCTGTTCCAGCAGGACCGCGTGGGCACGCCCACGGCCGTGGCCGCCGCCGTGGCCCAAACCCTGCTGGGCGAACGCGCGCTCGAAGGCGCCGACCCCTTCTCGCGCCGCGACGGCTTCCGCTCGCACGGCCTGACCACGCGCCGCTTCGACTTCGAGGTCGCCGGCGCCACGCTGCAGGCCACGCTCACCTACGGGCGCGGCGGCGCGCTCACGCTGGCGCTGGGCGACGTGCAGGGCCCGCTGGTGGTCGAGCCGCTGGCCGGCGAACGCTTCGACCTGCAGTTCGCCGGCCGCCGCGACACCGTGCAGACCTGGACCACGGGCGAGACCGTGCACGTGTTCTGCGCGCGCGGCGCCACCAGCCTGGTCGAGATCGACCGGCTGGCCCACGCGGGCGAAGGCGAGGGCGAGGGCGGCCGCCTCACCGCGCCCATGCCCGGCAAGGTCGTGTCCTTCGCCGTGAAGGCCGGCGACGCGGTGAAGAAGGGCCAGCCGCTGGCGGTGATGGAGGCCATGAAGATGGAGCACACCATCGCCGCGCCGGCCGACGGCACCGTGGCCGAGCTGCTCTACGCGCCCGGGGACCAGGTCGCCGAGGGCGCGGAGCTGCTCAAGCTGGCCGCGCATTGAGGAACCCCCGCTTCGCACCATGCACATCACCGTTTGCCTCAGCCAACAGAAGCCCGAACCCTGGCAGGAGGGCCTGCGGGCCGCGCTGCCGGATGCCACCGTCAGCGTCTGGCGGCCCGGCGCGCCCGCCGCCGACTTCGCGGTGGTCTGGGCGCCGCCCCAGGCCTTCTTCGACGAACAGCCGGGCCTGAAGGCCGCGTTCAACACCGGTGCCGGCGTGGACGCCCTGCTCGGCCTGCGCGTCGCGCCGTCCACGCGCCTCGTGCGGCTCGACGACGCCGGCATGTCGGTGCAGATGGCCGAGTTCGCCTGCCACGCGGTGATCCGCCATTTCCGCGAACTGGACGCGTATGAGGCCGACGTGCGCGAGGGTCGCTGGAGCTACCGCAAGCCGCGCGCCCGCGCCGACTTCCCGGTCGGCGTGATGGGCCTGGGCGTGCTCGGCGAGCGCGTGGCGCGCGCGCTCACGGTGTTCGACTTTCCCGTGCACGGCTGGAGCCGCTCGCCCAAGGCCATCGACGGCGTGCGCTGCCACGCGGGCGAGGCGCAGCTCGACACCTTCCTGTCGGGCTGCCGCGTGCTCATCAACCTGCTGCCGCTCACGCCCCAGACGCAGGACATCCTGAACCGCCGCACCCTGGGCCTGCTGCGCCCGGGCGGCTACCTGATCAACCTCGCGCGTGGCGCGCACCTGGTGGACGAGGACCTGCTGGCCCTGCTCGACAGCGGTCATCTGGCCGGCGCGGCGCTCGACGTCTTCCGCACCGAACCCCTGCCCGCCGGGCATGGTTTCTGGAACCACCCGAAAATCACGCTCACGCCGCACACCTCGGCCCGCACCCTGCGCGAAGAGAGCATCGCGCAGATCGCGCGCAAGATCGCCGCGCTGCAACGCGGCGAAGCCGTGGCGGGCGAGGTGGACCGCCAGCGCGGCTATTGAAAGGACATCCCATGAACCAGCTCCCTCAGCGCGTCAAGCTCGTCGACGTCGGCCCGCGCGACGGCCTGCAGAACGAGAAGCAGCCCGTGCCCGCCGCGGTCAAGATCGAGCTCGTGCACCGCCTGCAGGCCGCCGGCCTGACCGAGATCGAGGTCACCAGCTACGTGAGCCCCAAGTGGGTGCCGCAGATGGCCGACAACCACGAGGTCATGCAGGGCATCCAGCGCCGCGCCGGTGTGCGCTACTCGGTGCTGACGCCCAACCTGAAGGGCTTCGAGGCCGCGCTGGCCGACCGGCCCGACGAAATCGTGGTCTTCGGTGCCGCCAGCGAGGCCTTCAGCCAGAAGAACATCAACTGCAGCATCGCCGAGAGCATCGAGCGCTTCGCGCCCGTGGTGGCGGCGGCCAAGGCCAAGGGCATCGCCGTGCGCGGCGCCATGAGCTGCACCGTGGGCTGCCCGTACGAAGGCGAGGTGCCGCCCTCGCGCGTGGACTACCTCGCCGGCCTCATGAAGGGCATTGGCGTGGAGCACGTGGGCGTGGCCGACACCATCGGCGTGGGCACGCCGAAGAAGGTGCAGGCCGCCTTCGAGGCCACCTTCAAGCACTACGGCGTCGACCAGGTGTCGGGCCACTTCCACGATACGTACGGCCAGGCCGTGGGCAACACCCTGGCCGCGCTGGAGATGGGGGTGTGGCAGTTCGACGCCTCCGTGGCCGGCCTGGGCGGCTGTCCCTACGCCAAGGGCGCCACCGGCAACGTCGCCACCGAGGACGTGGTCTACCTGCTGCACGGCATGGGCATCGCCACCGGCATCGACCTCGACGCCCTGATCGACGCCGGCGCCTACATCAGCCAGCAGCTGGGCCGGCCCACCAACTCGCGCGTGGCGCGCGCCGTGCTGGCCAAGCGCCAAGGCTGAGCGCATGACGCCGGTGTCCGAACTGCAAACCTCCCCCGCCATCCGCCGCGTGGCCGAGCGCCTGGCCGCGCTGGGCCACGCGCACGCGCCCGTGATGCTCGACGACGCCGCGCGCACCGCGCAGCAGGCGGCCGACGCGCTGGGCGTGGCCCTGGGACAGATCGCCAAAAGCATCATCTTCCGCCGCAAGGGCGACGAGCGCGCGGTGCTGGTCATCACCTCCGGCGACCGCCGCGTGGACGAGAAGCGCGTGCAGGCCCTGGTCTGCGGCGAGGGCCACAAGCTGGGCCGCGCCGACGCCGACTTCGTCAAGGCGCAGACCGGTTTCTCCATCGGCGGCGTGTCGCCGCTGGCGCACGCCCACGAGCCCGTCACGCTGATCGACCGCGAGCTGTTCCGCTTCGACGTGGTCTGGGCCGCGGCGGGCCACCCGCACGCCGTGTTCCCGCTCACGCCGCAGGAGCTGGAGCGCTACACCGGCGCGCCCGTGGCCGACGTGGTCCAGGGTGACGCGGGCCCCCACGCGCCGCCGCTGCGCGGGCCGCTGCCCCCCGCGGGGGCGGATCCGGCTGGCGGCGGCCCGGCGCCGGATCGCGCATGAACGCGCCCGAACGCCCCAACTTCAAGCGCGCCCGCATGCGCCAGCCCGGCGTGGCCGTGCCCTCGCCCTGCCTGAGCGTGTGCCGGCTCGACGAGCGCCGGGGCCAATGCGTGGGTTGCCTGCGCACGCTGGCCGAGATCGGCGCCTGGAGCCGCATGAGCGACGCCGACAAGCTGGCCGTGTGGGCGCAGCTCGACACCCGGGAGCCGATCGCCGAATGAAAGACGTCCAGTTCTTCTACGACCCCATCTCGCCCTACGCGCACCTGGCCTTCGCGGCCTTGCCGCAGGCGCTGATGGGCCACAGCGTGGCGCTGCACTACCGCCCGGTGCTGTTCGCCGGCCTGCTCAAGGCGCACGGCCAGCTGGGGCCGGCCGAGATCCCGGCCAAGCGCGACTGGACCTACCGCCAGGTGCAGTGGCTCGCGCACACGCACGGCATCCGGCTCGAGCTGCCCGCCACCCACCCCTTCAACCCGCTGCCGCTGCTGCGCCTGGGCCTGGCCACCGCCGTGGACGAAGCGCCCGGCGAGACCAGCCGCTACGTCACCGAGCTGCTGTTCCAGCACGTCTGGCACGGCGGGGCCGACGCGGCCGATCCGGCGCGCCTGGCCGATCTGCGGGCGCGGCTGCAAGACCACATGGCCCAGCGCGGTCGGGCCTGGGTCGAGCCCGACAGCGATGTGGTGAAGCAGGGCCTGCGCGCCAACGGCGAACAGGCCCTGGCCCTGGGCCTGTTCGGCGTGCCCGCCCTGGTGGTGGACGGGCGCCTCTTCTGGGGCTTCGACGCCCTGCCCATGCTCAAGGCCTGGCTGGACGGCGACGCCTGGTTCCAGGGCGGCGCCTGGGAGGCCGCCGCGCGCACGGCGGTGGGCGTGCAGCGGCGCTGAACGCGGGGCGCGCGCCTCAGCGCCGCGCCATCAGGTGCTTGGCCAGCGCGTGGTACGCCGGCAGCGAGTTCGGGTCGTTGGCCGCGTTGCCGGCCGTGGGGTGCGAGGCGAAGCGCGCGATCACCATCTCCGCCTTCGGGTCGATGTACAGCGCCTGGCCGTGCACGCCGCGGGCCATGTAGGCGCCGTGGTCGTTGTGCGTCACCCACCACATGTTGCGGTAGCTCCAGCCCTTGAGCTGGGCGTAGCCGGCCTTCTCGAAATCGGCCTTCGAGCCGCCGCGCCGGATGTCGGCGATGGCCGCGCGCGGAATGATCTGCTGCCCGCCCAGGCGGCCGCCGTTGCGCAGCAGCTCGCCCACGCGCGCGAGGTCGCGCAGGCCCGCGTTGAGCCCGCCGCCGGCGAAAGGCGTGCCGATCGAGTCGACGGTGAAGTAGGCGTCCTGCTCGGCGCCGATGCGCCGCCACAGGCGCCGCGACAGCAGCTCGGCCACCGACTGGCCGCTGACCCGCGCGATCACCCAGCCCAGGGCGTCGCTGTTGGCGGTCTTGTAGCCGAAAGCCTCGCCGTGGTGGCCCTGGGGCTGCACCGTCTGCAGGTACTCGAAGTAGCTGCGCGGGCCCTGGTAGCCGGCGGGCTTGGGCAGTGGGCTGCCCGCCTGCGCGTGCTGCCAGACGTCGGCCTGGGGGTCGGCGTAGTCCTCGCTGAAGCGGATGCCGGTGGTCATGTCCAGCAACTGGCGCACGGTGGCGCTGCCGAAGGCCGAGGCCGCGAGCTCGGGCACGTAGTGGTCCACGCGCCGGTCCGGGTCCAGCCGGCCTTCGGCCACCAGCACCGCACCCAGCAGGCCGGTGAAGGACTTGGTGACCGACATCAGGCCGTGCTGGCCTTCTTCGGTGAGCGCGCCGAAGTAGCGCTCGTAGACGATGCGGCCGCGGTGCAGCACGACGATGCCATCGGTGTAGTTGAGCGCGAGCGATTGCGCCCAGGTGATGGGCTCGCCGCCGCCCAGCGGGGTGAAGCGCAGGCCGTCGATGTCGCCGCGTTCGGCGCGCGGCAGCGGCCGCGGCGCGCCCAGTCCGCGCGAGACCTGCACGGTGGGCATCAGTTCGCGGAAGTGCGCCACGCTCCAGCGCCAGGCCGGGAAGTTGGCGTAGCTGCCATCGGCGAAGCGGATGGTGCGCTCGGCCGGCGGCGGGGCGCCCTTCATCCAGCCCAGCCGGGCGGGGTCGCTGGCCTCGGCGTCGGGGGGCGCGGCGGGCGCGGGCAAGGCCGCGAGCAGGGACAGGGACAGCAGCAGGGATCGCATGGGGTCTTCCTCCGATGGGCCAGTAGACGGCGCCCGTGCGCGAGCGTCAAGGCGGCTCAGCCGCCGAAGGCCTCGGCCAGCGTCAGCACGCGGCCGGTCTGCGCGGCCTCGTAGCCTTTGAGCGCCGCCACCCGCGCGCGAAACGCCGGCGAGCGCAGCACCGCCAGCACTGGCCGCAGGCCGGGGCGCTGCGAGGCGTCGGCCGGCACCGCGAAGAAGTAGCGTTCGCGCAGCAGCGGAATGAAGTGCAGGCCGAAGCGGTGCGCCGCCGTCTGCACGCCGATGCCGGCGTCGGCCATGCCGCTGGCCACGTAGGCGGCCACGGCCGCGTGCGTGAACTCGGTGTTGTCGTAGCCCAGCAGCGAGCGCGGCGCGATGCCCTGGCGCTGCAGCAGCAGCTCGATCAGCACGCGCGTGCCCGAGCCCTCGGGCCGGTTCACGAAGCGCAGGCCGGGCCGCGCGAGGTCTTGCAGGCCGCGCAGGCCCAGCGGGTTGCCCGGCGCCACGAACAGGCCCTGCGTGCGCACGGCCAGGTGCACCAGGCGGTGCTGCTCGGGCCGCAGCCAGGCCAGGTAGCGCTGCGCGGCCGCCGCTTCGAATTCGCCCAAGGGCACGTGAAAGCCGGCCAGGTCGCACTCGCCGTGCGCCAGCGCGGCCACGGCCTCCAGGCTGGAGCGGTAGCGCAGCTCCACCGGCACCTGACGCGCCGCCAGCTGCTCGCGCAGCGCGGCCACCGCGAAGCCGTGGCTGGCGTGCAGGCGCGCCACGGCGGGGGCGTGCGGCCGCACGCGGCCCAGCTCGCCTTCGAGCTCCGAGGCCAGGGATTCCAGCAGGGGTTGCAAGCGCGCGCCGATGCGCGCATCGGCCCACACCAGCTTTTCGCCCAGCCCGGTCAAGGCCGAGCCGCGCCCGCGTCCGCGCAGCAGCAGCGGTTCGCCGAACAGGGCCTCGGCCTGGCGCAGCAGGCCCCAGGCGTGGCGGTAGGACAGCCCGGCCTCGCGCCCGGCCTGGGCGATGCTGCCGGTGGCCTGTACGGTGGCCAGCAGTTCGAGCAGGGGGGTGGCGTCGAGCGGGGCGTCGTCCGCGCGGCCCACGCGCCAGCGTGGTTGCAGGCTCACGCGCAGCGGTTCGGGCGGGGGGCGGACGGCCATGGCGCGGCGGCTATGTGAATGGCCGGACATATTAAGCGAGCCGCCGCGCGCGCTGGCCGGTCGAGCGGTGCGGGGGCTGGGCCCTGTGCGTTTCCTGACGTGATGAATTGGTAGAGAACCCGCATCGGCCATCGGGATACCTAAGGTCCGCCTTTTGCATGAATGACGTTCAGGCGTTCGCGAGGAGGGGATGGATGGGCCTCGTGAGCGTTCCGACAACACACAGGACGCCCCGCATGACCGAACCCCGTGCCACCGATTTGCTCGAGCGCTTGTTGAACGCGCTGTCCGAGGAACTGCCCGCCGACCGGCCCCTCGCCCCACCACGGGGCGAGGGGCCGTTTCTCTTCGATGTCGAGATCGCCTCGATGCCCGTGACGCTGCGGTGCGATCCGCGGCATTCGCCGGCCTGCCTCACGGTGGCCTGCCCGCTTGGCCCCGTGCCCGAAGGCGACGCCCTGGCCGAGGCCGCGCTGCGCCAATTGCTGCGCGTGAGCGAGCTCACGGCCGGCTCGGGCACCGTGGCCGGCTACGAGCCGGGCGATCGCCGCCTGCACCTGCTGCACGTGGTGCCCTTGGCCACCGCGAGCGCGCGCCTGCTGCTGGCCACCATGACCGGCCTGGCGCACATGGCGCGGCGCTGGCGGGACGACCACTTCCTGGGTGCCGCGCCCCTGGCCGATGGCTTGAGCGCCAGCCTGCGCGCCTGAACGGCGCGGGCTCTTCGCGCCCGCGCCGGCCTTTGTTCCCTTTGTGCTTCGGCGCCGGCCCGGCCGGCAGGAGGGCGCACGCCCATGCCAACCCCACCACCGACGTTCCGTTTCGCCACGCACGACCCGCGCCGCCTCCTGGTGGATTGGCTGGCGGCCATGCGCTGCGCCTGGTACCCGGTCGAACTCGGCGCCGCGCTGAACCCTTCGCTGGACCCCGGGTCGCTGCTCGCCGCCCAGTGCCGGGTGGGGACCGAGACGGTGCTGCTGCAGCACGACCTGGAGAACCGGCCCGACCACGCGCGCGTGGTCTGCGTGCTGGGACCGCTGCCCGGACGCGATCCGCTGCCGATGCTGCTGAGCCTGCTGCAGGCCAACCTACTCATCGCCTTGCGGGGCCACGGCGCGGTGCTGGGCCTGGAGGCCAGCGCCGACGCCGTGTGCCTGACGGACGAGCTGTCGCTGGCCGAAGGCGCGGAGGCGGCCTTCCGCGTGCGCCTGCGCCACCTGGCCAGCCAGGCCGCGCGCTGGCGCCAGGGCCAGCTGTTTCCCGAAGCCTGGCCCTGATGCACCACGCGGGCCGACGCGAGCCCGGTGGCTTCCCGTTCCATTGACCCGCTGGCCTCTCCATGAACCCTTTCACTTCCCAGCCGCCCACGGCATTCCCTCGTCGTCGCTCGGCCTCGGCGCCGGTCGGCACGCTCCACGACCGGCCCAGCGCCCCGGGTGAGCGGCGGGGCGGCGACCCCGCCCAGGCCTCACCGCTGAAGCCCAGCGTCGTCCAGTTGGTGGACGAGCTGCTGGCCGGCGCGGTGTTCGATCCCCAGGCGGTGTTCAACAGCTACTGGACCGGCCAGTGGAATCCCCAGGATCCGCGCGGCAGCCTGTTCGGGCCATTGAAGGGGCCGGCGCTGTACGACGCCGTGGTGCAGGTGCTGCAGGTGGGGCAGGCGAGCCTGCGGACCCAGCGCCACGAGCTGAAGGCGTTCAACAACCTGTTCGAGCCTTTGCTGCACGAGGCCACCGCCGACGCCGAGGCCGCCACCGAGCAGCCCGAGCCGCCGCCGTTGGGGTTCCCGGTGCAGGACACGCCGGGCCTGACCGACGCCGGCACCGATGCCGAGCCGGTGGTGGAGGCCTGCTTCCCGCGATGGCCTGCGCGCCAGGCGCCGCTGTCCGACCGGCAGGCGCGGCACACGGTCCACCTGCTGCTCGATCACCGGGAGGGCGCGGACCTGACCGATGCCTGGGATTCGCTGGGCCCGCTGGAGGGGATCGATCGGCTCAGGGCGCTCGACCAAGTCGAGCTCAGCCTGCACGAGCTCCTTGACATGCTCACGATCAGCGACGCCGATGGCCACCGGATCGCCACCCTCATCGAGGCCATGCGGCAGGGCGTCGAGGTGAAGGAAGAGGATCGGCTGCTCGCGGCCTTGCTCCGGGGCGCGCACCCCGGCGACCGTGAGGCCCCGGCGCCGCTGGACATGGGGGGGCTGATCGATCGCTTGCGCAAGGGCAAGTTCGGTGAAGGCGACAACGCCGCTCTCATCGAGCTGTTTGGCGGTCGCACCGGCAGCGAGCTCTGGGACGCGATCAACGAGGTGGAGTGCGCTCTGCGCGAAGGCGCGCACTCGGGCGAGCGCACCCCGTTGTCGGAGGACGAGCGCGAAGCGGTGTTGTCCTGCCTCACGGCCTTGCGGCAAGGCCTGCTGCGCGAGAGCCTGTCGACCGCCGCCGCCCTCGACGGGCTGATCGCCGAGATCGAGCGGTGGCCCGGACCGGGCGAGGCGCCGCCGACCCCGGTGCCCCCATCGTTGCAGCGCGAGCCCGACGCCCTGGGCGCGCTGGGCCAGCTCATCCACCGGGTGGGCGCCTTGCACGGACGCCAGCCTCGGGGGCTGAGCAAACACCCGCATTGGCTCGGCGTGAGGCTCGAGGCTTGCCGGCGGGTGCTGCAACAAGGGGGGGTGGCCGCGCTGCAGCGCCTGCTCGCCCACCTGAGCCCGCCCCAGCAATGGCAGGTGCTGTCGACCCTGGTGGAAGACACGGCGCTGCTGAAGCAGTACCCGGCCCTGTTGGCGCTGGAGGACCACGTCTACCGGCACCGCATCGCCCAGCGACGGGGCGACCAGCCACTGAAGCGCGTGCGCGACTGGTACCGGCTGCTGTCGACCCAGGCCCGGGCCTGGGTGGTGCCGCCCGCCGTGCCCGCGGGCATCGGGGCCGAGGAGTGGGTGCGGGAACTGTGGATCCTGCTGTACCAGCGCCACCCCGAGCCCTCGCGCCAGCGGGCCGAACTGAGCCAGGCCCTGGAGCGCTACCAGCACGCGCTGGGCGTCAAGACGGACCGCGAGCACGCGGCGGCCCTGTGGCTCGATTCGGTGAGGGCGGCGTTGGCGGCGTCGACATCGGGGCATGCGCTGCTGGAGGTGCTGCGCCACCACCTGGGCCTGGACGCGAACGTCGCGCTGGCGCTCATGGCCGCGCTGGCGGAACCGGTGGCGTTCGACGACACCCAGCGGGTCTTGATCCGGCGCGCCGCCGCGATCCTGATGGCCGAGCACGACCACAGCCTGCTCTGCATCGCCTTGCCCTACCACAAGGCCAGGACGCCCCAGCGACTGAACATCTTCTATCCCCGTGCGGCCAGGCCGCACGCCTCGGCGGACACCCTGGACCACCACCAGAAACTGTTGAACCGATGGCGCGAACACGCGCCCCTGGTCGATCAAGACCTCCACCGGGTTCAGGCGTGGCTGTCGGACCCGCCCACCACCCGGACCGGTCCCGACGGGCAGGCCGTCGAACTCACCCCGGGCGAGCAGTGCGACCACCTGCTCTGCGCCATGGCACTGCCCCCCAAGCGCGTGGAGCTGGCGCTGTTGAAGATCGCGCAATCCAGCACGGACCCGGACGGGCGCGACAAGTACCTGCTGGTGCGGCGCCTGCTGTCCGAACTGGTCTACTCCGAACGCAACGACGCCCGCCGCAACCCGCCCATGAGCGCGTCCGCCATCCTGCTGCGCGCGCTGGGGGTGGCCGCCAACGGCGCGCGCGAAGGCGGTGCGCACGGCGTGGCCATGTTCGCGGTGCGCCTGGGCGCGCACTACATGGGCGGCTGGAGTTTTCCGTTGTTGGGTGGGGTCTGCATGGTCCTGTCGCTGTGGGCGCGGTACCACCTCGAACACGCCAAGTCGCCGGACTACCAGCTGAACCCGAGCCCGATCCTGGACAACCTGATCCGGTACGTTCCCGTGCTGAACACGGTGTGCCTGTCGGGACTGCTGCTGTGCACGGGCATCCTGCCGGCGGCGAATGGCCTCGAGCTTCCCTTCGATCTCGGCGAGGCGCTGTACCTCATGAACGTCATGCGCGCGCTGCGCCAGGTCATGCAGAGCGGCACGCAGCCCCTGGCGCGCCTGTTCCGCCTGACCGACGCGCGCGGCGCGGGCCTGCCCGCCCAACTGACCTTCTTCGTGAACTGCGGCCGCGACGCCCTCTACATGGGCAGCTCGATCGGCTTTCTCTTCTTCCTTGGCCGGCACCTTGATGAACAAATGGCCGGATGGGGCGCGCCGCGCTCCACCGGCGACCGGCTGCTGCGGGAGCTGATGAAGACGCTGCCGTCGACGCTGAACGAAATGGTGGACGGCTTCAATCCCGACATCGCCATCCTGTCGGCCCGGTGGGTGTCCTGGCTGAAAGGCACCCTGGGGCTGGGCGACGACGACTTCCTGCTGCAACCCGGCGTGCCCCTGCAACCGGCGGCCGTGCCCGCGCACATGGCCGACCACATCGCCGGGCGCAGCGACATCGTCGGCCTGCAGGACCCGTTCAACACCGCGTCGGCGCTGGCGACCCATCTGGAACAGCACGGGCTGGCGCTGTTTTTCAAGTGGGTGGCGGTGGTGCTGAACGGGTTTCTCGGCGCCTTGCGCGGCCGGGAGCTGAGCTACCTGAGGACCACCGACCCCAGGGCCTCGGCGATGGCGCCGCGCGACGGCTTCAACCCCCGGAACCCCGACGGCCTGCTGGTGGCGCTGGCCTACCTGGCGTCCGCGCTCGCCTCCCAGGTGCGTCAGGGGGGGCGCCACCTGGGGCTGTTGCAGGCACCGCCCCCGCAGGTCACGACACAGATGCCGCCTCAGGTGCGAGAGGCGCAGCGCCTCCGGACCCAGACGCTGCTGGCCTCGTCCCGGGGCCGGGACGCCGTGCCCGGCACCCCCCGGACGACCACCGACGACGCCCGCGAGTCGTGAGCCGGTGCCGATCGGCGTTCATATAGGCAACAAAAAACATATTAAGTGCCGTGCATGGTGCTAGCCTGCCGGCACGATGAACCCGCCCCACGACACCCGCGCGGTCATCCCCATCCGCCCGCTGGACCGGCAGGCGCGTGGGGCCGCGCGCCGCACCCCCAAAGGCCGCCAGGTGGCGCCCGCCGCGCGCGAACGCGTGGCCGCGCTGTGCGCCGGCCTGGAGCCGCGCCCCGATCTGCTGATCGAGCACCTGCACCGCCTCAACGACGCCGAGGGCGCCCTGCGCCGGGGCCAGCTCGCCGCGCTGGCCGAGCGCCTGCGCCTGAGCCAGGTCGAGGTCTACGAGGTCGCGAGCTTCTACCACCACTTCCACGTGGTCGACGACGAGGCCGCCGCGCCCGCCACCACCGTGCGCGTGTGCACCAGCCTGGCCTGCGCCATGGCCGGCGGCGAGGACCTGCTGGCCCGCACGCGCGAGGCCTTGGCGGGCCGCGCCGACGTGGCGGTGGAGGAGGCCCCCTGCATCGGCCAGTGCCACCAGGCGCCCGCCGCCTGCGCGGGCCAGCGGCAACTGCCCCAGGCCACGGCCGAGTCCATCGTGGACCACGTGGCGCGCGGCGAGACCGGGCCGCGCCAACTGCCGCACCCGCTGCCCAACGATCTGGCGCAATTGGGGCGCCTGCTGGCGGGTGACCTCACGCCCGAGGGCGTGATCGCCGAACTCAAGGCCGCCCACCTGCGCGGCCTGGGCGGCGCCGGCTTTCCGGCCTGGCGCAAATGGGACACGGTGCGCGCGCAGCCCGGCCCGCGCCACGGCGTGGTCAACATCGACGAGGGCGAGGTCGGCACCTTCAAGGACTGGCTGGTGCTCAGCATGGGCGCGCCGCAGGTGCTGGAAGGCGTGCTGGTCGCGGCCGAGGTGGTGGGCCTGGACCACGTCTGGCTCTACCTGCGCGACGAGTACCACGACCTGCGGCCGATGCTGCAGCGCGAGATCGACGCGCTGGCGCCGCGCCTGCAGGCCCTGCGCGAGCGCTTCCCGCACTACCGGCCGCCGCGCATCGAGCTGCGGCGCGGCGCGGGCGCCTACATCTGCGGCGAAGAGTCCGCGCTCATCGAGTCCATCGAAGGCCGGCGCGGCCTGCCGCGCCTGAAGCCGCCCATCGTGGCCATGAACGGCGTGTTCGGACGGCCCACGCTGGCGCACAACCTGGAGACCCTGTGGTGGGTCCCCGAGCTGCTGGCGCAGGGCGGGGCGGCCTGGGCCGCGCTGGGTCGGCGCGGGCGCCACGGCCTGCGGCGCTTCTCGGTGTCGGGCCGGGTGAACCGGCCCGGCGTGCACCTGGCGCCGGCGGGCATCACGCTGCGCGAGCTGGTCGACGAGTTCGCGGGCGGCATGCAGGCCGGCCACGAGCTGCGCGCCTACCTGCCCGGCGGCGCCTCGGGCGGCATCCTGCCCGCGTCGCTGGCCGACGTGCCGCTGGACTTCGACACCCTGGCCGAGCACGGCGCCTTCGTCGGCTCCATGGCCGTGGTGGTCATGAGCCAGCACGACAGCGTGCGCGACGCCGCGCTCAACCTCATGCGCTTCTTCGAGATGGAGTCCTGCGGCCAATGCACGCCCTGCCGCGCGGGCACCGGCCAACTGGTGCGCCTGATGCAGGCGCCGCGCTGGGACGCCGAGCGCATGGACGAACTCTCGGCCGTGATGCGCGAGGCCAGCATCTGCGGCCTGGGCCAGGCCGCGCCCAACCCGGTGGACAGCGTGCGCCGCTTCTTCGCCCAGGAGGTGGGCCTGTGAACACGAACGATCTGCCGCGCCACGCCGCGCCGATTGCCTTCACGCTCGACGGCCGCGTGGTGGAAGCCGCGCCCGGCGAGAGCCTGCTGGACGCCGCCGAGCGCGCCGGCGTGGTGCTGCCCCGCCTGTGCGCCAGCGAGGGCCTGCGCCCGGCCGGCAACTGCCGCGCCTGTGTGGTCGAGATCGAGGGCGAGCGCGTGCTCGCGCCCTCGTGCTGCCGCGCGCCCACGGCCGGCATGGTGGTCAGGAGCGACACGCCGCGCGCCGCGAACGCGCGCCGCACCGTGCTCGAGCTGCTGCAGGCCGACGCGCCGGTCACCACCGCGCTCAAGCACGACAGCGAACTCGCGCACTGGGCGCGCGAGACCGGCGCGCGCGCCGGCCGCTTCGCGCCGCGCGGCGCCATCGGCGAGGACCTCAGCCACCCGGCCATGGCGGTGAACCGCGACGCCTGCATCCAGTGCACGCGCTGCATCCGCGCCTGCCGCGAGACGCAGGGCAACGACGTGCTGGGCCTGGCCTTTCGCGGCGGCCACGCGCAAATCGTGTTCGACCAGAACGACCCCATGGGCGCCAGCACCTGCGTGGCCTGCGGCGAGTGCGTGCAGGCCTGCCCCACGGGCGCCATCGCGCCGGCCAACGGCGCCTTCGCCAAGCCCTCGCTCCAGCGGGTCGACTCGGTCTGCCCCTTCTGCGGCGTGGGCTGCCAGCTGCGCTACCACGTCGATGAGAGCGGGCGCATCGCGCACGTCGAAGGCATCGCGGGCCCGGCCAACGAGGGCCGCCTGTGCGTCAAGGGCCGCTTCGGCTTCGACTACGCGCACAGCCCCGAGCGCCTCATGCGCCCGCTGATCCGCCGCGCCGACGCGCCCAAGGACCCCACGGCCATCGAACGGCGCGACTGGCGCGAGCTGTTCCGCGAAGCCAGCTGGGACGAGGCCCTGGACGCCGCGGCCGCGGGCTTCCGCGCCGCGCTGGGCGCCACCGCCGCGCGCGGCCGCGCCAGCCCGGTGGCGGGCTTCGGTTCGGCCAAGGGCACGAACGAAGAGGCCTATCTGTTCCAGAAGCTGGTGCGCACCGCCTTCGGCACGCACAACGTCGACCACTGCACGCGCCTGTGCCACGCCTCCAGCGTGGCCGCGCTCATGGAAGGCCTGGGCTCGGGCGTGGTGAGCAACCCGCTGCGCGACGTCGAACACGCCGAGCTGGTGCTGCTGATCGGCGCCAACCCGGCGCAGAACCACCCCGTGGGCGCGACCTGGATCAAGAACGCCATCCGCCGCGGCACGCGCCTGGTGCTGGCCGATCCGCGGCGCACCGAACTCGCGCGCCACGCTTGGCGCTACCTGGGCTTCTCGCCCGGCAGCGACGTGGCCCTGCTCAACGCCATGCTGCACGTGATCGTGGCCGAGGGCCTCACCGACCCCGCCTACATCGCCGCGCACACGCGCGACTTCGACGCCGTTCAGGCCCACGTCGCGGCCTTCACGCCCGAGGCCATGGCGCCGGTCTGCGGCATCGAGCCCGAGGCGATCCGCGAGGTCGCGCGCGCCTTCGCCACCGCCAAGAGCGCCATGATCCTCTGGGGCATGGGCGTGAGCCAGCACGCGCACGGCACCGAGAACGCGCGCGCGCTGATCGCGCTCTCGCTGATCACGGGTCAGATCGGCCGGCCTGGCACCGGCCTGCACCCCTTGCGCGGCCAGAACAACGTGCAGGGCGCGAGCGACGCCGGCCTCATTCCCATGGTGCTGCCCGACTACGCGCGCGTCAACGACGCCTCGGCGCGCGAGCGCGCCGAGGCCCTGTGGCGCCTGGCGCCCGGCACCCTGGGCGCCGAGCCCGGGCTCACCGTGGTCGAGATCATCGAGGCCGCCTACCGCGGCGACATCAGCGCCATGCTGGTCCAGGGCGAGAACCCGGCCATGAGCGACCCCGATGCCGCGCACGCGCGCGCGGCGCTCGCGGGACTGAAGCACCTCGTGGTGCAGGACATCTTCCTCACCGAGACCGCCGCGCTGGCCGACGTGGTGCTGCCCGCCACCGCCTGGCCCGAGAAGACCGGCAGCGTGACCAACACCGACCGCTGCGTGCAGCTGGGCCGCAAGGCCGTGGCCTCGCCCGGCGAGGCGCGCGCCGACGCCTGGATCACCGAGCAACTGGCCCGCCGCCTGGGCCTGGGCTGGGACTACGGCATCGCGCCCGACGGCTCGGGCACCGGCGACGGCGCGCAGGGCATCGGCGCCGTGTACGAGGAGATGCGCGCGCTCATGCCCAGCATCGCCGGCCTGTCGTGGCCGCGCCTGTGGCGCGATGGCGCGGTGACCTATCCCGTGAGCGACGAGCAGGACCCGGGCCAGCCCGTGGTCTTCACCGAGGGCTTTCCCATGCCCGAGGGCCGCGCGCGCCTGGTGCCCGCCGCGCTGGTGCCGCCGGCCGAGCGGCCCGACGGCGAGTACCCGCTGGTGCTCATCACCGGCCGCCAGCTGGAGCACTGGCACACCGGCAGCATGACGCGGCGCAGCGCGGTGCTCGACGCGATCGAGCCCAGCCCGGTGGTGAGCCTGAACCCCGCCACCGCCGAGCGCCTGGGCCTGCGCGCGGGCGCGCTGGCGCGCGTGCGTTCGCGGCGCGGCGCCATCGCCCTGCCGGTGCGCGTCGACGACGCGATGCCGCCCGACACAGCCTTCATCCCCTTCGCCTACGCCGAGGCGGCGGCCAACCTGCTCACCAACCCCGCGCTCGATCCGCTGGGCAAGATCGCCGAACTCAAGTACTGTGCGGTGGACGTGCGGCCCGCGGCGCACGAGGCGGCGTCGGCTTGACCCGCCTCAAGCCCCGGGCCGCGACCCTGGCCCATCATGGGCCATCGATCCGCGACCACAGGAGGCCCGCATGTTCAAGAAGATCCTCGTTCCCACCGACGGCTCCGAGGTGGGGCACCAAGCCGCCGCCACGGCGGCCCAGATGGCCAGCGAGTCGGGCGGGCAGGTGGTGGGCGTGTACGTCATCGACCCCTTCCCCTACATCGGCATCGGCGACGCCTCGGCCGTGGGCCTGCAGGCCTACCTGAGCGATGCCAAGCGCGTGGCCGGCGACGCGCTGGACAGCGTGGCCAACGCCTGCCGCGCGAAGAACGTGCCGTTCGCGGGTGACACCATCGAGCGCAACCTGGTGTGGGAGGGCATCCTGGAAACCGCCAAGGCCGAGGGCTGCGACCTGATCGTGATGGGCTCGCACGGCCGCCAGGGCGTCAAGGCCCTGATCCTGGGCAGCGTCGCGCAGAAGGTGCTGACGCACGCGCACATCCCGGTGCTGATCGTCAAGGGCTGAGAAGCGCGGAGCGGCGCCCCGGCTCAGCGCCGGAAGCGCCCGCTGGCGTCGATGATGGACAGGTCGGCGAAGTCCAGCCCGGTGTGGTTGCCCGAGCTGTAGCTCACGGTCAGGCCGCCCAGGTCGTAGCGCGACAGGCCCTCCAGCGCGTCGCGCAGCTTCTGCGGTGTCGGCTTGGGGCCGGCGCGGCGCAGGCCCTCCACCACCACCTTGGCACCGGCGAAGCCTTCCATCATGGCGGGCGACACACCCGCCAGGCCCTTGGCCTTGGCCAGGTCCTGGGCTTCCTTGATCAGCGGGTAGCTCACCGAGCGCTCGTTGGGGAAGACCTGGGTCACGATCACGCCGCGCGCGTGCTCGCCCAGCAGCTGGATGAAGCCGTCCGAGGCGTTGTTCGACAGCGTCACCACCTGGGCGCGCGAGCCCGCCGCGCGCAGCGCCTTCACCGCGTTGGCGGTGTTGCCGGCCGAGGCGATCACCATCACCGCGTGCGCCTGCCGCTGGGCGATCTCGGCCGCCACGGCGCTGTAGTCGGGCTTGTCGCGCGGCGTCTTCTGGCGCAACACCGGTTCCAGCTTGGCCTTGGCGAAACCCTGCATCGCGCCGGCCGCGCTGTCGGCGCCGAAGGAGTCGTCGGTCTCGATGATGGCGATGCGGTTCTGGCCGATGCTGGCCAGGTGTTCGACGGCGCGCGCGGCCTCGCGCTGGTAGGTGGCGCGCACGTTGAACACCCAGGGGTTGACCGGCTGGTGCAGCACCATGGCGCCGGTGCTGGGCGCCACCAGCGGCACCTGGTGCTCGGCCAGCAGCGGCAGCAGCGCCTCGGAGTGCGGCGTGCCCCGGTTGAGGAACAGGGCCAGCACGCCGCGCTGGGTGATCAGCTCGCGCGCGACCTGCACCGTTACCTTGGGGTCGAACTTGTCGTCGACCGAGATCAGTTCGATCTTCTCGCCATGCACGCCGCCGCGCGCGTTCACGGCGTCGAAGTACAGCCGCGCGCCTTCGGTGTTTTCCTTGACCCCGGCGGCCACCGAGCCGCTGAAGCCCGAGGGCTGGCCGATGCGCAGCTGGGCGTGCGCCTGTGCGAGGAGGATGGTCAGGGCGATGGCGACGAGCAGGCGGTGCCTCATCTTTGTCTCCATTTGTAATGGCGCGCGATTCTGCGCAGAGGCTCCCCCGGAAGGACAGTGTGGAAATGACGTAGGGCGCGGCAGCGGTCGCGGGCGGTCCATAGAATCTTCCGCTTCCCGCTCAGGAGCCCTGCATGTCCGACGATCGCCGCCCCGACCTCTCCACCCCGGCCGAACCCGATGAACGGGCGGCCGATGGGGGCGGCGCCGAGGGCCTGATCCGCATCCGCGGCGCGCGCCAGCACAACCTCAAAGGCCTGGACCTGGACATCCGCACCGGCGAACTGACCGTGGTGACCGGGCCCAGTGGTTCGGGCAAGTCCAGCCTGGTGTTCGACACCCTGTTCGCCGAGGGCCAGCGGCGCTACGTGGAAACCTTCAGCGCCTACGCGCGGCAGTTCCTGGACCGCATGGACAAGCCGGCGGTGGACCGCGTGGAGGGCGTGCCGCCCGCGATCGCCATCGACCAGACCAACCCGGTGCGGTCCTCGCGCTCGACCGTGGGCACCATGACCGAGCTCAACGACCACCTCAAGCTGCTGTTCGCGCGCGGCGCCGAGCTGTTCGACCGCGAGACCGCGCTGCCGGTGCGGCACGACTCGCCCGAGACCATCGCGGCCGAGCTGCGGCGGCGCAGTGAGGCGCAAGGCAATCCGCGCCTGGTGCTCACCTTCCCGGTGGAGCTGCCCGCCAACACCACGCCCGAGGAAATCGAGCAGTGGCTTTCGGCCAGCGGCTACACCCGCGTGCAGGCCGAGCGCACCGTGCAGCGCGAGGCGAAGGAAGAGGCGCCCGCCGCCAAAGGGGCGAAGAAGGCCAAGCCGGTGATCGAGGCCGTGAAGCTGCTCGATGTGGTGGCCGACCGTTTCCGTGTCGCCGGCGCCGAACCCGCACGCGTGATGGAGGCCATCGAGACCGGCCTCAAGCGCGGCGGCGGCCGGCTCACCGTGTACGTCCTGAAGGACGAGGGTGAGCCCGAGATCTGGAAATTTTCGACCGGCCTGCACTGCCCCGAGAGCGACATCCGCTACAGCGAGCCCGCGCCGTCCATGTTCTCGTTCAACTCGCCGGTGGGCGCCTGCGACAGCTGCCGCGGCTTCGGCCGCGTGATCGGCGTCGACTACGGCCTGGTGATCCCGAACGACAAGCTCACGCTGCGCAACGGCGCCATCAAGGTGTTCCAGACGCCGGCCTGGAAGGAATGCCAGGACGACCTGATGCGCCACGCCGAGGCGGCCGGCATTCCGCGCGACACGCCCTGGGCCAAGCTCACGCCCGAGCAGCAGGCCTGGGTGAAGAACGGTTCGCCACAGTGGAACGGCAAGTGGAACCAGCACTGGTATGGCGTGGGCCGCTTCTTCGAGTACCTGGAAAGCAAGGCCTACAAGATGCACATCCGCGTGCTCTTGTCCAAGTACCGCAGCTACACCGAGTGCCCGGTGTGCCGCGGCGCGCGCCTCAAGACCGACAGCCTGCTCTGGCGCGTGGGCACGGCGGCGCAGGCCGACGCGGTGCTGGCGCCGTCGCAGCGCTACCTGCCCGCCGGCGTGAAGTGGTCGCGCGCGCAACTCGAGGCGCTGCCCGGCCTGTGCCTGCACGACCTCATGCTCATGCCGCTGACGGACCTGCGGCGCTTCTTCGATTCCATCGTGCCCGCGCAGGCGGGCAGCACGGGTGAGCAGCAGGCGCTCAAGCTGCTGCTGGAAGAAATCAACACCCGCATCCGCTACCTCTGCGAGGTCGGCATCGGCTACCTCACGCTGGACCGGCAAAGCCGCACGCTCAGCGGTGGCGAGGTGCAGCGCATCAACCTCACCACGGCGCTGGGCACCTCGCTGGTCAATACGCTGTTCGTGCTCGACGAGCCCAGCATCGGCCTGCACCCGCGCGACATGGCGCGCATCGTCGACGCCATGAAGCGCCTGCGCGACGCCGGCAACACCCTGGTGGTGGTGGAGCACGACCCGGCCGTCATGCTCGCGGCCGACCGCCTGATCGACATGGGCCCCGGCCCGGGCGAGCGCGGCGGGCGCATCGTGTTCGACGGCACGCCGGCGCAGATCCGCTCGGCCGACACGCTCACCGGAGCCTACCTGGGCGCGCGCAAGACCATCGGCATGGGCTTCAAGCGCGCCGTCACCGACAGCACGCCGCGCCTCATCCTGGAAGGCGCGCGCGAGCACAACCTGAAGAACGTGTCGGTGGAGTTCCCGCTGCAGCGCCTCGTGGTGATCACCGGTGTGTCGGGCTCGGGCAAGTCCACGCTGATCCAGGATGTGCTGGCGCCCGCGCTCATGCGCCACTTCGGCCAGAGCACCGAATCGCCCGGCGCGCACGACCGCCTGCTCGGCGCCGAGCAGCTGGCCGACGTGGTCTTCGTCGACCAATCGCCCATCGGCAAGACCGCGCGCTCCAACCCGGTGAGCTACGTCGGCGCCTGGGACGCCATCCGCGCGCTGTTCGCCGACGCGCCGCTGGCGCGCCAGCGCAGCTACACGCCGGCCAAGTTCAGCTTCAACAGCGGCGACGGCCGCTGCCCCACCTGTGGCGGCTCGGGCTTCGAGCACGTGGAGATGCAGTTCCTCTCCGACGTCTACCTTCGCTGCCCCGATTGCGACGGCAAGCGCTACCGGCCCGAAATCCTGGAGGTGAAGATCGACCGCGGCGGCCGGATGCTGAGCGTGGCCGACACGCTGGAGCTCACCGTCAACGAAGCGGCCCAGCTGTTCGCGCACGACCGCGAGGTGATCCGCGCGCTGCAGCCCATCGTGGACGTGGGCCTGGAGTACGTGAAGCTGGGCCAGCCCGTGCCCACGCTCTCGGGCGGCGAGGCGCAGCGCCTCAAGCTCGCGGGCTTCCTGGCCGAGGCCGCCAAGTCCGCGAGCGCCAGCCGCCAGGCCGTGTCGCGCAAGGGCACGCTGTTCCTGTTCGACGAGCCCACCACCGGCCTGCACTTCGACGACATCGCCAAGCTCATGCGCTCGCTGCGCAAGCTGTTGGACGCCGGCCACTCGCTGGTGGTGATCGAACACAACCTGGACGTGATCCGCGCCGCCGACTGGCTGGTCGACCTGGGTCCCGAGGGCGGCGCGGGCGGCGGCGCCGTGGTGGCCGAGGGCCCGCCCGAGCAGGTGCGCGAGCACCCCACGAGCCACACCGCGCTGGCCTTGCGCGAGTACGCGGCGGCCATGGACCCGGTGCACGCGGTGGGCGAGGCGCCGGCGCCGTACCGCGCGCGCGCCACCGCGCGCCGCGCGCCGCGCGACGAAGCCATCCGCATCGTCAACGCCAAGGAGCACAACCTCAAGCAGCTCAGCGTGGACATCCCGCGCGGCAAGTTCAACGTCATCTCGGGCGTGAGCGGTTCGGGCAAGAGCACGCTGGCCTTTGACATCCTGTTCAACGAAGGCCAGCGCCGCTACCTGGAAAGCCTCAACGCCTACGCGCGCAGCATCGTGCAGCCGGCGGGCCGGCCCGAGGTGGACGCGGTGTACGGCATCCCGCCCACGGTGGCCATCGAGCAGCGCCTGTCGCGCGGCGGGCGCAAGAGCACGGTGGGCACCACCACCGAGGTCTGGCATTTCCTGCGCCTGCTCTACGTGAAGCTGGGCACCCAGCACTGCGTGCACGACGGCGCGGCCGTGAAGCCGCAGAGTGCCGACAGCATCGCGGCCGCCATCCTGCGCAAGCACGCGGGCCGGCACGTGGGCCTGCTGGCGCCGCTGGTGGTCAACCGCAAGGGCGTGTACACCGAACTGGCCGACTGGGCGCGCCCGCGCGGCTTCAGCCACCTGCGCGTGGACGGCGACTTCCTGCCCACCACCGGCTTCCCGCGCATCGACCGCTTCAAGGAACACACCATCGAACTGCCGGTGGCCGATTTCGTGGTGAACCCGGCCGACGAGGCGCAGCTGCGCCGCGAACTGGCGAAGGCGCTGGAGCACGGCAAGGGCATCCTGCACCTGCTGCACCCGCTCGACGGACTGAAAGAGGCCATCGCCGAGGGCCGCCCCACGCGCGACATCGGCGCCGTGGAGGTGTTCAGCACCGCGCGCGCCTGCCCGGTGTGCAGCACCAGCTACCCCGAGCTGGACCCGCGCCTGTTCTCCTACAACAGCAAGCACGGCTGGTGCCCCGACTGCGTGGGCACGGGCGTGAAACTCTCGCGCGAGCAGCGCAAGGCGCTCGACGATTCGGTGCGCGACGCCGACGAAAAAGGCCGCGAACAGAGCTTCGCCGAGCCCGAGGTGGAAGGCGTGGGCGACGAGGCCTGCCCGACCTGCGAAGGCTCGCGCCTCAATGCGCAGGCGCGCGCCGTGCGCTTCGGCGGTGTGGCCATCACCGATATCGCGCGCCTGTCGGTGAGCGAGGTGCGGCAATGGGTGCGCGGTCTCATGGACGGGGCGGCGGTCGATCCGGCGCCGGGCCGCCCCCAGCCGGATCAGCCCCCTCAGGGGGCAGCGACCCGCGCCAGCGGCGCAGCGTGGGGGCCGCTGTCCGCACGCGAGGTCGATATCGCGCGCGACCTGCTGCCCGAGATCGAGAGCCGCCTGGCCTTCCTGGAGCAGGTGGGCCTGAACTACCTCACCCTGGACCGTGGCGCGCCCACGCTCAGCGGCGGCGAGGCGCAGCGCATCCGCCTGGCGGCCCAGCTCGGCAGCCATTTGCAGGGCGTGTGCTACGTGCTCGACGAGCCCACCATCGGCCTGCACCCGCGCGACAACCAGATCCTGCTCGACGCGCTGCACCAGCTCGGCCACCAGGGCAACACCCTGGTGGTGGTGGAGCACGACGAGGACACCATCCGCCGCGCCGACCACGTCATCGACATCGGCCCCAGCGCCGGCAAGCGCGGCGGTCGTGTGGTGGCGCAGGGCTCGGTGGCGGACCTGTCGGCCAACCCCGAATCGGTGACCGGCCGCTACCTGCTGCACGCCATGAAGCACCCGCTGCAGGCGCGCCGCGCCATGCCGGCGGACATGGACGCGCTCGACCTGCGCGGCGCCGCGCTGCACAACCTGCAGCGGCTCGACGTGAAGGTGCCGCTCAAGCGCCTGGTGGTGGTCACCGGCGTGAGCGGTTCCGGCAAGAGCACGCTCGCGCGCGACGTGCTGCTCACCAACGTCGCGGCGGCGGTGTCCATGCGCGCCACGGCGGCCGGCAAGAAGGCCTGGGAGAAGGGCGAGCGGCCCGCCTGGTCGGGCTGCGAACGCCTGATCGGCAGCGAGGCCGTGGACCGCGTGCTCGAGGTGGACCAGACGCCCATCGGCAAGACGCCGCGCTCCTGCCCGGCCACCTACATCGGTTTCTGGGACACGGTGCGCAAGCTCTTCGCCGATACCCTGGAGGCCAAGGCGCGCGGCTACGGTCCGGGCCGCTTCAGCTTCAACACCGGCGAAGGCCGCTGCCCCAGCTGCGAAGGCCAGGGCGTGCGCACCATCGAGATGAGCTTCCTGCCCGACGTGAAGGTGCCCTGCGAAACCTGCCACGGCGCGCGCTTCAACCCCGAGACCCTGGCCGTCACCTGGAAGGGCAAGAGCATCGGCGACGTGCTGCAGATGGAGGTGGACGAGGCGGTGGAGTTCTTCGCCTCCATGCCCGCCATCGCCCACCCGCTGCAGCTGCTCAAGGACGTGGGCCTGGGTTACCTCACGCTGGGCCAGCCCTCGCCCACCCTGTCGGGCGGCGAGGCGCAGCGCATCAAGCTCGTCACCGAACTGAGCAAGGTGCGCGACGAGGTGGGCCGGCGCGGCCAGAAGGCACCGCACACGCTCTACGTGCTGGACGAACCCACGGTGGGCCTGCACATGGCCGACGTGGAGAAGCTGATCCGCGTGCTGCACCGCCTGGTGGACGGTGGCCACAGCGTGGTGGTGATCGAGCACGACCTGGACGTCATGGCCGAGGCCGACTGGATCATCGACCTGGGCCCCGAGGGGGGCGCCGGCGGGGGCCGCGTGGTGGCTGCCGCCGCGCCCGAAGCCGTGGTGGCCGCGGGCACGCACACGGGCAAGGTGCTGGGGCCGGTGCTGGCGCGGGGGTGAGAGGCTGCGCCCCGGCACAGGGTTTCTTGAGGAGCGGACCGCCTGCCGCCGGCTACTCAGGCGCGGTTGTCCACCTCCAGCCGCGCCCATGAAAAAAGAGTCCATTGGCCACCGTTTCCGGGCCTTGTCCGCCGGGGCGGGGGCGCTGCAGCGCCGCCCTCGATCCGAGGGCCCCTTGCCCACCGACCCCGCCAATCTGGATGCCTTCCTGACCGCAGCCCTCATCCAGGACGATCCTGCTCCCCTGCTGCAGCTCGTTGGGCAGGTGTTGCGCGAGCCAGCGCAGGAAGGGCGGGTTCTCTACCTGAGGGACAAGGCGCCGAAGTGGTCCGCCACGGAAAACCTCGGCCGTGAAACCCCGCACCAGACGAGGCTCTGCCGCTGGAACGCGATTCACAAAGCCCAGCAGATCGGCCGCCAGTTTCTTGTGCCGCCGCATGAGTCTTGGGCGGTGCAGGAGGCCGCTCAGGGCCTGATGTCGCTGTGCGAGGCCAAGGACACGCGCCAGTACGGGCTGACGGCCACGGAGACGCTGCGCCAGCACCTGCTGGTGTTGCACATGGCCTACGTGACCCTGCACCACGAGCCGCCCCTGCCGACCAGCGGGTCGCCGAAGAAAAAGAAGGGCGTCGCGCCCCTGCTCCCCGCCTTCCCCGCCAGGGTGGAGCCGCCGGTCGAGGATGCGCCCGTGAGCGTGTCCCGGCGCATGCGCCAGCCCGACGCCAGCCGCCCTTCGTCGGGCAGGTCCTCGCCGACCAAGCCGCGCGTGACCGTGCGGTTCAAGTCGTCGGACAGCATGGGCGCGCTGGAGGTCGAGCGCGACGAGCCGCTTCGGGCGCGCCCGGGGTCCAGCACGCCGCCGTACGCCAAGCGGTACGGCAGCGGAGGTTCGCGCCGCACCAGCGGCGATGCCTCGGTCCCATTCCTTCCCGCGGCCACACCCAGGGACCGGAGCCCGGTCCTGGGGCCGCCCGTCGAGAAGCGTCAGGCCCTCAGTGGAGAGGCGCCCACGGCGGACACCCGCGAGCATTGAGCGCTCGTCGGCGGTGCGGTCAGGACGGCAGCGGCAGCGCGGTCTTGTAGCGCACCTGCTTGAGCGCGAAGCCCGAGCGGATTTTTTCCACCTCGGGCATGGGCGAGAGGCGTTCGAGGATGAAGCGCTCCAGCGCGCCGATGTCGGGCACCACCACGCGCAGCAGGTAGTCGGAGTCGCCCGTCATCAGGTAGCACTCCATCACCTCGTCGAGGTCGGCGATGCGCTGCTCGAAACGCGCCAGGGCCTCCTTGCTCTGCGTGGTCAGGCTGATGCTGATGAACACGTTGAGCCCCAAACCCAGGCGCGCCGCGTCGGCCAGGGCCACGTACTGGCGGATCACGCCCGATTGCTCCAGCGCCTTCACGCGCGCCAGGCAGGGCGAGGGCGAGAGGCCCACGCGCTGGGCCAGGGCCACGTTGGACAGGGAGCCGTCGCGTTGCAGCTCGTCGAGAATCCGGCGATCAAGGGCGTCCATGGCGGTTTGTGCTGTCAGTTGATGAAATGGCGGCATTATTTGCTGTCGCCGGGACAGGTGGCGAGCGTTTCGGCAGCACATGCCGGGGCTGCGGGGCTAGAGTGCCCCGCCATGAACCCCCACGACCTCATCTCCCAGGACCCGGACCCGCAGGAAACCGCCGAGTGGCAGGAAGCCTTCCTGTCGCTGCTGCAGACCCAGGGGCCCGCGCGCGCCCGCCAGATGCTCGATGGGTTGGTGGCGCTGGCGCGGCGCGAGCGCGTGGGCTGGCGGCCGCGGTTGAACACGCCCTACGTGAACACCATCGCGGCCGAGCAGCAGCCCCCGTTCCCGGGCGACCTCGCCATCGAGGAGCGCCTGGCCTCGCTGATGCGCTGGAACGCCCTGGCCATGGTGGTGCGCGCCAACCAGGCCCACGGCGAGCTGGGCGGGCACATCGCCAGCTACGCCAGCGCGGCCGACCTGTTCGAGACCGGCTTCAACCACTTCTTTCGCGCGCGCAGCGAATCGCACGGCGGCGACCTGGTGTTCTTCCAGCCGCACAGCGCGCCCGGCGTGTACGCGCGCGCCTTTCTCGACGGTCGCCTGAGCGAGCGCGACCTCATGCACTACCGCCAGGAGATCGCCGCGCCCGGCCAGGGGGCGCGCGGGCTGTCCAGCTACCCGCACCCCTGGCTCATGCCCGACTTCTGGCAGTTCCCCACGGGCTCCATGGGCATCGGCCCCATCAGTTCGATCTACCACGCGCGCTTCATGCGCTACCTCGCGCACCGTGGCCTGCTGGACACCGGCGGGCGCACCGTGTGGGGTGTGTTCGGCGACGGCGAGATGGACGAGCCCGAGAGCATGAGCGCGCTCACCCTGGCCGCGCGCGAGACGCTCGACAACCTGGTGTGGGTGGTCAACTGCAACCTGCAGCGGCTGGACGGCCCGGTGCGTGGCAACGATCGCATCATCGACGAGCTGGAGCGCCTGTTCGCGGGCGCGGGCTGGAACGTCATCAAGCTGCTGTGGGGCAGCGACTGGGACGGCCTGTTCGCGCGCGATCCCGGCGGTGCGCTGGCGCAGGCCCTGGGCGACACGGTGGACGGCCAGATGCAGACCTTCGCCGCCAAGGACGGCCGCTTCAACCGCGAGAATTTCTTCGGCCAGAACCCGGCGCTGGCCGCGCTGGTGCAGGGCCTGAGCGACGAGCAGATCGATCGCCTCAAGCGCGGCGGGCACGACCTGGTGAAGATCCACGCCGCCTACGCCGCCGCCGTGGCGCACCGAGGCCAGCCCACGGTGATCCTGGCGCACACCAAGAAGGGCTACGGCATGGGCGCGGCCGGCCAGGGCCGCATGACCACGCACAGCCAGAAGAAGCTCGACGCCGACGAGCTGCTGGCCTTTCGCGACCGCTTCGCGCTACCGCTGAGCGACGAGCAGGCCACGGGCCTGGCCTTCTACAAGCCGGCCGAAGACAGCGCCGAGCTGCGCTACCTGCGCGAACGCCGCGCCGCCCTGGGCGGCGCCCTGCCGCGGCGCGAGACCGCGTGCCAGCCGGTGCCCGTGCCCGCTGTCGAGGCCTATGCGGGCTTTGCGCTGAACGCTGGCGGCAAGGAGATGAGCACCACCATGGCCTTCGTGCGGTTGCTGGGCAACCTGCTCAAGGACAGCGCGCTGGGCCCGCGCATCGTGCCCATCGTGGCCGACGAGGCGCGCACCTTCGGTATGGCCAACCTGTTCAAGCAGGTCGGCATCTACAGCAGCGTGGGCCAGCGCTACGCGCCGGAGGACATCGGCTCGGTGCTGAGCTACCGCGAGGCGCTGGACGGGCAGATCCTGGAGGAGGGCATCAGCGAGGCCGGCGCCATCGCCAGCTGGACGGCCGCGGCCACCAGCTACAGCGTGCACGGCCTGGCCATGCTGCCCTTCTACATCTACTACTCGATGTTCGGCTTCCAGCGCGTGGGCGATGCCATCTGGGCCGCGGCCGACCAGCGCGCGCGCGGCTTCCTGCTGGGCGCCACCTCGGGCCGCACCACCCTGGGCGGCGAGGGCCTGCAGCACCAGGACGGCAGCAGCCACCTGGTGGCCGCGACCATCCCCAACTGCAAGGCCTACGACCCGGCCTTCGCTGGCGAGCTGGCGCTCATCGTCGACGCCGGCCTGCGCGAGATGCTGGTGGCGCAGCGCGACGTTTTCTACTACCTCACGCTGATGAACCAGAACTACGCCCAGCCCGACCTGCCAGCCTCGGCGCGCGAGGGCGTGCTAAAGGGTGGCTACGTCTTCGGCCGCGTCGGGCCGGTGGACGGCGCGCCGCTCACGCTGCTGGGCTCGGGCGCCATCCTCACCGAGGTGCAAGGCGCGGCCGAGCGGCTGGCGCAGCAAGGGTTTTGCGTGCACCTGTGCAGCATCACCAGCTGGAGCGAACTCGCGCGCGAGGCCCAGGCCGCCGAGGCCGAGGGGCGAGACGCATGGTTGCACCAGATGCTGGCCGACACCGCCGGCCCGGTGCTGGCCGCCAGCGACTATGTGCGCGCCGTGCCCGAGGCGCTGCGCGCCTGGCTGCCGCCCGGCCGGGCCTACCGCACCCTGGGCACCGACGGCTTCGGCCGCAGCGACACGCGCGCGGCGCTGCGCGCGTTTTTCCAGGTGGACGCGGCCAGCATCGCCGAGGCGGCGCGGCGCGCAGGGGCGGCGGGCTGAAGGCCTTGCGGGTTCAACTGGCCGATCTTGATCTAAGGCAGCGCTTGGGTCACCGGATCGCCGGACGGTGAAGCGGCATTCAAGGCCACGCAGAGCGCCTGGGAGGCCTGGCGCAGTGCGGCGGTGTTGACCACGCCCTTCTTCTGTGCCGCCAAAAGATTCAACACGTTCTTGGCGGCCTCGGCGACCGGGGGTCGCTCTTCGTCTCGGCTCAGGATGGCATACATGGCATCGACGCGCTCGCGTGTCTGCCGATGGGCCTGGGTGTAGTTGACCGGCTTGAACACGTCCCGCAGGGACTGGTAAGCGGACCAGGCATTGGTGGCAAAGTGCTCGAGGCCGCCCTTCTTGTACCGGTGGATGTAGATGTAGTTGTTGCGGACCCCATGCTGGAGCACCACGTTGAAGGACGTGGCGGCGGCGGCTGCGGCCCGCCGTTCTTTCTTGCTGGGCGCCCGATTGTCTGGCGGGGGTGTGATGGGCTGGGCCGCGGTGCATTTGTGGTGCCAGCGGTCGGCGGAAGACATTCGGAGCATGGTCGGGACGGGCGTGGTGCCGGGCAGTCAGGAAGGTGCGGACTGAGTGCTCGGACCCGCTGCCGGGTTCCGGGCCTGGCCGAATGGCCGTTGGGCGCGTTGGCCTGTTGGCGTGCCGGTCTGATGGCGTGTCGGCCTGTTGGCGATGGCCCATCGCGCACAGCGTCGAACAGGCGCGATGATGCGGGGCCAGCGCCGCCGGCCGGCGTCCCTCGCCACCCATGCCCCTGCAAACCATCCACATCCACCCCGCCGCGCCGGCCAAGCCCGCGTGGGGCGCGCCCTGCAATGGCTGCGGCGTGTGCTGCCTGGCCGAGCCCTGCCCCTTGGGACGCGTGATATCGCGCCGTCGCACGGGCGCTTGCGACGCCCTGCGCTGGGACGGTGCGGCGGGCCTCTACCGCTGCGGCGCGATCAGCGACGCGCCAGGGGTGTTGGGCCCGCGCTGGGCCTGGGCAGCGCCGCTGCTGCGGCGCCTGGCGCGGCGCTGGATCGCCGCCGGCGTGGGCTGCGATGCGGCGATCGAGGTGGATCGGCCCGCGGCCAGGGGGCCTTTGGCCTAGCGCCCATCCGACGCCTCTTTTCGCCGCGGGGTCGAGGCGAGGGGGGGGCCGCGTCCGCGTTCAGCGCGCCAGCAGCACGCCCAGGCCCACCGCCAGCAGCACCGCCACCCCGATCAGCAAGCGCGTGCGCACGCGCAGCAGCTGCACCGCTTCCACCAGGCGCGCGTTCTGCTCGGCCAGCTCGCTCAGGGTCTGGGCCATCTGCTGCTGGGCGGTGGCCTGCTGGTCGATGAGCTGGCGCGCTTCGATCAGACGCTTGTGCAGTTCGCCCAGGCTGGGTGTTTCGGCGGCCGGGTCCAGGGGCGTGCCCACGGGCGGGGGGGCGCTGGGCGCTTTCTGTTTGTCGAGCAGCTTGCGCGCGGCCGCGAGCACCTTGGGCGCGTGTTCGATCACGTCGCCCCAGGGGATGATCTTCAGCGCGGCGATCCAGGGGATGGGCATGGGACTCCTTTCGGCCGGGGCGGGCGTGGGGCCCGGCCGGCGGCCTCAAGGATCGCATGGGGGCTTGTCACCATGCGGCACGCGGGCTCACTGCTCTTCGAGCAGGGGCTCGGGCCGGGTCGCCGGGGTGGGCGATGCCGGGTCCGCCGATGGCGACCCTGGCGTGGCTTGCGGTGTCGGCGGGGGCTGTTTGGCCCGAAGGCTGGGCCGTGGCATGCGCTGCTGCTTCAGCGGGGCTCTGGGGCTGGTCGGCTGAGGCTGGTCGGGCGAGGTGGGGCTGGTGGGCGTCGACTGGGACTTGCTGGTCCGCAGGCCGTCCTCCGGGATGGGCTCGACGTTCGACTTGGGTCGATCCGACTGGGCGGCTGGTGGGGAGGGCTCCCGGGAAGACCCCATGGCCGATGGCCTGTCCCGGCCCACAGGCAAGAGCGGCAGTTGCAGGGCGGGGGCGCTGGCGGGGGTGCGGGGCGATGAGATGGATTTTTCCGGGGGGAACATGAGGTCTTGAAGCTCGAGGAGCGCCTGCTCCCGTATCTGCTGCTGTTGCTCCAGGTACGTCTTTCGGATCGGGTTCAGGTTTTGTCGGGCGACCTGCTTGACCGGCAGCCGGGCCACCCGGTTGGTTTTGGGCTTTCTGGGCGTGCCGCCCGTGTTGGGGGGCGAGCCCTCCTCGCTGAGCGAGACCGCCGTTTGTGAGGCGGTGCTGCTCTCCTCGTCATCCGTCGATTGGTGCCGTGGCGATCTGTCCGTGTTCGATCGGGGCGTGTGCGCGGTCGGCTGCCGTGGCGTCGATGCCATCGAGCGCTGGCCGCTTTCCATCCGCTTCAGTTGCCGCAGCAGTTCGGGGGTGCAGGGCAGACCGAACACCTGGGTGCTGTCGCTGTTGCACAGCCTGTCGAGATCCCGGGCCGCTCGTTGGGCGTCGCGCGGCGCCGAAGACAGCTGGAGCCAGAAGGTGGTCAGGTCCTTCAGCTGCGCGGTGGCGCCCTGCTGCTGGGTCTGCTTGAGCTTGCGGGGCTGCGTGGCGCGGATCTGCGGGTCTTCGTGCCGAGAGTCGAACTTGGTGGTGATGTAAGGCTGCGCGGTCCGATCGGACGAGGGGGCGGTGGTCTTCAGGTAGAGCACCCGCGGCTGCTGGTCTTTTTCGGTCTTGGTCACCGCGGCCTCGACCACCTGGCGCAGGGGCGTCACCTGGGCCTGGCCGGGCAGCGCGGCATCGAGCTTGTATTGTTTGGGGTTGGAGCGGGGGATCATGGAGAGGGCGCGCGTGGCGCTGCGGAGTGGAAAACCCCTCTCGGTGGCGGCCGCCGCGGCGCGAAATCCTCAAGGACGCCTCTCCGACCGCGGCGCCGCCCGGCCGCTTCGTGCGATCGAAGCGCGAGCTCAGGCCGGCTGGCGCCGCAGCAGGAACACCCCCAGCAGCGCCACGCCCACCAGCAGCGCCGGGAAGCCCAGCGTGGGCGACCACTGCAGCGCCGCCGCGCCCAGCGCGGGCGCGAGCACGCCGCCCAGGGTGTAGCTCATCACCAGCACGGCCGTGCTGTTCACCAGGGTGATGCCCTGTTCGCGCGAGCCGATGTCGATCATCGCCAGCGTGTAGAGGCAGCCGCCCGCGCCGCCCCACACGAAGGCCACGGGCGCGGCCAGCCAGGGCGTGTTCGCGACGAAGGGGATCAGCAGCGTGCCGAGCAGTGTGATCCAGGCGCAGCCGCGCATGAGCAGGAGCCGCGCGGCGCGCTCGTCGCCCCAGCGCTGGCGCGGGTGGTGCGCCAGGCGGTCGGACAGCACGCCGGCGGGCAGCATCATGAGCGCGCTGCCCAGCCCGCTGGCCGAGACCAGCAGGGCCGAGACCACCGCGCCCAGGCCCAGGGCCAGGCCATACAGCGGCAGGATGGACGTGAGCCCGCTTTCGAAAAAGCCGCCGACGAAGCCCACCGTCATGATCAGCGGGTGCGCGGTCAGCGCGTGCCACACGCCGCCCAGGCCCACGCGGGCCTCGTGCGCGTCGGCCGCGGGCGGCACGCGCGGGATCAGCAGGCTCCAGGCCAGGCCGATGGCCATGCAGCCGAAGGCCAGCCAGATCGCGGTGTCGCTCTGCGGCCCCACCCAGGCCAGCATCAGCGGGCCGAGCACGAAGGTGACGCCGACCAGGGTTTCGAAGATGCCCACGTAGCGGCCACGCTGGCCGGGCGGCGCGAACTCCGCCACGATGGCCTCGGCCAGTACCCAGCGCAGGCCCGAGGCCATGCCGGCGATGAGCTTGAGCCCGAACCACAGCGGCAGCCAGGACGAGAGCGCGAAGCCCATGGTGGCCAGCGTGGGAATGAGCGCCGACAGCCACAGCGTGGGCCGCCTGCCCAGCGCGCGCGTGACGGACGAGGCGAAGGGCACCATGAGGAAGATGCCGAACCAGCCGCTGGCCGCGAACACGCCGGCCAGGGCGGTGGACTCGCCGCCGTCCTTCAGGCGCAGCAGCAGCAGGGGCGTGAGCATGAAGTAGCCCACGAGCTCGAAGAAGGTGGCGCCAAAGATGGCGACCAGGCCCAGGCGGGCGTGGGCCGGCGGCGCGGCGGGCGCTCGGCCGCCGGCGGGCAGCGGGAGTTCGCTCATGACTGGCCTCTGGCCGCGAGCACGGCCTCGGCCACGTCGGCGAAGCCCTGGCCGCGCTCGCGCGGCGCCACGTAGCGCGGGTGGTGCGCGAGCTGCGCCCAGAAGCGCGCGATGTTGGCCACGCCCACGCTGTGCGGGAAGCGCGCGAACATGGCGGCGTCGTTGGTGGAGTCACCCACGTAGACCCAGTGATCGATCTCGGCGTCGAGGTCGCGCCCCAGGCGCTCGCGCAGGATCCAGCGCGCGCCGCTGAGCTTGTCGTGCGCGCCGATCCAGCCATTGACATGGATGGAACTCACGGTGGCGGTGAGGCCTTCGTCCCGCAGGATGGCGAGCGCGCGCGCAATATCGGCTTCGCCCAGGTGCGCGTGCTCGCTGTGGTCGATGGCGATGTCGGTTTCGCGGCCCGCGCTGTCGGTGGCCAGGGTCGCCTGAGGCAGCTCGCGCAGCACGCGCGCGGCGGCGGCCCGCAGGCGGGTGAGGTTCGCGGCGCGGGTGGCCGCGTCCTGCGCATAGGCCTTGTGCAGGCGCCCGCCGTCGTTCCACAGCGCCACGGCGCCGTTCTCGGCCACGATGGCGTCGATCGGCCAGCTCAGCGCGAAGGGTTCGCTCCAGCCGGCCGGGCGGCCGGTGACGGCGAACACCGGCAGGCCGGCCGCGCGCAGGCGGTGCAGCGCCGCCCCCGCCTCGGGCGCCAGCGCGCCCTCGGCCGTGAGGGTGTCGTCGATGTCGGTGAGCACGCCATGGATGCGCGCGCGCTCGTGCGGGGGCCAATCGGCCAGCGGGGTGGGTTGCATGGAGGGGCGGCAGTTTCTCACAGGGGCCGCACCAGCGTGGTGCCACTGGGAGGGGATATCCCCACGCCAGAAAAGAGGCCGGGTAGAATCGCGCCCCATCCGAGGAGCGTTGCAGCGCCCCACCCGCACCGAGCGGGCCGCGGGCGTGAGGCTCGGACCCTTCAACCGGCAACCACGCTCATCCACTGCACGTGCGATGGGTTCCTTCATCTCCCTTCCTGTGCGGTGGCTTTCAACGTTTTGGAGCGCCACATGAATGCACGAATCAACCCCGCCGCCGACTGCGTGATCGCCGACATCGGCCTGGCCGACTGGGGCCGCAAAGAGATCAAGATCGCCGAGACCGAGATGCCCGGCCTCATGGCCATCCGCGAGGAGTACGCGGCCAAGCAGCCGCTCAAAGGCGCGCGCATCACCGGCTCGCTGCACATGACCATCCAGACCGCGGTGCTCATCGAGACGCTGCAAGCCCTGGGCGCGCAGGTGCGCTGGGCCTCGTGCAACATCTTCTCCACCCAGGATCACGCGGCCGCCGCCATCGCCGCCGCCGGCACGCCGGTCTTCGCCGTCAAGGGCGAGACCCTGGTCGACTACTGGGACTACACGCACCGCATCTTCGACTTCGGCGCCAAGGGCACGGAAGGCGAAGGCCCCAACATGATCCTGGACGACGGCGGCGATGCCACGCTGCTCATGCACCTGGGCAAGCAGGCCGAGAAAGACCGCTCGGTGCTGGCCAAGCCCGGCAGCGAGGAAGAGCGCATCCTGTTCGCGGCCATCAAGGCCAAGCTGGCCGAGGACGCCACCTGGTACAGCCGCAAGAGCGCGCAGATCATCGGCGTGACCGAGGAGACCACCACCGGCGTGCACCGCCTGAAGGAAATGTCGGCCAAGGGCTCGCTGATGTTCCGCGCCATCAACGTCAACGACTCGGTCACCAAGAGCAAATTCGACAACCTCTACGGCTGCCGCGAATCGCTGGTGGACGGCATCAAGCGCGCCACCGACGTGATGATCGCCGGCAAGGTGGCCGTGGTGGCCGGCTACGGCGACGTGGGCAAGGGCTCGGCCCAGGCGCTGCGCGCGCTGAGCGCCCAGGTGTGGGTGACCGAGATCGACCCCATCAACGCCCTGCAGGCCGCGATGGAAGGCTACCGCGTGGTGACCATGGAATACGCCGCCGACAAGGCCGACATCTTCGTCACCACCACCGGCAACCGCGACGTCATCACCTTCGAGCACATGGCCGCCATGAAGGACCAGGCCATCGTCTGCAACATCGGTCACTTCGACAACGAGATCCAGGTCGCCAAGCTGGAAGAGAAGTGCCAGTGGGAAGAGATCAAGCCCCAGGTGGATCACGTGATCTTCCCGGACGGCAAGAAGATCATCCTGCTCGCCAAGGGCCGGCTGGTGAACCTGGGCTGCGGCACCGGCCACCCCAGCTTCGTGATGTCTTCCAGCTTCGCGAACCAGACCATCGCACAGATCGAGCTGTTCACGCACCCCGAGGGCTACGACGTGGGCAAGGTCTACGTGCTGCCCAAGCACCTGGACGAGAAGGTGGCGCGTCTGCACCTGAAGAAGGTCGGCGCCCAGTTGACCGAGCTGAGCGACGAGCAGGCCGCCTACATCGGCGTGCCCAAGCAAGGCCCGTACAAGCCGGACACGTACCGGTATTGATCACCCCCGCCGCGCTTCGCGCGACCCCCTTCCGGGGGCGATGCCTGCGGCCCGGCCAAGCCGGTTCCGCGGCATCCTCGGTTCGGGTCTTGGCGCTCCACCGTGCGTGCTGATCAACTTCTCGTCGAGCGTGGTCTGGCGGCGTCGCGCTCGCAGGCGCAGCGGCTGATCGCGGCTGGCGTGCGCTGGCGCGCCGGCGGCGGCTGGCGGCCCGTGGCCAAGAACGGCGACGAGTTGCCCGCGGACGCCCAGGTCGAACTGCTGGACGCGGCCGAGGCGCGTTATGTCTCGCGCGGCGGACTGAAGCTGGAGGGTGCGCTGGCGCACACCGGCGTCGAGCCGTGTGGCCTGCGCGCGCTCGACGTGGGCCAGAGCACCGGCGGCTTCACCGACTGCCTGCTGCAGCGCGGCGCGGCCCAGGTGGTGGGTGTGGACGTGGGCAGCGGCCAGCTCAACACCCGTCTGCGCGGGGATGCGCGGGTGATCGCCATCGAGCACTGCAACGCGCGCGAATTGACGGCCCAGCGCCTGCGCGAGGCCGGGGCCGAGCCGCCCTTCGACCTGATCGTCGGCGACCTGTCCTTCATCTCGCAGACGCTGGTGTGGCCCGCGCTGGCGCCGCTGCTCAAGCCCGGCGGCCAGGGCCTGATGCTCGTCAAGCCGCAGTTCGAGCTGCAGCCCGAAGACATCGGCAAGGGCGGCCTGGTGAAGGACGCCGCGTCGTACGCGCGGGTGCGCGAGCGCATCACGACCGCGCTGCAAGGCCTGGGCCTTGAGCCGCTCGACTATTTCGACAGCCCCATCGCCGGTGGCGATGGCAACCGCGAATTCTTCGTCTTCATTCGGAAACCGGCATGAACCTGCCCATCAGCTTCGAATTCTTCCCGCCCAAGACGCCCGAGGGCGCGCAGAAGCTGCGCGCCGTGCGCCAGCAGCTCTACGCGCGCGCGCCGCTGTTCTGCTCCGTCACCTACGGCGCTGGCGGCTCCACGCAGGAGGGCACCTTCGGCACCGTGCGCGAGATCCTCGCCGAGGGCGTGGACGCGGCCTCGCACTTCTCGTGCATCGGCGCCACGCGCGCCGGCGTGCGCGAGCAGCTGGCGCAGCTCAAGGCCATGGGCGTCAAGCGCCTGGTGGCGCTGCGCGGCGACCTGCCCAGCGGCTATGGACTGGGTGGCGAGTTCCACTACGCGAGCGACCTCGTGGCCTTCATCCGCGCCGAAACCGGCGAGGACTTCCACCTGGAGGTGGCGGCCTATCCCGAGGTGCACCCGCAGGCCCGCTCGCCCGAGGCCGACCTCAAGGCCTACGCGACCAAGGTCCGCGCCGGCGCGCATTCGGCGATCACGCAGTACTTTTACAGCGCCGATGCGTACTTCCGTTTCGTCGAGGAGGCGCGCGCCCTGGGCGCCGACATCCCGGTGGTGCCCGGCATCATGCCCATCACCAGTTCCACGCAGCTGATGCGCTTCTCGGACGCCTGCGGGGCCGAGATCCCGCGCTGGATCCGACTGCGGCTGCAGGCCTATGGCGACGACACGGCCTCGATCAAGTCCTTCGGCCTCGACGTGGTCACGTCGTTGTGTGAGCAATTGCTTCGCGGCGGGGTGCCGGGCCTGCACTTCTATACGATGAACCAGAGCGCGGCGACGTTGGAGATCCTGCGCCGCCTCGACACCCGCTGATCACCGCTTGACCCGCATGACGCCCACCCGCCTTGCCGCCCTGGCCGTGCTCGCCGTCGCCCTCGTGGGCTGCGCGAGCCGCGGCGGGCCGCCGGGCGAGGACTGGGGCGCGGACGCGCCGTCGGGTGGCGGTCCGGCCGCGCACGAGGCGCGCGAGATCGGGCGCGGCAACGCCTCGTGGTACGGCGAGCCGCACCATGGCCGTCGCACCGCGAACGGCGAGGTCTTCGACATGAACGAACTCACCGCCGCGCACAAGACCCTGCCGTTCGGCACGCGCGTGCGCGTGGAGAACCTGGCCACGGGGCAGGCGGTGGTGGTGCGCATCAACGACCGCGGGCCGTTCGCGCCGGGGCGCGTGATCGACCTCAGCCGCGCCGCGGCCGAGCGCATCGGCCTCATCCGCGCGGGCGTGGCGCCCGTGGTGCTCTACACCGATTGAGCGGGCCGGCGGTGGCCGCTCAGCGCTCGTCGTAGCTGACGACGACCCGGTCGGTGGTGGGGCGGGCCTGGCAGCTCAGCACGAAGCCCTGTTCGGTTTCCCAGGGCTCCAGCGTGAAGTTCTTTTCCATCTCCACCTGGCCTTCCATGACCTTGGCGCGGCAGGTGCAGCACACGCCGCCGCGGCACGACCAGGGCAGGTCCAGACCGGCCTCCAGCGCCACGTCGAGCACGCGCTGGTCGCGGCCCATGCGCAGTTCGTGCGGTTTGCCGTCGAGCACCACGGTCAGGGCCACCTCGCCCTCGGCCTGGGGCGCGCGGCCCAGCTGCACGCGCTCGCGCTCGCCGCGCGGCAGGGCCTCCAGCGTGGGCGAGGTGAAGCGCTCGGTGTGGATGCGCTCGGGCTTCACGCCGGCGCCCAGCAGGGCCTGCTCGGTAGCCTCGATCATGGCTTCGGGGCCGCAGACGAAAACCTCGTCCATGCTGGGCACGGGCAGCAGGGCGGCGATGAGGGCGCGCACCTTATCGCCGTCGATGCGGCCTTCGAGCAGCGGCACCTCCTGCGCCTGGCGCGAGAGGATGTGGATCAGCGTGAGCCGGTCGCGGTAGCGGTCCTTCAGGTCTTGCAGGGCCTCGTTGAACATCACGCTGGCCATGCGCCGGTTGCCATAGACCAGCGTGAACTTGGCGGTGGGCGATTCCTCCAGCGTGCTCGTCATGATGGACAGGATGGGCGTGATGCCCGAGCCCGCCGCGAAGCCCACGCGGTGCAGGGCGCGCGGGCGGTGCACGGTGAAGCGGCCGTCGGGCGGCATGGCCTGCAGCGTGTCGCCGGCCTTGAGCTGCATGGCGGCCCAGTGGCTGAACACGCCGCCCTCCACCGGGCGGATGCCCAGCGTGAGCTCGCCCTTGCGGGTGTACAGGCTGCGTGGGCTGCTGATGGAGTAGCTGCGCCGCACGTCCTGGCCGTCGATGAGCGCCCGCACCGTGAGGAACTGGCCGGGCTCGAAGGCGAAGGCGCCGCGCCGCTCGGCGGGCACGGTCAGGGTGACGGCCACCGAGCCCGCGGCCTCGGGGCTCACGCGTGCGATGGGCAGCTCGACGAATCCGCGGGGGCTGGTGCTCATGGTCAGTAGGGCTTGAAGAGGTCGAAGGGTTCGAGGCAGTCCAGGCAGCGGTAAAGCGCCTTGCACGCGGTCGAGCCGAAGGGCGAGGTTTGTGTGGTGTGGGTGGAGCCGCAGCGCGGGCAGGGCACGGGCTGGCTGGCGGCGCGGCGCGCGAAGCCCACCACCTGGGCGCCGGCCTGCGCCGCGCGGCCATTGGGTGGCGCGATGCCGTAGGCGCGCAGCTTCTCGCGCGCGGCGGGCGCCATCCAGTCGGTGGTCCAGGCGGGCGAGAGCTGCGTCACCACGCGCGCGGCGATGCCGCTGTCGCGCAGCGCGGCGCGGATGTCGTCCTCGATCTGCCCCATGGCGGGGCAGCCGCTGTAGGTGGGCGTGATGACGACCTCGGCCACGCCGTCCCCGCCCAGGCGCACCTCGCGCAGGATGCCCAGCTCGGCCAGGCTCACCACGGGGATCTCGGGGTCGCTCAGGTGCGCGATGGCCGCGCGCACGGCGTCCAGCGAAGGGGGGTCGCGCAGCGCCGCGTCCATGGCCTCACCACACGGCTTGGGGGTGCTCGCGCGCCAGGCTCTGCATCTCGGCGAGCAGGAAGCCCATGTGTTCGGAGTGCAGGCCGCGCTTGCCCTGCGTCACGTAGCCGCCGTCGGCGGGGCGCCGCAGCGTGGCCTCGGCCAGCACCTCGTCCACCAGCGCATCCCAGGCGGGCTTGAGTTCGGCGAGGGCCACGCCGGTGCCGCTGGCCACGGCGGCGGACTCGGCCTCGTCGCCGGTCCAGAACTCTTGGGTGTGCGGCATGAGGTGGTCCAGCGCGGCCTGCGCGCGCGCGCGGCTCTGATCGGTACCGTCGCCCAGGCGCACCAGCCAGTCGCCGGCGTGGCTCAGGTGGTAGCGCACCTCCTTGAGCGACTTGGCCGCGATGGCGGCGAGCTGCGGATCGGCGCTGGCCTGCAGGCGCTCCCACCACAGGTTCATGAGCGCAGCGTAGAGCACGTTGCGCACGGTGGTGGTGGCGAAGTCGCGGTCGGCGCGCGCGGGGCCGGCGAGCGGGCCGTGGTGCGGCAGCTCCAGCAGGGTGAAGTTGCGGAACTCGTGCGTGGCGCGGAAGTAGGCCAGGCTGTCTTCGGTCAGGGCGCCATCGGCGCGCGCGCCTTGCAGGTGGGCGAAGCGCTTGGCCTGCGCGGGGTCGGCGTTGATGAGCGCGGCCGCGTGCTGGTAGAGCAGGCGCGCCTGGCCCAGGTGGTCGAGCGCGTGGTTGGCCAGGGCCAGGTCCTCTTCCAGGATGGGCCCGTGGCCGCACCACTCGGCGTTGCGCTGGCCGAGCACGAGGGCGTTGTCGGCCAGGTGCAGCACATAGTCAACAGGCGCCGAGCTCATCACATGTGCCCCACTTTGTCCGGGATCTCGTAGAAGGTCGGGTGGCGGTAGACCTTGTCGGCGGCGGGATCGAAGAAGGCGTCCTTCGAATCCGGTTCGCTCGCGGTGATGCTGGCCGAGGGCACGACCCAGATGCTCACGCCTTCCTGGCGGCGCGTGTACACGTCGCGCGCCATCTGCAGGGCGTGGCGCGCGTCGCTGGCGTGCAGGCTGCCGCAGTGCTTGTGCTCCAGGCCCTGCTTGCTGCGGACGAAGACCTCCCACAGCGGCCATTCCTTCAATGCCGGGGTGCTCATGCGGCCTCCTTCATGGTGCGTTGTGCTTGCTTGCGCGCGTGGGCCAGGGCGGCCTCGCGCACCCAGGAGCCGTCTTCCCAGGCCTTCACGCGGGTGGCCAGGCGCTCCTTGTTGCAGGGGCCGTTGCCGTTCACCACCTGCCAGAACTCGTCCCAGTCGATGGCGCCGAAGTCGTGCTGGCCGCGCTCGGCGTTCCACTTCAGTTCGGGGTCGGGCAGGGTGACGCCCAGCACCTCGGCCTGCGGCACGGTGGCGTCGACGAACTTCTGGCGCAGCGCGTCGTTGCTGATGCGCTTGATGCCCCAGCGCATGCCCTGCACGCTGTTGGGGCTGTTGTCGTCGGGCGGGCCGAACATGGCCAGGCACTTCCACCACCAGCGGTTCACCGCGTCCTGCACCATGGCCTTCTGCTCGTCCGTGCCCTGCATCATGGTCAGCAGCGACTCGTAGCCCTGGCGCTGGTGGAAGCTCTCTTCCTTGCAGACGCGGATCATGGCGCGCGCGTAGGGGCCGTAGCTGCAGCGGCACAGGGGGATCTGGTTCATGATCGCCGCGCCGTCCACCAGCCAGCCGATCACGCCCACGTCGGCCCAGGTGAGGGTGGGGTAGTTGAAGATGGAGCTGTACTTGGCGCGGCCGCTGTGCAGCGCGTCGACCATTTGGTCACGGCTGGTGCCCAGGGTCTCGGCGGCGCTGTAGAGGTACAGGCCGTGGCCGCCCTCGTCCTGAACCTTGGCCAGCAGGATGGCCTTGCGCTTGAGGCTGGGCGCGCGGCTGATCCAGTTGCCCTCGGGCAGCATGCCCACGATCTCGCTGTGCGCGTGCTGACTGATCTGGCGCACCAGGGTCTTGCGGTAGGCCTCGGGCATCCAGTCGCGCGGCTCGATCTTGCCGTCGGCGTCGATCACGGCATCGAAGTGGGCCTGCAGGGCGGGGTCGGCGGCGGCTGGCACGGCCTGGGGGCCGGGGGCGGTGCCGTCGGGCACGTTGAAGGATTGCGTGTACATGCGCGGTCTCCTCGGCGGGTGGGGCTCTGGCCGCGCAGTGTACCAAGTTAGCCGACCGGCCGGTCGGTTAATTTTTTTTTGCCGCGATGGATGGGGGCCGGGGCCCGTCCGCGCCGGGCCGCGCGGTTCAGCCCGAGTGTTCCAGCGTGTGGCCTTGGCCGCGCCCACGGCCCAGCGCGCCCACCAGCAGCGGCAGGGCCTCGGCCAGCCCGGCGTGCAGGGTGTGCGGCGGGTTGATCACGAACACGCCGCTGGCCGTCAGGCCCGGGCGCTCGTCCGGGCCCAGGGGCGGGTGGCCCACGGCCAGCGTGGCGTGCAGCCAGGGGCGACCGGCGCGCTGGGCGTGGCCGCGCAGCTTGCGCGGCAGGTCATGGGCCTCGGCGCGCGGGATCACCGGGTACCAGACCAGGTAGGTGCCGGTGGCGAAGCGCTTCAGTGAATCTTGTATGCAGGCGCTCACTTTGGCGTAATCGCTCTTGATCTCGTAGCTTGGGTCGATCAACACCATCGCCCGGCGCGAGCCCTTGGCGTCGGCGGGCGGGGGCAGCAGGGGCTTGAGGCCCTCGAAGCCGTCCTCGCGCTTGACCACCACCGCGCGGCCGGCATCGAGCTGGGCGATGTTGGCCGACAGCGTTTTGCCGTCGGTCGGGTGCAGCTCGAACAGCTTGAGCCGGTCGCGCGCCTCGTGGCGCATGAGCCGCTGCACCACGAAGGGCGAGCCCGGGTAGACGCGCAGCGCGCCCGAGGGGTTGAAGCCGGCCACGAGGTCGAGGTAGTCGTCGATCGGCGGTGTCGCCTGCGCGGTCGGCGAGCCCGTGGCCGGCCGGCAGGCGGCGAAGAGCCGCACCACGCCGTGCTCGGCCTCGCCCCCCTTGTCGGCGAAATCGCCGTCCAGCCGGTACAGGCCCGCGCCTGCGTGGGTGTCGACCAGGGTGATGGCCGGCTCCTTGAGCTGCAGGTGGCGCAGGGTGGCGATCAGCACCATGTGCTTGAGCACATCGGCGTGGTTGCCGGCGTGGAAGGCGTGGCGGTAGGAGAACATGGGCCGGCGATGGTAGCGCCGGATTTGCCGCCCCGGCGCCGATTTCGTACAATGGCGGGCTTCGCAGCGTTTTCCTGTGGCCCCGCGGCGAAGTTCAAACCTCCACCTAAGAGGGTTCCACCAGAGAACCGCCGACCGTGGAAAAGGGCCGCCAAACCCTCGCTATCAGGTTCAACATGACCAAAACGTTCAGCGCCAAGCCCGCTGACGTGAAGCACGAGTGGTTTGTGATTGACGCGACCGACAAGGTCCTCGGACGAGTTGCCAGTGAAGTGGCTCTCCGACTGCGCGGCAAGCACAAGGCCATCTACACGCCTCACGTCGACACGGGTGACTACATCGTCATCATCAACGCAGCCAAGCTGCGCGTGACCGGCACCAAGTCCACCGACAAGATGTACTACCGCCACTCGGGCTTCCCGGGCGGTATCTACGCGACCAACTTCCGCGACATGCAGGCCAAGCACCCCGGCCGCGCGCTCGAGAAGGCCGTCAAGGGCATGCTGCCCAAGGGTCCTCTGGGCTACGCCATGATCAAGAAGCTCAAGGTCTACGGCGGCGCGGAGCACCCGCACACCGCTCAGCAGCCGCAAACGCTGGACATCTAAGGAGCCCTGAATGATTGGTGAATGGAACAATGGCACCGGCCGTCGCAAATCCAGCGTCGCCCGCGTGTTCCTCAAGAAGGGCAGCGGCAAGATCACGGTCAACGGCAAGGAGATCCAGCAGTTCTTCGGCCGCGAGACCTCGATCATGATCGCCAAGCAGCCGCTCGTGCTGACCGACAACGTCGAGACCTTCGACATCCAGGTCAACGTGCACGGTGGCGGTGAGTCGGGCCAGGCCGGCGCGGTGCGCCACGGCATCACCCGCGCACTGATCGACTACGACGCGAGCCTCAAGCCCGCGCTGTCGCAAGCCGGCTTCGTGACCCGCGACGCCCGCGAGGTGGAACGCAAGAAGGTCGGCCTGCGCTCCGCGCGGCGCCGCAAGCAGTTCAGCAAGCGCTGATCGCCTTCGCGAAACGCCCCCAGAAACCGCCTGCAAGTCCGCTTGGGGCGGTTTCTGCTTTCTGGGGCCCGCTTTCTTTTGCTTGCAGTTGAGAGGTTTGCATGCGATTGCGCTTCGGACGTAGACGCTGGTCGGCAGGCGCCCCGCGCATGTCGATCCGCAGCGCCTTGCCCTGGCCGCTGCGCTGGCTCGGGGCCGCCGTCATGCTGGGCCTGTGCGCGGCGCTGGCGCTGTGGGCCTTCGAATTCGGCAAGGACATCGCCGGCCTGGACCGCAACGCGCGCGATGAGCTGGAGCGCCTGCGCACCGAGGTGGTGGGCCTGCGCGAGGAACTGGCTTCGCGCAGCGCGGTGGACCACACCGCCGAGAGCCGCCTGACCATCGAGCGCGCCCTGCAAGACCAGCTGCGCGTACAGATCCGCCAGCTGGAGGCGGACAACCAGAGCCTGCGCAACGACCTCGGGTTCTTCGAGCGCCTCATCCCGGCGGGTGGTGACGCGCTCGCCATCCGTGGCCTGCAGGCCGAACGCCTGTCGGCCACACAGTGGCGTTGGCAGGTTCTGATGATCCAGGCCGCGCGCAACGCGCCAGACTTCAAGGGTGCGCTCGAGATCGTCTTCACCGGCACGCTGGCCGGCAAGCCCTGGTCCGCGAAGCACGCCCCCGCACCGCAACCGGTGCTCGTCAAAGGCTATCTGCGGCAGGAAGGCGTTGTTGATCTGCCCGCGCAGGCCGTTGTAAAAACCGTGACCGCCAAGCTCCTCCAGGGCAGCGCGGTGCGGTCGGTTCAGACCTTCGATCCCTGATCGAGGGTTGTCGACAGGAGATCACGCATGTTCGCCAAACCCAAGCAGCCCCCGATCAAGAGCCTGATCGCTCAGGGCACCCGCATCCAGGGCGACCTGCTGTTCGCCGAAGGGCTTCGCATCGACGGCGAGGTCGTGGGCAATGTGCGGGCGGCGGCGGACGGCGCCAGCCTGCTGATCGTGAGCGAGGTGGCCTCGGTGCAAGGCTCGATCGAGGCCGACCACGTCATCATCAATGGCCATGTCAAAGGCCCGGTGCTGGCCCGCCAGCTGCTGGAGCTGCAGCCCAAGGCGCGCATCGAGGGCGATGTGTCCTACCGAGCGATCGAGATGCACCAGGGCGCCACCATCGAAGGCCAGCTGCGCCCCATGGCCAGCGACGGCGCCGAGGAAAAGCCCACACTGAAACTGGCGGCAAACCACCGCTGAATGGGCATACCCGAGCGGCGTACCGTACCATTCGCGGTATCGCTGGCCTTTCCAGGCCTGCTCCCTACGAGAGGAATCCCCATGAGTGCCGTGGCCGAGAACATCCAGACCGACATGCCCGCGCCGCTGGTCTTCACCGACAGCGCCGCCGCCAAGGTGGCCGAACTGGTGGCCGAAGAGGGCAATCCCGACCTGAAGCTGCGCGTCTTCGTGCAAGGCGGCGGCTGCTCGGGCTTCCAGTACGGCTTCACCTTCGACGAGGTCGTCAACGAAGACGACACCTCCATGAGCAAGAACGGCGTGACCCTGCTGATCGACGCCATGAGCTACCAGTACCTGGTGGGCGCCGAGATCGACTACAAGGAAGACCTGCAAGGCGCCCAGTTCGTGATCAAGAACCCCAACGCCAGCACCACCTGCGGCTGCGGTTCGAGCTTCAGCGTCTGAAGCGAGCCGGTTCGCCGGCCATGAAAAAAGGGAGCCATCGGCTCCCTTTTTTTCTGGGCGGGACCTTGCGGGTCCCTCCGGGCTCAGCGGCCTTCGTCGGTGCTGGCCAGGGCCTGCTGCAGGCGGCCGGCGGCGGCGAGTTCCTGCCGCTGGGCCTGGGCGACCTGGTTGAAGGCGCCGCGCAGGTTCTCGGGCAGCTTGATGGCCTCGCTCTGGCGGGCGATCACCAGCGGGTCGCGGTGCTCGCCGTTGTCGCGGAACTCGAAGTGCAGGTGCGGGCCTGTGGACATGCCGGTGGTGCCGACGTTGCCGATGAACTCGCCCTGGCTCACGCGCTGGCCGGTGCGCACGCCGATGCGGCTCAGGTGCGCGAAGACCGTCACCTGGTTGTTGCGGTGGCGCACGTAGATGACGTTGCCATAGCCGCGCTGCACCCCGGCGAACTCGATCACGCCGTCGGCCACCGTGCGCACCGGCGTGCCGGTGGGGGCGGCGTAGTCCACGCCCAGGTGGGCGCGCTGGCGGCCGAGCACCGGGTGGAAGCGCATGCCATAGCCGCTGCTGACGCGCGAGAACTCCAGTGGCGAGGACAGGAAGTAGCGGCGCTTGCTGTCGCCGTTGAAGCCGTAGTAGCCGCCTTTGACGCCGGGCGCCTCGAACCACACCGCCTCGTGCGGGCGGCCGTCGTTGACGAACACCGCCGACAGGATGCGGCCGGTCTTCATCGGCTCGCCTTCGGCGCTCAGGGTTTCATAGACGACCTGGAAGCGGTCGCCCTTGCGCAGGTCGCGGCGGAAATCGATGTCGCTGGCGAACATCTCGGCGAGCTGCACGGCCACCGCGTCGGGGATGCCCGCGGCGTCGGTGGAGGCGAACAGGGAGCTGCGGATTTCGCCACTGGCCAGGCGCGACGCGGCCTCCAGGGTGCCGGGTTCGAGTCGGGCGCTCAGGCCGTCGCTGCCCCGCTCGACCACCAGGCGCAGAAAGCCACGATCGTTCTTCGGATCGGGCCAACGGGCGGTGAGGCGCTGCAGCACCTGCTGCGGGGTGGCCTCGGCGTGCACCAGGCGGCTCTGGCGCGAGGCCAGCAGCTGGCGCGCCAGGGGGTTGCGGGCCAGAAAGGCCTGGGCCTCGCCGTCGTTCACGCCCAGGCGCAGCAGCAGCGACTGGGGGGTGTCGTCGTTGCGCGTGGTGTCGCTGCGGTACAGGGTCCAGGGCTGGGGGCTGGCGAGCACCGGACGGGCCTCGGGGGGCAGGTCGGCGCTGGCGGGAATGGCGGTGTACAGGGGGGTGGCGGTCACCGGCAGGGCTTCCACCACCTGGCGCACCGGCAGGTCGGCGGCGTCGGGCGCCAGCGGCGCGATGCCGAAGGCGGTGACCCCGGTGCCGAGGAGGAGGACGCCGATGCCCCCCATGACGCGACGGGGGTGCTGGGCAATCGATTCAGCGATCTGTTGGCCCCATTGGGCCGCGGCGTTCAGGGTCTGGCGTATCAAGGTCGGTCATCCATGAAAGGGCCGGTGGGGGCGCAGGGCCTCACACCGGCATCCAGGGAGTGAGCGGGCAGCGACGCGAGAAGTTCACGCCACAGGCCGGGCTTTACGTTGGTGCGGGAGCTCGTGCAAAAAGCACGCCAACTAAAATCCGACGATAGCCGGCAAGTGTAGCGGGCTGGCGATCCGTCCCTATCGGAAGAAACACGTATGAATAACGGCTTATCTATTCCCACCTTGCCGGACAGCCCCACCAGCGGCGGCGAGGCCCTGACGGACGGCGTACGACACGCCCTGGCGGTCACCCGCCGGGGCTGCGAAGAATTGATCCCCGAGGCGGATTGGGCGCAAAAATTGTCACGTTCCGAGCGCACCGGCACGCCGCTGCGCATCAAGCTCGGCTTGGACCCGACGGCGCCCGACATCCACATCGGCCACACCGTGGTGCTCAACAAGATGCGCCAGCTCCAGGACCTGGGGCATACAGTCATTTTTCTTATCGGCGACTTCACCAGCCTGATCGGCGACCCCTCGGGGCGCAACAGCACGCGCCCGCCGCTCACGCCCGAGCAGATCAAGGCCAACGCCGAGACCTACTACAAGCAGGCCAGCCTGGTGCTGGACCCGGCGAAGACGGAGATCCGCTACAACAGCGAATGGAGCCTGCCGCTGGGCTCCATGGGCATGATCCAGCTCGCGGCCAAGTACACCGTGGCGCGCATGATGGAGCGCAACGACTTCCACCAGCGCTTCACCGCCGGCACGCCGATCAGCGTGCACGAGTTCCTCTACCCGCTGATGCAGGGCTACGACTCGGTGGCGCTCAAGAGCGACCTCGAGCTCGGTGGCACCGACCAGAAGTTCAACCTGCTCATGGGCCGCCACCTGCAGGCCGAGTACGGTCAGGAGCCGCAGTGCATCCTGACCATGCCGCTGCTGGAGGGGCTGGACGGCGTGGACAAGATGTCCAAGAGCAAGAACAACTACATCGGCATCACCGAGGACGCCAACACCATGTTCGCCAAGGTGCTGAGCATCTCCGATGAGCTGATGTGGCGCTGGTACACCCTGCTGTCCTTCCAGTCGATGGAGGCGATCGAGGCGCTCAAGCGCGAGGTGGCGGGCGGCCGCAACCCCAAGGACGCGAAGGTGATGCTGGCCAAGGAGATCACGGCGCGTTTCCACAGCGCGGCGGCGGCCGAGGCGGCCGAGCAGGACTTCATCAACCGCTCCAAGGGCGGCGTGCCGGACGAGATTCCCGAGGTGTCGCTGACGGGCGCGCCGCTGGGCATCGCGGCCCTGCTCAAGTCGGCCGGCCTGGCGCCGTCGAGCAGCGAGGCCAACCGCCTCATCGACGGTGGTGGCGTGCGCGTGGACGGCTCGGTGCTGAGCGACAAGGGCCTGAAGCTCGCCGCCGGGACCTACGTGGTGCAGGTCGGCAAGCGCAAGTTCGCGCGCGTGACGCTGGGCTGATCCGATCCGGCGCCGGGCCGCGCCCTGCAAGGGGCGGCCGGCGCAGCCTGGGGGCGCGCTCAGCGCGCCCCGGCCTTTTCCAGCATCGCCACCATGGCCGCGTGGCCGCGCGAGCGGGCCAGCGCCAGCGGCGTGTGGCCGCTGCGGTCGGTCAGTTGCAGGTTGGCGCCGGCGTCGATCAGCGCCTGCAGCGTGGCCTGGTGGCGCGGGCCGCCGTCGCCCAGCACGACGGACTCGATGGCGGCCGTCCAGTGCAGGTTGTTCACGTGGTCCAGCGGCGCACCAGCGGCGATGAGCTGGCGCACCACGCCTTCATGGCCCAGGTGGGCCGCCGCGATCAGCGCGGTGCCGTCGTAGCGGCTGGTCACCAGCTTCGCGCTCGCGCCGCCGGCCAGCAGCAGGCGCAGGGTATCTTCGTCGTCGGCCACGGCGGCGATGGTGACGGCGTCGTAGCGCCCGTGTTCCAGGGCCGCATGGTTGGCGCCGGCCTGCAGCAGCGCCCGCACCGCCTCGCGCTGGCGCGCGAAGGTGGCCACGTGCAGTGGCGTGCGGCCGGCGCCGTCGGTGGCCTCGATGGCCGCGCCCGACTTCAGCAGCCGCGCGATGGCGGCCACATCGCCGCGCTGCGCCGCGGCGTGCAGGCCCTGGTAGGCCGCGACCTCGCCGGGCGAGGGCGGCACCTGGGCCCGCGCGGCGCCCGCGAACGCGGTGGCCAGCGCCAGCGACAGCAGCGCGCGCCGCTTCATTGCAGGGCCGCTTTCACCTGCTCCAGCGCGGCCATGGCGCACTGCTCGTCCAGGTGGCCGCCGGGCGCGCCGCCCACACCGACGGCGCCGATCACGTCGTTGCCCGCGCGCACCGGCACGCCGCCGCCGAGCAGCAGGTAGCCGGGGATGTCCTTCAGGTTGGCCGCGGCCGGGTTCTTCTGCGAGGCCTCCATCATGGCCAGCGTGGTGTTGCGCGCGGAGGCCGAGGTGTAGGCCTTCAGGCGGCTGGCTTCCAGGGTGTGCGGGCCGGCGTTGTCGGCGCGCTGCATGGCGCGCACATTGCCGGCGCGGTCCACCACGGTGGCGGTGACGGCATAGCCGCTGGCGCTGCAGGCGGCCACGGTGGCGGCGGCGATCTGGTTGGCCAGCGCCAGCGAGACGTTGCGCTCGCTGAGGACGGCGCCGCTCTGGGCTTGGGCGAGGGCGCTGGCGCCGATCAGGGCGAGGGCCAGGGCGGTGCGGATGGGGGTGTTCATGAAGCGGGTCTCCGTGACGGCGTTGCGGTTCGATCAACCGTGCCCGCACTGTAGGAAGCGCCCGCCGCGCGCACCATTCGCGCGGCTACGGGCGCGGCTGCGTAGAACTACGCGGTGCCCGTCTCGTTCACCAGGGCCGCGTAGCCCCGCACCAGCTGGGCGAGCGAGTCCACGCCCAGCTTCTCGAACACGTGGGCGCGGTGCGTTTCCACCGTGCGCGGCGACAGCTCGAGCGCGCGCGCGATGGCCTTGTTGCTCAGGCCCTCGACGATGAGCGCGAGCACCTCGCGTTCGCGCGGCGAGAGCTGCTGCCAGCGCTCGCGCGCGGCGCGGTCGGTTTGCGCGCGCTGGCGCAGCTGAACGTGCTGGCGCACGGCCTGCTGCAGGGCCTCGATCAGGGCCTCGTCGTCCACCGGCTTTTCCAGGAACTCGGCCGCGCCGGCCTTGAAGGCGCGCCGGCACATGTCCACCGTGCCGTGGCCGGTGAGCATGATCACGGGCTGGTCCACGCCCTGCGCCACCAGCGTGTCGAGCACGCCCAGGCCGCTGATGCCGGGCATGCGCACGTCGAGCACGATGGCGCCGATGCCGTCGCGCTCGAAGCCGGCGAGGAAGGCGCGCGGATCGGCCCAGGCCACCACGCGCAGGCCCACGGTGCCGATCAGCAGCGCGAGGCTGTCGCGCACCGCGTCGTCGTCGTCGATCAGGTGCACGGTGGGGGAGAGCGCGTCGCTGGCGGTGTTCATGGCGGGGTCCCGGTGTCGAGCGGCAGGTGCAGCGAGAACAGCGCGCCACCGCCGGGCGCGGCGCCCGCGCCCAGGCGGCCGCCCTGCGCCTGCGCCAGCGATTCGCTCAGCGTCAGGCCCAGGCCCAGGCCGCCCTCGCGGGTGCTGAAGAAGGGTTCGAACAGGCGCGACAGCACCTCGGGCGGCAGGCCCGGGCCGGTGTCGGCCACGTCGAGCACGGCCTGCCCGCCCTCGCGCCGCACGGCCAGGCGCAACTCGCGCGGGCCGCCGGCCTGGCGGTCCATGGCCTGCAGGGCGTTGGCGATCAGGTTGTGCACGATCTGATCGATGGCGATCGGATCGGCCCGCACCACCGCCGGGTCGCTGACCAGCCAGCGCACGGCCACGCCGCGCCGGTCGATCTCGGGCTGCAGCAGGTGCAGGGCTTCGCGCACGCAGGCGCCGAGGTCCAGCGCGCGCTGTTCGGCCGCGCCGGCCGGCGGCTCCAGGCCGCGCCGCAGCCGGGCCAGCACCTCGGCCGCGCGGCGCGCCTGCGCGCCGGCGCGGCCCATGGCCTCGCGCGCGGTGTCCAGCGCGGGCGGCTCGTCGGCCAGCAGGCGCTGCGCGGCCTGGGTGCTGGCCAGCACGGCGGTCAGGGGCTGGTTCAGTTCGTGCGCCAGGCCGGCCGCGAATTCGCCCATGGCGTTGAGCCGGCCGAGTTGGCCCAGGCGCAGCAGGGCCTCGGCGCGCTGGCGGGCCTCGCGCAGGCGCAGCGCGTGCGCCAGGGCGGCCAGCCCCGCCAGCACGGCGAGCGCCCAGGCGCCCATGCCGAGCCAGGGCAGTTCGCCCCAGCCGACCCAGCGCGTGGCCACGGCGTGGAAGGGTTGGCTCTCGGCCGCCACCACCTTGTCGAAGTCAAAGCGCCAGCCCTGGGTGAGCGGCTGGCCGGCCTGCAGGGTGTGCGACTGGCCGTTCCAGCGCAGCGCCACCCGCACCGGGCTGCGCGCGCGGTCCATGGGCCAGTCGGCCTCGGGTACCAGGCCGTCGAGCGCGATGACCAGCGAATAGGCGCCGCCGCCCGCGGCGCCCAGCACCAGCGTGTAGCGGCCCGCGCCCAGGTCGCCGTCGGCCATGGCCCCGCGGCCGCTGGTGCGCGAGGCCGCCTCGGCGTGCGCCAGCGCCGGCTGCAGCCAGGCCTCGTCCGGCGCGCGCGCGATCACGCTCAGCAGGCGGGGGTAGATCGCGCTCAGGCGCGGCAGGGCCTCGGCCCGTTCGGGCTCCAGCAGGGCCAGGGTGGCGAGCACCGCGTCGTGCTGCACCACCTGCTGGCTCAGCAGCCGGTGCACGATGCGCGCGTCGGTCTCGAAGGCCGCGCGCTGCGCCTCCAGGCCGCGCTGGGCGATGAACCACGCCCCCAGCAGCGACAGGGCCAGGCCTGCCGCGATCCAATTCAGCCGGGACATCCACGCGCTTCGCATGGCGGCGATTCTGCAACGTCCGCCGAACCAGGGTTCAGCGGGCCTGGGCCACAATGCCGCGCGTGATCACCCCGCTGCTCGACCGACTCACGCCGCGCCGCCTGCTGCAGGCCTCGATCGCCGTGGCCCTGCTCACCATCGCACTGAAGACGGCCGCCTGGTGGCTCACCGGCTCGGTCGGCCTGCTGTCCGACGCGCTCGAGTCCCTGGTCAACCTGGCGGGCGCGAGCTTCGGCCTGCTCATGGTCACCATCGCCGCGCGCCCGGCCGACGCCGAGCACCCCTACGGCCACCACAAGGCCGAGTACTTTTCTTCCGGCTTCGAGGGGGTGCTCATCATCGCGGCCGCGGCCGGCATCGTCTGGGCCGCGGTGGGGCGCCTGCTGCAGCCCCAGCCGCTGGAGCAACTGGGCCTGGGCCTGTGGCTGTCGGTCATCAGTTCGGTGTTCAACGGGGTGCTGGCCTGGGTGATGCTGCGCGCCTCGCGCGTGCACCGCTCGGTCGCGCTCGAAGGCGACGCGCGCCACCTGTTCACGGACGTCTGGACCTCGGTCGGCGTGGTGCTGGGCATCGGCCTGGTGGCCATCACCGGCTGGCTCTGGCTCGACCCCGTGCTGGCCATCCTGGTGGCACTCAACATCCTGCGCGAGGGCCTGCACCTCATCAAGGACGCCGCGCAGGGCCTGATGGACGAAGCGCTCGACCCCGAGCTGCAGTCCAGCATCGAGCGCGTGCTGGCGGGCTTTGCCCAGGGGCAGCCGCTGGTGCGCTTCGACCACGTCACCACGCGCAAGGCCGGCCAGCGCCGCTTCGCCGACCTGCACATGCACCTGCCCGCTGCCTGGCCGCTGGGCCGCGCGGCGGCGCTGCGCGGCGAGGTGGAGCAGGCGCTGATGCAGGCCGTGCCCGGCCTGCGCGCCAGCATCCAGCTGCTGCCCACCGGCGTGGAAGCGCTGGCTGTCAAAGAATCCGAGGAGACCCGCCAGTGATCGCCCTGCTGCAACGCGTGAGCCAGGCCCGTGTCGACATCGCCGGCGAGACCGTGGGCGCCATCGGCCCCGGCCTGCTGGCGCTGGTCTGCGCCGAGCCCACCGACACACCGGCCGTGGGCCTGAAGCTGCTCAGCAAGGTCCTCAAGCTGCGCGTCTTCGCCGACGGCGCCGGCAAGATGAACCTCAGCCTGCAGGACGTGGGCGGCGGCCTGCTCATCGTCAGCCAGTTCACCCTGGCGGCCGACACCTCGGGCGGCAACCGCCCGGGCTTCACCAACGCCGCGCCGCCCGCGCTCGGCGAATCGCTCTACGATGCCTTCGTGGCCGCCGCGCGCGCCGCGCATCCCCAGGTGGCCACCGGCCGCTTCGGCGCCGACATGCAGGTGCACCTGGTGAACGATGGTCCGGTGACGATCCCGATGCGCCTGACGGCCTGAGCGTGCGCCGGTGCCCGGGCGCTTTCAGGAGAACCGCTTGAACACCCCCGCCGCCCCCGAATCCGAGGCCCGCGCCCACCTGCTGGTGGGCGCCCTGCAGGCCGCACTGGCCTACACCCTGTACGAGACCGCGCGCCGCGGCGCCTGGCCAGCCACCGAGGCCGCGGCCTTCATGCCGCTGTTCCTGCTGATGGCGCTGGCGCCGCTGGGCTTCTACCTCGCCAGCGCGGCCCCGCTGCAGCGCCGCGTGGCGATCGCGCTCGGCGTGGGCGCGCTGGCCCTGGCCATCGGCGCCTACCACGGGCTCACCGTGGGCGGGCTGGCCGAGCGCGCGCGCGAGCAGGGGCCTTTGCGCGAGGAAGACTACCTGCGCCCCACCTTCGTGCTGGGTCTGGCGCTCATGGTCGCGGTGCCCGCCGCCGCCGTGGCGCGCGAGGGCCGCGTGCGCTACGAGCCCTGGTTCGACGCCTTGCTGCACAACACCCTGCTGCTGGCGCAGGGCGGGCTGGTCACCGGCCTGTTCTGGCTGGTGATGTTCAGCGCGGCAGCGCTGTTCCGGCTGGTGCGCCTGCCCTTCCTGGGCGAACTCATCGAACGCGGCGCGTTCTGGATTCCCGCCACCGCGCTGGTGTTCTCCTACGGCGTGTCGCTGGCGGTCACGCAGCGCACCGTGGCGCGCTTCCTGTTCGAGCGGCTCACGCAGCTGTGCGGATGGATCTACCCGTTGGCGGGCGCGCTGGGCGTGGCCTTCGTGGCGAGCTGGCTGGTGCAGGGCGTCGAGCCCCTGTTGCAGACGCGGCGCGCGGCCTTCCTGCTGCTGTGGTTCGCGGTGCTGTGCGTTCTGCTGGTCAACGCCAGCTCGCGCGGCGGGCTGGATGCGCCGCGCTACCCGCGCTGGCTGCGCCGCGCCCTGTCGACCGGCCTGTTGGTGCTGCTGCCCATGGTGGCGGTGGCGCTGTACGCGCTGGGCCTGCGCATCGGCCAGTACGGCTGGACGGTGGACCGGCTCTGGGGGTTGTTCGTGGCGATCGTGGTGGCGGTTTTCGCGCTGGGCTACGCGCTCAACGCCGTGGCCGAGTGGCTGGGCCGTGCCGAGCGCTGCCTGGTGCCCGCCACCAACGCCGTGGCCGCGGCGGTGGTGGTGCTGGGCATCCTGGCGCTGCTGGGCGGCGCCATCGACCCGCGCCGCGTGAGCGTGAACGACCAGCTGCAGCGCCTGGCGCGGGGCACCAGCGACGAGCAGGACCCGATCCGCTACCTCGCGCGCGAGGGCGGTGTGTTCGGCCGGCGCGCCCTGCAGGCCCTGGCCGCCGACGACCCGGTGTTCGGCGGCGTGCCCGCCGCGCGCCAGGCGCTGGCGCGCGACGCCCTGAGCGACCCGAAGACGCGGCGCGAGCGCCTGGCCGAGCGGCTGCGCGCCCTGCCGGTGTTCCCGCCGGGCGCCACGGCGCCGCCGGCGCTGCTGGAGGCCCTGGCGCGCGACGGCGGCTTGCCGGGTGCCTGCGAGGCCCAGACCTGCCTCATCTGGCGCCTGCCGCCCGAGGTGTTGGGCGATGGGGCCTATGCGCTGCTCGCGCGCCAGGCGCCGGGCGCGCGTGACGCGGGCGGCGCGCGCATCTGGCGGGTCGACGAGCACGGGCGGTGGGCCGTGCGCGGCCACCTGCCCGGCCAGGGCCTGGACACGAACTGCGCGCCGCAGGCCGGCCACCAGGCCCTGTTCGACGCCGTGCGCGAGGGCCGGGTGGAGCTGCTGGTGCCGCCCGGGCGCGACCTGGGCGTCGGCGACCTGCGCTTTCCGGTGCAGCGCTGGAACGGCGCGCGCGACTGCGGCTGAGCCACCGTTCGCGCGCGCCCGTCGCGCGGGATCAGGGCTCGCGCACGTCCTTGCTGGGGCCGTTGGCCTTCACCGAGTCGATGCCGTTCTGGCGCGCGGCCTCGGAGGAGTACATCTGGCTGGTGCCGATGACCTGGCCGTTCGAGGCCTTCAGGTTGAAGTAGGGGCTGCCGTCGCTGGCCGTCTTGAGCTCGTAGCGCTCGCTCAGCGGCGAGTTCTTCTGCACCGACTCGATGCCGCCCTGGGCCGAGGGCTTGGCCTCGTACTGTTCGCTGCGCAGGATCACCTGCGCGTTGCCCGCCTTGAGCACGAAGGAATACTGACCTTTGCCGTTCTTCGTGAGTTCGTACCAGCCTGCCATGGACGCTCCTCGGTTGGGGTGGATGACCAGCCCATGCTAGCGAGCGGGCGAGGCGGCCGGGCGCCTCGCCCCGGCGTTTTGCTGGGGATTTACCCGGGCTTGCGGGGGCGGCGCGATCGGGCGTAGGGATCGGGTTGGCCCAGCGCGGCCAGCACCTCGGTCTCGCGCGCCTCCATGGCCTCGGCGTCGGCCTCGCTGGTTTCGTGGTCCCAGCCCTGGGCGTGCAGGGCGCCGTGCACCAGCAGGTGCGCGTAGTGCTCGGCCAGGGGCTTCTTCATCTGTTTCGCTTCGGCCGCCACCACCGGCGCGCACAGCACCAGGTCGGCCATCACCAGGGGCTCCTGGGCGTAGTCGAAGGTGAGCACGTTGGTGGCGTAGTCGCGGCCGCGGTAGTCGCGGTTGAGGGCCTGGCCCTCCTCGGCGTCGACGATGCGCACGGTGAGTTCGGCGTCGCCATCGAGCGCGCGGCGCAGGCAGCGCGCCACGAAGGCGCGCGGCAGCGCGGCGCGGTGCTCGGCCACGCCGTCGAAGCGCGCGAACTGCAGCGACAGGGTGAGCGCGGGCAGGGCCATCAGCTGGCCACCTTGCCGGCCTTGAGGGAGGGGAGCGAGCGGCAGTTGGCCAGCAGCGTGCGCTCCTGCGCCGTGTGGTCGGCCGCCAGGAAGCTCAGGAAACCTTCCTCGCCCTTGGTGTTCCAGCGCAGGCTGTGCTGTTCGTCCAGCGCGATGTAGCGCACACCCGAAGCGCTGGGCCGGCTCTTGAGCAGCGCCGTGCGGCCCTGGTGGTGCAGCGCCGCGAAGCTGTCGCCATGGCCGAATTCCAGATAGGCCACCTCGATCTCGGCGCCGCCCTCGCAGCGGTAGCGCACGGTCTCGCTGCTGTAGCCTGGGCCCTGGATGCTGCCCTGGGTGGCGGGCGCCGAGGGGTGCTGGTGCAGCGCGCAGCCGCCGGCCAGCAGGGCGGCGGCGAGCGGGGCGGCGAGGGTGAGCGGTCTGGTCGGTGGCATGCGGGTCCTCCCTGAGGGTTGGCGCGGGTCAGCCGGCGCGGCGCCGGCGGGCCGGTTCGGCCTCTTCGCGCGACGGGCTGCGGGCCTCGTAAGCGTCGACGATGCGCGCCACCAGGGGATGGCGCACCACGTCGGCGCTGGTCAGGCGCGTGAAGCCGATGCCTGGCACGCGCTTGAGCACGCGCTCGGCGTCGATCAGGCCGCTGAGCTGGGTGCGCGGCAGGTCGATCTGGCTCACGTCGCCGGTGACCACGGCCTTGCTGCCGAAGCCGATGCGGGTGAGGAACATCTTCATCTGCTCGGGCGTGGTGTTCTGCGCCTCGTCCAGGATGACGAAGGCGTGGTTGAGCGTGCGCCCGCGCATGAAGGCCAGCGGCGCGATTTCGATCTGCTGGCGCTCGAAGGCTTTCTGCACGCGGTCGAAGCCCATCAGGTCGTACAGGGCGTCGTACAGCGGGCGCAGGTAGGGGTCCACCTTCTGGCCCAGGTCGCCGGGCAGGAAGCCCAGCTTCTCGCCCGCTTCCACGGCCGGGCGGGTGAGCACGATGCGCTGCACCGCGCTGCGTTCCAGCGCGTCCACCGCGCAGGCCACCGCCAGGTAGGTCTTGCCGGTGCCCGCGGGGCCGATGCCGAAGGTGATGTCGTGCGCGGCCATGTTCTCCAGGTAGCCCGCCTGGTTGGGCGTGCGCCCGCGCACCTCGCCGCGGCGCGTCTGCAGGCTCAGCGCGCCCTCGCCGGGGTCTTCCAGCGCGGTGTTGCCGTTGAGCATGAGCTGCACCTGCTCGGCCGGGATCGGGCCGCGTGCCATCTCGTACAGGGCCTGCAGCACTTCCATGGCGCGCTGCGCCTTGGCCTTGGGGCCTTCGACGCGGAACTGCTCGAAGCGGTGCGCCACCTTGACCTGCAGCGCGGACTCGATGGCGCGGATGTGGGCGTCAAGCGGCCCGCACAGGTGGGCCATGCGGGTGTTGTCCGGTGGGCTGAAGGTATGTCTGAGAATCAAGCCGATAATCCTGAGGAAAAAGATGGCCCCCAACCCTGGCTTCGCCAGGCCCCTCTGAGGGGCGCGGTCGTTCCCGGGGCGACCCGGCGAACGACCAAAAGGACACCGATGATAGGCAAGTTGAGCGGCACGCTGCTGGAGAAGAACCCGCCCCAGATCCTGCTGGACTGCCATGGCGTGGGCTACGAGGTGGACGTGCCCATGAGCACCTTCTACCACCTGCCCGCCAGCGGCGAGCGGGTCTCGCTGCTGACGCACTTCGTGGTGCGCGAGGACGCGCAAATCCTCTACGGCTTCGCCACCGCGCCCGAGCGCGACGCCTTTCGCCAACTCATCAAGATCAGCGGCGTGGGCCCGCGCACCGCGCTGGCGGTGCTTTCGGGCCTGTCGGTGAACGACCTGGCCCAGGCCGTGAGCACGCAGGAGACCGGGCGCATCGTCAAGGTGCCCGGCATCGGCAAGAAGACGGCCGAGCGGCTGCTGCTGGAGCTCAAGGGCAAGCTCGGCGTGGACCTGGGCCTGCCCGCGGGCGCCACGCGCAGCGACGCCCAGGCCGACATCCAGCAGGCCCTCATGGCCCTGGGCTACAACGAAAAGGACGCCGCCGCCGCGCTCAAGGCCCTGCCGGCCGAGGTGGGCGTGGCCGAGGGCATCAAGCTGGCGCTGAAGGCGCTGGCCAAATAAATGAGCATCCAGACCGACGACTTCGCCCCCGCGCCGCGCGTGATCTCGCCGCTGGCGGGTTCGCCCAAGGAAGAGGCGATCGAGCGCGCGCTGCGGCCCAAGCTGCTCGACGAGTACGTGGGCCAGATGAAGGTGCGCGAGCAGCTGGAGATCTTCATCGGCGCCGCCAAGAAACGCGCCGAGGCGCTGGACCACGTGCTGCTGTTCGGCCCGCCCGGCCTGGGCAAGACCACGCTGTCGCACATCATCGCGCAGGAGCTCGGCGTGAATCTGCGCCAGACCAGCGGGCCGGTGCTCGAAAAGCCCAAGGACCTGGCGGCGCTGCTGACCAACCTCGAGCCCAACGACGTGCTCTTCATCGACGAGATCCACCGCCTCTCGCCGGTGGTGGAGGAGATCCTCTACCCCGCGCTGGAGGACTACCAGATCGACATCATGATCGGCGAGGGCCCGGCGGCGCGCAGCATCAAGCTCGACCTGCAGCCCTTCACGCTGGTGGGCGCCACCACGCGCGCGGGCATGCTCACCAACCCGCTGCGCGACCGCTTCGGCATCGTCGCGCGGCTGGAGTTCTACTCGGCCGAGGAGCTGGCGCGCATCGTGCGGCGCAGCGCCGGGCTGCTCAGCGCGCCCATCGACGAGGACGGCGCCTTCGAGATCGCGCGCCGCTCGCGCGGCACGCCGCGCATCGCCAACCGCCTGCTGCGCCGCGTGCGCGACTACGCCGATGTGAAGGGCAGCGGCCGCATCAGCCAGGACATCGCCGAGCGCGCCCTGGCCATGCTCGACGTCGACCCGCAGGGCTTCGACCTGATGGACCGCAAGCTGCTGGAGGCCGTGATCCACCGCTTCGACGGCGGGCCCGTGGGCCTGGACAACATCGCCGCCAGCATCGGCGAGGAGCGCGACACCATCGAGGACGTGATCGAGCCCTACCTGATCCAGCAGGGCTACCTGCAGCGCACGCCGCGCGGACGCACGGCCACGCTGGCGGCCTACCGCCACCTGGGCGTGAACCCGCCGCGCACCGAGGGCGGCCTGTTCGGCGCCGCCGACTGAGCCGCCCGCCCACCCCGCCATGTCCAGCGCGCCGACCCCCGCTCCCCCGGACACCGCGGCGCTGGCCAGCGCCACCGAGGCGCTGTACCGCGCGGCGCTGGGCCCGGGCCGCACGGCCGACTACCTGCCGGTGTTCGCGCGCTTCGACGAGCGCGGTCTGGCGGGCACGCACTGGAACCACGCGGCGGCCTGGCTGAACCTGAACTGGCTGCTGTACCGGCGGCTGTGGCGCCAGGCCCTGCTGTACGCCCTGGCCCTGGCCGTTGCGCTGGGCCTGTGGTGGTGGGCGCGGGGTTTCATGGCGGTCTGGCCGGCGGGCGTGCGCTGGGGCCTGCTGGCCTCGATCGGCGTGCTGGCGGTGGTGGTGCCTGGCTGGTGGGGCACGGCCTGGCTGCACGCCGACGTGCGCCGGCGCATGACCGAGGCCGTGCGCCGCGCGCGCACGGTGCAGGAGGCCTGCGGCCTGTTGCAGCGCGGTGGGCCGGGGCGCTGGGCCTGGGTGCTGGCGCTGCTGGCCCAGGTGGCGTTGCTGGGCACGCTGGGGCTGCGCACGGGCGGTGGCCCCGTGGCGGCCGCGCCCGAGCCGGTGCTGGCGCCGCGGGCGGTGGCCGAGGCCCCGGCTCCCCCGCCCGCCCCCGTGGCGGCGCCCGCGCCGCCGCCGTCCACCGAGGGCGTGGTCGAGCCCGTGTCGCCGGTGTCCCCCGCCGTCTCCCCCGGCGGGGCGGTGGTGGTGGGCGCGGTGACCTCGGAGGCGCCCACACCGGCCCCGGCCCTGGCGAAGCCCGCCGTGGCCGAGTCGACGCCCGCACCGGCGGCGCGCGCTGCCGCGCCGCCGGCCCCCGGCGCGAGCGGCGACAGCGCCGGCACCACCGACGCGCCGCGCCCTCGCTGGCACGGCCACGGCGTGAACGTGGGCATCTTTGGCGACCCGGCCAACGCCGAGCGCGCGGCCACGCGGCTGCGCCAGGCCGGCCTGCCGGTGCGCAGCGACCCGGTGGAGTCGGCGCGCGGCCCGCTCACGCGCGTGCGCGTCGGCCCGTTCCAGACGCGCGAGCAGGCCGAGGCCGCGGCCGAGACCGTGCGCAACCTGGGCCTGGAGGCCCGCGTGTTCGGCCCCTGAGGGCGCGCCGGTCGCTCAGTCCAGCGCGCCGCGCGCGTCCACCCGCAGCACGCGCTCCACGCGGCCCGTGAGCAGGCCGCCGCGCACGCCGATCAGGTGGTCGTGCAGGTTCACGGTGGGGTCGCAGTGGCCCGGCACCAGCCAGACCGTTTCGCCCAGCGCGGGCAGGGCCGGGCCACGCAGCACGCCGTGCTCGTCGCCGCCGTTGGCGAACGCCAGTCCCTCGGGCAGCCAGACGCGCGGCAGGCCGCTGTCGATGGCATGGCTCTTGTGGCCGGCGTCGACCACGGCGCGCCCCCCGGGCCGGCTCATCACCTGCGCCTTGACGAACAGCGCGTGCTCGAAGGCCGGCGCGCTCTCGTCGGCGGTGTTGGCGGCGTAGTCGGCGTCCATGAAGAGGTAGGAGCCGGCCTGCAGCTCGCCCCACTGGCCGCTGGCCGCCTCGTGCACGAAGGTGCCGGTGCCCGCGCCCGTGACCAGCGGCACCGCCAGGCCCGCGCCCTCGATGAGCGCGCGCGTGTGCGCCACGGCCTCGGCGGCGTGGGCCACGGTGGCGCGGCGCTGCTCGGGCGTGCGCTGGTGCTGCGCCGCGCCGTGGTAGGCCTGCAGGCCGGCGAAGCGCAGCACGGCGTGCGAGGCGACGGCCCGCGCCAGTGCCACGGCCGGCTCGCCCGGCGCCGCGCCGCAGCGGCCATGGCCCACGTCGATTTCCACCAGCACATCGATCGAGCCCGGTGCCTGCACGCCGGCCTCGGCCAGGGCGCGCGCCAGGCGCTCGATGCCGAGGGCGCTGTCGACCGCCAGGGCGAAGCGCGTGCCGCCCGCGCGCACGGCGCGCGCCAGCCGCGCCAGCTTGGCCGGGTCCACCACCTCGTTGGTGATGGTGATGTCGGTGACGCCGGCGGCGGCCAGCGCGAGCGCCTCGCCGGTTTTCTGCACGCACACGCCCACGGCGCCGTGCGCCATCTGCAACTTCGCCAGCTCGGCGCACTTGTGCATCTTGGCGTGCGGGCGCAGCCGCAGGCCGCGCGCCCGGCACCAGTCGGCCAGCCGATGCAGGTTGCGCTCCATGGCGTCCAGGTCGATCACCAGCGCGGGCGTGTCGATGGCGGCCACGCCCTGGCCGACCAGGCCGTGGAAACGCTCAGGCGCTGCGCTCATCCAGCACCCCTTCGTCGTCGTTCACCTGCAGGTGGCCCACATCGCCCCAGCCCACCAGGGCCAGGCCTTCGGGCGACCACAGCAGGCGGTTGATGGCGCAGTTGGCGAGTTGCCAGCTGCGCGGGGCCTGCAGCTCCAGGCGGGTGGCGGCGCGGTAGAGCACGTCCAGCACGCCGCCGTGCGCGACCAGCAGGATCTGCTCGCCCGGATGGCGCGCGGCCAGTTCCAGGGCCGCGCCCACCACGCGCTCGCGCAGCGCCAGCAGGGTTTCGCCACCGGGCGGCGCGAAGTCGGGCATGCGCTTGCGCCAGGCCAGGGTTTCGGTGGGGTAGCGCAGCTCCAGTTCGTCCCAGGTGTGGCCTTCGAAGCGCCCGAAGCCACGCTCGCGCAGGCCGATGTGCGCGTGCACCGGCAGGGTGCGCGTCTCGGCCACCGCCTGGGCGGTGTCGCGCGCGCGCTTGAGGTCGCTGCTGTAGATGGCGGCGATGGGCTCGTCGCGCAGGGCCTCGGCCAGGCGGCGGGCCTGCCAGCGGCCGTGGTCGTTGAGGTCGATGTCGGTGTGGCCCTGAATGCGCGTGTCGCGGTTCCAGGCGGTCTCACCGTGGCGCACGGCCAGGAGGCGGGTGACTTGCAAGGGACGTCCGTGGGGGTGGGTCGATCTGGATGAAATGTACCGGGCCTTGCGAGACAATGCCGCGCATGGCCACGCCCGATGGCGACTTCTCATCGCTGTTCAACTTCCTGCCGATCGGCGCCTACCGCAGCGCCCCCGACGGCCGGATGATCCGGGCCAACGAGGCCCTGGTGCGCTTCAACGGCCACGACAGCGAAGCCTCGCTGATCGCTGGCGTCGGCGACATCGCCGCCGAGTGGTACGTGGACCCGCGCCGGCGCGACGACTTCCGTCGCCTGCTGGAGCGCGACGGCTTCGTGCGCGGCTTTGTGTCGGAGGTGTTTCGCCACAAGACACGCGAACGGGCCTGGGTCAGCGAGAACGCGCACGCCGTGCGCGACGCGGCCGGCCAGGTGCTGCACTACGAAGGCACGGTGGAAGACATCACCGAACGCGTGCTGCAGCAGCGCTCCATGCGGGAGCAGCAGGAGCGCATGCAGGCGCTGGCCGACCAGATCCCCGGCGTGGTGTTTTCGATCGTCGTGCGCCACGACGGCTCGCGCCGCTACCGCTACGTGAGCTCGGGCGCGCGCGAGTTGCTGGGCGTCGAGCCCGAGGCCCTGGTGAACGACCCCACGCTGATCTCGCGCCTGCTGCACCCCGACGAAGCCCCGCGCCTGGTGTCCGAGACGCAGGCACTGCTGGATGGCAAGGCGGTGCTCTCGGGCGAATTTCGCGTCGTCACACCCGAGGGGGTCCTCAAGTGGGTTCACAACCGCTCCTGTGAGGTCTACCGCGACGAGGAAGGCGTGCACCGCGTGGGCGTTCTGCTCGACATCACCGAGCCCAAGCGCATGGAGGAGGCGCTTCACCGCAGCGAGGCGCTCTGGAAGATGGCGCTGGAGAGCGCGGGCGACGGCGTGTGGGACTGGAACCTGGCAACGGGCGAGGAATACCTGTCCGACAGCCTGCTGTCGATGTACGGCTATTCGCGCGAAGACGTTCATGGCTTCGCCTCCGACCTGGACGAGCGCACGCACCCGGACGATCTGGCCGCCATGCTCGTCGCGCGCCAGGCGCATTTCGAGGGGCGCATACCCGTCTACCGCAACGAGCACCGGGTTCGCACGCGCGATGGCCGCTGGATATGGGTGCTCACGCGCGGCGCCGCGGTGGAGCGCGACGCCCAGGGCCGCCCGACGCGCCTGGTCGGCACGCACACCGACATCACGGAGATCAAGCAGGCGGAGGAGCAGCAGCGCCAGTTCGAGGCGCAGTTGCGCGAGCGCCAGAAGATGGAGGCCATCGGCACCCTGGCCGGCGGCGTGGCGCACGACTTCAACAACCTGCTGGCGGCCATCCTGGGCAACCTGGTGCTGGCCCGCGAGGACGTCGGACCCGAGCATCCCGCGCAGGAAAGCCTGGCCGAGATCCATCGCGCGGCCATCCGGGCCCGCCAGCTCGTGCAGCAGATCCTCACCTTCAGCCGCCGCCAGGCCCAGACCATGGAGCGGCAGGCCCTGTTGCCCCTGGTGGAAGAAGCGCTGCGCCTGATGCGCACGCTGCTGCCGGCGGGCGTGCGCCTGGACACGCGCCTGTCGCCGGCGCCGCTGTGCGTCATGGCGGATGGCACCCAGGTGCAGCAGGTGCTGATGAACCTGTGCAGCAACGCCTGGCAGGCTTTTGCGGGCCGTGCTGGCGAGATCACCGTGGCCCTGGGCGCCGAATCCGTCGACGCCGCCCGGGCGCTGCGCCTCGGGGGCATGGGCCCCGGCGACTACGCGTGCCTGAGCGTGGCCGACAACGGCCCCGGCATGGACACCGACACCCAGCGGCGTGTGTTCGAGCCCTTCTTCACCACCAAGCCGCCAGGGGAGGGCACGGGCCTGGGCCTCGCGGTGGTGCACGGCATCGTCAAAGCGCACAAGGGCACCATCACCCTGGACAGCACACCCGGACACGGCACGCGGTTCGATGTCTACCTGCCGCTGGCGCCGGGCGATGGCACCCCTGGCATGCCCTTGACAGAAGCGCGGGACGACCCGGGCGCGCTGCGCGCGCTGAGCGGACGGCATGTGCTGTACGTGGACGACTACGAGGCGCTGGTGGGGCTGGTGCAGCGCCTGCTCAGTCGCCAGGGCGTGCGGGTGACGCCGTTCGTTTCGGGGCAGGCGGCCATCGACTGGCTCGCGGCACACCCCGGAGAACCCGCTGATCTGCTGGTGACGGACCAGAACATGCCGGGTCTGTCGGGCCTGGAGGTGGCGCGCGCCGCGCGGGCGCTGCGCCCCGACTTGCGCGTGGCCATCGTGTCGGGGCAGGTGAACGAGTGGCTGGTGGACGAGGCCGCCGCCGCCGGGGTGCGCGAGGTGCTGTCCAAGCAGGACAGCATGGACGCGTTGGCGCAGGCGATCCGGGAACTGTTGGCCGCTGCCCCCGCCTGAGGCGCCTCAGCGTGGCACTTCGATGTTGACCTGCCGCAGGCCCGCGGGCGGCGCCGGGAAGCCCTGCAGCGCGGCGTCGAGCATGGCCGTCCACAGCGCGGGCGTGCTGTTCCAGCGGCCATCGTGCGCGGCGCGCGTCTCGTACACCACGCGCCCGCTGGCGGCGTCGCGGATCACCAGCGACACCGCGCGCTGGTAGTAGGGCGTCTCGAAGCGCGGGGCCATCATGGGGAAGAAGACCACCTGGCCGGTGCCCGTTACCACGTAGTCGCGTCCGGGCATGGCGAAAGGCGATCCGAAGGGCCCCCAGCCCCAGGTGTCCCAGGGGTCTTCCCAGGGCGCGCGCGGCAGGCGCACGTTGCTGGCGCCCACCTGAACCGCCCAGGGGGCCGACACGTTGGCGGCGGCGCGCGTCCAGCCCAGCTTGGCCAGCGCGGCCTCGGCGTAGCGCTCCAACTCGTCCTGGCCGCGCGCGGCGCGCTGGTCCTGCTGCTGCGAGGGCAGGCGCTCGAAGCGGTAGACCTGCGGCGGCGCGGGCACCGCCGCGTTGGCCGCGCGGTCCTGCCAGCGCGGAAAGCTCTCCACCTGGTTGTCGACCAGGATGACGGACGCGCAGCCCGACAGCAGCAGCGCGGCCAGGGCAAGGGCGAAAAGGCGGATCGAGGGCATGGACGTCTCCTGCATTGAGGGGCCCTTCGTGGCTGGCGTGGTGCGACGGCGCCTCAGCTGGCTTCGGTGGCGATGGGTATGACCGCGCGCGGCGCGGCCGGGTTCCCCTGCGGCGCGGGCGCGGCGCAGGCCTCGGCGGCCGGCGCGGCCACGGGCTCGTCGTCGAAGGCCTTGTCGCCGCTGTCGTCCGGCACGCCGGTGGCGCGCAGCGTTTCAAACGGAAACAGCGCGCGGTCCATCAGGTGGCTGGGCACCACGTTCTGCAGCGCGCTGGCCATGTTCTCCACCCGGCCGGGGTACTTCTTCTCCCACTCGCGCAGCAGGTTGCCCACCTGCTTGCGCTGCAGGTTTTCCTGGCTGCCGCACAGGGTGCAGGGAATGATGGGGAACTGGCGCAGCTCGGCCCAGCGCACCAGGTCTTTCTCGGGCACGTAGGCCAGGGGCCGGATCACCACGTGCTTGCCGTCGTCGCTCACCAGCTTGGCCGGCATGCCCTTGAGCTTGGCGCCGAAGAACAGGTTGAGCAGCAGGGTCTGCAGGATGTCGTCGCGGTGGTGGCCGAGCGCGATCTTGGTGGCGCCGAGTTCGTCGGCCACGCGGTAGAGGATGCCGCGGCGCAGCCGGCTGCACAGGCTGCACAGGGTCTTGCCCTCGGGGATCACGCGCTTGACGATGGAGTAGGTGTCCTGGTTCTCGATGTGGAACTTCACGCCCAGCTTCGTCAGGTACTCGGGCAGCACGTGCTCGGGGAAGCCGGGCTGCTTCTGGTCGAGGTTGACCGCGATCAGCTCGAACTTCACCGGCGCGCGCTGCTGCAGCTTCAGCAGGATGTCGAGCAGGCCGTAGCTGTCTTTGCCGCCCGAGAGGCAGACCATGACGCGGTCGCCTTCCTCGATCATGTTGTAGTCGACGATGGCGCGCCCGACCTCGCGGCACAGCCGCTTCTCGAGCTTGTGGTTTTCCAATTCAATGTTCATGGCCATTCCTTGGCGAGCGCCAGCCCGCATAACCCAGGGATGCCACGGAACCGGCTTCGCCGGGCCGTCGGCATCGCCCCCCTGGAGGGGGCAGGCGCGCAGCGCCGCAGGGGGTGTCTCTGTTCACCACTGCCCGCTTTCCATGCGGATGGCGACCTCGCAGTCCTCGAAGATTTCCAGCTTGGCGATCTTCACGCGCACGCCGATCACGCCGGGCAGCTGCATGAGCCGCCGTGTGAGCTTGCCGATCAGGCTCTCCAGCAGGTTCACGTGCTCGGCGGTGCACTCGTCGATGATGATCTGGCGCACCTTGCGGTAGTCGAGCACGTGGGTGATGTCGTCGTCCTTGGGCAGCAGGGGCTGCGTGCCCTGGTTGAGCTCGGCGTCCACCTGGATGGGCTGCGGCGCGTGTTTTTCGCGGTCGAGGATGCCCAGGTTGGCGTCGAAGCGCAGGCCGGTGAGGGTGAGGATCTGGGTGGCGGCGGTCGTGGGGATCATGCGGTCCTCACATGAGGGAGAAGTCGCGCTCGAAGCGCATCAGGTGCTGGCCGCCGTCCACCAGCAGCGTGGTGCCGGTGATGGAGCCGTTGTCCAGCGCGAAGGCCACGGCGGCGGCCACGTCGGCCGCGGTGGACGAGCGGCCCAGCGGCGACTGGCGGTGCAGTTGCTCGAACCGGTCGTCGCTGAGCAGGTGGCTGGTGAGCGTGAGCCCGGGCGCCACGCCCACCACCCGCACGCGCGGGGCCAGGGCCAGCGCCAGCATGGTGTTGGCCGCTTCCAGCGCCGCCTTGGACAGGGTGTAGCTGAAGAAGTCGGGGTTCATGTTCCACAGCTTCTGGTCCAGCAGGTTCACCACCGCGCCGCGCGCGTCGCGCTCGGCCAGGTGGGCGTGCAGGGCCTGGGCCAGCAGCACGGGCGCGCCGGTGTTGGCGCGCAGGTGGGCTTCCATGGTGGCGAAGTCGAAGCTGCCGGCGCTGTCGTGTTCGAAGGTGGAGGCGCTGTTGACCACCGCGTCCACGGCGCCGAAGCGCGCGGCCACGGCGGGCAGCAGGGCGCGCGCGCCGGCCTCGTCCGACAGGTCGGCGAAGAAGGTGTGGGCGCTGCCGGCGCGGCCGCTCGCGGCCTCGCAGTCGGTCGCCGTCTGGCGGGCCTCGTCGAGCGAGTGGCGGTGGTGCACGGCCACGTTCCAGCCGGCGCGCGCCAGGGTGAGGGCGATCTCCCGGCCCAGGCGCCGGCCGGCGCCGGTAACCAGCGCGGTGCGGGGCGGATGAGGGGAGGGCATGGGTGACAATCGGCGCGTGAACGCCCCATTCGTGAACCAGCCCGGGAGTGTAGCCAGCGCCCTGTCGGCGCGCATCGGCACGGCCATCGACGCGGCCGGCGGCCACATCCCCTTCGAGCGCTTCATGAGCATGGCGCTGTACGAGCCGGGCTTGGGCTACTACGCCACGGCCACGCCCAAATTCGGCCATTTCCCGGCCCAGGGCAGCGATTTCGTCACCGCGCCCGAGCTCACGCCGCTGTTCGCCCGCGCGCTGGCGCGCCAGGTGGCGCAGGCCCTGCAGGCCACGGGCACGCGCGAGGTGTGGGAATTCGGCGCCGGCAGCGGTGCGCTGGCGGCCGGGCTGATCGCGGCGCTGGACGCGGCGGGCGAGCGCCTGGAGCGCTACACCATCGTCGACCTGCCGGGCGAGCTGCGCCAGCGCCAGCGCGAGCGCCTCGCGGCCTTCGGCGATCGCGTGCGCTGGGTCGAGGTGCTGCCCGAGCGCTTCGAGGGCGTGCTGGTGGGCAACGAAATCCTCGACGCCATTCCCGTGACGCCGCTGGCGCGCCTCGGCGGGGTCTGGCACGAGCGGGTGGTCGTGCGCGCCGGCGAGGGCTTTGCCTGGGCGGAGCGGCCTACCGCCCTGCGCCCGCCGCTGGCGGTGCCCGGCGAGCACGACTACACCACCGAGGTGCACCCGCAGGTCGAGGCCTTCGTGCGCACCATCGCCGATCGGCTGGCGCGCGGCGCGGCCCTGTTCATCGACTACGGTTTCCCCGAGGCCGAGTACTACCACCCGCAGCGCCACATGGGCACGCTGGTGGCGCACCGCGCCCACCGCAGCGACGACGCCGTGCTCGATCACCCGGGCGAGAAGGACATCACCGCGCACGTGAACTTCACCGGCGTGGCAGTGGCGGCGCAGGACGCGGGGCTGGACGTCATCGGCTACACCAGCCAGGGGCGTTTCCTCATCAACCTGGGCCTGGTCGAGCTCGCGCAGGGCGCCGACCCGCGCGAGCGCTCGCGCATGCAGATGCTGGTGCTCGAGCACGAGATGGGCGAGCTGTTCAAGGTCATCGCGCTGGCGCCGCCCGCCAGCGCCGGGGGCTGGACGCCGATCGGCTTCGCGCAGGGCGACCGCACCCACCGGCTCTGAGCATGATCCGCTGGATGATCGTCATCTTCCTGGCCCTGCTGCTCATCAGCTGGGCCACGCCGCTGCTGCGCCGCCTGGGCCTGGGGCGGCTGCCGGGCGACCTGCGGTTCCGCGCCTTCGGCCGCGACTGGTTCCTGCCCTTCGCCAGCACCGTGCTGCTGAGCTTCATCGCCAGCCTCATCGGCTACCTGGTCTGAGCCGACGGGCTTGCAATCGGCGCGCCGGCCTTCATCTGAAGACCATGAACGCCACCGCCGCCCCCCTGCACCTCGTCTGCCCGCACTGCGGCACCACCAACCGGCTCGCGCCCGACGCGCTGGACCGCGCGCCGGATTGCGGCCGCTGCCACGCCCCGCTGTTCACGGGCGCGCCGGTGGCGCTGGACGAGGCCGGCCTGCGCAAGACCATCGAACGCTCCGATCTGCCGGTGCTGGTGGACTTCTGGGCGCCCTGGTGCGGCCCCTGCCGTGCGATGGCTCCGCAGTTCGAGGCGGCGGCGCGCGAACTCGAGCCGCGCGTGCGGCTGGTGAAGCTCAACACCGAAGAGACACCCGCGCTGTCGGCGGCGATGAACATCCGCAGCATTCCCACGCTGGCGCTGTTCTCGGGCGGCCGCGAGATCGCGCGCCAGCCCGGTGCCATGGGCGCGGCCGACATCGTGCGCTGGGCGCGCGCCCACCTGCCCCGCTGAGGCGGCGCGGCCTATCATCGGCCGCCATGAGCCAGCGCATCCCCAGCCCCGGTGGCCGGCTGCTCGCCGACATCGGCGGCACGAACGCCCGTTTCGCTTTCCAGTCCGCGCCCGGTGAGCCCTTGAGCGAGGTGCGCGTGCTGCCCGTGGCCCGCTACCCGGCGGTGCAGGACGCCTTGCGCGAGTACCTGGGGGGCCTGGGCCCGCGCCGCGTGCGCGCCGCGGCCATCGCCATCGCCAACCCGGTCACGGGCGACGCGGTGCGCATGACCAACCACGACTGGGCTTTTTCGCAGCGCGCGCTGCAGGCCGAGATGGGCTGGGAGCGCCTGCGCGTGCTCAACGACTTCACCGCGCTGGCCCTGGCGCTGCCGGTGCTGCCGGCGAGCGATCTGCGCCAGCTGGGCGGCGGCGACGCCGTGCCGCGCGCCGCGCGCGCGCTGCTGGGGCCCGGCACGGGGTTGGGCGTCTCGGGCTTGCTGCCCTGCGGCGGGGACGGCTGGGTGCCGCTGGAGGGCGAGGGCGGCCACGTCACGCTGCCGGCCGCCACACCGCGCGAGCGACTGCTGATGGACGCGCTGGCGGCGCGCCACGGCCGGGCCTCGGCCGAGCGCGTGTGCTCGGGCGCGGGCCTGCTCGAGAGTTTTCGCGTGCTCTGCGAGGCCGACGGCGTGGCCGTGCGGGGTGTGGAGCGGGCGGCCGACGTGACCGAGGCCGCGCTCCAGCACGGCCAGCCGCAGGCGCTGGAGGCGCTGAACCTCTTCTGCGCGCTGCTGGGCTCGGTGGCCGGCAACCTCGCGCTCACGCTGGGCGCGCGCGGTGGGGTGTACCTGGGCGGCGGCATCGTGCCGCGCCTGGGCGCCTGGTTCGACACCTCGCCCTTTCGCGCGCGCTTCGAGGACAAGGGCCGCTTCAACGGCTACCTGCGCGCCATTCCGGTGTGGGTGATCACCGCGCGCGAATCGCCCGCGCTGCTGGGCGCGGCGCGCGGCCTGGACGGCTTGGACTGAGCCCCGCCTTGCGCTAACCTGGGCCCTCGCCCGCTGCGTCACCAGGAGACCCCATGACCACCCCGCTCAGAACCGTGCTCGTCTTCACCCCCGAGGACCAGGCCTGGCTGCGGCGCATGCAGCTGGTGGTGCCCGACTACTGGCGAGGCCACGGCGCCGCGCCCATGCCGGGCGACGTGTTCCGCGTCGGCGGGCGCCAGTTCACCATCCAGGGCCGCCTGTGGGAGCACGACCTGCAGGGCCCGATGCTGCGCGTCTTCGTGGGTTCGGCCCACGCGGAGAGCGATTCGGTGTTCGCGGGCATGTGAGGGCGGCGGCCGAGGCGCGCGCCGGCGCGCCTCAGCTGTCGTCCACGTCCCACTCGAACGCGCAGCGCTTGCAGCACACCGGTACCAGGCGCGCCGCGCCGTCCTCGCCGCCGCGGCGGCGCACCGGCCGCTCCGACAGGCTCAGCTGCCCATAGGCGTGGCAGCGCGGGCAGTTGGCCTGGTTGGCCACTTCCTCAGCGTGCATCAGCAGGTAGGCGTAACGCTGCAGCGCCCACAGCGTGATGCCGCCGGTGAGCACCACAAAGGCGGTGTCCATCAGCTTATCGCCCACGCTGGCGCCGTCGAAGGCCTCGAAGCTCGCCAGCATGGCCACGGCGGCCAGCACCGCCAGGGCCATGTGCGCGTGGCTGGAGAGCAGCTCGCGCTCGTACCACTTGCGAAACCCCAGGCGCCGGATGCCTTCGGCGAGCGGCGGGTTCAACGGGTTGGATGCGGGCATGGCGGCCTCCGGTGGTCGAAGGCGCATGGTGGCACTGCGCCCGGCGCCGGACCAAGGCCGTCTGGCAATCCTGCGCGCCGCGCTCGGGCAATTGGCCGGGCAGGCGGCCGTTCAGCGCGTCGCCGCGGCGGCGGCGGCCTCGCGCAGGCTGGCGGCGTTGGCGGCCTCGGCGTCGGCGTGCACCGTGAGGTTGGGGTAGGGCAGGCGGATGCCGCGCGCGACGAACGCGCCCTTGAGCCGGCGCAGGAACTCGCGGCGGACGCCCCACTGCTCGATGGGCAGGGTGCGGAAGCGGCAGCGGATCACCACCGAGGCGTTGTCCCAGCGCTCCACGCCGGCCACCTCCAGGTCGGCCAGGATGCGGTCGCCGAAGGCCTCGTCGGCCCGCAGCCCGGCGGCGACCTCGCGGATGACCCGGACCACGGCGTCCACGTCCTCGTGCACCGAGACGGCGATGTCGCAGACCGCCTGGCTGAAACCGCGCGTCATGTTGATCACCGTGGTGATGGTGCCGTTGGGCACGTAGTGCACGTTGCCGTCGTAGTCGCGCAGCTGCACGTAGCGCAGCGTGACTTCCTCGACCACGCCGGAGTGGCTGCCGAGCTGCACCACGTCGCCCTGGCGGATCTGGTTCTCCAGCAGCAGGAAGAAGCCGGTGAAGTAATCCTTCACCAGGCTCTGCGCGCCAAAGCCCACGGCCAGGCCGACCACGCCGGCGGCGCCGAGGATGGGCGCCACCGATACGCCCAGTTCGCCCAGCACCAGCATGCCCGCGATCAGGCTGACCACCACCACGACCAGGTAGCGGAACACGCGGCTGAGCGTCTCGGCGCGCTTGATCGCCTCGCGGTCGTCGTCGAGCCGGCCGGCCACGCGGTTGCGCAGCAGGCGGATGGCGCGCTGGGCGACGCGGACCACGACCCAGGCCAGGATCAGGATGAGCACGATGCGCAGCCCGCTGGTGGCCAGGCTGCCGAGGCCCTGCCACCAGCCGGTGGCGATGTCGATGAGGTTGTCGTTCATGCTTCTTTCTCCGGTTCTTGTGTGTCGCGCAAGGCGCGCAGGAAGCTCTCGCGCCACCAGTGCACGTCCTGCGCGCGGATGCGTTGCAGCAACGCCGCGTGGCGCTGCTGGCGCTCGGCCAGCGGCATCTGCAGCGCGCGTTGAATGGTTTCGGCGGTGCGCGCCGTGTCGTAGGGGTTGACCAGCAAGGCCTCGCTCATCTGCTCGGCCGCGCCCGCGAAGCGCGAGAGCACGAGCACGCCGGGGTCGGCCGGGTCCTGCGCGGCCACGAATTCCTTGGCCACCAGGTTCATGCCGTCGCGCAGCGGCGTGACCAGCGCCACCGCGGCCGCGCGGTACAGGCCGGGCAGGCGCTTGCGCGCCACGTTGCGGTGGATGTAGCGCAGCGGCATCCAGTCGAGTTCGCCGTGCTCGCCGTTGATGGCGCCCGACAGGCTCTCCAGTTCGGCGCGCAGCGCGGCGTAGGCGTCCACCGATTCGCGGCTGGGCGAGGCGATCTGGATCAGCGTGGCGCTGCCCTGGTTCTCGGGGTAGTTCTGCAGCAGGGTGCGAAAGGCCTTGAGGCGCTGCGGCAGGCCCTTGGAGTAGTCCATGCGCTCCACGCCCACCAGCAGGCGGCGGCGCGCGTAGTCGCTGCGCAGCTGCTCGAACATCTCGCGCGCGTCCTTGCCTTCGCCCAGGGCCTGGAACTCGTCCACGTCGATGCCGATGGGGAAGGCGCGCACCTGCAGGGTCTTGCCGAAGGCGTGCCAGCCGTGCTGGCCCACCCATTGCGCGCGCAGTTCGTCGCTGGCGTAACGCTCGAAGTGCGTGACGTCGGTCTGGCTCTGGAAACCCACGAGGTCGTACGCGAAGAGCGAGCGCATCAGCCAGTCGTGCTCGGGCAGCGCGGCCAGCATCAGCGGCGGCGGCAAGGGCACGTGCAGGAAGAAGCCGATGCGTTGCTCGCAGCCCATGGCGCGCAGCTCGGCCGCCAGCGGGATCAGGTGGTAGTCGTGCACCCAGATGGTGTCGTCGGGCCGCAGCAGGGCCTTGAGTTTCTGCGCGAAGAGCTGGTTCACGCGCCGGTAGCCCGCGATGCCGCCGCTGTCGAAGTCGGCCAGGTCGAGCCGGTAGTGCAGCACCGGCCACAGCACGCCACTGCTGTAGTTCAGGTAGTAGCTGTCGTGGTCCTCGCGGCTGAGGTCCAGGGTGGCGAGCTGCACCGCGCCGGCCTGCTGGCGGTTGACCTCGCCCTGGCCCGGCGCGCCGTTCTCGGCGATGCGCCCGCTCCAGCCGAACCACAGGCCACCGCTGGCCTCCAGCGCCTGGCCCAGCGCCACGGCCAGGCCACCGGCCGCGGTCTTGCGCGGATCGGCGATGCGGTTGGAGACGACGACGAGGCGGCTCATACCACCGAATCCCAGTGCGCGGACAGGCGAACGGCGGCGTTGATCAGGCCCACCATCGAATAGGTCTGCGGGAAGTTGCCCCACATCTCGCCGGTGGTGGCGTGCGTGTCCTCGGACAGCAGGCCCAGCGGGTTGCGCACCGCGAGCATGGCCTCGAAGACCTCGCGCGCCTCGCGCACGCGCCCGGTGCGCGCCAGCGCGTCGATGCGCCAGAAGGTGCAGATGTTGAAGGCCACCTCGGGCTTGCCGAAGTCGTCGGCGGCCTCGTAGCGGCGCATGTAGGGCCCGTCGCACAGGTGGGCCTCCAGCGCGTGCAGCGTGGAGAGGAAGCGCGGGTCCTTGGGGTCGATGAAGCCGACCTCGGCCATCAGCAGCACGCTGGCGTCCAGGTCGTGGTCGCCGAAGGCCGCGGCGAAGGCCTGGCGTTGCTCGCTCCAGGACTCGGCCAGGATGCGCTCGCGCATGGCCTGCGCGTGGCCCGCCCAATAGGCGGCGCGATCGGGCAGGTGCAGGGTGCGCGCGATCTTGGCCAGCCGGTCGCAGGCGGCCCAGTTCATCAGCGCCGAGGAGGTGTGCACGCGCGCGCGGGTGCGCAGCTCCCACATGCCGGCGTCGGGCTGGTCGAAGACGCGCCGCGCGTGCTCGCCCACGGCCTCCAGCCGCTCGAACTCGGCGCGCCCCGGTGGGTGCAGCAGCCGGCGGTCGTGGAAGGCCTGAGAGGACGCGAGAACGATGTTGCCGTACACGTCGTGCTGGAAGTGTTCGTGCGCCTGGTTGCCCGCGCGCACCGGGCCCATGCCGCGGTAGCCCGGCAGGGTGTCGACGATCCGCTCCGGCAAATGGCGTTCCAGCCCCACGCCGAAGAGCGGCTGCACGTGGCCGCCGCTGTCCAGGCGCGCGCTGCCCACCACCACGTCGGACAGCCAGCGCAGGTAGTCCTCCATGGTGCCGATCTCGGACAGGCTGTTGAGCGCGCGCACCACGAAGAAGGCGTCGCGCAGCCAGCAGTAGCGGTAGTCCCAGTTGCGCTGGCTGTTCGGCGCCTCGGGGATGCTGGTGGTCATGGCGGCGACGATGGCGCCGGTGTCCTCGAACAGGGAGAGCTTGAGCGTGATGGCCGCGCGGATCACCGCCTCCTGCCACTCCAGCGGCAGCGCCAGGCGCTGGCTCCAGGTGCGCCAGTAGGCGCGTGTTTCCTGTTCGAAGTGGCGCGCCACGTCGCCCACGCTGCCGGCGACGGTTTCGTCGGGGCCGAGCAGGAAGTTGTGCTCGTGCACCAGCAGGAAGGGCTCGCTGGAGAGCACGTGGCTGATGGGCGCGTCGGTGTAGAGGCGCAGGGTGAGGTCCTCGCCCACGTAGCGCACGTGGTTGCTGCCCGAGGTGATGCGCGGCGCCTGCGAGCCCCAATGGAAGCGCGGCGCCAGGCGCACGCGGATGCGCGGCGTGCCCTTGAGCGCGCGCACGCGCCGCACGATCTGCATGGGCCGGAAGAAGCGCCCGCGCGCGGCGAAGCGCGGCGCGAAGTCGACCACCTGCAGGCCCTGGCCGTGCCGGTCCCACAGCTCGGTCACGAGCACGGCGGTGTTGGGTTCGTAGCGCTGGCGCGTCTCGGCCAGGTCCTCGATTTCGATGGCCCAGGAGCCGGACTCGCCGTCGGCGCCGCCCAGCAGCGAACAGAACACGGGGTCGCCGTCGAAGCGCGGCAGGCAGCTCCAGACGATGCGCGCGCGCGCATCGACCAGCGCGCCGATGGTGCAGTTGCCGATCACGCCCAGGTGCAGCGACGCGGCTGCTGGCGAGGCGAATCCACTGGCGGGGGTCATGGCGAAACCTCGTTGGTTTGTTGTCGCAACCAGTCGCGCAGGGCCTGGGGGCTGTCGCAGCGCAGGCGCGCCGCGCTCGGCCCCTGGCCTACTTTGATGCCGTCGCCACCGTGCGACTGGACCACCGCGAAGCCGTCCTCGTCCGTCACGTCGTCGCCCGCGAACACCGGCCGGCGGCCGGCGAAGGGCGGCTCGCGCAGGAAGCCGGCGATGGCGGCGCCCTTGCTGGTGTGCGCGGCCTTCACTTCCACCACGGCTTTGCCCTGCAGCAGGCGCAGGTCGGGGTGGTTGGCGATGGCCTGGAACATCGCCTCCACGCAAGCCGGTCCCAGTTCGGGCGCGGCGCGGTAGTGCAGGGCCAAGGCGGTCTGCTTCACCTCCAGCAGCAGCGCCGGGTGGCGGGCCGCGAAGGCCTGCGCCGCCATGACCACGGGGCCCAGCTCGGGCGTCACGGCCAGTCGGTCGACGCCATCGGCGCCCACGCGCAGCGCGCCGTGTTCGAAGGCGCCGGGCCAGCGCTGCACCGGCAGCCAGCGCTGCAGGTCGATGCGGGCGCGGCCGGTGACCAGCGCGAGCGCGCCCCCCAGCCGCTCGTGCAGGGCATCGAGCAGGCTCGGCAAATCGGGAGGGATCCGCACCGCATCGGGTCGGCTGGCCAGTTCGGCCAGGGTGCCGTCGAAGTCCAGAAACAGTGCCGACCCATGGGTCGACAGCGTGGGCAGCGTCGTCATCAGCCCGCCACCGTACCTTGGCCCCGCCCCTGGGGCAAGTTGCGGCGGCTTTGTCCGAGCCCTCGGGTGAGAGACTGCGCCAGCGCTTGACGCGCGCGGCTTCAGTCGTTCCAGATGTCGCGTTGCAGCAAATAGTGGAGGCGAGCTGTGTGTAGGCGCTCACCTACCTGCTCGCCCATGGCGCCATCGGCCTGGGCCTGGCGCACGGCGGCGGCGCTGTCGAAGCCCAACAGGGCCTGCAGCGCCCGATCGAGGCGGCGGATGCTGCGCCGCACCGCGGCGGCGCCGTCGGGATCCGCCAGGGCCAGGCCTTCGATCACCCGCAGCAGTTCGCGGCAGCGCTCGGGTTTGCGCAGGGCGTCGCAGCGCTGCAGGCGCCGCAGTGCCTCGGCGGCGTCCAGGGCCTGGGGTGCGGGCCAGTCGGCGCGCTCGCGCTGAGCCATCTGCGCCAGCGCCTGCAGGGCATTGGGCACGCGCCAGTGCGCGCCCAGGGCCTGCTGGGCGGCCGCGTCGAGCGGTGCCACCAGCCAGGCCCAGCGCACGGCCAGCGGCGCGCCGGTGAACAGCGGGTGGTTGTCGGCCTCGCCGGGCAGCGCCGTGGGCAGCCGATCGGCCTGCGGGCGCGCGGCCGGCGGCAGCAGCCGGGGCAGGGCGCCGCAGTCGCGCAGGGTGTCGAGCAGCCGGCCGGGCCGGGCCTCCATCAGGCCGCGCGACACCTCCTGCCACACGCGCTCGGCCACCAGGTGGTCGGCCTCGCCGCGCTCGACCATGGCGCGCATCAGCGCGGCGGTTTCGGGCGCGGCGTCGAAGCCGGGCCAGCGCGCCCGAAACCGCGCCAGCCGCAGGATGCGCACCGGGTCCTCGGCGAAGGCCTCGGTGACGTGGCGCAGCGTGCGCGCGCGCAGGTCGGCCAGGCCGCCCCAGGGGTCGATCAGCGGGGCGCTGTCGGGGTGCTCGGCGTCCTGCGCCGCGACGGCCATGGCGTTGATGGTGAGGTCACGGCGTGCCAGGTCTTGTTCGAGCGTGACGTCGGGCGCGGCGTGGAAGGCGAAGCCGTGGTAGCCGGGCGCGGTTTTGCGCTCGGTGCGCGCGAGCGCGTATTCCTCGCGGGTGCGGGGGTGCAGGAAGACGGGAAAGTCGCGCCCCACGGGCTCGTAGCCCTCGGCCACCATGGCCTCGGGCGTGGCGCCGACGACGACCCAGTCGCGGTCGGCCTGCGCGGGCGCCGGCAGCCCGAGTTCGCGCGCCATGAGCGCGTCGCGCACCGCGCCGCCCACCAGATAGATCTGCATGGGCGCGAGTGTAGGTGGCCGGTTCGGGCCGGTCTCGCGCGGGGCCCGGCCGTGGGCGTCAGCGTGCGGCCGGGCGCAGGCGGTAGGGCTCGTCGAAATCGATGAAGTCGCGCTCTTTCAGGGCGCCGTCCACCCAGGCCGTCACGCCGGGCAGGGCGAGCACGCGGTCGACGTAGGCGCGCACCACGTCCGACACCGGCAGGGCGTAGGTGCGGATGCGCGTGCACACGGGCGCGAAGAAGGCGTCGGCGATGCTGAAGGCGCCGAACAGCAGGCCGTCGCCGGGCTGGGCGGCGAGCAGCTCGCCCCACATGGCCTCCAGGCGCGCGACGTCGGCGCGCAGGCCGGCCTGGTCGCGCCAGAGCAGGGCGCCGGTCTCGGGCAGCGAGGCCTCGATGTTCATGGGGCAGTGGTTGCGCAGGGCCGAGAAGCCGCTGTGCATTTCCGCGCAGACGCTGCGCGCGCGGGCGCGCTGGCGGGCGTCGGTGGGCCAGAGCGACTGGTCGGGGAAGCGCTCGGCCAGGTACTCGGCGATCGCCAGCGAGTCCCAGATGGCGAAGCCGTCGTCGACCAGCGCGGGCACCTTGCCGAGCGGGTTGACGGCCTTCACGCGCTGTTTGAAGACGGAGTCGGCTTCGAAGGAGTCGAAGCGGATGAGGACTTCCTCGAACGGGATGCCGGCCTGGCGCATGAGCACCCAGGGACGCATGGACCAGGACGAGTAATTTTTGTTGCCGATGAACAGTTGCAGGGGCATGGACGGGCTCCGTGAGAAGCCCGCATGCTAGGCGCCCCCGGCGGCCGAATCGATGCGAAAAACGGGCCCGATGGATGCGGGCCCGTCATGAATGCCTGGGTGCGCCGCGGTCAGGCGTATTTTTCGAGGATGCGCGTGGAGCGCTCCACGTCGCGCATGGCCGAACCTTCACCCGCGGACTCGGAAACGGCGGTCATCAGGGAGCAGGCCATCATGCGGTAGAAGGCCTTGTCCATCGCCTTGCGCGCGGCCGACATCTGCTGGGCCACCTCTTCGCAGGAGCGCTCGGTCTGCACCATGTCGATGAGACCGCGGATCTGCCCCTCGATGCGCTTGAGCCGATTGACCACATCGCGCTGGTTTTCGCTGCGCGGTTGGCTGGCGTGGCGGGAGGGGGGCGAAAAACCGTCGTACTGGGTCATGGTCCACCTATCAGTGAAAGGTACTCATTTGCGGAGGCGCGAGTGTGCCCCGAAACACCACCCCCGTACCGTTCGATGGACGCGATTGCGATGATGAAGCGATCAACGTCGCGCCTGCTGCCGCAAATGCAGTAGCTGGCTGCGCGGGTTGCGCTCGCCCAGGTAGGTGGGCGCGATGGCGTGCACGCTGGCGGGCGCGATGCCCAGGCTGTCCAGGCCCGGCAGCGCGCCGCTGGCCACGTTGGGCACCGACAGCGAGGCCACGTTGTCGCGGCTCATGAGCGGCTCGCCGGGCAACAGCTCCAGCAGGGCGGCTTGCCAGCGGCCGACGGCCAGCGGCAGCGGAACCACGGGACGCTGGGTGCTGCCCAGCCGGCCGGCGAGCCGCACCAGTTCGCCCAGCTCCAGCACCTCCGGTCCGGCGCACTCGATGGTGCGGCCGATGCTGGCGCGCCCCCGGGCGTCGTCGCCCAGGCAGGCCGCGACCGCCTCGGCCACGTCTTCCACCCACACCGGCTGCAGGCGCGCGTCGGCGCCGGCCAGCGGCACCACGGGGGAGAAGCGCTGCAGCCGCGCGAACAGGTTGAGGAAGCGGTCGCCGCGCCCGAAGATGACGCTGGGGCGCAGCAGGGTGAGGGCCAGGCCCGAGGCGCGCAGCACCTCTTCGCCGCGCGCCTTGCTGCGCTGGTACATGGAGGGGCCATCGACCGAAGCGCCGAGCGCGCTGATGTGCACCAGGCGGCAGGCCGCGTCGGCCAGGCAGGCCTCGGCGATGGCCAGTGGCAATTCCACGTGCACGCGTTCGAAGGCGGCCTCGTCGCCGTGCAGGATGCCCACCAGATTGACCACCGCATGCTGCCCCTCCATGAGGCGCAGCAGCTGGCGCGTGTCGTGCACGTCGGCCTCGACCACCGTCACGCGCGGCAGGGGCAGCACGGCGGCGGCCTTGGCCGGCTGGCGCGTGGGCACCGTGATGTGCCAGCCGCGCCGCTGCAGCTTCTCGCAGACGTGGCGGCCGACAAAGCCGGTGCCGCCGAGCACGAGGACCTTCTTCATGACGCACCTCCTGGGGCGATGGCTCCTTATGGCAACTCGGTGTTCTCCGCCGGTGCCGCCACGCTGCGCGGCCCGACGGTGCCCAGCCGCTGACGCAGCGACTGCGGCGCGCCGCTCATGAGCGCGGCGTAGTTGACGGTGTTGGTGAGCACGCGCTGCACGTAGTCGCGCGTTTCCTCGAAGGGGATGTTCTCGGCCCAGATCTCGCCGGGCAGCACGGGGCCGTTGCGCCAGGCGCGCGCACGGCCGGGGCCGGCGTTGTAGGCGGCCGCGGCCAGCGGCATCGAGCCCTCGAAGTCGTCGAGCGCGAACTTGAGGTAGGCGGTGCCGATCTGGATGTTGGTGTCGCGCTCGCCGATCTGCTGCGGCTGGAAGTTGGACAGGCCGATCTTGCGGGCCGTCCAGCGCGCGGTGGCCGGCATCACCTGCATCAGGCCCGAGGCGCCCACCTGCGAGCGTGCCTCCACCACGAAGCGGCTTTCCTGGCGGATCAGCCCATACACGTAGGCCGGGTCCAGGCCGATGTCGCGCGTGCGGGCCACCACCTGCTCGCGGTGCGGCGTGGGAAAGCGCTGCTGCATGTCGATGGCCTCGCGGGTGCGCTGGCTGGTGTTGATGCAGCGGTCCCACAGCTGTTCGCGGCAGGCCAGGTCGGCGGCGGCGAGCAGCTCGCGGTCGCCCATGCCGCCGGGCGCGTGCAGCGCGATCTGGTAGTTCCACTCGCGCACCCCTTCGCCGCGCAGGCCCAGGCGGATGGCGGCGAGCGCGCGGCGCAGGCCGGGGTTCTGTTCGGCGGCGCGGCGCTCCTCTGCCGTCAGGGGCTCGGGCGGCGCGGGCGCCACGATGGGCAGGCCCAGCGACTCCATGGCCAGCATGCCGTGGAAGTCGCGCGGCGAGGCGATGGTCTCGTAGATCTCGCGCGCCTGGGCGCGCGCCACGCCGGCGTCGGGGTCCTGCAGGGCCTCGATGGTGCGCGCGCGCCAATAGGTCCAGCCGGTTTCGCCGCGCTGCGCGGGGCTCATGGCGTAGATGGCGTCGCGCACCGCGTCCCAGCGGCCCAGGCGCAGGCCGGCGCGCGCCATCCAGGCCAGGTGGTCGTCGGTCATGAAGCGCAGCTCGCCGCGCGCGAAGTAGCCCAGCGCCTCGGCCTGCAGGCGCTGCGCGCTGCGCTTGCCGATCACGCCCCAGAGCCAGCCGCGCTCCTCGGCCGTGAGCTGGGCGCGCCACTTCAGGCTGTCGAGTTCGCTGGCCGCGGCCGCCGGGTCCTGCGAGGCCAGGCGGATGATGGCCAGCGTGACCAGCTCCTTGGTGCGCGGGCGGATCGCGGTGATCTTGTCGTCGAGGTATTTCGCCGGGTTGGCCGCGACGGCGTCCACCGTGGGCACCGCCTCGGGCCGCACCAGGCCCACGGCCTGGCTGGCCGCGCGGCCGCGGCCGACTTCCATCATGAGCCGCGCGCGCTGCCAGGCCACGGCGGGCCGCAGGTGGCCGCTGGCCAGCAGGGCCTGCGCGGCGGTGGCGCAGCCGTCCTCGGCGTCGCGCTGCGCCAGCCAGAGCTCGCGCACGCGCTCGGCCGCCACCTCGGGCGGCAGCCGGCCGCCGGCGGCGTCCAGCATGACCGTGTAGCAGGTGACCTGGCGGTCGTCGTTCATGCGGAACAGTGGGCGCTCGGTCTCGAAGCGCGCCCAGTCGCGCGCCTTGCCGAGCTGCAGCAGCCAGTCGTTGCGCAGCCGGTCCTCCCAGTAGGTGCCGGCCATGGCGTCGAGCGCGGCGCGGATCTCGGGGGCGGGCGCGCTGTCCAGCCGCACGCGCATTTCCCAGTAGCGCGCCAGCGGCTCCAGCACATGGCCGCGCGCGCTGGGCAGCAGGCGCGTGAGTTCGCCGGACTGGCCGCGGCGGTAGGCCTCGCTCATGGCGAGCAGGGTCTGGTCGGACGCGGCGTTCTGCGCCCAGGCCATGGAAGGCAGCAGCAGCGCCGCCATAATGAGCCGCGCCCCCTGAATGGGGCGGGCCGCGAAACGCGCCATCCAGCGCTTGCGAAATCCCTGCATATCGACCTTCGTGACCACCAGCCGATTATGGACAGCAACGACGGCCAGAGTTCCCCCCCGCCCGTGGACAAGACGGCCGGCGGCACGCCCGGCGAGCAGAAGGCGCAGTGGCGCAAGGCGCTGGTGGACAAGCGCCAGCGCCTCGGCGACCGCCTGTGGCGAAACGACCAGTTGCAGCGGGTGATGCGCGTGTGGCTGGTGAACCGGCCCGACAGCGTCATCGGCGCCTACTGGCCCATCAAGGGCGAGTTCGATCCGCTGCCCGCGCTGTTTCGCTGGCAGGAAGCGGGGCTCGAAGAAGACGCGCAGGGCCAGCAGCGGCACCGCCGCATCGCCCTGCCGGTGGTGAACAAGATCGACAAGACGCTGACCTTCTACACCTGGTACCCCGGCTGCCCCATGGAAGAGGACGCCTACGGCATCCCCAAGCCCAAGGACACCGAAATCGTCCATCCCACGCTGATCTTCGTGCCCTGCGTGGGGTACGGCCCGGGCGGCTACCGCCTGGGCTACGGCGGCGGTTTCTACGACCGCACGCTGGCCACCTTGCGGCCCCGGCCGTTCACGGTGGGGTTGGGCTATGACTTCGCCTTCCTGCCCATGCTGCGGCCCGAGCCGCACGACGTGCCGCTGGACGCCGTGCTGTGCGACACCGGCGTGGCCTGGCCGGTGAACTGAGTGGTCTCAGGGGTGCTCGGCCGTGGCGTGCGCCTCGGTGATGCGGCGCTCGTGGCGGACCAGGTAGATGCCGCTGCCCACCACGATGGCCGCGCCCAGCCAGGTGTGCGCGCCCGGTAGCGTCTGCCAGATCAGCCAGTCCAGTCCCAGCCCCCAGGCGAGCGCGCTGTACTCGAAGGGCGCCACGATGGAGGCCTGGCCGTGGCGGAAGGCCTCGGTGATGGCTAGCTGGCCGCAAAACCCCGTGATGGCCAGCGCCAGCAGCAGCGGCAGGTCGGCGCGCGCGATCGGCAGCCAGTTCGGCAGCGCGAGCAGGCCCGCGCCCACCGCCATGGACAGCATCATGGTGAGGATCAGCGATTCGCTGCTGTCGCTGCGGCTGGCCAGGCGGCCCGCCACCGCGGCCACGGCGTAGCACAACGCCGCGCCCAGGATGGCCAGCCCACCCGCGGTGGCCAGGCCAGCTTGCAGTTCGCTGCCGCTGGGCCGCAGGGCGATGAGCACGCCACCGAAGCCCACCGCGATGGCCCACCAGTGCGCGGGCGGCACGCGCTCCTTGAGGACCGGCACCGATAGCGCGGTGATCAGCAGCGGGGCGATGAAGAACAGGGTGTACGCGGCCGACAGTGGCAGCGTGCGCACGCCCAGCGTGAACAGCGTGAGCATGACGATGCCCAGCACGCCGCGCAGCGCGTGCAGCGGCCAGCGCGCGCGCAGCACCGTGTGCCAGGTGCCGCGCCAGGCGATATAGGCCAGCACCAGCGGCAGCGCGGTCAGGCCGCGCAGCGCGGCGATCTGCAGCGCCGGGTAGCGCGCCGACAGGGTCTTGAGCACCGCGTCCATGAGCGCGAAGAAGCCCACGGCGATGAGCATGGCGACGATGCTGCGGAGGTTGCCGTTACTGGGTGGGGACATGTGTTGGCGCGAAGAAGCGTTGAGTCCGAGGGGGCGCGGAACCGGTTTTGCCGGGCCGCAGGCGGCGCGGGGGTTAGTCAATCTGATCGACGGTGTCGGGGTCCGGCACGTCGCCGATGGCGTTGCGCGTGGCGGCGGCCTGGCCCAGCAGCCAGTCGGCGAAGGCCTTCACCTCGGGTCGTTGCTCGCTGCGCGGCGCCAGCACCAGCCAGTACACCAGCGGTGAGTCGATGCGCGTGTGCGGCAGCGGCTCCACCAGTGCGCCGCTGGCCAGGCTTTCGGCCACCAGCGGCAGGCGCGCCAAGGCCACGCCCTGGCCGATGATGGCCGCCTGCACGATCTGCTGCGCGTAGTTGAAGTACAGCCAGCGCTGCGGGTTCAGGCGCGGCTTGCTGCTGGCCCCCTTGCGCCCGCGCGGCGCGGGCTCGGGGCCGGCGAAGTGGTCCAGCCAGCGCTGCCAGGTGAGCCATTCCAGGTGGCGCGTGCGGTGCGCGTCGCCAGCCTCGATGAGCGAACAGCCGGCCAGGTCCTCGATGCGCTGGATGGGGTGGCTCTGCAGCAGCCAGGGGCTGGCCACGGGCGTGAGTTTTTCGCCGAACAGGCGCACCGCGCCCGGCGGCACGGCCTGCGGCACGGCGTAGCGCAGCGCCATGTCGACGTCCGCGGTGGCCAGGTCCACTGCGGCATCGGTGGCGTCGATGCGGATGTCGATGTCGGGGTGGTCGCGCTGGAAGGCCTCCAGGCGCGGGATCAGCCACATCGAGGCGAATGAGGCCCAGGTGGTGATGGCCACGCTCTTGCGACCGGCGTTCTGGCGGATGTGGCGCACCGTGTGGTCCACGCGCTCCAGCGCGCTGGAGGCGGCGCGCAGCAGCATGCCGCCCGCGCTGGTGAGTTCCACCGCGCGCGTGTGGCGCAGGAACAGCGAGGTGCCCACCTCGTCCTCCAGCGACTGGATCTGCCGGCTCACCGCGCTTTGCGTGAGCGACAGCTCCTCCGCCGCGGCGCGGAAGTTCAGGTGCCGCGCGACCGCCTCGAAGGCGCGCAGGTGCCCCATGCCGATGGGGCGGGTTCGGGGGTGGCGGGGCGTCAGGCTCATGACCGATTGATGCGGTGGACGAATCAATAGCTTAGCCGGCTTTCATTGGACGTGTTGCGCTCCAGGCCCGAGGATCACATCCGCGCCAATACCCCCTGGCGCATGGAGAAACCCCATGGAAACCCGTTCCGAATCGGCATCAACCTCGCAGCGTCCCGGCTTCGCTGTGGGCGCCCACCGGGCCATCAGCCTGCGCCCCGCCGAAGACAGCCGCCTGCTCATCACCGCCGGGCGCGCCTGGGTCACGCTGAACCTGCCGCACCAGCCCGACGGCCTCGGTGACCACCGCGTCTGCGCCGGCGAATCGCTGCTCGTGCCGGCCGGCGCCCACCTGGTGATGGAGCCCTGGACCCGCGGCGACGCTCTGCGCTTCGACTGGAGCGTGCTGCCGCAGGCCGAGGCCCGCCCGCAGCGCTTCTCGCGCGACGTGGTCAAGCCCTCGCGCGAACTCGCGCTCGCGCTGGGCCAGGCCGCGCTGGCCTTCGGCCGGCTGCTGCGCGGCGTGCTGGGCTACACCGAGTTCCTCGTCGCCGGCCGCGGCCGTGTGCTCTCGCGTTTCGAGTCAAACCCGCCTTGATCGCGCGGCGGCCTTCTTGCGCGGCGCGCGCGCGGCCACCGCGGCCTGCAGCGCCAGTCGCGCCCAGGGCTGCATGAGGGCGGGCGATTCCATCGCCTCCTCGGGCGCCGTGAAGTAGTTCAGCCGCATGGGCTTGCCTTTGGCCTCGTAGACGAAGGGCTGGCAGCCCGCCGCCAGCCAGCGCGGCTCGGTCTCGGCATTGCCTTTCAGGTACAGCGTGTTCCAGGCCACCAGGCCCACGTTCATGCCGTCCACCGACAGGCCCCAGCCCCCGAACATGCGCCGGGCCACCACGGGGCCCAGCGGCGACAGCAGTTCGCAGACGTGTTCGACGAAGGGATCGGAGGCGGCGGGCATGGGCGGATGAAAAGGCGGAAGGCAGAATCCTGACATGGCTCGCCCCAAGTCCGCTACCCATGACCTCAAACGCGACGAAATCCTCGACGTCGCCGCCCAGTGCTTCGCGCGCCAGAGCTTCCCGGCCGCCAGCATGAACGACATCGCCAAGGCCTGCGGCACCAGCAAGGCGCGGCTGTACCACTACTACGAGAGCAAAGAAGCGATCCTGTTCGACCTGCTGGACCGCTACACCCAGCGCCTGCTGGCCCTCATCGGCGAGGCCGAGGGCCGGGCCCAGCGCAAGAACCTGTCCGAGCGCGACGCGCTGAGCGAGCTGGTGCGCGCCTTCCTGGCCGAGTACGAAACCAGCGCCACGCGCCACGCGGCCCTGGTGTCCGACACCAAGTTCCTCGGTCCGGCGCAGCGCGAACTGGTGGTGAACCGCCAGCGCGACGTGGTGGCGGCCTTCACGCGCTTCATCCGCCGCGCCTACCCCGAGCGCGTGACCCCCACCAACCAGACCGCCCTGACCATGATGCTGTTCGGCATGATCAACTGGACCTTCATCTGGCTGCGCCCGGGTGGCCCCATGAGCTACGCCGGCTTCGCCGAAGAGGTGGTGGCGGTGCTGGAAAACGGCCTGGCCGGGCGCCGGCCCGACTGAATCCGAGGGGATTTTGGGCGTTTACTTATATGAAATGAATTTCGTTTAGTTAAAATCGCAGCTTCCCCCACCGGAGACAGACCCCATGAGCAAAGCCTTCGCTTCCCAAGCCGACCTGCAGGACAAGAAGATCACCTTCGAGCAGCTCAGCCCGCACTGCTGGGCCTACACCGCCGAAGGCGACCCGAACTCGGGCGTGATCATTGGCGAGAAGTTCATCATGGTCAGCGACGCCACGGCCACGCCCGCCATGGCGCAGGACCTGATCCAGCGCATCCGCCAGGTCAGCGACAAGCCCATCAAGTACGTGCTGCTGACCCACTACCACGCGGTGCGCGTGCTGGGCGCCAGCGCCTACCTGGCCGAAGGCGCCACCGAAATCATCGCCAGCCGCGGCACCTACGAACTCATCGTCGAGCGTGGCGCCGAGGACATGCAGAGCGAGATGGAGCGCTTCCCGCGTCTGTTCCGCGGCGCCGACAGCGTGCCCGGTCTGACCTGGCCCACCATGGTCATCGGCGATGGCCAACCCGGCCGCCAGGGCTCGCTCACCGTGGACCTGGGCGGCGTGAAGGTCGAGATCTGGCACCCCGGCCAGGGCCATACGCGCGGCGACACCATCGCCTGGGTGGAAGACGAAAAGGTGCTGTTCAGCGGCGACCTGGTCGAGTACGAGGCCGGCGTGTACACCGGCGACGCCCAGCTTGAGGAATGGCCCGCCACGCTCGAGGCCCTGCGCGCGCTCAAGGCCGAGGCCATCGTGCCGGGCCGGGGCGAAGCCATGAAGGGCAATGCCGACGTGAACAAGGCGCTGGACTACACCAAGCGCTGGGTCACCACCCTGTTCCAGGCCGGCAAGGAAGCCGCGGCCGCGGGCATGGACCTCAAGGCCGCCATGGCCCACACCCGCAAGAGCATGGACCCGGTGTTCGGCCACGTCTTCATCTACGAACACTGCCTGCCCTTCGACGTCAGCCGAGCCTTCGACGAAGCCCAGGGCATCAAGAACCCGCGCATCTGGACGGCCGAGCGTGACAAGGAGATGTGGGCGGCCTTGCAGGCCTGAACGCGCAGCGGGCGGGCCTACAAGCCCCCCGCGGCCTTGCAGGCCTGAACGCGCAGCGGGCGGGCCTACAAGCCCCCCGCGGCCTTGCAGGCCTGAACGCGCAGCGGGCGGGCCTACAAGCCCCCGCGGCCTTGCAGGCCTGAACGCGCAGCGGGCGGGCCTGCAAGCGAACCGAGCCGCCCGTCCTCGGGCCGCGCCCTTCGAGAAGCCGCCTTCGGGCGGCTTTTTGCTGTCCGCCGCTACGATGCGCGCTCCATGCCCTCCAACGATCCCCTGCTGAACGCCGCCACCGACTGGGCCGTCATCGCCATTTTTGGCGTGGTCTACCTGGGCATGTTCCTCGGCGGCCTGCCGCGCCTGCGGCTCGACCGCTCGGGCGTGGCCTTGCTCGGCGCCATCGCCGTGATCGCGGTCTCGGGCATGGGCGTGGCCGAGGCGGCCCAGGCCATCGACCTGCCTACCATCCTGCTGCTGTTCGCCTTCATGGTGATCTCGGCGCAAATGCGCCTGGGCGGCTTCTACGCCGCCCTCACGCAGCGCGTGGGCGCGCTGCCGCTGTCGGACAACGCCCTGCTGGCCGCCCTGATCGCCGTGGCGGCCACGCTGTCGGCCGTGTTCTCCAACGACGTGGTCTGCCTGGCCATGACGCCCATCGTGGCGCGCCTGTGCCTGCGGCGCGGCGCCAACCCGTTGCCCTTCCTCATCGGCCTGGCCTGCGCGGCCAACATCGGCTCGGCCGCCACGCTCATCGGCAACCCGCAGAACATGCTGATCGGCTCGGTGCTGCGGCTCGACTTCGCGGGCTACGCGCGCGCGGCCGTTGTGCCGGTGCTCATCAGCCTGGTGCTGTTGTGGGGCTGGCTGGTGTGTGTGCCGCACGTGCGCGTCGAGCCCCTGCCGGCCACCGACCGGCGCGCCAGCGACCCGCCGCTGGACATGTGGCAAACCACCAAGGGCCTGGTGGTGGCCGGCGCGCTGATGGGCCTGTTCCTGTTCCGCGACGGCCCGCACGAGGTGATGGCCCTGGTGGGCGCGGCCCTCCTGCTGCTCAGCCGCCGGCTGGCCTCGGCCGACTTCCTGAGGCAGGTGGACTGGCCGCTGTTGATCCTGTTCATGGGCCTGTTTGTGGTGAACCACGCCTTCGAGCGCACGGGCCTGTCCGCCGGGGCCGTGGCCTGGCTGGCCGGGCAGGGCGTGCGCCTCACCGATCCCGGCCCGCTGATGGTGGTGGGCGTGGTCCTGTCCAACCTGGTGTCCAACGTGCCGGCGGTGATGCTGCTGTTGCCGCACCTGTCGGGCGAGCCGGGCGCGGGGGTGTTGCTGGCGCTGGTGACCACCTTCGCAGGCAACCTGCTGCTGGTGGGCTCCATCGCCAACCTCATCGTGGCCGACCTCGCGCGCGCCCAGGGCATCGTCATCGACTGGCGGCGCCACGCCGTGGTGGGCGCGCCGGTGACGCTGCTGTCGCTGGGGGTGATCTGGATCTGGCTGCGCTGGGGGGCTTGAGCCCGGCGGCCACGCGGCTCAGCGCTGGGCGCTGAGCACTTCCATGTCGCGTTCGTACGACTGCAGCTCGCGCACGGCCTTGCGCCGCTGCTCGGGCGTGGTGCTGTTGTGCAGCGCGGCGACTTGCGCGCAGCCGTGGCGCACGCCAGCGTCGCTGTGCGCCTGGTAGCCCGGTGTGGGCGAGTCTTGCAGGCGTTGCAGGTAGGCCCGCAGAGCGGGCTGTGCCTGGGCGGGGTCGGCCCGGACCCGGCGAAGCGTCTGCAGCAGATCGGTCTGGCGGCGCTGGCGCTCGGCCTGGGCGCGTTCGGGGTCCCAGGGCGATTCGGCGAGCCAGCGGCGCAGCAGCTCACGCTGGGCCGCGCTGAGCGGGCCGTAGAACGTTTCGCTGCGCGAGACCGCCTGCTCCAGCCGGCGCTGCAGGCGCTGCTCGGGCGAGCCGCGCAGGAAGTCGCGCGCGAACTCCTCGTCCCCGCGCGCCTGGCGGCGCTGCAACTGCTGCAGCTGCGCGGCGCTCAATTGGGGGGCCAGGCGCGCGAAGGGGGGGATCAGCCGCTCGCCCGTGCTGACGAGGCGGGCGCGCACGGTTTCGAACTGCGCGCACACCTCTTGCGCGGTGAGCTCGCGCGCGGCCATGGCCTGCCACTGGCGCAGCAGGCCCGCCACGGCGGGCAGCTCCTCGCGCCGGTGCCAGGCGAAGAAGGCGTCGATGTCGCCGCGCACCTGCTCGGCCTGCGCGTCGTCGAAATCGAAATGGCTGTCCAGCCACCAGTAGCCGAAGTGGGGCGCCTGGTTGTAGGCGAAGCGCGCGGCGGTGCAGGCGGCCAGCAGCGCGGCCAGGGCCAGCACCAGCAGGGCGCGGGCGATAATCCGCCGCGTTCCGGCGCTGCCCTCCTGGCCGCGTCCGGCGGACGCGAAAGAGGTCTTCATGTCGTTACCGGTGGATGTGGTGGTGATGGCCGCGGGCAAGGGCACCCGCATGAAAAGCCAACGGCCCAAAGTGTTGCACCGACTGGGCGGCCGTGCGCTGGCCCAGCATGTGATCGACTGCGCCGCGGGGTTGTCGGCGCGCTCGGTGGTGGTGATCACCGGCCATGGCGCCGAGCGGGTGGAGGCCGGCCTGGCGGCGCCCGCCGCCACGGCCCTGCGCTTCGTGCGCCAGGAGCCGCAACTGGGCACCGGGCATGCGGTGCAGCAGGCGGTGCCCGTGCTGGCCGACGACGGCGTGGTGCTGGTGCTCAATGGCGACGTTCCCCTGATCGAGCCGGACACGCTGCGCGCGCTGATCGCGGCTTGCGCCGGGCAGCACCTGACGCTGCTCAGCGTGGACACCGGCGAAGACGCCAGCGGCTACGGCCGCATCGTGCGCGCCCCGGATGCCGGGCGCTCGGTGCGGGCCATCGTGGAGCACAAGGACGCGAACGCCGAGCAGCGCCGCCTGACCGAGTGGTACAGCGGCGTGATGGCCGCCCCTTCGGCCCTGCTCAAGCCCTTGCTGGCCCGGCTGACGAACGACAACAGCCAGGGCGAGTACTACCTCACCGACGTGGTGAAGCTCGCCGTGGCCGAGGGCCGCGAGGTGCGCGCCATCGTCACCGACGACGCCGTTCAGGTGGCCGGCGTGAACAGCCCGCAGCAACTGGCCGAGCTGGAGCGCGCCTACCAGCGGCGCCTGGCGAACCGCTTCATGGCCGATGGCGTTCGCCTGGCCGACCCGGCGCGCTTCGACGTGCGCGGCGAACTGGTCTGCGGGCAGGACGTGGAGATCGACGTCAACACCGTGTTCGAGGGCCGCGTCGAACTCGGGGACGGCGTGCGCATCGGCGCGAACTGCGTGATCGCCAACGCGCGCATCGGGGCCGGCGCGGTGATCCATCCCTTCACCCACATCGACGGCGAAGCGGCCGGCGTGCGCGTGGGCCCGGGCGCGCTGGTGGGGCCCTTCGCGCGCCTGCGCCCCGGGGCGGACCTGGGCGCCGAGGTGCACATTGGCAACTTCGTCGAGGTGAAGAACAGCACCCTGGCCGCGGGCGCCAAGGCCAACCACCTGGCCTACCTGGGCGACGCCACCGTGGGCGAACGCGTCAACTACGGCGCGGGCAGCATCACCGCCAACTACGACGGCGCCAACAAGCACCGCACCGTGATCGAGGCCGACGTGCACGTGGGCAGCAACTGCGTGCTGGTGGCGCCGGTCACCATCGGCGCGGGCGGCACGGTGGGCGCGGGCTCGACCATCACCAAGAGCACCGAGCCCGGGGCGCTGGCCGTGGCGCGCGGCCGCCAGGCCAGCATCGCGGGCTGGGCGCGGCCGAAGAAGGCCCCGAAGGCCTCTTGACTCAGCGCCCGCCGCGCACGTCGAACGAACTGCCGTCGTAGCGGCTGTCGCCGCCGCCAGCGCCGCCGCGGCGGCGCTGCTCGCGCGGCTTGAGTTCGTCTTCCAGGTCCATCAGGCCGCTCAGGCCCAGCACCTCGGAGTCGCGGTAACCCGAGCGGCCATAGCGGTCGTCGAAGCCGGACATCTGCGTTTCCAGCTGCTGCATCACGCTGTCGCGCTCATCGGCCGGCTTGGGCGCGGGCGCCTTGGGCTTGGGCAGTTCCACCAGGTTGAGCTGCTCGCGGAACTCGGCCGGCGAGGGCATGCGGTGGATGCCGTTCTTGAGGAAGACGAAGCGCACGCCAGCGGTCTTGAGGATGCGGTTCTTCACCTTCGTGCGCTGGCTCTTGGCCTCGGCGTTGCTCAGGTGGTACTGCTCGATGTCGAAGGCGAAGGTGGGGCGGCCGTCGGTGGCGCACACCACGAAGTCCACGCGGTGCTCGCGCAGGCGCTCCTTCGCGGCCTTCTTGCTCGCGGCGCGGCGCACCGACAGCATCTGTCCGAGGTTGATGTTGGGCAGCACCACCTGGCCGGGGAAGGTGTCCTGCAGGTAGTCGAGCATGGCCACCTGCTCGGCCGACAGGATGCGCTCCGGCCCATAGCGGTCGTCGCGGCCGTCGTCCTGGGCCCGCATGAAGCGCAGGTAGAGCCAGACGCACAGCGCCAGCACCACCGCCGCGATCACCGAACCCGTCACCATCATGTCCATGAAACCTCCTGGAGAGATGCCGCTTTTTTGAGCAAGCTTGAGATTGTATGAGGTTGTAACAGCCGATCGGGGCCGTCAATCCCGTCTCTCCCCACGACTGAGGAAGTGTGCGTTTTGCAATGCCCCCAAGGCGCTGTTTAAGCCGTTCGGTCAGAGGGGGCGGCTGAGCGGCAGGCTGGGTTTGAACTTGGCGCAACGCGTGCTGAAGAAGCCTTTGACATTTCGCACGTTCGCGTCGCCCGTGAACAGGCGTTGCGTGAGGGACAGGTAGTCGGGCATGTCGGCGCAGCGCACGATCAGCACGAAGTCGGGTCCGGGGCTCACGCGGTAGCACTGCTGCACGCGCGGCTCGGCCACGGCACGGGCCTCGAAGGCGTCCAGCGCCTCGGCGCTCTGGCGCTCCAGGCTCAGCTCCACCACCACGGTGAGGCCGTGGCCCAGCAGCGGGGCGAGGCGGTCGGCGTCGAGCAGGGCCACTTCGCGCGCGATCAACCCGCGCTCGCGCAGGCGCTTGACGCGGCGCAGGCAGGTGGGCGGGCTGAGGTGGGCGCGCTCGGCCAGGGCCTGGTTGCTCAGGGAGGCGTCCTCCTGCAGCAGCTCCAGCAGCCGCAGGTCGATGGCGTCTATATCCAAAGATTCCATTATTCGATTGTCGATGGAATAAATCGTCCTTCAATGACAAGGGAGATAAAAATGGTCATCTTTGTGTGAATTTTGACCATTCATTTCACGCAAGGCTCACTAGCATTCGCCCACTTTCTTGTTCAGGAGCGATCACATGTGCGGCATCGTGGCGGGGGTTTCGGGGCGCGACATCGTGCCGGTGCTGGTTCAGGGCCTGCAGCGGCTGGAATACCGGGGTTATGACTCCTGCGGCGTGGCCGTGCACAACGACGGCCTCAGGCGCGCGCGCAGCACGGCACGCGTGGCCGAACTTGCCCAGCAGGTGCAGAGCGAGCGCATCGCCAGCGGCACCGGCATCGCCCACACGCGCTGGGCCACGCACGGCGCGCCGGCGGTGCACAACGCGCACCCGCACTTCAGCCATGGCCCGGGCGCTCCCAGTGGCACGAACGGCGGCGCGGCCGGGCGCGTGGCGCTGGTGCACAACGGCATCATCGAAAACCACGACGAGCTGCGCGCCGCGCTGCAGGCCAAGGGCTACGTGTTCGAGAGCCAGACCGACACCGAGGTCATCGCCCACCTGATCGACTCGCTCTACGACGGCGACGTGTTCGCCGCGCTGGCCGCGGCCGTGGCGCAGCTGCACGGCGCCTACGCGCTGGCCGTGTTCCACAAGGACGAGCCGCACCGCGTGGTGGGCGCGCGCGCGGGCTCTCCGCTGGTGCTGGGCGTGGGCGCGAGCGGCGGCGAACACTTCCTGGCCAGCGACGCCATGGCGCTCGCCGGCGTGACGGACCAGATCGTTTACCTGGAAGAGGGCGACCTGGTGGACCTGCAGATGGGCCGCTACTGGGTCACCGACGCCGGGGGCCGCTCGCTCGACGCCACGCAGCGCCCCGTGCGCACCGTGCAGGCGCACAGCGGCGCGGCCGAGTTGGGTCCCTACCGCCACTACATGCAGAAGGAAATTTTCGAGCAACCGCGCGCCATCGCCGACACGCTGGAAGGCGTGGCCGGCGTCACGCCCGAGCTGTTCGGCGACGGCGCGCACCGCGTCTTCAAGAACGTGGACCGCGTGCTGATCCTGGCCTGCGGCACCAGCTACTACAGCGGCTGCACCGCCAAGTACTGGCTGGAGTCGATCGCCAAGATCCCCACGCAGGTGGAGGTGGCCAGCGAGTACCGCTACCGCACCAGCGTGCCCGATGCGCGCACCCTGGTCGTCACCATCAGCCAGAGCGGCGAGACCGCCGACACCCTGGCCGCGCTGCGCCACGCGCAAAGCCTGGGCATGCAGGAGACGCTGACCATCTGCAACGTGTCCACCAGTGCCATGGTGCGCGAGTGCAAGCTGGCCTACATCACGCGCGCGGGCGTCGAGATCGGCGTGGCCTCGACCAAGGCCTTCACCACCCAGCTCGCGGGCCTGTTCCTGCTGACGCTGGCCCTGGCGCAGGTACGTGGCCACCTGAACGAGGCGGACGAGGCCGAGCACCTGAAGCGCATGCGCCACCTGCCGGTGGCCCTGCAGGCCGTGCTGGCGCTGGAGCCGCAGGTCATCAGCTGGGCCGAGGACTTCGCGCGCATGGACAACGCGCTGTTCCTGGGCCGCGGCCTGCACTACCCCATCGCGCTGGAGGGGGCACTCAAGCTGAAGGAGATCAGCTACATCCACGCCGAGGCCTACCCGGCCGGCGAACTCAAGCACGGCCCGCTGGCCCTGGTGACCGCGGCCATGCCGGTGGTGACCGTGGCGCCCAACGACACCTTGCTGGAGAAGCTCAAGAGCAACATGCAGGAGGTGCGCGCGCGTGGCGGCGTGCTCTACGTGCTGGCCGACGCCGACACGCGCATCGCCAGCAGCGAAGGTATTCACGTCATCCGCATGCCCGAGCACTATGGCGCGCTCTCGCCCATCCTGCACGTGGTGCCGCTGCAGCTGCTGGCGTACCACACGGCGCTGGCCAAGGGCACGGACGTCGACAAGCCGAGGAACCTGGCGAAGAGCGTGACGGTGGAGTGAGGCGCTGCGGATCGCGCATCGCCTGTGTTTCTGACAAATAAAGTCGAAAACAGCGAAATAGAGTCGAAAACAAAACAATAAAGTCGAAAACTACGGCAGCGACGCTGACATGGCCATCAACCTGAGTTCAGTCATTGACAGTTCTTCAGTTGGGGAGCTGTGCAGCGACTGCCGCTAGGCGCGTCTACACGTTGAACTCACGGTCTTGGCGTAAGAGCTGTCGTCCAAATGCTAGCCAATGGCAGCATACTGCTGAGAGCTTGCGCTATAGGGGTCGGGCATGCATTTAGGAATTGAGCAACACACAGGACTGGTCTTTGAAGGCACGGGGAACCCCGACATTCCCGCCATGCCGATGCCAACGGTGACGCATGCGAAGTTCATCGATACTGCAGACGATTGGAAGGCGCTCCCGAGTCCTTCGGAGGCTTTTGGTCTCGTGTTCCGAGAGGATGTCACCGCCGGATGAATACTCCCCGTATTGGCCGGTTGAATTTTCCCCAGTTTGAAGCTTGAACAGGCAGCGGGCCGAGGCCCGCTGCCTGTTCGTCCACCTGACCGACCATTGGCTCCCGACCGT
>NZ_MIYM01000008.1:0-218257 GCF_001777155.1 Hydrogenophaga sp. PML113 | reverse complement strand
CGCCGCCGAACTTGCTCGCCAGCACCGTCGTGATCGCCGCCGTCAGCGTCGTCTTGCCGTGGTCCACGTGCCCGATCGTGCCAACGTTCACGTGCGGCTTGGTCCGCTCGAATTTTTCCTTAGCCATTTCTTCAGCTCCAAAAACGAAATTGCCGAAACACCCAATCAAGCAACTGGTGCCCATGGCGGGAATCGGACCCGCGACCTCTCCCTTACCAAGGGAGTGCTCTACCACTGAGCCACATGGGCCAAGGCGCCGGCGGCAAGGCCGTCGCCTGGAATACTTTCACCCACCACCGACAGGACATGGAGCGGGAGACGGGAATCGAACCCGCGTCATCAGCTTGGAAGGCTGGGGTTCTACCATTGAACTACTCCCGCCCGGGCTGGCATGCCACATCGGTCGCGCTTTGGTGGAGGAGGCTGGATTCGAACCAGCGTAGGCGTAAGCCAACAGATTTACAGTCTGCCCCCTTTAGCCACTCGGGCACCCCTCCGTAGCGCAGCCGACGATTATGCCATGGAAATATGGCCGCCGCCCAGTGACCCCGGATGGGACTTCACCACTGGATCGGCGCGGCGCCCTGGCTGGCCAGCCAGGCGTTGACGGCGCCGAAATGCCCGCACCCCAGAAAAGGCACCGGGCCGCGGCGGGCCGACAAGGGCGACGGGTGGTTGGCTTGCAACAAGTGGTGCCGCGCATCGATCAAGGCCGCTTTCTTCTGGGCATGAGCCCCCCACAACAAGAAGGCCTTCGGGCCCATTGACGCCCCCACATGGCGGATCACAGCGTCAGTAAGCACCTCCCAACCACGACCAGCATGGCTGGCTGGAGCACCGTCCTCGACCGTTAGGCAGGTGTTGAGCAGCAGCACACCTTGCTCGGCCCAGCCGACCAGGGAGCCGTTCAGAGGCGGCGGCAGGCCCAGGTCGTGCTGGCGCTCCAGGAAGATATTGCGCAGGCTCGGCGGCCATTTCACGCCCGGGGCGACAGAAAAGGCCAGGCCCTCCGCCTGGCCCGGGCCGTGGTACGGGTCCTGCCCCAAGATCACCACGCGCACGGCATCGGGCGGGGTAAGCGCGAGCGCGCGCAGCGGCTCGGGCGGGTAGATGGTGGCGCCGGCGGCCAGCCGCGCGCGCAGAAAGGCCGAGAGCGCCTCGCCGGCCGGCGAGGCGGCGAAGGCGTCCACCACGGGCGCCCAGCCGGGCGCGACCGGCCAGTGGGCGAAGTCGGCGTTGTGCAGCCTCATGCAAACAGCTCGGCCAGCGCCAGGCCCGGCTCCGGCGCCCGCATGAAGGCTTCGCCGACCAGGAAGGCGTTCACGCCCGCCGCGCGCATGGTCTGCACGTCGGCGCGCGAGAGGATGCCCGACTCGGTGATCAGCAGCTTATCGGTGGGCACCTCGGGCAACAGGCCGAGCGTGGTCTGCAGCGACATCTCGAAGGTCTTTAGGTTGCGGTTGTTGATGCCCAGCAGCGGCGTGCGGAGCTTGAGCGCGCGATGCAGCTCCTCGCGGTCGTGCACTTCGACGAGCACGGCCATGTCCAGCCCCATCGCGATGGCCTCGAGTTCGGCCATGCGCGCGTCGTCCAGGCAGGCCGCGATGAGCAGGATGGCGTCGGCGCCCATGGCGCGCGCTTCGTAGACCTGGTACGGGTCGACCATGAAGTCCTTGCGCAGCACGGGCAGCACGCAGCTCGCGCGCGCCTGTTTGAGGAAGTCGGCCGAGCCCTGGAAAAACTGGCGGTCGGTCAGCACCGACAGGCAGGCCGCGCCGATGGCGCCATCGCCTTCGGCGTAGCTCTGTGCGATGTCGGCCGGAATGAAGTCTTCGCGCAGCACGCCCTTGCTGGGGCTGGCTTTCTTGACCTCGGCGATCACCGCGGCCTGGCCGGCGGCGACCTTGGTGCGCAAGGCGCCGACGAAGTCGCGCGTGAGCACGCGGCTTTCGGCATCGGCGCGCATGGCCTCCAGCGGCTTTTTCTTCTTCGCGGCCGCCACCTCCTGGTGCTTGACCGCCACGATCTTGTCGAGGATGTCGCTCATGCCCGCCCCTTCACGCGGCCGCGAAGGCCTTGAGCTGCTCGAGCTTGGCCAGCGCCGCGCCCGAATCCAGCGTGCGCCGCGCCAGCGCGATGCCCGCCTCCACGTCCGCCACCACGTTGGCCGCGTACAGCGCCACGCCCGCATTGAGCACCACGATCTCGCTCGCAGCCTTGAAGGCCGGGTCGTCGCGGCGCTCGAGCACGCCCAGCAGCATGGCCCGCGAGGCCTCCGGCGTCTCCACGCGCAGCGCGCGGTTGCTGGCCATGGTCAGGCCGAAGTCCTCGGGATGGATCTCGTATTCCACGATCTCGCCGTTCTTGAGTTCGCCGACCATGGTGGCCGCGCCCAGGGACACCTCATCCATGCCGTCGCGGCCATAGACCACCACCGCGTGCTCGGCGCCCAGGCGCTGCAGCGCGCGCACCTGAATGCCCACGAGGTCGGGGTGGAACACGCCCATCAGGATGTTCGGCGCCGACGCCGGGTTGGTGAGCGGGCCCAGGATGTTGAAGATGGTCTTGATGCCGAGTTCGCGCCGCACCGGCCCGACGTTCTTCATCGCCGGGTGGTGGTTGGGCGCGAACATGAAGCCCACGCCCACCTGTTCGATGCAACGCGCGATCTGCTCGGGCGTGAGGTTGATGTTGACGCCCAGGCTTTCCAGCACGTCGGCGCTGCCGCTCTTGCTGGAGACGCTGCGCCCGCCGTGCTTGCTGACGCGCGCGCCGGCGGCGGCGGCCACGAACATGCTGCAGGTGGAGATGTTGAAGGTGTGCGAGCCGTCGCCGCCCGTGCCGACGATGTCGACCAGGTGGGTCTTGTCGGCCACGTGCACCTTGGTGGAGAACTCGCGCATCACCTGCGCGGCGGCGGTGATCTCGCCGATGGTTTCCTTCTTCACGCGCAGGCCGGTGATGAGCGCAGCCATCATCACAGGCGACATCTCGCCGCTCATGATGAGCCGCATGAGGTGCAGCATCTCGTCGTGGAAGATCTCGCGGTGCTCGATGGTGCGCTGCAGTGCCTCTTGCGGCGTGATGTGGTGGATGCGTTGCATGTGGCGTCTCCTCAGGCGCGGGAAGAAGGGTGGTCGGTGAAGGCCAGGCGCAGGCCGAAGCCGATGAACAGAGCGCCCGCGGCGCGGTCCATCCAGCCCATGGCGCGCTGCAGCGTGTGCAGGCGCCGCGCGGCCCAGGCGGCCAGCCAGGCGTAGCCCAGGTTGATGGGCAGGGAGTTGAGGTTGAACAGAACGCCCAGCAGCAGGAAGCTCAGCGCCGGGTGCGCCGCGTCGGGCCGAATGAACTGCGGCACGAAGGCCAGGAAGAACAGCGCGACCTTGGGGTTGAGCACGTTGGTCAGGAAACCGCGGCGCCACACCGCCCACAGGTCGGTCTCGGGCGGCGGGCCATCGGCCAGGTTCAGGCGGCCGGTGCGCGAGAACAGCAGCTTCACGCCCATCCACAGCAGATACGCCGCGCCGATCCACTTGACCACCGTGAAGGCCGTGGCAGAGGTGGCGAGCAGTGCGCTCAGGCCGGCGGCGGCCGCGAACACGTGAACGAAGCAGCCGCCGACGATGCCCAGCGCGGCCACCATGCCGGCGCGTGCGCCGCCGCGCAGGCCGTGGCTCACGATGTAGAGCACGTCCGGCCCGGGCGTGAGGTTGAGCAGCCAGCCGGCCGCGACGAACAGGAGCAATTGCGGCAGGTCGGGCATGGCTTCGCTCCGGTTCAGTAAACCGCGGTGCCGCTCGGGCGCGGCGCCTGGCCCGAAGGGGCCTGGCCGAAGAAGCCGCGCACGGCGGCCAGCGCCCGCTCGATGCCCGCCGCGTCCACGCCCAGGTGGGTCACGAAGCGCAGGCCGATCAGGCCGGTGGCCAGCACGCCCTGGCGCTCCAGGTGGGCGAGCAGGTCGGGGCCGCGGCCGTTCGCGACGTCGACGAAGACGATGTTGGTCTGCGCCGAGCGCACCGTGAGGCCTTCGATGGCCGCCAGGCCCTGCGCCAGCCGCTGCGCGAGCGCGTGGTCGTCGGCGAGGCGGTTCACGTGGTGGTCCAGCGCGTGCGAAGCCGCCGCCGCGAGCAGGCCCGCCTGGCGCAGGCCACCACCCACCATCTTGCGCCAGCGGCGCGCGCGCTCGATCAGCTCGCGCGGCCCGCACAGCGCCGAGCCCACGGGCGCGCCCAGGCCCTTGCTGAAGCACACCGAGACGCTATCGAAGCGGCCGGTGATGGCGCGCAGCGCCGCGACCACGTCGCCGCCCGGTCCGGCGTCGGCCACCGCCGCGTTGAACACGCGCGCGCCGTCGAGGTGCAGGGCCAGCCCGTGGTCGCGCGCCAGCTCGGCCATCTCGTCCAGATAGGCCGCCGGCATGGGGTGACCGTTCCAGGTGTTCTCCAGGCACAGCAGCCGCGTGCGCGCGAAGTGCGGGTCGTCCGGCTTGATGGCGGCCCGCACGTCGGCCGGGTTCATGAGGCCTTGCGGGTCCTGCGCCAGCGGCTGCGGCTGGATGCTGCCCAGCACCGCCGCGCCGCCGCCCTCGTAGCGGTAGGTGTGCGCGTTCTGGCCCACGATGTACTCGTCGCCGCGGCCGCAATGGGCCATCATCCCGCACAGGTTGCTCTGGGTGCCGCTGCTCATGAACAGCGCGGCCTCCTTGCCGGTGAGCGCGGCGATCTTCTCCTGCAGCGCGTTGACCGAGGGGTCGTCGCCGAACACGTCGTCGCCCAGGGGCGCGGCCATCATGGCCTCGCGCATGGCGGGCGTGGGCTGCGTGACGGTGTCGCTGCGGAGATCGACGGTGTTCATGGCGCTTGCTCCAGGAAGTTCTTGAGCATCGCGTGCCCATGCTCGGTGAGGATGCTCTCGGGGTGGAACTGCACGCCCTCGATCGCCAGCGTGCGGTGCTTCACGCCCATGATCTCGCCGTCGTCGGTCCAGGCCGTGACCTCGAGCTCGGCCGGGCAGTCCTCGCGGCGGATCGCCAGCGAGTGGTAGCGGTTGACGGTGAAGCGTTCGGGCAGGCCGGCGAACACGCCGCGCTGGGTGGTGCTGATCTCGCTGGTCTTGCCATGCATCAGTTCCTTGGCCCGCACGATGGTGCCGCCGAAGGCCGCGCCGATGCTCTGGTGTCCCAGGCACACGCCCAGGATGGGCAGGCGGCCCGCGAAGTGGCGGATGGCGGGCACCGAGATGCCGGCCTCGGCCGGCGAGCAGGGGCCCGGCGAGATCACCAGCCGGTCCATGCGACCGCCGTCGAGCCGCGCCTGCAGCTCATCGAGCGTGACCTCGTCGTTGCGCACCACCTCGACCTCGGCGCCCAGCTCGCCCAGGTACTGCACGATGTTGAAGGTGAAGGAGTCGTAGTTGTCCACCATCAGGACACGAAAGCCCCCACGCCCCCCCGCTGGGCGTGGGTCACTGCCCCCCAAGGGGGCTTGAACGCCTTGGGACGGCCCGGCGTCGTTCATGATCGCGCTCATTCCAGCCCCTCCTCTACCAGTTCGGCGGCGCGCAGCAGCGCGCGCGCCTTGTGTTCGGTTTCTCTCCACTCCATCTCGGGCACCGAGTCGGCAACCACGCCGGCCGCGGCCTGCACGTACAGCACCTGGTCCTTGACGATGGCGGTGCGGATGGCGATGGCCACGTCCATGTCGCCGGCGTAGCTGAGGTAGCCGCAGGCGCCGCCGTAGATGCCGCGCTTGACCGGCTCCAGCTGATCGATGAGTTCCATGGCATGCACCTTGGGCGCGCCCGTGAGCGTGCCGGCCGGGAACGTGGCCTTGAGCACGTCCATGTTGGTCATGCCCTCGTTCAGGAGGCCCTCGACGTTGCTCACGATGTGCATGACGTGGCTGTAGCGCTCCACCGCGAAGGCCTCGGTGACCTTGACGCTGCCGGTCTTGGCGATGCGGCCGATGTCGTTGCGCGCCAGGTCGATCAGCATGACGTGTTCGGCGCGCTCCTTGGGATCGTTGACCAGTTCGGCCTCGGTGGCCTTGTCCTTCTCGGGCGTGGCGCCGCGCGGACGCGTGCCGGCCAGGGGGCGGATGGTGATCTTCTGGCCGTCCTCGGTGTGCTCCTGGCGCACCAGAATCTCGGGGCTCGCCCCCACCACCTGGAAGTCACCGAAGTGGTAGTAGTACATGTAAGGCGAGGGATTGAGTGAGCGCAACGCGCGGTAGAGCGACAGCGGCGACTCGGTGTATCGCTTCTGGATGCGCTGGCCCACCTGCACCTGCATGAAGTCGCCCGCCGCGATGAGGCCCTTGGCGCGCTCCACCGCCGCCAGGTAGTCGGCCTTGGCGAAGCCGCGCTCGGCCGGGTGGTGCTGGGTGGGCTTGACCTGCGGCGCGCTCACCGAGTACTTGAGCGCTTCCTTCAGTTCGCGCAGGCGCTTCTTGGCGCCGCTGTAGGCCTCGGGCTGGCCCGGGTCGGCGTAGACGATGAGGTAGAGCTTGCCCGAGAGGTTGTCGATGACCGCCAGTTCCTCGCACTGCAGCAGCAGGATGTCGGGGCAGCCCAGGGTGTCGGGCGGGCAGCCGGCTTCCAGCTTCTTCTCGACGTAGCGCACCGCGTCGTAGCCGAAGTAGCCGGCCAGGCCGCCGCAAAAGCGCGGCAGGCCGGGGCGCAGCGCCACCTTGAAGCGCTGCTGGTAGGCGGCGATGAAGTCCAGCGGGTTGCCGTGCGCGGTCTCGACCACCTCGCCGTCGCGCACCACCTCGGTTTTGGCCGCAGCGCCGAAGCCGCTGGCGCGCAGCAGGGTGCGCGCGGGCAGGCCGATGAAGCTGTAGCGCCCGAAGCGCTCGCCGCCCACCACCGACTCGAGCAGGAAGCTGTGGCGGCCATCGCCACGGCCGTGGGCCAGCTTGAGGTAGAGGGAGAGCGGCGTTTCGAGGTCGGCAAAGGCCTCGAGCATCAGCGGGATGCGGTTGTAGCCCTGCTGGGCCAGGCTCTTGAATTCCAGTTCGGTGATCATGTTCGTTCCATCCGTCCGGGGCCGCCGCGAAGCGGTGGGGGGTGGCGGCCGGGGGGTTCCATCGGTCCGGCAGGCGGGCTGCCGGGAGGCGCTGCGGGGAGCGGCGGCGCTCAGGCGCCCGGCCGGTCCCCGCGGGGGGAGGGGTGCACGTTCAGGCTGGCTTGCGCCAGGGCCAGGCTCCCCCGCCGAAGAGGCGCGGCAGCGAGCCGTGGGTGAGCGTGCAGGGACGAAACATGGTGAGCGCACTATATCAAAGCCCCGCGACGGGCCCATAGAGCGTGCGGCGGATCACGCCGCCAAGCTTTCGTTCTAGAGCCTTACCCGCTGGACCGGGGCCGACGGCGCGGGGACAATTCCAAAAATCGAACGACCGTTCACTTTTTGGGATGCACCCGATGCGGACCCTTCCCTGGCGCGCGCTGGCCCTGGCCGGCGCCCTGTTCTGCAGCGGCTTCGCGGCCTGGGCCGCCACCGTCGACGTGGCCGGCGTGCCGCTGGAAGACCGCATCACCGTGGCCGGCAAGCCCCTGGTGCTCAATGGCGCGGGCGTGCGCTACAAGGCGGTGTTCCAGGTCTACACGGCGGGCCTGTACCTCACGGCCAAGGCCGACACGCCCGAAAGCGTGCTGGCCAGCATGGGCCCCAAGCGCATCGGCATCACCATGCTGCGCGACATCGACGCGGCCGAGCTGGGCAAGCTGTTCTCGCGCGGCATGGAGGACAACATGGACCGCGCGGCCTTCTCCAAGCTCATCCCCGGCGTGATGCGCATGAGCCAGATCTTCGCCACCCACAAGAAGCTCAACAAGGGCGACACCTTCACCGTGGACTGGGTGCCGGGCACGGGCGCGGTGCTGACCGTGCGCGGGCAGATCGAGGGCGAGCCCTTCAAGGAGCCGGAGTTCTTCGACGCGCTGCTGCGCATCTGGCTCGGCCCCAAGCCGGCCGACTGGCAACTCAAGGACGCGCTGTTGGGCAAAGCCCGCACCGGCAACCGCCCATAACGGGCTGAGCGCCGGCCATCCCCCGAAACGGCCTCGCCGCGCGACGGGCGGCGGCATCCTGGGTACGGTACGGGGTTTCCTTCGTTCCACCCCGTCACCGAGACCCATGCGCCGCCGTCACGTCCTCCAAGCCGCCGCCATTGGCGCCGTCCCGCTGATCGCGCGGGCCCAGGAATCCAGCGACCTGGTCGTCGCCCACATCGGCCCGTTCACCGTGCTGCCGGCGCCGGACGCCAAGGAGCTGCACGAAGGGGCCTCGGCCGCCTTCAACGACCTCAACGGCAAGGGCGGCATCGCCGGCCGCAAGGTGGAGCTGCTGCGGCTGGACGACACCTACACCTTCGACGGCTTCAAGGCCCGCCTGGCCGAGGCCATGCCGCGCAAGCCCCTGGCCCTGCTGACGCCCCTGGGCTCGGCCACGCTCAAGCAGATGCTGGACAGCAAGCTGCTGGACAGCACGGACCTCGTGGTCATCAACGCCGTGCCCGGCGCCGCCGTGCTGCGCGACCCCGGCCACCCCAAGCTGTTCCATATCCGCGCCGGCGACGACCAGCAGATCCGCAAGATCGTGTCGCATGCGCGCGCGCTGAACGTGCAGTCCATGGGCGTGCTGTACCAGAACATCCCGATCGGCTCGTCCGGCCTGGCCTCGGCCAAGGCGGCCGCGCAGGGCACGGGGCTGGAGATCATCGGCGCCGAGTCGGGCACGGAGCTGGCCGACATCACCAAGGCCGCGCAGGCCATCGCCTCGCGCAACCCGCATTCGGCCATGGTCATCGGCTCGCCCAAGTTCATGGGCCAGAGCATCGCCGCGCTGCGCGCGGCGGGCGTCTCGCAGCAGCTGTTCTCGCTGTCCTACCTGCCGGCACCGGCGCTCAAGGCCCTGGCCGGCGCGGGCGCGCGCGGCGTGGGCATCGCCCAGACCTTCCCCAACCCGAACGGCGTGACCTCGCCGCTGCAGCGCGCCTTCCGCGCGGCGATGCAGCGCTCGCACCCCGAGGTGAAGACCTACACCCCGTTCCACCTCGAAGGTTATGTGACGGCCCAGGTCTTCTCCGAGGCCGCGCGCCGCGCCCGCCCGCTCACCCCCACCGGCCTGGCAGAGGCCCTGCGCCGCATGGGCGAACTCGACCTCGGCGGCTTCCGCGTGGATTTCAGCAAGGGCAACGAGGGCAGCCAGTGGGTCGACATCGGCGTGGCCACCGCCGAGGGCCGGCTGCTCTACTGATCTAGGGCAGCAGGTGCGCCGGCAGCTCGTCGAGCCGGTCGAGGTAGGCGTCGGCGTCCACGCCGCGCACCGGCTCGCCGTGGTTGTAGCCGTAGCTCACCAGCACCACCGGGCAGCCCGCCGCACGCGCGGCCAGGGCATCGTTCTGCGAATCGCCCACCACCAGCGTGCGCGCGGGCGCCACCGCCAGCGCACGGCAGGTTTCGATCAAGGGCAGCGGGTCGGGCTTGCTGCGCGCAAAGCTGTCGCCGCCGAAGACCTGCGCGAAGAACGGCGCCAGGCCCTTGGCGTGCAGCAGATCGCGCGCGAAGGCCAGCGGCTTGTTGGTGACGCAGGCCAGCGCCAGGCCGCGCCCGCGCAGGGCCTGCAGGCCCTCCACCACGCCGGGGTAGACGGTGCTGTGCGCGCCGTTGGCGACGGCGTAGTGCCGCTGGTAGCTGGCCCAGGCCTCGTCCAGCCGCGCCTGCGCGCCGGCCTCGTCCAGCCCACCGTGCCGCAGCGCGGCGCGGATCAGGTGCATCGAGCCCTTGCCCACCATGCGCTGAATGTCGGCGCGGGCCACGGCCGGGCGGCCGAGATCGCGCAGGGTGGCGTTGAGCGCGGCGTCGAAGTCGCCGAGGGTGTCGACCATCGTGCCGTCGAGGTCGACGATCAGTGCCCCCACGCTCCACCGCTGCGCGGGTGGCTGCCCCCCGGGGGGGCCGGCTGGGCTGGGGCGCGGCCCCGCGCCCGGCCGCGCGCGGATGCCGCGCATCACGCCAGCGCGGCCCGCATCTGCTCGATCACGGCCCGGTAGTCGGGCTTGCCGAAGATCGCGCTGCCGGCCACGAAGGTGTCGGCGCCGGCGTCGGCCACGCGCCGGATGTTGTCGGGCTTGATGCCGCCGTCCACCTCCAGGCGGATGTCCTTGCCGCTGGCCTCGATGCGCCGGCGCGCGTCCTCGACCTTGCGCAGCGCCGAGTCGATGAAGCCCTGGCCGCCGAAACCGGGGTTGACGCTCATGATCAGGATCAGGTCGATGTCGTCGATCAGCCAGTCCAGCACGTCCAGCGAGGCCGCGGGGTTGAAGGTGAGCCCGGCCTTGACGCCGCGCGCCTTGATGGCCTGCACGCTGCGGTGGGCGTGGGTGCTCGCATCGGGGTGGAAGCTGATGAGGTCGGCGCCGGCGTCGGCGAAGGCCTGGGCCAGCGCGTCCACCGGCTGCACCATCAGGTGCACGTCGATGGGCACCGGTGTGCCGTCGGGCGTCTTCGCGTGCGGCTTGAGGGCCTGGCACACCATGGGCCCGAAGGTGAGGTTGGGCACGTAGTGGTTGTCCATCACGTCGAAGTGGATCCAGTCGGCGCCAGCGGCGACCACCTGGCGCACCTCCTCGCCCAGGCGGGCGAAGTCGGCGGAGAGGATGGAGGGGGCGATGCGGTACGTGGTCATGGCGGGCGTTGGGCGGCGGAATCGGAGCCCGGCATTGTCTCAGGCCTCCCGCCGGGCCGCCTCCCAGGTAGGCCTGCGCCCCCATGGGGGGCAGCGACGACACGAAGTGCGCAGCGTGGGGGCTCTGCCCCGGCGGCGCGCGCGGCCCACAGGTAACATGCCGCCCATGCCCAAGTACCTCTTCACCTGCGAGGCCGAGCCTCAGTACCTGAGCGAGCAGTCCGCGCCCGAGGAAGAGCTCTACGCCTTCGCGTACACCATCACCATCACCAACCACGGCGAGGCGCCCGCGCAGCTCATCTCGCGGCACTGGATCATCGAGGACGCGCACGGCCACACCGAAGAGGTGAAGGGCCTGGGCGTGGTGGGGCACCAGCCGCTGCTGCGCCCGGGCGAGTCCTTCCAGTACACCAGCGGCACCCGCCTGCGCACGCCCACCGGCGCCATGCGTGGCAGCTTCTTCTGCGTGGCCGAGGACGGCGAGCGCTTCGAGGCCGCGGTGCCCGAGTTCGAGTTGCGCGCGGGCGGCGCCGGTGGCGCGCAGGCCACGCGCGTGCTGCACTGAAGCCCCCCACGCCCCCGGCCCGCATGGACCTGCAACAGCTCCTCGACACGATGGCGCCCGAGGCGCCGCTGGCGCAGCGCCACCTCTGGCTGGCCGACGCGCTGGCCTGGGTGCGTGGCGACGCCATCGACGTGGCCGCCGCCCTCTCGCGCGTGCGCCTGTTCGTCGGCGCGCTGGAGGCCGACCCGGCGCTGCGCGAGCGCTGGCACGCCTGGCTGCGCGCCTTCGTGGCCGGCGTCGACATCACCCCGCTGCTGGCCGACTTCGGCTTCGCGCCGCGCACCGCCTTCCTGAGCGAACTCGGCCACCGCCTGCGCCGCAAGCTGCTGCCCGGCACGCCCGAGACGCGCGACCTGGCCGAGCTGTTCTCGCTGCTGCTGCCCTCGCCCTTCGACGTGCGCTGGATCAAGGCGCTGGACACGGCCACGCTGGAGCGGCTGGCCGCGCTCACGCCCGAGCGCGGCACCGATGTGTGGAATCAGTCGCTGCTGGACGCGCTGACCTTCTGCACCAGCCAGGTCAGCGCCACCGGCTTCGCCTCCGAGATCCGCATCCGCATGTCGGCCGAGGCGCAGGCCGAGCGCCCCTTCCACGAACTGCCCGGCGTGTTCGAGGCGCTGCGCCGCGAGTTGCGCGTGCACGGCCCGCGCAGCGCCGAGGCCGAGCAGGCCGCCGAGCGCCTGCGCGGCCAGCTCGACGCCTGCCGGCACGCGGCCTACACCGTCTACCAGCACCTGGAAGAGCACGGCGTATCGGTGGGCATCGTGTTCCGCCTGCGCCAGCTGCGCGAGCGCATCGTGCGCATCAAGCAGCTGCTGGACTGCCTGCTGGCCGCCCAGCCCGGCCGCGCCAACGCCGCCCTGCTGGCCGACCTGGTGCAGGTCGGCATCGAGAACCGCAGCGTGCGCGCCCTCATCGCCGCCAGCTCGCACCTCACGGCCGCCAAGGTGGCCGAGCGCAGCGCCGAAAGCGGCGAGCACTACATCACCCGCAACGCCGCCGAGTACAAGGAAATGCTGGGCAAGGCCGCGGGCGGCGGCTTCGTGCTGGGCTTCACCACCTGGATCAAGTTCGCGCTCTACGGCGTGGGGCTGTCGGCCTTCTGGGGCGGCTTCGCGGCCGGCTTCAACTACGCGGCCTGCTTCGTGCTGATCATGCTGCTGCAATGGACGGTGGCGACCAAGCAGCCCGCCGTGACCGCGCCGGCCATGGTGGCCAAGCTGCGCGACATCAAGGCCACGGGCGCGGTGCGCCGCTTCGTCGACGAGGTGGCCAACCTGTTCCGCTCGCAGATCGCGGCCATCCTGGGCAACGTCGGCATGGTGGTGCCCACGGTGCTGCTGATCAGCTCGCTGCTGTGGTTCCTGGGCGGCGAGGCCATGATCGGCGCCGACAAGGCCCGCCACGTGCTGCACGACCTGCGCCTGCTCGGCCCCACCGCGCTGTTCGCCGCCTTCACCGGCGTGCTGCTGTTCGCCAGCAGCATCATCGCGGGCTGGGTGGAGAACTGGTTCGTCTTCCACAAGCTGGACTCCGCCATCGCCCACAACCCGCGCTTCACGCGTGTGCTGGGCCGCACGCGCGCCGCGCGCTGGGCCGGCTTCGCGCGCGCCAACGTTTCGGGCCTGGCGGCCAACGTGTCGCTGGGCTTCATGCTGGGCCTGGTGCCGGTGTTCGCGCAGTTCTTCGGCCTGGGCCTGGACGTGCGCCACGTCACCCTCTCGGCCGGCCAACTGGCGGCCGCCGGCTTCTCGCTGGGCCTGGAAGTGCTGCGCGAACCGGCCTTCTGGTGGGCCGTGGCGGGCGTGCTGGTGGTCGGCCCGCTCAACCTCACGGTGAGCTTCTACCTGGCCTTCCGCCTGGCGCTGCGCGCGCAGGCCATCAGCACCGGCAACCGCCAGCTGATCCGCCAGGCCATGCGCCGGCGCCTGCGCTCCGCGCCGCTGAGCTTCCTGCTGCCGCCGCGCGAGCGCCCGGGCCCGGACGACGAAGCCGCCGAGCCTTCCGCGCATGGGTGAGTTCGAGCTGATCGCGCGCCACTTCGCGCGCGCCGCGCCGGCCGGCGGCCCCGTGGTGCTGGGCGTGGGCGACGACTGCGCCCTGCTGCAGCCCACGCCCGGCCACCAGCTCGCCGTCAGCACCGACATGCTGGTCGAAGGCCGCCACTTCTTCGCCGGCGCCGAGCCCGAGGCCCTGGGCCACAAGGCGCTGGCGGTCAACCTGTCGGACCTGGCCGCCATGGGCGCGCGCCCACTGGGCTTCACGCTGGCGCTGGCCCTGCCGGCGGCCGACGAGGCCTGGCTCGCGCCCTTCGCGCGCGGCCTGTTCGCGCTGGCCGACGCGCACCACTGCCCGCTGGTGGGCGGCGACACCACGCGCGGCCCGCTCACGCTCAGCCTCACCGTGTTCGGCGAGGTGCGGCCCGGGCGCGCGCTGCGCCGCGACGCCGCGCGGGCGGGCGACGAGCTCTGGCTCAGCGGGCGCACCGGCGAGGCCCGCCTGGCCCTGGCCCTGCGGCGCGGCGAGCCCTGGGCGCGCGGCGAGCTGGCCGCGGTGCAGGACCGCATGGACCGCCCCACGCCGCGCCTGGCGCTGGGCCAGGCCCTGGCCGCCACCGAGGGCGTGCGCGCCGCGCTGGACCTCAGCGACGGCCTGCTCGGCGACCTCGACCACATCCTGCAGGCCAGCGGCCTGGGCGCGGAGATCGACGCTGCCGCGCTGCCAGTGGCACCGGCCTTGCGCGATCTGGATGAGGCGCACCGCCTGGACTGCCTGCTCGCCGGCGGCGACGATTACGAGCTGCTGTTCACCGCCGACCCTTCGGCCCACGCGGCCGTGCTGGCGGCAGGCGCCGGTGCCGGCGTGGCGGTCACGCGCATCGGGCGCCTGCGGGCAGCGCCGGGGTGGCGGGTGCTCGATGCGCTGGGCCGCGACCTGACCATCCGCGCGCGCGGCTTCGACCATTTCGGCTGAGCGCCGCGCCGGGTGGCCTCTGCGCAGGCGAAATGCTTCACGCCTCCGGCGTGAAGCCGATCTGCTGGACCAGGCGGGCCCAGAAGGCCGACTCCTCGCGCAGCAGCGTGGCCAACTGCGCGGGGCTGTTGGGGAAGGGCTCCATGTACAGCGAGGCCAGCCCGTCGACCACGTCGGGCGCGGCCAGCGCCTGGCGCACACCGGCGTTGAGGCGCTGCACGGTGTCGGCCGGCGCGGCGGCGGGCAGGTAGAAGCCGAACCAGCCCAGGTACTTCAGGTCGGCGATGCCCTGCTCCGCCAGCGTGGGCGTGTCGGGCGTGAAGCGGCCGCGCTGCGGGCCGCTGGTGGCCAGCAGCCGGCACTTGCCAGCCTTCACGTTGGACATGAACTCGCCGGTGGGGCCGACCACGGCGGCGATCTGGCCACCGATGAGGTCGGTGATGGCGGGCTGCGAGCCACGAAAGGCCACGTGGCGCAGATCCGCCTGGCCGGTCTTGCCCAGCGAGGCGCCGATGAAGTGGGCCGCTGAGCCCGTTCCGGCCGAGCCGAAATTGGCGCTGGCCGGGTGGGCCCGGCACCAGGCCAGGAACTCGGGCACGCTCTTCACGCTGACCGGCACCTGCGGGCCGACCGCCAGCGCGTAGTCGAAGGCCGCCGCGGCCGACACGGGCACCACGTCGCGCACCGGGTCGTAGGGCAGGCGGCGGAAGGTGTGCGGGTGCAGGCCCAGGGGCGAGGCGGGGGTCAGCAGCACCGTGGCGCCGTCGGGCGCGGCGTTCTTCACCGCCTGCACGGCGATTTGCCCGCCCGCGCCGGTGCGGTTCTCGACGACCACCGCCTTCGCGTAACCCGGGTGCAGCTTCTCGGCGACGCGGCGCCCCACGAGGTCGATGGTGCCGCCCGGCGCGAAGCCGATCAGGATCTTGGCCGTCTCCGGCGTCGGGGTCTGGGCCTGCAGGGGCGGCTGCCAGGCGGCCATCGCCAACCCTGTGGCGCTGGCCTGGCAGAAACGGCGGCGTGAAACGCTCATGGGGATGTCTCCTTTTTGTCGTGGTGGTGGGGGAAATGGAAGCCGCTCAGAGGTCGAGCACCAGCCCGGGCGTGCGCGAACGCGACACGCAGACCAGCAGGCGGCGCAGCCCGGGCCGCTCGGACTCGGGATAGACGTAGTCGCGGTGCTCGGGCTCGCCCTCGCACACGGCGGTCTCGCAGGTGCCGCACAGGCCCTCGCGGCAAGAGAAAGGAATCGACAGGCCGTTGGCCTCCAGCACCTCCAGGATGCTGCGCTCGGGCGGCACGTGAAAGCGCTGCTGGCTGCGCCGCAGCTCGACCCAGAAGCCCCCCGCCGCGGCGTCGGGCTCGGACCGCTGCGGCGCGGCGAACCACTCGAAGTGCCGCGCCGCCGCCGGCACCGCCCCGGGCGCGTCGCGCACGGCCTCCATCAGCGGGGCCGGGCCGCAGCAGTAGATGTGCGTGCCGGCACCGGCCCCGGCCACCAGGCGCGCCGCCGGCAGCGGGCCGCCGGCCTCGTCGTCGCAGTGCCATTGCACCTTGCCACCGAAGGGTGCGAGGTCCTCGTAGAAGGCCAGGCGCGAGCGGTTGCGCGCCGCGTACACCAGGCGCCAGGGCCGACCCGCGGCCTCGCACCAGCGGACCATGGACAGGATGGGCGTGATGCCGATACCGCCCGCGATGAACAGGTAGCGCGGCGCATCGGGCACCAGCGGAAAGTGGTTGACGGGCGCGCCGCAGCGCAGCGCCATGCCGGGCCGCAACTCGGTGTGCACGCAGGCCGAGCCGCCGCGCCCGGGCGCGGCGCGCCCGACGCCGATCACGTAGCGGTGCCGCTCGCGCGCGTCGTTGGCCAGCGAGTACTGGCGCACCAGGCCGTTGGGCAGGTGCACGTCGAGGTGCGCGCCGGGCTCGAACACCGGCAGGTCGCCGCCCCGCGGGTCCACCAGCTCGAGCCGCAGCACGTCGCGCGCCTCGGCGCCCATGTCGGCGATGCGCAGGCTCAGCTCGCCCGGCGCCTGGGCCATCGCGGGGCCCTTCGCCGCGTCCACCACCGGCCCCGTCACGCGGGCTGTCCCGCACCCGCGGCCGGGGCGACCATCCGCACGGCCACCGCGCTCTCGGCGGCGCGTTCCTCGGCCACCAGCTTGTCGAAGGTCCAGCGGAAGTGCGACAGCGGCGCGTCGGCCGCGACGGCCAGCATGCGAAAGCCCGGGTCCGCGTCCAGCACCTTCTGCTGCGCCTCGATGAGGTGCTTGTCCTCCATGAAGCCTTCGATCAGGCTCTGGTGCAGCGAGCGCGAGACATTGGCGTCCTCACCCTCGAAGTTGTTCAGGTAGGTCCAAAAGAAGTGCGTGGTGCGCCGGGTCTCCGGCGTCATGAACTGGCAGTTGCGGTACTCGCGGCTGCCCTCCCGGTTGCCGGTTTCCGAGCCGCTGCCGGCCGGCGAGAACATGGACTCCAGGAAGAAGATGCCCGGCACGTGCATGTGGCCGATGTTGCGGCGGTCGACCGGCAGGTCCTTCTCGGCGGCGGGCAGCACCTTGCGGTGGAACGGGGGCGGCGCCGCGTTCATGTGCCAGCGCTCCACCCGGAAGCCGCGCGGCAGGCGCTCGATGGCCACCGGCTTGGTCACGTAGGCGTACTCCTCCGAGCCGCCCAGGGTCTTGGTGTGCACGAAAGCCAGGTGCGCGAAGTCGCTGAGGTTGTCGACGATGAGCAGCCAGTTGGCCTCGTAGTGCAGGTAGTCGGGCACCCCTTTCCATTGCGGGTCGCGCAGGTAGGGGAAGTCGATGATGTCGCCGGGGTCGGCCTGGGCCGGGTCGCCCATCCAGATCCAGACCAGGTGGTCGCGCAGCACCACGGGGTAGCTCTTGACGCCCAGCTTGGGTGGCACCACCTCCTGGCCGGGGATCTGGATGCACTTGCCCGAGGCGTCGAACTTCAGGCCGTGGTACATGCAGCGCACGCAGTCGCCCTCGCGGCGACCCAGGTGCAGCGGAACGCCGCGGTGGCAGCAGCGGTCCTGCAGCGCCACCACCTTGCCGCTTTCGGACTGGTAGAGCAGCACCGCTTCTTCCAGGATGGTGCGCGCCAGCATCTTGCCGTCGATCAATTCGTGGTCCCAGGCGGCCACGTACCAGCAGTTCTTCAGGAACACCCTGTCTCTCCATGCACCAGCGGTGCGTCATGCGTTGTCGATGGGTGAGAATCCTAGGCAGCGGGCGGCTGGCGATAAACAGGCTGCCCTGGCTTCTGTGTTCGCGAACCTGAACAATGCATTGGGAAGATTTCGACGCTTTCTGCCAGGTCGTGGACCACGGCGGATTCACGGCCGCGGCGCGGGCCACCGACCGCCCCAAGTCCAGCCTCAGCGCCTCGGTGACGCGGCTGGAGGCGCAGATCGGCGCGCGGCTGCTGGAGCGCACCACGCGCCAGCTGCGCCTCACCGATGAAGGCGAGGCGCTCTACCGAGAGATAGCCAAACCGCTGGCCCAGCTGCGCGAGTTCGCCGCCGAGGCCGTCACCAAGAGCTCGCAGGTGCAGGGCACCCTGCGCGTGGCCGCGCCCTACGAGTTCGGCGCGCACCACCTGGCCAGCGTGTCCTGCGCGGTGATGAAGGCGCACCCCGAACTCAAGGTCCACCTCGACGTGGAGCACGCACGCGTGGCGCTGTTCGAGCGCCACTACGACATCGTGTTCTCCGCCATCGAACACAGCTTCGCGCCCGCCACCGTGGTGACGCGGCGCGTGTACTCGCTGGAGCGCGGCCTCTTCGCTTCGCCCGAGCTGGTGCGCGAGCACCCCGCGCTGAAGTCGCCGCAGGACCTCAACGACCTGCCTCTGCTGGCCGGCAACGACGACGCCCTCTGGAGCTTCCAGGGGCCCGGCGGCGAGCCGGTGCAGGTGGACATGCGCACCCCGCGCATGCGCAGCGGCAACGCCAGCCTGCGCCTGGCCAGCGCCAAGGCCGGGCTCGGCGTGGCGCGCATCACGGCCACCTTCTGCGAACAGGCCGTTGCCAGCGGCGCGCTGGTGCGCCTGCTGCCCGAATGGACCTGCGAGCCGCTGCGCATCTACGCCCTGCTGCCCGGCCGGCGGCTGGTGCCGTCCAAGGTGCGGGTCTTCCTGGACGCGCTGGAAGACGAAGCGCGCGGCAGCGCGGGCTGAACCGCCTGGACGCGCCGCCCACCTATCATCGACCGATGCCCTCCGACGCCCCCGCCCGCCCGACCTGGCGCTTCCTCTTCGCCCACCCCGCCCACTTCATCGCCCTGGGCGCGGGCGCGGGCCTGTCGCGGCTGGCACCGGGCACCTCGGGCACGCTGTGGGCCTGGGTCGTCTGGCTGGTGCTGGAACCCCTGCTGCCGCACAGCAGCTGGGGCCTGCTGCTCGCCGCGGCCACGCTGCTGGGCTGGTGGGCCTGCACCGTCACCGCGCGGCACCTGGGCGTGGCCGATTCGGGCCACATCGTGTGGGACGAGGTGGTGGCCTTCTGGCTCGTGCTCTGGCTGATCGCGCCCGCCGGTTTCTGGGCGCAGCTCGTGGCCTTCGCGCTGTTCCGCTTCTTCGACGCCGTGAAGCTGGGCCCCATGGCCTGGGCCGACCAAGCCTTCAAGGGCTTCGGCCCGCGCGGCGGTTTCGGCATCCTGCTCGACGACTTCGCGGCCGCGCTGTGCACGCTGCTGGTCATCGCGCTCTGGCGCTTCTGAGCATGGACGCCGCGACGCTCGACCTCGTCACCGAACTGGCCGCCCGCCTGCGCGCGCGCGGCGCCATGATGGCCAGCGCCGAAAGCTGCACCGGTGGCCTGATCGCCGCCGCGTGCACCGAACTCAGCGGCTCCAGCGACTGGTTCGAACGCGGCTTCGTCACCTACTCCAACGCCGCCAAGACCGACTCGCTGGGCGTGCCCGCCGCGCTCATCGCCGCGCACGGCGCGGTGAGCGAGCCCGTGGCGCGCGCCATGGCCGCGGGCGCGGTGGCCCATTCGGCGGCGCGCTGCGCGCTCGCGGTCACCGGCGTCGCCGGGCCCACGGGCGGCAGCGCGGACAAGCCCGTGGGCACCGTGTGGTTCGGCTGGTGCACGCCAGCCGGCGTGGCCAGCGAGCACCGCCGCTTCGACGGCGACCGCGCCGCCGTGCGCGCGCAGGCCGTGCGGCACGCCCTGGCCGGCCTGCTGCAGCGGCTGGATTGACACCCCCAGGACCCGCGCATGGCCGAAGCCTTCAAGCTGCTCATCAACCCCGACACCGTGGCGCACACCGCGCGCCACCTGCGCCGCGCCTGGCGCGGCTTCGACGCCGAGCGCTTCTCGGCCATCGCGCTCGATGGCCAGGACGGCCTGGAGTTCAAGGCCCGCGCGCACCGCCTGGCCGACGCGCTGCAGGCCACCCTGCCCACCGACTTCGACCGCGCCTGCGGCGTGCTGGAGGCCGCGCTCGCGCCGCCGCTGGCGCTGGACACCGACGGCGAGCCCGTGGGACTGCAAGGCCTGCCACCGCAGGGCGTGGGCGGTTGGGCGCTGTGGGGCGCGGGCGAATGGGTGGCGCGCGCCGGCCTGGACGAGCCCGAACGCGCCCTGCTCTGCCTGCGCGAGCTCACGCAGCGCTTCACGGCCGAGTTCGCCATCCGCCCCTTCATCGCGCAGCGCCCCGGGCTCGTGTTCCCGCTGCTGTCGCGCTGGACCGGCGACGCCAGCGCCCATGTGCGCCGGCTGGTGAGCGAAGGCAGCCGCCCGCGCCTGCCCTGGGGCCTGCGCCTGCAGGCCCTGGTGGCCGACCCCGCGCCCACGCTGCCGCTGCTGCGCGCGCTGCAGAACGACACCAGCGCCTATGTGCGCCGCAGCGTGGCCAACCACCTCAACGACATCGCCAAGGACCACCCCGAACGCGTGGCCGACTGGGTGCGCGAGCACCGCGTGGGCGCCGATGCGGCGCGCGAGGCCCTGCTGCGCCACGCCAGCCGCGGGCTCATCAAGGCCGGCCACGCGCCCACGCTCGCCGCCTGGGGCCTGAGCCATGGCTTCGACGGCGAGGCCACGCTGCGCATCGCCCCCGTAGCGGTGGCGGTGGGCGGCCAGGTGCGCCTGCAGGCCCGGCTGCGTTCGCTCGCGCGCGGCCCGCAGACCCTGGTGGTCGACTACGCGGTGCACCACGTCAAGGCCAATGGGTCGGCGTCGCCCAAGGTTTTCAAGGGCTGGAAGATCGAGCTCGCGCCCGGCGAATCGCGTGAGCTCGACAAGGCGCATTCGCTGCGCGAGGTGACGACGCGCCGGCTCTACCCGGGCCGCCACCGCGTCGAGTTGCGGGTGAACGGCGTGGGCGTGGCCGAGGCGGCCTTCGATCTGCGATCCTGAGCCGGCCCGGGGCCATGGCGCCCCCTCGAAAGGGGCGATGGACGCCCCGTCGTCATACCCCCCTCCTATACTGGCCGGCCGACCAACGACCTCAGGAGACCGCCATGGGATTCTTCAGCACCATCCTCGACAAGCTCGGACTGTCCACCGCCCAGGCCGCCACGCCGCCCGCCGCCGCGCCAGCGCCCGCCCCGGTGGCGGCGCCCAGCCCGGCCCCGGCCGCCGCCGCGCCCGCGCCGGCCGTGGTCAACCCCATCGCGATGGTGGACGTGGTCGCCCAGATGGAAAAGCGCGCGGCGGCCAACCCGCAGAAGCTCAACTGGCGCACCTCCATCGTCGACCTGCTCAAGCTGCTCGACATGGACAGCAGCCTGCAGGCACGCAAGGAACTGGCCAAGGAGCTCTACTGCCCCGACGAGTTCATGAACGACTCGGCCAAGATGAACGTCTGGCTGCACAAGAACGTGCTCGCCCACATCGCCGCCAACGGCGGCAACGTGCCCAAGGAACTGCTCGACTGAGCATGATCCGCGTCCACCACCTCAACCACTCGCGCTCGCAGCGCGTGCTCTGGCTCCTGGAGGAGCTGGGCCTGCCCTACGAGATCGTGCGCTACGAGCGCGACCCGAAGACCCTGCTCGCGCCGCCCGAGCTCAAGCGGGTGCACCCGCTGGGCAAGTCACCGGTGGTGGTGGATGGCGCGCTGGTGCTGGCCGAATCGGGCGCGATCCTGGAAACCCTGGTGGAGCGCCACGGGCCGCGGCTGCGGCCCGAGCCCGGCACGCCGGAGTTCCTGCGCTACCGCACTGGATGCACTACGCCGAAGGCTCGTTGATGCCGCCGCTGCTGCTCAAGCTGGTGTTCGACCGGGTGGAGAAGGCGCCGCTGCTCGTGCGGCCGGTGGCCAAGGCCATCTCGGCGATGGTGAAGGCGCGCTTCATCACGCCCAACCTCACGCAGCACCTGGACTTCCTGGAAGCCGAGCTGGCCGGCAGCCCCTGGTTCGCCGGCCAGTCCTTCAGCGCCGCCGACGTGCAAATGAGCTTTCCGGTGGAGGCCGCCACCGCGCGCGGCGGGCTCAACGCCTCACGCCCGCGCCTGATGGACTGGCTGCGCCGCATCCACGACCGTCCGGCCTACCGCCGCGCGATCGACAAGGGCGGACCGTTCGAGGTCCTGGGCTGACACGGCCGCACGGGTCCTTGCGGCCCCGCTCGCCGCGGGCCTCAGGCCCCGTGGCACTTCTTGTACTTCTTGCCGCTGCCGCAGGGGCAAGGGTCGTTGCGACCGGGCGTGGCGGCCTGGCGCACCGGCTCGCTGCGCGGGCCCAGGCTGGCCCAGATGCGGCGCAGCTCGTAGACGGCCCAGATGGCGGCGTCCAGTTCGTCCAGGCGGGCCTGGCTCACGCTGGGCGGCGCCTCTTCCTCGTGCAGGTTCAGCTCGGGCGTGCCGCGGTCGTCTTTGGCCACGGCGGCGATGGTGTCGAGCGCGTCGTGGATCCAGCCGGCGGTTTCCTTGTCGCGCGGCGGTACCCAATCATCTTCCCAGAGTTCCACCACGGCCAGGAAGCCCTCAGCCCAGGCCTGGCCGAACGCGGGCAGGGGTTCGCCGTCGGTGTTGGGCCGCTCGGCCTCGGGCATGGCGGCCACGGCGCCGCGCAGGTCCACCAGCTCGGGGTGGTAGCTGCGCTCGTCCGCCAGGCTGTTCACGTCGGCCAGCAGGGCGGCGCGCACCTCGGCCTCGCGGCGGGCCCACAGCACCATGAAGCGCTCGTAACGGTCGGTGCTGGGAAAGTGGGTGCCGTCGCCGTGCGGCACCGTGGGCAGCGGGCCGGTGCCCAGCAGCGCGGGCATCCATTCGCTCGCCTCGATGGGCCGGCGGGTGCAGATCAGGGCGGCCATGGCGCCTTCCAGGAATTCCCAGGGCGGCACCGCGTCGTCGCGCGAGGCGAGGTCGACGAGGATGGCGTCGAGTTCGTCGAAATCGCTGGCTTGCAGGGGGCTGTCGCTGTCGGGGGTCATCGGGAGGCGCTCGGGCGGGAAAGGGCCGCCAGTGTAGTGCCGCCCACCGCGCCGCCGGGCGCGGCGCGGGCCCCGTGGGGGGCGCCCTCACGCCGTGTCAGTGGTGCGTCTGGCCCGACGGGTCCACCGTGCCCATGGCCAGCGAGGCCAGCGCGCTGGGCGTCGGCGGCCGCTCCGCCGGCTCCAGGTGCGTGGCGGGCGCAGGGGCCTCGTACACGCTGCGCCAGGCGTTCTGCAGGGTTTGCCACACGCTGGGGGCGACCGTCATCGAATCGGGCTCGTCCATCATGATCGGGAACATGGCGACATCCTTCGCGGCAGGCCCTGGGACACCGACCCCGCGTCGCCTGCCTGGGCGCGTGCGGTGTGGGGATTCAAGTCATTGTTCGCTTGTTCAAAACACGCCCCAATAATGCAGACGCAGGATTTTTCCCCCTTCGACCAGACGACGAACGCCGATGCTTGACCGACTCAACGCTCTCTATCCCGTGCGCTACACGGCCCTGGGCCTGTGCGCCTTCGTCGCCCTGCTGAGCCTGTTCGCCCTGGTCGCCTTCGGCGTCGGCGGCGTCTGGTTCCTGCTGTTCGGCGCGCTCACGCTGGTGGGCCTGTGGGACCTGCGCCAGACGCGCAGCTCGGTGCTGCGCAACTACCCGGTGATCGGTCACCTGCGCTTCATGCTGGAGTTCGTGCGGCCCGAGATCCGCCAGTACTTTCTGGAAAGCGACACCGAGGCCCAACCCTTCTCGCGTGCGCAGCGCAGCCTGGTGTATGCGCGCGCCAAGGGCGAGACCGACAAGCGCCCCTTCGGCAGCCAGCTCGACATGCTGAGCAACGGCCACGAGTGGATCAACCACTCGATCGCGCCGACCAGCCTGCCCACCCACGATTTCCGCGTGCGCATCGGCGGGCCCGACTGCACCCAGCCCTACGAGGCCAGCGTGTTCAACATCTCGGCCATGAGCTTCGGCGCGCTCTCGGCCAACGCCATCCAGGCCCTCAACGCGGGCGCGCAGCGCGGCGGCTTCGCGCACGACACGGGCGAGGGCTCCATCTCCGCCTGGCACCGCCTGCACGGCGGCGACCTGATCTGGGAGATCGGTTCGGGCTATTTCGGCTGCCGCGACGACGAGGGCCGCTTCAGCGAGGAGCGCTTCAGCGCGAACGCGCTCGACCCGCAGGTGAAGATGGTGGAGATCAAGCTGAGCCAGGGCGCCAAGCCCGGCCACGGCGGCGTGCTGCCGGGCGCCAAGGTGACGGCCGAGATCGCCGCCGCGCGCGGCGTGCCCGAGGCGGTGGATTGCATCTCGCCGGCCGCGCACAGCGCCTTTTCCACGCCGCTGGAGCTGATGGCCTTCATCCAGAAGCTGCGCGCGCTCTCTGGCGGCAAGCCGGTGGGCTTCAAGCTGTGCATCGGCCACCCCTGGGAGTGGTTCGCGATCGTCAAGGCCATGCGTCAGAGCGGCGTCACGCCCGATTTCATCGTGGTCGACGGCGCCGAGGGCGGCACCGGCGCGGCGCCGCTGGAGTTCACCGACCACGTCGGCGCGCCGCTGCAGGAGGGCCTGCGCCTGGTGCACAACACCCTGGTGGGCGTGAACCTGCGCGATCGCATCCGCATCGGCTGCGCGGGCAAGGTGGTGAGCGCCTTCGACATCGCGCGCGCGCTGGCCATCGGCGCCGACTGGTGCAACAGCGCGCGCGGCTTCATGTTCGCGCTGGGCTGCCTGCAGGCGCAGACCTGCCACACCGGCCATTGCCCCACGGGCGTGAGCACGCAGGACCCGGTGCGCCAGCAGGCCTTGGTGGTGCCCGACAAGGCCGAGCGGGTGTGGCGCTTCCACCAGAACACGCTCAAGGCCTTGAAGGAGCTGGTTCAGGCCGCCGGCCTGCAGCACCCGGGCGAGATCAGCGCGCACCACCTGGTGCGCCGCGTGAGCGACAACGAGGTGCGCCTGCTGGCCCACCTGCTGCCCACCACCTCGCCGGGTGCGCTGCTGGACGACGACGCGCAAGGGGAGCACGCGGTGTTCACCACCTGGTGGCGGCGGGCGCGGGCCGACACCTTCGCTCAGGCTTGAGCCGGCTGGTCTGCGTCCATGGCGGGCTTCGCACCGGCGGCCTTGCGCTGATGGCTGCACGCGGCAGTTTCTCTGGGTGACTTCGCTCGGTGACTTCGCTCGCCGGCTTCGCGCTGACGGCTTCGCGCTGACGGCTTCGCGCTGACGGCTGGCGGGGTCCGCGTTCTCCGGCCCACGCTCGCGGGCGCATACCCCGGTAGGCCTGCGTTGTCTCTTCAACACCGTGCCGGCACTCAGCCTCTGTGGCAGCCGCGAATGGGGCCTGCGCCCGCGAACCCCTCCATCCGTCGAGAGTGACACGCGAGCAGACCAAGGACATCGGGGCCACAGCGCGAAATCGGGGTCAGATTCCATTTGGCCAGCGATCAACGCTCGAAGGGTGTCCGGTCTTCTTTGGCCGGCCCGCCCGTTTCGGGGACGGCGGTGTGGGTGCCCGGGCGCAGGCCCCATTCGCGGCTGCCACAGAGGCTGAGCGCCGAAGCGGTGTTGAAGAGACAACGCAGGCCTACCCAGGTGGTGGACCGCGAGCGTGGGCCGGAGAACGGGCACCCACACCGGCGGCCCATGCGAAGCCGACGCCAGCAAGGCTGCAACAACAGCGAGAGGGCCAGCCAGCCCAGCTGGCCCCCAGCCTCAGCTGCTCGACGGATCCTCGTTCACCCGCTCATCGCGCAGCAGCCGGCCGCTGGGGTCGTAGAGCCTGAGGCGCAGCAGCAGGCCACGCTCCCCGTATTCCTCCTCGCGCTGCAGCGCGCCGCCGGGCGCGTGGTACTGCTGCCAGCCGAACAGGCGGCCGTTGCGCTCGCGGTTGAGCGCCGCCGGCGCGCCGTCCTCGTAGAAACTGCGCGTCTCGCGCAGCTCGTCGCGGCCCAGGCGGCGGATGGTCTGCTCCATCTTGAGCTGACCGTTGAGGTGCCACTGGCGGATGCGCCGCTCGCGCCCCGCGGCCCACTCCACCTCCTGCGTCAACTGGCCCGACTCGGCGAACTCGCGGCCCACGCCCTCGCGGCCGTGGTACTGCTCGGGCGGCGGCTCGGCCAGGTCGATCTCGTGCCGCAACTGCCCCGAGGGGTAGTACACGCGCTTGATGCGGCGGTCGGGACCGCCGCTGTCCTCGACGAGCTCCTCGCTGCGCACCACGCCGCCTTGCGGGTTCACGATCACCTGGCGCATCAGCACGCCGCGCCGGTGGCTCACGGTGCCCAGCGGCTTGCCGGGTTCGCGGTAGAGCGTGACCTCGGCGAGCGCGCCGCCATGGCCGCAGGGCTCGCGGTCCTCGGGCAGCAGGCTGGTGGGCGCGCAGCGCAGTTCGGCCAGGCTGCCGTCGGCCCAGCGGCGCAACAGCACCAGGGCGCGGCGGCCGTCCGCGCCCATCACGCGCAGCAGGCTGGAGCCGTCGGGCAAGGCACAGCGCTGCTGGCCAGCCGGCCCCACGGGACCGCAGCGTGCCGCGTCCTGGGCCCGGGCCGGCGACAGCCCCGCCAACAGCGCGAGCAGCGCGGCCACGGGCCAGGCGCTCACGCCACGGCCCCCTCAGCGCTCGGCGCCCAGGCGCGGCGCACGGGCACGCCGATGCCCGCGAGGCGGCGCGCCAGCGCCAGCACATGGGCGTCCTTGCTGAGCAGCGCGGCGCCATGCGCCACGGCCAGGTCGATGAAGCGCTGGTCGTCGGGGTCGCGACAGGTGAACGCGGCCTTGGCGGCAGGCGCCACGCGCCGCGCGTGGCGGTCGAACGCGGCCAGCACGGCATCGGGCCCGCCACCGTCCAGGCGGCGCGCGAGGTGCGGGTAGTCCAGCACGCGCCGCAGCTCCTCGCGCATGGCCTCGCTGGCGATCCAGGCCACGCGGCCCTGCACCAGCGCGGCGCGCAGCGGCGCCACGGCGGGGTCGTCGAAGACGAACAGGTCGAGCACGACGTTGGTGTCGATGACGACCAGAGCAAGAGCCCCCCCCTGCCGCGCCTCGCGCGACCCCTCCGAGGGGGCAACGCCGACGGACCGGCACAGCCGGTTCCCTGGCGTTTCTGGGTCAGACCGCGTCATTCCGACGGGCCTTCAGGTCGAAGCGGAACAGCCGGCACTCGATGGGGCCGTTCCACAGCGGCACGCGGCGCGATTCCTTGAAGCGCATGCGGCCGGGCAGTTTCAGGTCGGGCGTGAGCAGCCAGGCGGTCCAGCCGGCGTAGTGCGATTTCCAGTGCGCGGCCAGGCGCTCGAAGAAGGCGTCGGCGGCCTGGCCGTCCTCGTCGCGCGCCTGTTCGCGCCCCCCGCGCTCGGCGCCGGCACCGCTGGCGCGTTCGGCCGCGTTGCGCCCGGCCACGCCGGCGGCGGCGATGCGCTCGCCATAGGGCGGGTTGAGCAGCAGCACGCCCGCGCGCGGGCTGGGCGGCAGGCGCTGCAGGGCGTCGCCGCCGCGCAGCTCGATCGCCTGGGCCACGCGCGCGCGCTCGGCATTGCGCCGGGCGAAGTCGACCATGCGGAAGGCCACGTCGCTGCCGAAGACGATGGGCGCCTGGCCGGCGGGCCAGGGCCGCTCGGCCGCGCGCGCCTCGTCGCGCAGGCCCTGCCACACGTGCGGCTGGAAGGGCAGCAGCTTCTCGAAGGCGAAGCGGCGTTGGCCGCCCGGGGCGATGTTCAGCGCGATCTGCGCGGCCTCGATGAGCACCGTGCCGCTGCCGCAGCAGGGGTCGGCCAGCGGCGGCACCTCGGCCAGCGTGGCGGCCTCGCGCGCCTGCGCGTCCCAGCCGGTGGCGGCGATCATGGCGGCGGCCAGGGTTTCCTTCAGCGGCGCGTCGCCCTTGTCCTCGCGCCAGCCGCGCTTGAACAGCGGCTCACCGGTGGTGTCGATGTAGAGCGTGAGCGTCTCGGCGGTGAGGTGGCCGAACAGGCGCACGTCGGGCCGCTGGGTGTCCACGCTGGGGCGCTCGCCGCGCTTGTCGCGAAAGCGGTCGCAGACGGCGTCCTTGATCTTGAGGGCGGCAAAGTTCAGGCTCTTGAGCGGGCTGTGCTGCGCGGTGAGTTCGACCTTGATGGTCTGGCGCGGCGTGAACCAGATCTCCCAGGCCACCTCGGCGGCGGCCGCGTAGAGGTCTTGCTCGGCACGGTAGGGGCCGTGCCACAGGCGCACCAGCACGCGCTGCGCGAGCCGGCTGTGCAGGTTCAGGCGCAGCGCGTCGCGCCACGAGGCCTCGAGCGAGACGCCGCCGCGCGAGCGCTGCAGCGCGCCGATGCCGGTGATGCGCTGCACCTCAACGGCGAGAAAGTCCTCCACGCCGGCGGCGCAGGGGAGAAAGAGCTGGAGCTGGTTCAAAGCGATTTTCGGAGGTTGGCCGGGGCGATGCGCATGGCCTCGCGGTACTTGGCCACGGTGCGGCGCGCGCACTCGATGCCCTGCTCCTTGAGCAGGTCGGAGAGCTGGTTGTCCGACAGCGGCTTGGCCGGCGCCTCGGCGGCGATGAACTGCTTGAGCAGCGCGCGCACCGCGGTGCTGGAGGCGTTGCCGCCGGTCTCGGTGCCCAGCGAGGAGCCGAAGAAGTACTTCAGTTCGTAGGTACCGAAAGGCGTGGCCATGTACTTGGCCGTGGTCACGCGGCTGATGGTGGATTCGTGCAGGCCCAGTTCGTCGGCGATCTCGCGCAGCACCAGCGGGCGCATGGCGAGCTCGCCGTGCATGAAGAAGTTGCGCTGGCGCTCGACGATGGCGCTGGACACGCGCAGGATGGTGTCGAAGCGCTGCTGGATGTTCTTGATGAACCAGCGCGCCTCCTGCAGGCGCTGCTGCATGGCGGCGTGGCCGCCTTCGCCGCCATCGCGCCCGCCGCGGTTCTGGCGCATGGCGTTGGCGTACACGTCGTGCACGCGCAGGCGCGGCATCACGTCGGGGTTGAGCACCACCTTGAAGCCGCGGCCGGCGCGCGTGACGATGACGTCGGGCACGACGATGTTGCGCTCGACGTCCGCGAAGCGGCGTCCGGGCTTGGGCTCCAGCCGCGCGATCAGCGCGAGCGCGCCGCGCACGGTGTCCTCGTCGGCGCGGCACAGCTGCACCAGCTTGCGCACGTCGCGCTTGGCGATCAGCTCCAGCGGCTGCCCACAGATCGCCAGCGCGGCGCGCGCCTCGGGCGTGTTGCGCAGCTCCAGGATCTGCAGCTTCAGGCACTCGGCCAGGTCGCGCGCGCCCACGCCGGGCGGGTCCATGTGCTGCAGCAGCTGCAGGGCGGTGCGCAGCCCTTGCTCGGCCGCGTCGAGGCGTTCGGTGGCGGCGGCGTCGGACGGGTCGGCCTTGGCGGTGGCCTCACCCTGCAGGCGCAGCAGCGCCAGCGCGAGTTCGGGCAGCGGGTCGGCGAGGTAGCCGTCCTCGTCCAGCGATTCGATCAGGAAGTGCAGCGCGGCAGCATCCGCCTCGGACAGGCGCAGGCAGCGCGCCTGCTCGTGCAAATGGTCCTGCAGCGACACCAGGGCGCGCGCGAGGTCGGCCGCGCTGGCGGTCTCTTCGTCATCGCCGGAGCCGCTGCCGCGCGGCGGCGCGTCGCCGCCCCACTCGCTGTCGTCGGGCGCCATCTCCACCGTGCCGTCGCCGTCCCAGCTCTCTTCCACCGGCGAGGCGCCGTCCACACTGGCCTCCACCGCGTCGCCGTCGGTGGCGCTGGCCTTGTCTTCGTTGCGCCCCTCCCCGGCGTCGGCGCCCGGGCCGGCGGCGGACGCGGCGTCGGCGATCTGCTCGCCCGCGCTCACCGGCGCATCGGTCGCGGCCAGGCCGAATTCCTCGCGCTCCAGGCCTTCGTCGGCGCGTTCCAGGAAGGGGTTCTCGTCGAGCATCTGCTCGACCTCCTGCGCCATCTCCAGCGTCGAAAGCTGCAGCAGGCGGATCGACTGCTGCAGCTGGGGCGTCAGCGCCAGGTGCTGCGAGACGCGTAGCGACAGGCTCTGCTTCATCACATCCGGAAATGCTCGCCGAGGTAGACCCGGCGCACGTCGGCGTTCTCGACGATGTCCGACGGCGTGCCGCTGGTCAGCACATGGCCGTCGTTGATGATGTAGGCGCGGTCGCAGATGCCCAGGGTCTCGCGCACGTTGTGGTCGGTGATGAGCACGCCGATGCCGCGCGACTTGAGGAAGCCGATGATGCGCTGGATCTCGATCACCGCGATCGGGTCGATGCCGGCGAAGGGCTCGTCGAGCAGGATGAAGCGCGGATCGGTGGCGAGCGCGCGCGCGATCTCGACGCGGCGGCGCTCGCCGCCCGACAGCGCCGGCGCGGGCGAATCGCGCAGGTGGTCCACGTGCAGGTCGCGCAGCAGCGTGTCCAGGCGCTCGTCGATGGCGGCGGCGCTCAGCGGGCGGCCGCGCGCGTCCACCTGCAGCTCCAGCACGGCGCGCACGTTCTGCGCCACGGTGAGCTTGCGGAAGATCGAGGCCTCCTGCGGCAGGTAGCCCAGGCCCAGGCGCGCGCGGCGGTGGATGGGCAGGCGCTCGATGGACTGGTTGTCGAGCAGGATCTGCCCGCCGTCGGCGCGCAGCAGGCCGACGATCATGTAGAAGGAGGTCGTCTTGCCGGCGCCGTTGGGGCCCAGCAGGCCCACCACCTCGCCCTTGTCCACGGCGAGCGAAACGTCCTTGACCACCAGGCGGCTGCCGTAGGACTTCTTCAGCCCCGTGGCCTCCAGCCGGCTGGTGGCCAGCAACTGGGTTTCGGGGAAGGTGGTCGAGGGCGACTCGCTGGCGCTCACGGGCGTCCTCCGCCGAGCTCACCCGACGGGCGCAGCGGCGTGGGGGCGGGCGCGGGCGCCGGGGCGGGCTGGCCTTCGCGCGGCACCGGCGTGAGCGTGGCGCGCACCCGGCCCGAGGGATTGCCGGGCGTGGCGCCGGCCGGGCTGCTCTCGACGGTGAACACCTCGCTGCGGTTGTCGTAGACGATCACGCTGCCGCGCGTCTCGTCGTTGAGCTGGGTGCCCAGGTAGCGGCGCAGCACGGCGTCGCCGATGAAGCGCACCTTGTCGGCGCTGCTGTCGTACTCGATGCGCTTGGCCTCGCCCTCGATGAACTCGTTGAGGCCTTCGCGCTTTTGCTTGAAGTAGCCCGGGCTGCCCAGCACGACGCCGAACTGGTGGCCCTGCGCGTCCTGTCGCACCTCGACCTGGGCGCCGCGGATCACGATGGTGCCCTTGGTGATGACCACGTTGCCGGTGAAGATGCTGAGCTGGCGCGCGTCGTCGTAGCGCAGGTTGTCCGACTCGGCGTTCATGGGCTTGAGCCGGTCGGCCTGCTCGGCCTGGGCGGCGCCCGCCAGCGCGCAGGCGGTCAGCAGGCCAAGGGCGAGGCGGTGCAAGGGAGGAAGGGCGTGTGGCATGTCAAGGGCACGAAACTTGCATGCATTCTAAACACCCACCCGCCCCGGTCTGACAAACCGCCCGCCAGAAACAGGGCGCCACCCGCAGTGCCGGGCCGCAGACCCTCCCCTCGAGGGGCCGCGCGAAGCGCGGCGGGGGTGCATCACCCTTTGCGCGCTTCCATGATCAGCCAGTTGGCGATGGTCAGCGTCTTGGGCCCTTGGCCGGGAATGTAGTAGCGGCCAGCGACGCCCAGCGCGGGCGTGCCCTCGACACCGTAGGCGTCCTGCAGCGCCGCGGCGCGCTCGGCCTTCTTCTGCGTGTCGGCGTGGTTGAAGATCTCGGAGAACTTCGCCCGGTCCACGCCCTGCTTGACCACCCAGTCGGTGATCGGCGCCGGCGTGGTCAGCGGCAGCCGCTCCACATGGATGGCCTTGAACACCTCGGCGTGCAGGCGTTCCACCAGGTTCATGGACTCCAGCGTGTAGTACAGGCGCTGCATGGGCACGAAGGCCGGGCTGAAGGCCACCGGCACGCGGCGCAGCACCGCGCCCTCGGGCCTGCGCTTCTCCCAGTCCTGCAGCAGCGGCTCGAAGTTGAAGCAATGGATGCAGGAGTAGGCAAAGAACTCCACCACCTCCACCTTGCCGGCCGGCGCCTCGACGGGCACGGGCTTGCCCAGGCGCAGGTACTCGGCGCCCTCTTTCGGGGCGACCCGCTGGGCCAGGGCCGGCAGTGCGGTGCCGGTGGCGAGCAGGGACAGGGTGAAATCGCGACGACGCATGGGATGGCTCTCCAAGGGGTATGAACCAGCGTTTGGGGCCTGGCCGGGCGCGGGAAGTTCCCGCGCGCCCGGCCCGGGTCAGCGCTGCACGCGCACCAGGGCCGACTCGACGCCGTTGACCTGCAACTGCTCGATCGTCAGGTCGGCCAGGGCCTTCTGGGCGAAGGGGCCCACGCGCACCCGGTACAGGGTGCGGCCGGCGTTCTCGCGCTCGTCCACCGTGGCGGCGATGCCCAGCATGGCCAGGCGCGCGCGCTGGGCCTCGGCCTCGGGCGCGTTGCGGAAGGCGCCGGCCTGCACGAAGTAGGTATAGGGGTCGGCGCCGGGCGCGGGGGCTTCGGCGGGCGCCGCACCGGGCTTGGCCGGCGCGGCCGCCGGGGCCTGCTGCTCCGTGCGCGAGCGGGCCAGGTCGCCCAGCGGGTCGGCCGAGGGCGCGGGGGCGCCGGCGGGCGGCAAGGTGCCGGCGGTGCCTGGCGCGGTGATGGCGCCTTCGCTGCCGGGCGCGGGGGTCGCCGGGGCGGGCATGCCGCCGACGGACCGGTTGGGGTTCCAGCCCTTGTTGCGCTCGGCTTCCTTGGCGTCGTCCTCGGCGCTGCGCGACAGGCCGCGGTCAACGAAGGGTACGGGCACACGGGTCACGTAGACCGCCACGGCCAGCGCCGCGGCCAGGCCGACCAACAGGCCGACGATGAAGCCCACCAACGTGCCGCCCAGGCTGCTGCGCGACGAAGGGGTGGAGGAGGATTTTTTGCTCATGGTGGCTCTTACATCTTCTGCGGCGCGCTCACGCCCAGCACGGCCAGGCCATTGTGCAGCACCTGCCGGGTGGCGGCGACGAGCGCGAGGCGAGCGCGCTTGACCGCTTCATCATCGACCAGGATGCGTTCGGCGTCGTAGTAACTGTGGTAACTCGCGGCAAGCTCGCGCAGGTAGAAGGTGACGTCGTGCGGCGCGAAGTCGCGCGCGGCGGCGCCGAGCATCTCGGGGTACTTGGCGATCTGGCGCATCAGGGCCTGCGCGGCCGGGGTGTCCAGCGGCGACAGGTCGGCACCGGACAGCGTGGCGGCGTCGCCGCCCCAGCCCGCCAGCACCGAGCAGATGCGCGCGTGCGCGTACTGCACGTAGTAGACCGGGTTGTCGTTGTTCTGCTGCACGGCCAGGTCGACGTCGAAGGTGTATTCGGTGTCGGGCTTGCGGCTGAGCAGGAAGAAGCGCACCGCGTCCTTGCTGGTCCATTCGATGAGGTCGCGCAGCGTGACATAGCTGCCCGCGCGCTTGCTGATCTTCACCTCCTGGCCGCCGCGCACCACGCGCACCATGGTGTGCAGCACGTAGTCGGGGTAGCCGGCGGGGATGCCCACGTCGGCCGCCTGCAGCCCGGCGCGCACGCGCGCGATGGTGCCGTGGTGGTCGGTACCCTGGATGTTGATGACCTTGCTGAAGCCGCGCTCCCACTTGGCGATGTGGTACGCCACGTCGGGCACAAAGTAGGTGTACGAGCCGTCGGACTTGCGCATCACGCGGTCCTTGTCGTCGCCGTAGTCGGTGCTGCGCAGCCACAGCGCGCCGTCCTGCTCGTAGGTCTTGCCGTTGGCGACCATCCGGTTCACCGCGGCCTCGACGCGCCCGCTGGTGTACAGGCTGGACTCGAGGTAGTAGTGGTCGAACTTGACCGCGAAGGCCTGCAGGTCGAGGTCCTGCTCGTGGCGCAGGTAGGCGACGGCAAACTGGCGGATGCCGTCGAGGTCGTTCACGTCGCCGCTGGCGGTGAAGGCGCGGTCATCGGCCGTCACGGTCCGCTTCGCGAGAAAGTCGTTGGCGATGTCCTGGATGTAGTCGCCGTTGTAGGCCGACTCGGGCCAGCCGGCGTCGCCGGGCTTCACGCCCTGGGCGCGCAGCTGCGTGGACGTGGCCAGGGTGTTGATCTGCACGCCCGCGTCGTTGTAATAGAACTCGCGGTGCACGTCCCAGCCCTGGGTCTGGTACAGGTTGCAGATGGCGTCGCCCAGCGCGGCCTGGCGACCGTGGCCCACGTGCAGCGGGCCGGTGGGGTTGGCCGAGACGAACTCGACCATCAGGCGCTGGCCGTTGGCCGGCTGGCGGCCGAAACCCTCACCCGCCGACAGCACCTCGCGCACCACCTGCTGCTTGGCCTCGGGCTTCAAGCGGATGTTGATGAAGCCCGGGCCAGCGATCTCGATCGCCTCGACCCAGCGCTGATACACCGGCTGGGCCAGCAGGGCCGCGCGCAGCTGCTCGCCCACGGCGCGCGGGTTGAGCTTGAGTGGCTTGGCCAGCTGCATGGCCGCGGTGACGGCGAAATCGCCATGGGCCGCCACCTTGGGCGACTCGAAGGCGGCCTTCTCGCCCGCGCCGGGGCTGAGCTTGTCCAGCTCGTCGCGCAGGGCCGAGAGCAGGTCTTGTTGGATCTGGAGCATCGCGCGATTTTAGGTGGCGGCCCGGGCCGGGCCCGCGGGACCCGCCAGCGGGGCCAGGCGCTCGCGCGCGGCCGCCTTCACCGCGGCCGTGAGCCGCTGGGCCGACGGCGGTTCGTGCGTCCAGTGCTGCCAGTACAGGGCCACATCCACCGTGGCGCCGGGCAGCAGTTCGGTCAGGGCCGGGTGCTTGGGCAGGTGCTGCTCGGGCACCATGCCCCAGCCCATGCCCAGCTCGATGGCGGTTTCGAACGCCTCCACCGCGGGCACGTAGTGGCGCGGGTAGGCCGGCTGGCGCAGGCCGATGTGCTGCTCCAGGAAGGCGTCCTGCAGCGCGTCCTTGCGGTTGAAGATGACGGCCGGCTGGGCCAGCAGCCGGTGCGGCGAGACCGCGCCGCGCGGCGTGCGGCAGCGCTGCACCACGGCGGGCGTGGCCACGCAGTGGTAGCGCATCACGCCCAGGGGTTCGGCCACGCAGCCACGCATGGCGTCGGCGCGGGTGGTCACGCAGCCCACCACGTCACCGCGCTTGAGGGCGTCGTGGGTGTGGTCCTGGTCGTCGATCACCACCTCCAGCAGCAGTCGCTGGCGCGCCAGCAGCGGCGCCACGGCGGGCAGGAACCAGCTCGACACCGAGTCGGCGTTGATCGCCACCGACAGGCTCTGCCAGCGCTCGCCCGCGCGCGCCTCGCCCCCCACCAGGCCGGCCAGCAGGTCGGCCTCCATCAGCCGCACCTGCTTCACGTGGCCCAGCAGGGCCTGGCCGGCCGGCGTGGCGCGCACGCGCTTGCCGCGCACCAGCAGCCGCTGGCCGAGCTGGTCTTCCAGCGACTTGATGCGCAGCGACACCGCGGCCAGCGTGAGCTGGAGCGCGCGCGCGGCCGGACCGAAGCCGCCGTGCTCCACCACGGCGGCCAGGGCTTCCAGTGGGCGGGGGTCGAGCATTGCTTAAGTCAAATTTGAGTGATTGGATTTCGAATCAACTGCATTAAACATCAGCCGGCTTTGCGGCACCATGCGCCCCGCTGTCACCCGAACCCGAGACATCCATGACCCTGAGCTTTCCCGTTTTCTCCGCCGGCATGGTGCTGAGCCTGTCGCTGATCATGGCCATCGGCCCGCAGAACGCGCACGTGCTGCGCATGGGCCTGCAGCGCCAGCACCTGTGGCTGACGGTGGCCCTGTGCGCCCTGTCCGACATGGCGCTCATTGCCCTGGGCGTGCTGGGCCTGGCCCAGCTCGGCGGCCTGTCGGACAAGCTGCAAGGCGCGCTGATCGGCGCGGGCGTGCTGTTCCTGGCGGTCTACGGCTGGCAGGCATTCCAGCGCTTTCGCTCGCCGCTGGCCCGCACGCTGGAGGGCCAGCCGCTGGCGCCGCCGCCCACCACGCGCCGCCAGGCGGTGTTCTCGGCCCTGGCCTTTTCCTGGCTCAACCCACACGCCTGGCTGGACACCGCCGTGCTGATCGGCACCGCTTCGCTGGCCTACGGCCCGGCGAGCGAGGTCTTCGGCCTGGGCGCCGCCACGGGTTCGCTGATCTGGTTCACCGCCCTGGGCGCGGCCGCCTTCTGGGCCGGCCGCCGGCTCAACTCCCTGCACATCTGGCGCGTGCTGGATGGCCTGGTGGCGCTCATGATGTGGGGCACGGCCGCCTGGCTGCTGGCTTCGCTGTTCTGAGCACCATGCCATCGAAGAAACCCGTCACCGTCTTCGGCCCCGACTTCCCCTTCGCCTACGACGACTGGCTGGGCCATCCCGCGGGCCTGGGCGCGCTGCCGCGCGAGCGGCTGGGCAGCGAGGTGGCCATCGTCGGCGCCGGCATGGCCGGCCTGACGGCCGCGCACGAGCTGATGAAGCTGGGCCTCAAGCCCGTGGTGTACGAGGCCTCGCGCCTGGGCGGGCGCTTGCGCTCCCAGGCCTTCGAGGGCGGCCAGGGCGTGGTGGCCGAGCTCGGCGGCATGCGCTTCCCGCGCTCGGGCACGGCCTTCTTCCACTACGTGGACCAACTCGGCCTGGCCACCAAGCCCTTCCCCAACCCGCTCACGCCGGCCGCCGGCTGCACGGTGATCGACCTCGAAGGCCGCACGCACCGCGCGCGCCGCCTGGCCGACCTGCCACCGCTGTTCACCGAGGTGGCCCGGGCCTGGGCCGACGCGCTGGAAGAAGGCGCCGGCTTCACCGGCCTGCAGGACGCCCTGCGCGAGCGCGACGTGCCGCGCCTGAAGGCCCTATGGGACGCCCTGGTGCCGCGCTGGGACGACCGCACCTTCTACGACTTCGTCGCCCAGTCCGGCGCCTTCCAGCGCCTGTCCTTCCACCACCGCGAGGTCTTCGGCCAGGTGGGCTTCGGCACCGGCGGCTGGGACTCGGACTTTCCCAACTCCATGCTGGAGATCCTGCGCGTGGTGCTCACCGGTTGCGACGAGAACCAGCACCTGGTGGTGGGCGGCGTGCAGCAGGTGCCGCAGGGCCTGTGGCTGCGCGCGCCAGCAGCCCGCGAACTGCGGCACTGGGGGGCCGGCACCTCGCTCGCCCAGCTGCATGGCGGCGCGCCGCGCCCGGGCGTGGCGGCCATCGCGCGCGCGCCGCACGGACAGATCGCCGTCACCGACGTGCTCGGCAATACGCGCCGCTACCCGGCCGTGCTGGTCACCTGCCAGAGCTGGCTGCTCACCACGCAGATCGCGGTGGAGGAGTCGCTGTTCTCGCACAAGCTCTGGATGGCGCTGGACCGCACGCGCTACATGCAATCGTCCAAAACCTTCGTCATGGTGGACCGGCCATTCTGGAACGACCTGCGCGCCGACGGCTGGCCGGTGATGGGCATGACGCTCACCGACCGGCTCACGCGCGGCACCTACCTGTTCGACAACGGCCCGGACAAGCCCGGCGTGATCTGCCTGAGCTACGCCTGGATGAGCGACGCGCTCAAGATGCTGCCGCACCCGACCGCCCGGCGCGTGCAGCTGGCGCTGTCGGCGCTGAAACAGATCTACCCCGACGTGGACATCGCCAGCCACGTGATCGGCGACCCGATCAGCGTCTCCTGGGAGGCCGACCCCTACTTCCTGGGCGCCTTCAAAGGCGCGCTGCCGGGCCACTACCGCTACAACCACCGCATGGTTGGCCACTTCATGCAGGAGGCCCTGCCCGAGGCCGAGCGCGGCCTCTTCCTGGCCGGCGACGACGTGTCCTTCACGCCGGCCTGGGTGGAGGGCGCCGTGCAGACCGCGCTGAACGCGGTGGCGGGCATGGTGCGCCACCTGGGCGGCGCCAGCCACGCCGACAACCCCGGGCCCTGCGAGGCCTGGCCGGGCATCGGGCCGGTGGCGCTGGGGGACTGAGGCGATGGGGCCGCTGCGCCTGGCGCTCTGGCAGACGCCGCACCCCCGCGACAGCGGCGAAGCGCTCCAGCGGCTCGACGCCACCGCGCGCGAGGCCGCCGCCCAGGGCGCGCACTGGCTCATCACGCCCGAGATGTTCCTCACCGGCTACCTGATCGATCCCGCGCGCCTGTCCGCGCTCGCCGAGCCGGCCGACGGCCCGCTGCTGCGGGCGGTGCGCGACCTGGCGCGGCGCCATGGCCTGGGCATCGTCACCGGCTGGCCCGAGGCGAGCGGCGCGGCCCGGCCCTTCAACAGCGCCGCCGCGATCGACGGCACCGGCGCGCTGCTCGCGGTGCACCGCAAGATCCACCTGTTCGGCGACGGCGACGCCCTGCGCTTCACGCCCGGCGGCGCTCCGCCCGCGGGGTTCGACTGGCGCGGCTGGCGCCTGGGCCTGCTGATCTGCTTCGACGTGGAGCACGACGAACCGCTGCGCCAGCTCGCCGCCGCGGGCGCGCACGCGGCGCTGGTGCCCACGGCCAACATGGTCGGCTACGACGCGGTGCAGCAAACCCGCCTGCCCGAGGCGGCCCGGCGCTTCGGCCTGGCGATCGCGTACGCGAACGCCTGCGGGCGGGAAGATGAGACGCGCTACAACGGGTGGTCGTGCGTGTGCACGGGCTCGGGGGAACGCCTGGGCAGGGCCGGACGCGGCGAAGCCCTGCTGCCCGCCGCGCTCAGCGCCCCGTCCAGTACTCCCCCCGCCCGTACTCGTGCTTGAGGTAGTCGATCCACAGCCGCACGCGCAGCGCCAGGTGCTTGCGCTGCGGGAACAGCGCGTAGATGCCGTTGGGCGGCGCGGCGAAGTCGTCGAGCACGCGCACCAGGCGGCCCGCCGCCACGTCGGCCTCCACCTCCCAGGTGCTGCGCCAGGCGATGCCCTGGCCCGCCAGGCACCACTCGTGCAGCACCTGGCCGTCGCTGCAGTCCATGGGGCCGCCGGGGCGCAGGTAGTGGATCTCGCGCCCGTCCCCGCCGCCCTCGGCCGGCTGTGAGAAGGCCCAGCCGCGCGTCTGCGAGGCGTCGCTGGACAGGGTGAGGCAGTCGTGCCGCGCCAGGTCGGCCGGCGTGTCGGGCGTGCCGCGCCGCTGCAGGTAGGCCGGCGCGGCCACGCAGAGGCGGCGGTTGTCGGCCAGGCGCACGCTCACCAGCGACGAGTCCGGCAGATCGCCCACGCGCACCGCGCAGTCGTAGCCTTCGCCGGCCACGTCCACCACGCGGTCGGACAGGTTGAGCGAGACCGTCACCTCCGGGTGCAGGTCGCGAAAGCGCGGCACCAGCGGCGCCACGTGGCGCCGGCCAAAGCCCGCCGGCGCGGTGATGCGCAGGTGCCCGCTGGCCTTCACGCCGCCCGCGCTCACGCTTGCCTCGGCGTTCGACAGGTCGGTCAGGAGGCGCTGGCAGTCCTCCAGGAAGGCGCTGCCTTCGTGCGTGAGCGAGATGCGCCGCGTGGTGCGCACCAGCAGCTTCACGCCCAGGCGCGATTCGAGCGCATCGAGCCGGCGGCCAATGATGGCCGGCGCCACCGACTCGGCGCGCGCCGCCGCCGTGAGGCTGCCGCGCGTGGCCACCGAAACGAAGGTTTCGAGCTGCTTGAGCTTGTCCACGGCCCTCAGCCCTTTGCTGTGGTGCGCGACAGGCGCTCCGCGCTCGCCGCGTCGTAGCCCAGGGCGCGCAGCACCTCGGCGCTGTCGGCGCCCAGGCGCGGCGGGCTGCGCACCGGCAGGCGCTGCTCGCCCAGCGTGAAGGGCAGCGGCACGGTCTGCACGGTCTGGCCGGCGCGCTCGCCGTCCGGCAGGGTGATGGGCGCCAGGCCGCCGGTGGCCCGCAGGTGCGGGTCGTCCAGCAGCTCGTGCGGCTTGGCGATGGGCGCGAAGGGCAGGCCGTGGCGCTCGAACAGCTCGGCCAGTTCGGCCGCCGGGCGCTCGGCCACGCGCGCGCGCAACTCGGGGATGAGCCAATCGCGCGCGCGCACCCGATCGTTGTTGGTCCGCAGCCGAGCGTCGTCCCGCCAGTCGGCCCAGCCCATGGCGCTGCAGAAGATGGCCCACTGGGTGTCGCTCACCACCGCCAGGAAGATCTGATCGCCCCCGGCCGCGGTGAACACGTCGTAGATGCCCCAGGGCGAGATGCGCTGCGGCATGGGGTTGGCGGGCGCGCCCGTCACCGCGTACTGCAGCATGTGCTGGGCCACCAGGAAGATGTTGTTCTCGAACAGCGCGCTCTGCACGGCCTGGCCGCGCCCGCTGCGCTCGCGCTCGCGCAGCGCGGCCAGCACGCCGATGGCGCCGAACATGCCGCCCATGATGTCGTTGACACTGCTGCCCGCGCGCAGCGGGTCGCCGGGCCGCCCGGTCATGTAGGCCAGGCCGCCCATCATCTGCACCACCTCGTCGAGCGCGGTGCGGTGGTCGTAGGGCCCGGGCAGGAAGCCCTTGTGGCTGACGTGGATCAGGCGCGGGAAGCGCGCCCTCAGGCTCTCATGGTCCAGACCCAGCTTGCGCATGGTCTCGGGCTTGAAGTTCTCCACCAGCACGTCGGCCGTGGCCACCAGGCGCAGCGCGGCCTCGCGGCCCTCCTCGGTCTGCAGGTCCAGCACCAGGCTCTTCTTGTTGCGGTTGAACAGCGGGAAGAAACCGGCGCCCGAGCCCAGCAGGCGGCGCGTGTTGTCGCCCCCCGGCGGCTCCACCTTGATCACCTCCGCGCCCAGGTCGGCCAGCACCATGCCGCACATGGGGCCCATCACCATGTGCGAGAACTCGGCGACACGGATGCCGGCGAGCGGCAGGGGTGGGGTGGCGGGGGTATCGAGGGTATCGGGGCTCAATCGGGTCTCCTGGGCAAACAGGCGCAGATTACACACAAAAAAGTCATGGATCCATCGCGCGCGAGCGTCTCAATGCACGCCGATGTTTGCAATACAGTGCCTTCCCATGGCCAAACCCCGCGCCGTGCTCTTCGACGCCTACGGCACGCTGTTCGACGTGTACAGCGTGGGCCTGCGCGCGGAGCAGCTGTTCCCCGGCCGGGGGGCGCGCCTGGCCGTGCTGTGGCGCGAACGCCAGCTGGACTACTCGCGCCTGGTCACCATGAGCGGCGACCCGGCCCACTACCGGCCCTTCTGGGAGCTGACCGAGCGCGCGCTGCGCTACGCCATCCAGGCCCTGGTGCCGCAGGCCGCCGAGCGCTGGGACGACTACGCCGAGGCGGCGGCCAGCCTGATGAACCAGTACCGCCACCTCTCGTCCTTCCCCGAGAACCGCGAGGTGCTGCAGGCCCTGCGCGCGCAGGGCGTGACCACGGGCATCCTGTCCAATGGCGACCCGGAGATGCTGGGCATCGCCCTGCGCAGCGCCGGGCTCGACGGCCTGCTCGACCACGTCATCAGCGCCGACGCGGCGCGCGCCTACAAGGTCTCGCCCACCCTCTACGCCCTGGGCGAGCAGGCCACCGGCCTGCCGCGCGGGCAGATCGTCTTCGTGAGCAGCAACGCCTGGGACGCGCTGGGCGCCACCTGGTTCGGCTACCAGACCCTCTGGGTGAACCGCGCCAACCTGCCCTTCGAACAGCTCGACACCCAGCCCACCGCGACCGGCACCCACCTGCGCGCGGTGCTCGACTTCTTCTGACACCCGCCCTTTCGCTTTTTTCTTCCGGAGCCCTTGCATGACCCCACGCACCCAGATCCACAGCCTGCAGGTCGACACCGCGCTGTACCAGTTCATCAACGAGGAGGTGCTGCCCGGCACCGGCACCGAACCCGCCGCCTTCTGGCAGGGCTTCGACACCCTGGTGCGCGGCCTGGCGCCCAAGAACGCCGCCCTGCTGGCCGAACGCGACCGCCTGCAGGCCGAGCTGGACACCTGGCACAGCGCCAACCCCGGCCCGGTGCGCGACATGGCGGCCTACCGCAAATTCCTCGAAACCATCGGCTACCTCGTGCCCGACCCCGGCAAGGTGAAGGCGAGCACCAAGAACGTGGACGACGAGCTGGCCGTGCAGGCCGGCCCCCAGCTGGTGGTGCCCATCCTGAACGCGCGCTACGCGCTCAACGCCGCCAACGCGCGCTGGGGCTCGCTGTACGACGCGCTCTACGGCACCGACGTGATCGCCGAGGACGGCGGCTGCGAGAAGGGCACGCGCTACAACCCCAAGCGCGGCGCCAAGGTCATCGAATGGGCGCGCCACGTGCTGGACCGCACCTGCCCGCTGAAGAAGGGCTCGCACGTGGGCTCCACGGGCTACCGCGTGAAGGACGGTGAGCTGGTGGTCTCGCTGGCCGGCGGCGGCACCAGCAAGCTCGCCGATCCGAAGCAGTTCGTGGGTTACCAGGGCGACGCCAAGAAGCCGTCGGCGGTCCTGCTGGTGCACAACGGCCTGCACCTGGAAATCCAGGTCCGCCCCGACAGCGCCATCGGCAAGACCGACCCCGCGGGCGTGAGCGACCTGGTGGTCGAGGCCGCGCTGTCCACCATCCTCGACCTGGAAGACTCCGTGGCCGCCGTGGACGCCGAGGACAAACTGCTGGCCTATCGCAACTGGCTGGGCATCCTCAAGGGCACGCTGACCGAAACCTTCGACAAGGGCGGCCAGACGCTGACCCGCGGCCTCAACGGCGACCGCGAGTACACGGCGCCCAAGGGCAAGAAGGCGGTGCGCCTGCACGGCCGCTCGCTGCTCTTCGTGCGCAACGTGGGCCACCTCATGACCAACCCCGCCATCCTGTGGGGCCCCGAGGGCAAGGAGATCCCCGAGGGCATCATGGACGCGGTGATCACCACCGCCATCGCGGTGCACGACCTGAAGAAGGACAAGAAGCACCCGCTGCGCAACTCGCGCAAGGGCTCGGTCTACATCGTCAAGCCCAAGATGCACGGCCCGCGCGAAGTGGCCTTCGCCGACGAACTGTTCGGCCGCGTCGAGCAGCTGCTGGGCCTGGCGGCCAGCACGGTCAAGCTGGGCATCATGGACGAGGAGCGCCGCACCTCGGTCAACCTGAAGGCCTGCATCGCCGCCGCGCCCAGCCGCGTGGCCTTCATCAACACCGGCTTCCTCGACCGCACCGGCGACGAAATGCACACCGCCATGCTGGCCGGTCCCATGGTGCGCAAGGGCGACATGAAGGCCAGCGCCTGGATCCAGGCCTATGAGCGCAACAACGTGCTGGTGGGCCTGGCCTGCGGCCTGCGCGGCAAGGCGCAGATCGGCAAGGGCATGTGGGCCATGCCCGACCTCATGAAGGCCATGCTGGAGCAGAAGATCGCCCACCCCAAGGCCGGCGCCAACACCGCCTGGGTGCCCAGCCCCACCGGCGCCACGCTGCACGCCATGCACTACCACCAGGTACTGGTGAGCGAGGTGCAGAAGGACCTGGAAAAGATCGACGCCGACAAGGAACGCGACACCCTGCTCACCGGCCTGCTCACCGTGCCCGTGAGCGCCAACCCGAACTGGAGCGCGGCCGAGAAGCAGCAGGAGCTGGACAACAACGCGCAGGGCATCCTGGGCTACGTGGTGCGCTGGGTCGACCAGGGCGTGGGCTGCTCCAAGGTGCCCGACATCAACGACGTGGGCCTGATGGAAGACCGGGCCACGCTGCGCATCAGCAGCCAGCACATCGCCAACTGGCTGCACCACGGCGTGGTCACCGAAAAGCAGGTGCGCGAGACCTTCGAGCGCATGGCCGCCAAGGTGGACAAGCAGAACGCGGGCGACAAGCTCTACCAGCCCATGGCCGGCCGCGCCAAGACCAGCAAGGCCTACCAGGCCGCGCTCGACCTGGTGTTCAAAGGCAAGGAGCAGCCCAGCGGCTACACCGAGCCGCTGCTGCATGCCTGGCGCCTGAAGGTGAAGGCCGCGGCCTGACGGCGGGCACCGCCAGAAGGCGAGAAGGGCGCCGTTGGGGCGCCCTTCTCTTTGGCGGCCCTTGGTGGCCGCACATCAACCGCTTAAATCGTTTTCGCGAGTTCGAACATCACCGCCGTGCCCAGGGACTCGCGGATGTTGCCCCGGCCGACCTTGGCCATGGAGAACTCGCCGAAGCCCGACATGTCGAACGAGGTGTCGTCCGAGGAAATCTCGACGAAGGGCATGTCCATGGCCTCGCGCAGCAGCCCGCGGCGGAACTGCTCGAAGGCCGGGCCCTTGAGCGAGGAGTCGATGACCACGATGCCCGGCATGCGGTGCGCCGCCACCTCGCGGGCCTGGTCGAGGTCGACCACGCTGTCGGCGTTCACGCCGATCTCGCGCAGCGCCTCGCGCACGTCGGCGCGGATCTGCAGCGACGGCGACACCACCAGGGCGTAGATGTTCTGCAGCGTCTTGAAGGCCGAGGACGGGTCTTCGCTGATGTCGATGGCCGACATTCCGTCGATGGCCTGCACCGTGCGCTGAAACATCGCGACGGCGGTGATGCCCTCGGGCGTCACCCGCCGCTGCAGCTCGATGCCGCCGACGGAGGCGGCGATCTGGCGCACCAGCGCCCAGTCGATGTTGTCGAGTTCGGGCGTGCGCGACGAAGGCGACTCCTCGCCATGCACGCGCACCTGCAGCCGCGCGTGCGGCGGCCAGTCGTTCACGTCCACGCGCACGTCGATGCGGCGGCCCAGCGGCAGGGCCCAGTCGACCAGGGCGTTGAAGAAGGCGTGGGTGACGGTGGGGTCGATCAGCACCTCCACCGGCCTGAGCTTGCGCCGCATGTCCACGCCGATCAGCGCGAACTCCTTGCGGCGCTCCTGCAGGCAGGCCTCGGCCAGCTCGGCCAGGTCGAGCCGCTCGTGCGACTGGCGGATGTGCCCCGCGTGGAAGCGCTGCAGCTGCTGCATCACCACCGTGAGCCGCTTGATTCGCTCCAGCGGCACGCTCAGCGCCCACTGCTCCTGCTTGTCGAGGCGGCCCTGCGCCTGGAGCCGGTCGACGCCGCTTTGCAGCGCCTGCAGCGCGTCGCTGATCTGCCCCGCCGCGGAACCGAGCAAGGCCCCGCACTGCTGGGCCAGGGACCAGGGCTCGTCGCCCTGCTGCTGGCCCGCAGTGCCCGCCGCCTCGGGCTGGTTTTTCTTCGGAGTGGCCATGGTTTGTTTCAACACGTCGGTGATCCGCTGGAAGGTGAGACGGGGGCTCCGGGAGCGCCCAGGAAGCCCTTGCATCGGGCCATGTACGAAATTTGCACCATGTTGAAGGGGGTGTACTCCCCCGTGTAGTCGAAAAGCTCGCTTTTCCGTGGAAAGCGGCACGCCGGGCGCCCCCGCGTCGGGGCCATGGGCCGTTTGCCACAATAGCCCTCATGCAGAATCCCGCCCCTTTCCCCGCCGCCCGGCCGCGCCGCCTGCGCCGCGACCCCTTCACGCGCGAGCTGGTGCGCGAGCACCGCCTGCACCCGTCCGACCTGATCTACCCCGTGTTCGTGCTCGACGGCGCGAACCGGCGCGAGGCCGTGGCCTCCATGCCGGGCGTCGAGCGCCTGAGCCTGGACCTGCTGCTGCCCGTGGCCGAGGACTGCGTGAAGCTGGGCATCCCGGCGATGGCGCTGTTCCCGGTGATCGACCCGGCGCTGAAAACGCCCGACGGCCAGGAGGCCACCAACCCCGACGGCCTGGTGCCACGCGTGGTGCGCGCGCTCAAACAGCGCTTTCCCGAACTCGGCGTGATGACCGACGTGGCCCTGGACCCGTACACCAGCCATGGCCAGGACGGCGTGCTCGACGAGGCGAACTACATCATCAACGACGAGACCGTGGCCATCCTGGTGCGCCAGGCGCTGACGCAGGCGGCCGCGGGCGTGGACATCGTGGCGCCCAGCGACATGATGGACGGGCGCATCGGCGCCATCCGCCAGGCGCTGGAGGCCGACGGCCGCATCCACACGCGCATCATGGCCTACAGCGCCAAGTACGCCAGCGCCTTCTACGGTCCGTTCCGCGACGCCGTGGGCTCGGCCACCAACCTGGGCAAGGCCGACAAGAAGGTCTACCAGATGGACCCGGGCAACAGCGACGAGGCCCTGCGCGAGGTGGCGATGGACATCGCCGAGGGCGCCGACATGGTGATGGTCAAGCCCGGCATGCCCTACCTGGACATCGTGCGCCGCGTGAAGGACGGGTTCGCCATGCCGACCTTCGTCTACCAGGTGAGCGGCGAGTACGCCATGCTCAAGGCCGCCGCGCAGAACGGCTGGCTGGACCACGACGCCGTGATGATGGAAAGCCTGCTCGCCTTCAAGCGCGCCGGCGCCGACGGCGTGCTGACCTACTTCGCGCGCGACGCCGCGCGGCTGCTGCGCGGCTGAGGCGGACCGGGCGATGCGGGTCTTTCACGTGCAGCCCGGGTCGGTGAGCGAAACCGCCGGGCTGCCCATGCTGCTGCCCGCGCGCGGCTTCCTCTGGGTGGCCTGCGGCCGACGCGAATTCGAGCTGGAGCACGGCCACGTGCAGGCCGCGCTGCAGGTGATGTGCGGCACCACGCTGGTGGACCTGCACGTGAGCGACCTGCTCAACAACCAGCTGCCCTCGCACTACGACTACACCTCGCAGTACGACATCCTGGTGTTCCGCCGCCTGGCCGCGGGACAGGCAGAGACCGACATGTCGCAGCCCGGCGCGGTGCTCACCGAACCCGTCAAGCGCAGCGGCCCGCCGGTGCTGCGGCGCATCGACACCAGCCCCGTGGGCTTCGCGGTGTTCGACCGCGTGCTGGTGACCGTGCACCCGGCCGGCTGCGGCGTGCTCGACCAGTACTCGGCGCGCCTGCTGGCCAGCGCCGGCGTGGCGCCGCGCGCCGCCGGCGCCGGCCTGCCCACCAGCCCGGCCGACCTGATGCTGCGCATCGTCAACCAGATGGTGGACGGCTACCTGGACCTGCGGCGCGAACTCACGCGCCAGCTCGACCACTGGCAGTCCGAGCTGCTGCAGCCCAAGACGCGCTTCACCAACTGGAATTCGCTGCTGGACGCGCGCATCTCGCTGCACAACCTCGACGAAATCTGCGAGGACCAGCGCAGCGCCATCCAGGACTGGATCGAGGCGCTGGAAGACTGGGAGCCCCTGGACGCCATCGGCGGGCAGCGTGGGCTGGAGCTGCTGAAGGTGCGCAGCCGCGACGTGCTGGAGCACATCGAGCGCGTGGTGCACCACGTGCGCCGGCTGGAGCAGAACGCCGAGACCGCCGTGCAGATGCACTTCTCGGCGCAGAGCAACCGCACCAACGACATCATGCGCACGCTCACCGCGCTGACCGCCGTGTTCCTGCCGCTGAACCTCATCGCCGGCATCTTCGGCATGAACTTCGAGTTCATCCCGTTCGTGCACGAGCGCACGGGCTTCTGGTGGGCCATGGGCTCGATGGCCTTCGTGGCCGTGGCGCTCAGCGTCTATTTCTGGCGCAAGCGCTACCTGCGCTCCTCGGGCCGCTGAGGTTCAGACGTAGGGCTCGGCCAGGCCTTCGTTGGCCATCACGCGCCGCAGCGCCGGGCGCTCCAGCACGCGCCGCAGGTAAGGCCCCAGGTGCGGCCGCTCGCGCGCGGGGCGCACCGGCGAATCGGGCGAGAAGTGCCGCGTCCAGCGGCACAGGGTGAAGGCGTAGGCGTCCAGCAGCGAATGGGCCTCGCCCAGGAACCAGGGGCCGCCGTGGCGCGCCAGCTCGGCGTCGAGCCGGTCGAGCAGCACGCCCACGCGGCGCTTGGCCACGGCCTTCACCTCGGCCTCGCTGGCGCCGCCCGCCTCGTTCACCCAGCGGTGCGGGTAGAAGTAGACGATGAGCGTGGCCTGCAGGGTGTTGGTGAGCCACATGAGCCACTTGTAGGCGTGCGCGCGCTCGCGCGTGCCCAGGGCGGGCATCAGCTTCGCCTCGGGGTGCGTGTCGGCGAGGTGCAGGCCGATGGCGGCCGTTTCATAAAGCACCAAGTCGCCGTCCTCCAGCACGGGGATCAGGCCATTGGGGTTGAGCGCGCGGTAGGCGGGCGAATCGAGCGCACCGTGTTCGCGGTCGATGAGCAGGCGCTCGTAGGGCACGCCGAGCTCTTCGAGCAGGATGTGCGGCACCATGGCCGCGGTGCTGGGGTAGAAGTGCAGTCGGATCATCGGGGGCTTGGTTCGGTGAGGCCAAACAGCGCGGCGCCATTGTCCCAGGCGATCTTCTTCGCCACCTCGGGCGGCAGCGTGCCGAGCCAGGCGCGGTAGCCCTGCATCAGGCCGTCGTACTGCAGCCAGCGTTGGTTGACCCAGGTGTCCGAGCCGATGAGGAAGCGGTCGGGGTACTTGAGCAGCAGCGCGCGCCACTCGGGGCAGAGCGTGCCCTCGCCGCAGGTGAGGCCGGGGCGGTAGGACAGCTCGCCGTGCAGCCGCGGAAAGCGCGCGAAGAGCGCGTCCACGCGCGCCACGGACGATCCGCCGATGCCCGTGTGCGCCCAGATCAGGCGCGTCTGGCGGCCTTTGGAGGGCGTGTGGCCCATGAGTTTTTCCACCGCCACGTCGTCCACGTGGGCGAGGATGGCCAAGTCCTTCTGATCGGCCAGGGCCATCAGCTGCCTGGCCACCGGGCCATCGGCGTTGGCGCTGTCGTACAGGTGGAATTCGCCCAGGCCACGGTAGGGGCCGGCGGGCGTGCCGCGCGCGAGCTCGGCGTTCACCATGTCCACGATGCTCGGGTCGCGGAACCAGTTGTTGTAGTCGGCGCGGTCGCGGTAGAGCCGCACGAAGGGCACCACGGCCACGCCAGCGGCCCGCGCCTGCTCGCCCGCCTGGGCCAGGGCGCGCGTGCCGTCGTTGGGGCGCGAATTGGCCAGGATGGCGCGCACCCCGTTGCGCTGCAGGCGGTCCAGCACATCGACCAGGGGGTGCGGGCACTCGGGCCCGGGCGCGGCGGCGTGCCCGCAGGCCTCGACGTTGTAGTGCAGGTGGGCGTCGAACAGGGGGCCGCGGTACTGCGCGGCGGCGCTGCCGACCACCCCCGCCAGCACAAGCCCCAGCCAGCGGCGCCGCGGAACCGGCTGGGCCGAGCCGCGGGTGCCGCCCCCTCGAGGGGCGACGCGCGACGCGCGGCGGGGCTGCGCCATGTCAGCCCAGGTGCTGGGCGAAGAAGGCCAGCGTGCGCTCGCGCGCCAGCGTGGCGGCCGCTTCGTTGTACGAGCCGCGCTGGTCGCAGTTGAAGCCGTGGTTGGCGTGGTAGACGTGCACGGTGGCGCCGGGCTGGGCCTTCTTGAAGGCCTCCACGGTGTCGAGCGGGATCCAGTGGTCCTGGTCGCCGAAGTGCGCCATCACGGGCACCTGGGGCTTTCGCGCGGCCTCCTCGGGCGTGGTCATGCCGCCGCCGTAATAGGGCGCGGCCGCGCTCAGGCCCTTGAGCGTGCAGGCCGCGCGCCAGGTCAACAGGCCGCCCCAGCAGTAGCCCACGATGCCGACCTTGCCGGCCTGCGCGGCATGGTCGATCGCGGCCTGGATGTCCGGCATCACGCCGGGCGCGGGCAGCGCCTCCACGGCGGCCTTCAGGCCCATGCCCTCCTTCATGTCGGCCTCGGTGTAGCCGATCTCCAGATCGCCCTTGCCGATGCGCGAGAAGGTGCTGGGCGCCACGGCGAAGTAGCCCGCCGCGGCGTAGCGGTCGGCCACCGAGCGGATGTGCGAGTTGACGCCGAAGATTTCCTGCAGCACCACGACACCGCCCTTGGCCGGGCCGGCGGGGCGGGCGATGTAGGCGGGAAAGGCATGGCCGTCGGCGGCCTTGAGGGTGATGGTTTCGCTCATGCGCTGGCTCCTTGTGGGTGTGGAATGGACCGATGATCAGGCCTGCAGGCGGCGTTCGACGAAGTCGAGCCGGTCCTGGCCCCAGTAGACCTCACCATCGATGACGTAGGCCGGCGCGCCGAAGACACCCGCGTCGATGGCGGCCTGGGTGTGGGCGTCGGCCAGGGCCCGGCCTTCTTCGGCCTGCGATTGTGCGAGCCGCGCGGCGTCCAGGCCAGATTCGTGCAGCAGAACGGCCAGGGTGTCGGCGTCGGCGATGTCGCGCTCCTGCACCCACACGGCCGCGAGCACCGCGCCCGCCAGCCGCAGCGCGGCCTCGGTGCCGTCGCGCTCGGCCACCACGCTGATCAGCCGGCACGAGGCGTCGCCCGACACCGGGAAATGCTTCGGGTGCAGGTTGAGCGGCAGCCCGAGCCACTCGCTCCAGCGGCGCAGTTCCACCAGCCGGTAGGCCTGGCGCTGCGGCGCGCGCTTGCCCAGCGGCAAGCCACCCGACAGCGGAAAGATCTTGCCCAGGTCCATGGGCCGCACGCGCACCTCGGCGCCGGCGGCGCTGGCCAGGCGCACGAAGCGTTCGTGTCCCAGGTAGGCCCAGGGGCTCATGGTGGCGAAGTAGTAGTCGACCGTGCGACGCATGCCGTCTCCGTTTGGCTGTTGTAATGGACCTCGTTCGAGGACGAAGCTGTCCTTGTACGGCAAGCGCAATGGCTGTTGCAGGAGATCGGGAATGGGCGACAAGGTATTGCTGGTCACGGGCGGTTCGCGCGGCATCGGCGCGGCCACCTGCCGGCTGGCCGCGAAAGCGGGTTGGGCCGTGGCGGTGAACTATGCGGCGAACCCGCTCGCGGCCGACGAGGTGGTGCGCGCCATCCGCGCCGACGGCGGGCGCGCCATGGCCGTGCAGGCCGACGTGGCGGACGAGGCCCAGGTGCTGCGCCTGTTCGAGCAGGTCGACACCCAACTCGGCCGCCTCGGCGGCCTGGTGAACAACGCCGGCGTGGTGGACCGGCGCGCGCGCCTCGACGACATGGACATGGTGCGCTGGCGGCGCATGTTCGACATCAACGTCATCGGCAGCCTGCTCTGCGCCCGCGAGGCCGTGCGCCGCATGAGCCCCCGGCACGGCGGCTCGGGCGGCGCCATCGTCAACCTGTCCAGCGCGGCCGCGCGCCTGGGCTCGCCGGGTGAGTACGTGGACTACGCGGCGTCCAAAGGCGCCATCGACAGCTTCACCGTGGGCCTGGCCAAGGAGGTCGCGGCCGAGAACATCCGCGTCAACGCGGTGCGCCCGGGCCTGATCGACACCGACATCCACGCCAGCGGCGGCCGGCCCGACCGCCTGCGCGAGCTCGCCCCGCAGGTGCCCATGCAGCGCGGCGGCCAGGTCGACGAGGTGGCCAGCCTGATCGTCTGGCTGCTGTCCGACGCCGCGAGCTACACCACCATGAGCCTGATCGACGTGTCCGGAGCCCGGTAATGGACGACCCCCACGCTCCGCCGTTGCACGGGTCGCCGCCTCCCGAGGGGGCGCGTTCGGCCTTGGGGCGGCCCGGCGGCCGAACCCCCATCAAGCTGTACTGGGAAGACCTGAGCGTCGGCGAGACGCGCGACCTGGGCAGCCTCTCGCCCACGGCCGAGGAGATCGTGGCCTTCGCCAGCCAGTGGGACCCGCAGCCCTTCCACCTGGACCCCGAGGCCGCCAAAGACTCGGTCTTCGGCGCCCTGTGCGCCAGCGGCTGGCACACCTGCGCCATGGCCATGCGGCTCATGGTCACCAACTTCCTGCACGAGACCTCCAGCCTGGGCTCGCCGGGCCTGGACAGCCTGAAGTGGCTCAAGCCGGTGTTCCCCGGCGACACGCTCACGCTCAAGCACACCATCACCGAGAAACGCGTGATGGGCAAGCGCCCCGACGTGGGCCTGGTGCGCACCGTCTGGGAGATGGTCAACCAGCACGGCGAGCCGGTGCTGCGCATGGAAGGCTACGGCATGTTCCGGCTGAGGCACCCTGCCCAAACGGCCTGAAGGCGGCCACAATGCGGCGCGCTCATCCGCCGCCGCCATGGACTTCAAACCCCTCATCACCCTGCTGGCCATCGTCAACCCGCTGGCCATCGTGCCGTTCTTCATCCACTACACGCAGGGCTTCAGCCGCCAGCAGCGCCAGCGCACGGTGATGATCTCGGCCTTCAGCGCCTTCGCCGTGATCGCCACCTGCGCGCTGGTGGGCCTGCAGATCCTGGAGTTCTTCTCGATCTCGCTGGCCAGCTTCCAGGTCGGCGGCGGCATGCTGCTGCTGACCTCGGCGCTGTCCATGCTGAACGCGCGCCCGGCCGAGGCCAAGACCACCGATCAGGACCTCAGCGCCGACTCCCCGCGCACCAGCGTCGCCGTGGTGCCGCTGACCATTCCGCTGCTCACCGGTCCGGCCACCATGTCCACCGTGGTGATCTACGCCGACCAGGCCAAGACCTTCTTCCAGCACGCCATGCTGGTGGGCTACGGCGTGGTCATCGCCCTGGCCACGGCGGTCTGCTTCGCGCTGGCCGAGCCCATCGCGCGCGGCCTGGGCCAGACCGGCATCAACGTGATGACGCGCCTGATGGGCCTGATCCTCGCGGCCCTGTCGGTGGAGGTGATGGCGGCGGGGCTGGTGAAGCTGTTTCCCGCGCTGGGGGGCTAGCCCAGCGCGAGGGATTGGCGGCTCACTTCAGCTTCTGCGTCTCCGCGCGGAACTCCGCCAGCACCGCGCGCGCGTTCTTGAGGCCACGCGCCTCGGCCGCCGCCACCCACTTGTCTTCCAGCTGGGCCTGCTTGGCCTTCACGTCGTTGACGAAGGCCTCGTTGGCCATCTGGCGCTGCACGCCGGTGGTCTTCTGGATGTCGCGGGAGGCGGCGTCGGTGCGGTCCCAGCCGGCGGCGAACAGGCGCGCGGCGTATTCCCCCGAGACTTTGGTGATCGCCGCCTTCTCTTCCGGCTTGAGCGAATCGAACTTGGCCTGGTTCATCATGAACACGAAGCTGGTGTTGTAGAGCCCGCCCGGGAAGGTGGTGGCGTACCTCACCATGCCCAGGCGCATGGACTGCAGCGACTCGTCGGGGAAGAAGGTGCCGTCCATCACGCCGGTGGACAGCAGCTCGAAGGAATCGGTGGCGGGCTTGAGCGTGGTGTTCCAGCCCATGAGCTTGGACAGCTCGTTGATGTTGCCGCCGCCAATGCGGAACTTGAGCTTGGCGGCCTCGGCCGCGCTGGTCACGGGCTGCTTGACCGTGAAGATGATGCCCGGGCCGTGCGTGAACACCGCCAGGGTCTTCACGCCGCGGTGCTCGCCCAGCGGGGCGAAGTACTTGTCGTAGATGCGCTGGTAGGCCACGCTGGTGGCGGTGGAGGTGTCGCCGAGGAAGGGGAACTCGGCCACCTGCGTGAAGATGAAGCGGCCGGGCGTGTAGCCGTCCACCGTGTACGACACGTCGGCCAGGCCGTCGCGCACCGCGTCGAAGGTGCCGGGCGGCGCGGACACGGCCTTGGGCAGCAGGTGGCACTTCACGCTGCCCTTGGTCTCCTTCTCCACCGCCTCGCACCACTGGTTCTGCGCCATGGTGGCGCCGTGCGCGGGCGGCAGCCAGGTGGAGACGTTGAGCACGGTCTGCGCGAGCGCGCCGCCGCTGGCGGCGAACAGGGCGGCGGCGGCGAACGGGGCGAGGCGGAAGGTCTGGCGGGTCATGTGTCTGTCTCCGTGGTGTCGGCTCAGGCCAGGGCGGCCGGTTGGGTGGGGGAAGGGGTCTGCTGCGCCTGCTGCTCGGCGCGCACGCGCGCCTCGAGCAGGCGGCGGAACTGGATCAGCGCGGCGTCCATGGCCAAGGGCAGCATGGACAGCGTGGGGTTGTGCTGGATGTTGCGGTGCTGCGCGGTGATCATGTCGCGGTCCTCGTTGAAGGCGCCGATCAGGCTGTCGTAGATGCTCTGCGTGACGGCCTGATCGCCTTCGCCCGTGGGGTGGGACTGCTGGAAGAAGTAGTGCGTGGTGGTCGCCGTCTCGGGCGTGAGCGTCTGGCAGGAATGCAGGCGCACCGAGGGGCCGGTCGCATCGGGCGCGCTGCCCGTGGGGCGCCCGCCCGAGTGCATCAGCAAGGTGCCGGGCAGCAGGAATTCGTAGACGAACCAGCGGTCCAGGTTCGTGTCGAAGCGGCGAAAGCGCTGGTAGAAGGGCGGTGCCGGCACGTCGTTCACCAGGCGCGAGACCTTGATGCCCAGCTGCGGCCAATCGGCGTTCGGGCCGGGCACGGGCTCGATGCTGGGGCGCGCCTGGGCGATGCGCGTGGAGCCGCCGAGCGACTTCTCATGCACGTAGCTCAGGTGCGAGAAGTCGAGCAGGTTGTCGCAGATCAGCAGGTAAGGCGTGCCGTAGTGCAGGTAGCCGGGTTGGTTCTGCCAGTCGGGCGAGTCGCAGCTGAAGTTGTCGGGCAGCAGCGCGTCCTCGGCCAGCGCGGGGTCGCCCATCCACACGAAGACCCACTTGTTGCGCAGCACCAGCGGGTAGCGCTTGACCTTCGCCTTGGCCGGGATGATCTCGATGCCCGGGGCTTCCACGCACTGGCCCATCCGATCGAACTTGAGGCCGTGGTAGCCGCAGCGCACGCAATCGCCTTCACGCCGGCCCACCGACAGCGGCGCGTGCCGGTGGCAGCAGCGGTCCTCCAGGGCGACCAGTTCGCCGGCCTGCGTGCGGTAGACCAGCACCGGCTCGCCGAGCACGGTGCGCGTGAACAGGGTGGGGGAATCGGCCGGCGGGATCTCGTGGTCCCAGGCGATGACGTACCAGCAGTTGCGCAGCCACATGGCCTTGTCTCCTCCTCGTGGGGATGGGAAAGCCATGCTAGGTGGCGCCGGGGGGCGGCCTGTCCCCTTCGAAGGGGATGGACGGGGGATTGCAGATGCCCACCCCGCGCCGCTGGCAGGCGGCGCCTTTTCAGCCCAGCCAGCGCGCCAGCCGCAGCCGGTCCGCCGGCAGCCCCGCCTCGGCGAGCTTGGCGTAGGCCCGCTTTCTCAGCGTCACCACGGTCGACGGCGCCACGTCCAGCTCGGCCGCGATGCCGTCCGCGCTGAGCCCGCGGGCGATGCGCGCCACCACCTCGGCTTCGCGCGGCGACAGCGCCGGCACCAACCGCGCCAGGCGCTGTTGTGACAAGGCCAGCTGCGCCTCGCGGTCCGCCGCCACGCCGTCGGCGTTCAGGGCCGCCTGGTGCGCCTGCCGCAGCAGCGGTGCCAGGCCCAGCAGGCGCTGGATCTCATCGGGCCGGAACAGGCCCTGGCGCTCGTCGCGGTACAGGTGGATGGCCTGCACGGCCCCGCGCGCCGGCGCGTGCAGCAGCGTGAAGCGCTCGGTCAGGCGCTCGCGCTTGTAGATCTCGTTGCGCCAGCCCGCCACCGGCAACTCGTCGGCGCGGCAGTGCAGCACCGCCACCTCGCGCGCCGGGCGCTGCGACACGCGGTCGGCCAGGCGCATCACCGCGTCGGCGCGCCAGTAGCTGCGGCGGTAGATGGCGAAGCACTCGGCCACCACGTCACGGCCCTGCCCTTCGGGGGGATGGCGCGAACTGCCTTCGATCAGCTCGGGCGTGTCGCGCCGGAAGTTGACGAGCGAGAGGTATTCCACCGGCACCACCGTGTCGATGGCGCGCAGCAGCCGCGCGGCGCTGGGCGGCGCGCTCGCGCAGTCGAGCAGGGCCGAGACCGCGGCCGGGCTCAGGGCCTGGCCGGGCGCGGGGGCATCGAAGGACCAGATGGCGGGCATGCGCCCATTCTGGAAACACGCCCGCCCGCCGCGCCAGCGGGCTAACCCTGCCGGCGCGCGTTACGCCGGTTCCGGGTACAGGCCAAGGGTGCGCGCGCGCAGCCGCGCCAAGCCGAGCAGCGCCTCGGTGAAGGGGGTGGGCACCTCGGTCAGGCGGCCCAGTTCGGCCACCACGGCCACCAGGGCGTCGAGCTCCACCGGGCGCCCGGCCTCCACGTCCTGCAGCATGGAGGTCTTGAAGGCGCCGAGCTTGAGCGTGACGGCGTGGCGGTCCTCGGGCTGCTGGTCGATGGGGATACCCAGCCTTGCGCCGATGGCCTTGGCCTCCAGCATCACCGCGCTGATGAAGCCGCGCACCTGCGGGTCTTCGAGGATGCGGTCGGTGGTGGCGCCGGTGATGGCGCTCACCGGGTTGACCGTCATGTTGCCCCAGAGCTTGTACCAGATGTCTTTCTGGATCTGCGGCGACAGCTTGGCCTCGACGCCGGCCTCGCCCAGCGCGGCCACCACGGCCTGGGCGCGCGCGCTCGGCTCGCCGGAAGGCTCGCCCACCAGCAGGCCGTTGCCGAAGTGGTGGCGCACCAGGCCGGGCGCGTCGAGCGAGCAACTGGCGTGCACCACCCCGCCCAGCACATGGCGGCCGGGCACGGCGCGCGCCATGGCGCCGCCCGGGTCCACCACGGGCAGCGGCGTGCCTTGCAAGGCGCCGCCGAAGCCTTCGAAGAACCACCAGGGCACGCCGTTCATGGCCGTGAGCACCACCGTGCCGGGACCGATCAAGGGCCCGATGGCGGGCGCGATGCCGGGCAGCGCCGGCGCTTTCACCGCGAGGATGACGAGGTCGTGCGCGCCGAGTTCGTCGGCCCGCTCGGACGCGCGCACCGGCGCCTGCAGCAGCTCGCCGCCCTGTTGCAGACGCAGGCCGTGCGCGCGCAGCGCGGCGAGCGTGTCGCCGCGCGCCAGCGCGCTGACCGGGCGGCCCGAACGCGCCAGGCGCGTGCCCAGCCAGCCGCCGATGGCGCCGGCACCGACAATGGCCACGCTGCGGATCTCGGTGCGCAGGTTCATCGTGTCGCTCATGCCCGGTAGCTCGAATCGATGCGGTCGACCTGGCGCACCAGGGCGTCGAACACGTCGCGGCCGGCGCCGTGTTTGGGGTCGAACTGGAAGGAGTCGCGCGTGCACTTGGCGGCGATGGCCTCGGACACCGGGATCGCGGCCTGCGGCCCGCCCATGCTGAAGGTGGCGAGTTGGATCTCGCAGGCGCGCTGCAGCGTCCAGAGGATGGCGAAGGTCTGCGGCAGCGTGCCGCCCCAGGCCAGCAGGCCGTGGTTGCGCAGGATCACCGCGGGCTTGTCGCCGATGCTCCGGAGCAGGCGCGGGCCCTCGTCGGCGTGGATGGTGATGCCTTCGAAGTCGTGGTACGCCACCAGGCCGTGCAGCTGCGCGGTGTAGAAGTTGGTCTGCTGCAGGCCGTCCTTCAGGCAGGCCACGGACACGCCGGCCGTGGTGTGCGTGTGCATCACGCAGTGCGCGCCTTCCAGGCCGTCGTGAATGGCCGCGTGCACCACGAAGCCGGCCGGGTTGATGCGGTGGGTGGACCCGTCGAGCACCTTGCCCTGCAGGTCGATCTTCACCAGGTTGCTCGCCGTGACCTCGCTGTAGTGCAGACCGAAGGGATTGATGAGGAAGTGCTTCTCGCCCCCGGTCACGCTGTCGGGCAGGCGCAGCGTGATGTGGTTGTAGATCATCTCCGTCCAGCCCAGCATGGCAAAGACGCGGTAGCAGGCGGCGAGCTCCAGGCGCGCGGCCCACTCGTCGGCGTGCATGCCGGGTGGCAGCACGGTGCTGGTTTGCAGGGCGGCGTTCATGTCTTGTCTCCTTCTGCTGTGTGGTTCGGGGTGGGGATCAGTAGGTGTTCGGGCCCTGCTCCACCGGGCCCTTGAACCGGGCGAGCAGCTGCGCGGCGGCGGACGCCAGCAGCATGCTGTCGGCGCCCACGGCCACGAACAGCGCGCCGGCGTCCAGCCACTGGCGCGCGCCGGCCTCGGTGGTGGCCAGGATGCCCGGGGCCTTGCCCGCGGCGCGGATGCGGCGGATGCCGTCGGCGATGGCGGCCTGCACCTCGGGGTGGCCGGCGTTGCCGCGGTGGCCCATGCTCGCGCTCAGGTCGGCGGGGCCGATGAAGACGCCGTCCACGCCCGGCGTGGCGGCGATGGCGTCGAGGTGCTTCATGGCCGTCACGGTCTCGGCCTGCACCAGCACGCAGACCTGTTCATCGGCCTCGTGCACGTAGCGCGCGTGCGCCTGCCAGCGCGAGGCGCGCGCCAGGGCGCTGCCCATGCCGCGCACGCCCTGGGGCGCGTAGCGCGTGGCGGCCACCACCTGGGCGGCCTGCTCGGGCGTGTCGATCATGGGCACCAGCAGGGTCTGCGCGCCGATGTCCAGGTACTGCTTGATGAGCGCGGTGCCCACATCGCCGGTGCCCACGGGCACCCGCACCACCGGGTGCGAGCGCTGGTCACCGAAGCCGTGCTGGGCGCTGGCCACGGCCTGCAGCTGGGCCAGCGTGCTGCGCACGTCGTTGGGCGCGTGTTCGCCGTCGAGCAGCAGCCAGTCGTACCCCGTGCCGGCGATGAGTTCGGTGCTGTAGGCGCTGGCCAGCGCGGCCCACAGGCCGATCTGCGCGCGGCCCTCGGCCAGGGCCTGCTTGAAAACGTTGGTGGGGGTTTGCATGGCAAAAAAATCAGACGAAGCGGAAGCGCAACACGCCCAGCGGGCCGTAGTCGGCCTCGAAGCGGTCGCCGGCCTTGGCCGGCACGGGGCGCGTGAAGGAGCCAGCGAGCACGATCTGCCCGGGCTGCAGGGTCTCGCCCCAGGGCGCGAGCTTTTCCGACAGCCAGGCGATGCCGATGGCCGGGTGGCCCTGCACGCCGGCGGCCAGGCCGGTCTCTTCCACCGCGCCATTGAGCTTGAGCGCGGCGCCGCACCAGGGCAGGTCGGTGCTCAGCGGGTCCGCGCGGTAGCGGGCATCGCCCTCGCCGATGACGATGGCGGCGTTGGCCGCGTTGTCGCTGATGGTGTCGAAGACCTTGCGCGGCTTCTTGGTGTCGCGGTCGAACTGCTCGATGCGCGCGTCGATGATCTCGATGGCGGGCGTCACGTACTCGGTGGCGGCCAGCACCTGCTCCACCGTCACCGGGCCCGAGAGCGCGCGCTTGAGCACGAAGGCCAGCTCCACCTCCACGCGCGGCGACAGGAAGCGGTTCACCGGGATCTCCAGCTCCTCGCCCGCCCGCGCCACCAGCTTCATGGAGCCCAGCAGGGTGCCGAAGTCGGGCTCGTCGATCTGGCTGGAGATCTGCATGGCGCGGCTGGTCAGGCCGATCTTGTGGCCGATGACCGGGTCGCCGCGCCCGCGCTGCAGCGCCACCCAGGCACGGCCCACGCGGTAGCCGTCGTCGATGGTCATGCTGGGAAAGCGCTGCGAGAAGTGGCGCAGCGGCGTGCGCGTGCGCGCGGACTCGTCGAGTTCGGCGGCGAGTTGCTGGAGGGTGACGTCGTCGAGCATGGTCAGGTCGATCGCAGGGGCGTGAAGAGGGGATGCAGGGAGCTGATCTTGGCGTCGAAGACCTCGGGGCCTTCGTCGACCTGCACGGTGATGCCGATGGGCCGGCGGCTCAGCTGCTCGGCGAAGTGCTGGCGCGCCACGGCCTCGAGCGCGCCGCCCGAGCGCTTCTGCACGGCGGCGCTGCGCCCGCGGCCCATGCGCAGGTTGAGGTAGACGAAGGCGTAGTCGCGGCCCATGCCGGCGGCCTCGCCCGCGTCGCCGCCGTCGGCGATGGCCCAGTGCGCGGCCGGGAAGGCCAGCACGCGCGTGCCGCCCGTGGGAAAGACCTGGCGGCCGCCTTCGTCGTGGATGGTGAGCATGGCGTCGGCCAGGGCGCGGCACAGCGCGCGCATGTCGGTGCCGCCCTCGGCCTCGGGTCGGTCGAGGTTGCCGCTGTAGAGGATGACGAGGTGGGGCATGGCGTCGCCCCTCAGAGCCGCGAGACGGCCTGGAAGCCCTGGGCCGAGGAGGCCTGGGGCTGCGGAATGGCCTTGCCCGTGACCGGCGTGACCGGGAAGACGATGTTGATCTGGCCCGTGCCCGAGGCGCCGAAGTACGGCGTGATGACCTCGCCATGCCCGTCGTACTCGCTCCAGCCCAGCGCGCCCAGCATCATGGCGGTGTCGTGCATGAAGCCCTCGCCGTGGCCCTTGACCGCGTACTCCGGCAGCATCTCGCAGAAGGCCTTCCATTCGCCGCTCTGCCACATGCGCACCACCTCGTGGTCCATGGTTTCCAGGAAGGGGCTCCAGAGCTTGAAGGCGTACTCCGGCGCCAGGCCGTTCTGCGCGAAGCGGTGGCTGAGCGAGCCGCTGGCGAGGATGGCGACGGTGCCGTCGTACTCGTCCTCGATGGCGCGGCGCAGGGCCCAGCCCAGGCGCGCGCTGTCGTTGAGGTAGTGGGCCATGCACAGGGCCGACACCGACACCGCCTTGAAGTGCTGGTCGGGGTTCATGTAGCGCATGGGCACCAGGGTGCCGTACTCGGGCGCCAGCGTGGTGCCGTCGTGCGCGAGCGTGTCCACCTTCCACTCGTTGGCCACCTTGGCCAGCAGCTTGCCCAGCGCCGGGTTGCCGGGGATGGCGTAGGGCATGTTGCTGATGAAGTGCGGCAGCTCGTTGCTGGTGTAGTTGCCTTGCCAGTGTTTGGCGCAGTTGATGTGGTAACTGGCGTTCACCAGCCAGTGGGTGTCGAACACGATGAAGGTGTCGACGCCCATGTCGCGGCAGCGCTGGCCGATCGCCTTCAGGCCGTCGATCGCGTCCTGGCGCGTGCCCTTGCGCGGGCCTTCATCGATCTCGCTGAGGACGATGGAGGGAACGTGGGTGATCTTGGCGACCAGTGCTAACTTGCCCATGGCTGTCTCCTTGTGCCGTGTGCGCGCGCGGCAACCGCGCGCGCCATCTCAGATGCCCCAGTGGGGAATGTGGTGCGAACCCAGCGACACCGCGACGTTCTTGGGCTCCAGGAACACCTCGTAGCTCCAGGTGCCGCCCTCGCGGCCGGTGCCCGAGGCCTTGGTGCCGCCGAAGGGCTGGCGCAGGTCGCGCACGTTCTGCGAGTTGACGAAGCACATGCCGGCCTCGATGGCCGCCGCCACGCGGTGCGCCTTGCCGAGGTTCTCGGTCCAGACGTAGCTGGACAGGCCGTACTGGATGTCGTTGGCCAGCTCGATGGCGTGCGCCTCGTCCTTGAACGGGATCAGGCAGGCCACCGGGCCGAAGATCTCGTCCTGCGCGATCTTCATGCGGTTGTCCACGTCGGCGAACACCGTGGGCCAAACATAGTTGCCGGCCTTCACGCGGCCCGGCAGTTCGGGCGCGTAGCTTGGGCGGTCCAGGCCGCCGCACAGCAGCGTGGCGCCCTCCTTCGGGCCCAGCTCGATGTAGCTCTTGACCTTGGCCAGGTGGGCCTTGCTGATCATGGGGCCGATGATGGTCTTGTCGTCCTGCGGGTCGCCCACCACGATCTTCTTCGCGCGCTCGGCGAACTTCTGCGCGAAGTCGGCGTAGATGCTCTGCTGCACCAGGATGCGGCTGCCCGCGGTGCAGCGCTCGCCGTTGTTGCTGAAGATCATGAACACGGCGGCGTCCAGGGCGCGGTCCAGGTCGGCGTCCTCGAAGACCACGAAGGGGCTCTTGCCGCCCAGCTCCATGCTGAATTTCTTCAGGCCCGCGCTCTGCACGATGCGGTTGCCCGTGGCCGTGGAGCCGGTGAAGCTGATGGCGCGCACGTCGGGGTGCGAGCACAGCGGCTCGCCGGCGTCCTTGCCGTAGCCGTGCACGATGTTGAGCACGCCCGCCGGCACACCCGCCTCCAGGGCGAGTTCGCCCAGGCGGGCAGCGGTGAGCGGGCTCAGTTCGCTCATCTTCAGCACGGCCGTGTTGCCGAAGGCCAGGCAAGGCGCGGTCTTCCAGGTGGCCGTCATGAAGGGCACGTTCCAGGGGCTGATGAGCGCGCACACGCCCACCGGGTGGAACAGGGTGTAGTTCAGGTGCGTGGGCGTGGGGTAGGTGTGGCCATCCACGCGCGTGCACATCTCGGCGAAGTAGCTGAAGTTGTCGGCCGCGCGCGGCACCAGCTGCTTGCCCGTCTGCGAGATCACCTGGCCGGTGTCGTCGGTTTCGGTGCGCGAGAGCTCGGGCACGTGCCTGGCGATGAGCTCGCCCAGCTTGCGCATGATGGCCGCGCGCTCGGTGGCGGGACGGCCCGCCCAGGCGGGGAAGGCGTCCTTGGCGGCCTGCACGGCGGCGTTGACCTCGGCCTCGCCGCCGGCGGCGACCTCGGCCAGGGCTTCCTGCGTGGCGGGGTTGATGGTCTCGAAGGTGGCGGCGCTGGTGACGGCCTTGCCGTTGATGAGATGCTGAATGGTCATGGGGGCTGGCCTAGGGAAGCGTGGGGGCGGTGATGGTGTTGTGCAGTTCGCCAACGCCCTCGATGGACGTGATCACCACGTCGCCGGGCTGGCAGTCGACCACGCCGTCGGGCGTGCCGGTGAGGATCAGGTCCCCGGGCTGCAGGGTCATGAAGGACGTGAAGTACTCGATCAGCGTGGGCACGTCGAACACCATGTCGCGGGTGTTGCCGCTTTGGGTGACGGTGCCGTTCACCGTGGTCCGCAGCGCGAGGTTCATGGGGTCGGGCAGGTCCGCCGCGTCCACCAGCCAGGGGCCGATGGGCGTGCAGGTGTCGCGGTTCTTCACGCGCAGGTTGGGGCGGTACCAGTTCTCCAGGTAGTCGCGGATCGCGTAGTCGTTGGCCACGGTGTAGCCGGCGATGAAGTCCATCGCGTCGCCGCGCTTGACGTGTTTCGCGGTGCGGCCGATGACCACCGCGAGCTCGCACTCGTAGTGCATGAACGCCACGCCGGCCGGGCGCACGGTGAACGCCCGGTGGCCGATGAGCGAGGCTTCTCCCTTGGCGAAGGCCAGCGGTTCGGTGGGCGGCTTGAAGGCGAGTTCCTTGGCGTGGTCGGCGTAGTTCAGGCCCAGGGCCAACACGGTGCGCGGGCGCGGCACGGGCGCCAGCGGCGGCAGCCAGACCACCTCGTCGGCGGCAACCCGGCGGCCCTTGAAGGCGGGCGTGAGCAGCTCCAGCTGGCCGTCGCGCTCGATGGCGTCGTGAACCGCGCCGGCCCAGGCGATGCGGGCTCTTTTCATGAGAATCGTGCCCCCACGCTCTGCGCCAAGGCGCTGCCGCTGCCCCCCGAGGGGGCCCTCGCGACGGGGGGCGGCCCGGCGTCGCTCGCCTCCTCCGCCACGAAGCGCTGCAGGACCGGCTTGAGGCCCGGTGCGCTGATTTCCACCGCGTCGCCGGCGGCCACGCGCGGGCGCGTGCCGTCGGCCAGCACCTCGCTGCCGATCAGCAGCACGTCACCGGGGCGCAGGGTCATGAATTCGCCGACGTCTTTCAGCAGCGTGGGGATGTCGCGCACCAGGTCCTTGAGCGCGGTGGTCTGCTGGTGCACGCCGTGCAGGCGCAGCTCCAGCTCGAGCGCGGCCAGGCCCCCGATGCCGCCCAGCGCCGCCAGCGGCGTGGGCTCCAGCGGCAGGCCCAGGAAGCCGTCGCGGTTGCGGAACTTCATGGGCGGGCGGTAGTAACTCTCGTGCGCCAGGCTCAGGTCGTTGACCAGCAGGGCGTGCGTGGGCGCGCCGTGTTCGCCGATCAGCAGGCCCAGGCTGGCCGATGCCTCGACCACCTCGCCCGCCGGCAGGGCCACGCTGGCGCCGTGCGGCGCGAAGGTGTTGGCCGTCTTCACGTACAGCACGGGCGCCTTGGGCGCGCCGCCATAGGGCTTGTCGCCCATGCGCGGCTGCCAGTGCGCGTATTCGCCGCGAAAGTTCAGCAGCGTGCCGTACACGGTGCCCGTGGGCACCCATCCATGGGCAGTCATGCCGCCTCCTCATCCAGGTTGTCGTCCACGTCGCCTTCGAGGGCGATCACCTCGTCCAGCAACACATAGAGCTGCGCGAGCCGCGCCTTGCTCAATCGCTCCTCCAGCCAGGCGTAGTGCGCCTCGATGGTGGCGGACAGCTTGCGCACCAGCTTCAGGCCCGCCGGCGTGGCGCGCACCACGGTGCGCCGCGCGTCCTGGCTGCAGCGCTCGCGCGCGATCAGGCCGTCGCGCTCCATGCGCGTGAGTACGCCGGTGAGGCTGGGGCCCAGCAGAAAGGCCTCGCGCGCGATGCGCCCGGTTTCGATGCCGGCGGGATCGCGCGCGTGTTCACCCAGCACGCGCAGCACGCGCCACTGCTGGTCGCTCAGGCCGTGCTCGCGCAGGCTGGGCCGCGTGTGCTGCATCACCGCCTCCCGCGCCTGCAGCAGCAGGCGCGGGAGGTTGCGGTGGGTGAAGGTCTTGTCGATCGGGTCCATGGCGATTTATTTAACATGTTAAATGAAATCGCCCGATCCGCCTACCCCAGCCCGTTCTGGGGTTTTCCCGAGCCGGGGCCGTCAGTCGATGGTGGTGCCCGAGGCGCGCACCACCTTGCCCCAGCGCTCGGTCTCGCTGCGCACGTAGGCGGCCAGCTGCGCCGGGCTCATGGCGGCGCTCACGGGCTCGAAGCCGTCGCCTTCCAGGCGCGCGCGCAGCGCCGGGTCCTGCATCACCTTGCCCAGGGCTTGCGCGCAGCGGTTGATGAACTCGGGCGGCGTGCCGGCCGGCGCCACCAGGCTCTGCCAGGCCACGGCCTCGAAGTCCTTGGTGCCGGCCTGGCCCGATTCGGCGATGGTGGGGACCTCGGCCACGGCGGGCTGGCGCTTGGCCGAGGTGACGGCGATGGCGCGCAGCTTGCCCGCCTTGACGTGGCCCAGCGCGGGCGGGATGTCGCTGAACATCAGGTCGATCTGGCCGCCGAGCAGGTCGGTGATGGCCGGGCCGCTGCCGCGGTAGGGCACGTGCTTGAGGTTGGCGCCGGTGGCGGCCTTGAACATCTCGGCGCCCAGGTGGTGCGGGCTGCCGTTGCCGGCCGAGCCGTAGACCAGGCCACCGGGGCGCGACTTGGCCAGCGCCACCAGCTCGGCGATGCTTTTGACCGGCAGCGAGGGGTTCACCACCACCAGCAGCGGCACGGCACCGATCATGCCGATGGGCGCGAAGTCCTTGGCCGGGTCGTAGGCGAGCTGCTTGTAGAGCCAGGGGTTGATGGCCAGCGTGGTGCTGGTGGCCACCAGCAGGGTGTTGCCGTCGGCCGCGGCGCGCGCCACCTGGGCCGCGCCCACGCCGCTGCCGGCACCGGGCTTGTTCTCCACGATCATGGTGCGGCCCAGCAGGGGCGACATCTGCTGCGCGAGCATGCGCCCCAGCAGGTCGGTGGTGCCGCCGGGCGCGTAGGGCACGACGATGGTGATGGGCTTGTCGGCCTGCGCGAAGGCGGCGGGCGCGGCGCTGGCGGCGCACAGGGCGGCGAGCTGGGTCAGGGCGTGGCGGCGGTTCATGGCTTGTCTCCTTGGGGGTGAATGGTGTCAGGCGGGCACGGCGGCGCCGCGCAGGCGGTCGATCAGCGCGAGCGGATCGGCGGGCGGCGCGTCGCCGCGCCAGGCCACGTGCTGGTCGGGGCGCGAAAGCAGCAACGCGGTCGTGTAGAGCGCGCCGGCCTCGCGCGGGCTCAGGTCCAGCACGCGCAGCGGCACGCCGCGCGCGCGCGCCGCGTCCTCGAGCGGGCGCACGTCGACGCCGGGGTCGCGGCGCAGCAGGGTGTAGTCGGGGCCGAGCGCGTCGTAGAGCGAGCGGCCGTCGTCGAGCCAGACGTGCGGCGTGCGGCAGCCCGGCACGGTGGAGGGCGTGAAGCCGTCCATGGTGTAGCCGGGCGCGGCTTCGCCGTCGTAGGCGATCAGCGGAGAGTCGTCGTAGAAGTAGCCGAAGTTCAGGCCGCCGCAGCAGTACTGGCGCACGTTGAGTTCGTACAGCGCGGCACCGGCCCGGGCGCGCGCGGCCACACCGGCCTCGCCCGCGTCCTCGATGCCCGCGGGCACGCCCTCACGTTGGGCCTGCAGGGCCAGCGCGTGGTTCATGGCGAAGCGCGAAACCTGCTCGGTGATGGGCTGGCGCTCGCGCTCGTAGGCGCCGAGGATGGCCTCGCCGGCCCAGCCGTTCAGGTGCGCGGCCAGCAGCCACGACAGGTTCATCGCGTCCGCGATGCCGGCGTTCATGCCATAGCCCGCCATGGGGATCCACAGGTGCGCGGCGTCGCCGCAGATGAAGACGCGGCGGTCGCGGAAGCGGTCGGCCACGAGGCGGCGGCCGATCCAGTCTTCCTTGCTGATGATCTCGTACTGGAAGTCCGGACCCACGCCCAGGATCTCGCGGATCGCCCAGTCGCGGTCAACGGACTCGAAGTCGGCCTCGTCGGCCTTGAGGTAGTTGTGCAGCAGCCAGGTCTCGCGCCCGTCGATGGCGTAGACGTTGCCACAGCGGCGCGGGTTGAGCGAGAAGGTGGCCCAGGCCGGGCCGTGCTTGGCCAGGCCCAGCAGCGCGGGCGCGCGGAAGTAGGTGGACTGCACGCGGCCCACCTCGTCGGTGCCCGAGAGCTTGGCGCCGATGCTCTTGCGCACCAGGGAGCGGCCACCGTCGCAGCCGATCAGGTAGTCGGCCCGCAGCTCGATGGCCTCACCGCTGTCCAGGTTCACGCCGGTGGCGCGCACGCCGGCCTCGTCCTGCGCGACGGCGTCGATGCGCGTGCGGTTGAGGATGCGCAGGCCGCTCTGGCGCTCGGCGTGCGCGAACAGCACGGGCTCCAGGTAGATCTGGTTGATGCGGTGCGGCGGCTCGGGCGTCGGCCACCAGGTGTCGGGGCCGCCGGTGGCCGTGTAGCGGCTCTGGCGCGCGGGGATGGGGATGCGCGAAAGCTCATCGCCCGTGAAGCTGGTGCGATAGGACACGTCGTTGGGGTAGTCCGCCGGCAGACCGGCCTCGCGCAGCGCGCCGGCCACACCGAGGCGGCGAAAGATCTCCATCGAGCGCGCCGACACGTGGTTGCACTTCACATTGGGCGGCTCGCCGCGGTGGCGGGTCTCGGCCACCAACACGGCGATGCCGCGCTGGGCGAGGTCCATGGCGAGCGTCAGGCCCACCGGCCCGGCCCCCACGATCAGCACCTGCGCACGCAGGGTCTGGGTCATGCTGGTCTCCATTCAACAGACGAAAGCCGACAATTACAGGCCTTCGCGCGCCGCGTGAAAAATGAAACTTCAATGGCGATTCATAAAAAACCCGCACACCTCGGCAGCCTGCCCTCGGTGCGCCAGTTGCGCGCCTTCGTGGCGGTGTACGACAGCGGCCAGCTCTCGGCCGCGGCCGAGGCCCTGTCGCTGACGCAGCCGGCCGTGACCGTTCTGCTGCGCGAGCTGGAGGCGCGCCTGGGTGTGCGCCTGTTCGACCGCAGCACGCGCAGCCTGCGCCGCACCGAGGCCGCGGTCGAGGCCATCGGCTACGCGCGGCGCGCGCTGGCCGAGATGCAGGCCCTGAGCGGCGGCATGGCGGCGCTGGCGCGCGGCGAGCGCGGGCGCCTGCGCATCGCGGCCACGTCCACGGTGGCGCAGACCCTGCTGCCGGCGGCCGTGCGCCGCTACCTGGACCGCTACCCCGGCATCGAACTGCAGATCGACGATTGCGCGCCCGGCGAGTTCGCCGAGCGCGTGCTCGCGGGCCATGTGGACCTGGGCCTGGGCACGCTCGAAGGGCCCACGCCCGGCCTGTCGCAGCGCGTGGTGCTGCGCGATCACCTGGCCGCGATCGCGCCCGCCGGCCCGCGCTTTGCCGCGGACCGGCCACTCACCTGGAAGCAGCTGGCGGCCTGGCCGGTGATCGCGGTGCGCCCGGGCTACGGCGTGCGGCGGCGCATCGACGCGGCGGCGCGCGCGGCCGGGGTGGAATTGCGCATCGCGCACGAGGTCTCCCTGCTCACCACCGCGGTGGCCCTGGCCGCCGCAGGCCTGGGCGTGGCCGTGGTGCCGGGCAGCGTATTCGCGCCCGCGCTGCACCCCGAACTGGTGGCGCGGCGCCTGGTGCGCCCGCTGGTGGAGCGCGACACCGCCGTGGTGTTCAAGAGCGACCGCTCGCTCTCGCCCGCCGCGCAGGCGTTCGCCGAGCTGCTGGAGCGCGGCGGCGCCTGAGCCCCGGACCGCGCACGGGCCCTGGGGACATTGCCGCCTGCCTACACTCGCACCATGAACCGACTCACCGAGCTGCTGGGCACGCGCTGGCCCTTGATCCAGGCGCCGATGGCGGGCGCGCAGGGTGCGACCCTGGCGCTGGCGGCGGGCGAGGCCGGTGCCCTGGGCTCCCTGCCCTGCGCCATGCTGGCGCCCGAGGCCATGCGGCGCGAGCTGGACCTGCTGGCCGCCAGCGGGCGGCCCTACAACGTCAACTTCTTCTGCCACACGCCGCCCGAGCCCGACGCCGCGCGCGAGGCGGCCTGGCGCGCGGCGCTGGCGCCCTACTTCGCCGAGATCGGCCTGGACCCGGCGACGCTGGCGGCCGGCCCGGGCCGGCTGCCCTTCAGCGCGGCCGCCGCCGACGCGCTGGAACCCTTCCGGCCGCGCGTGCTGAGCTTCCACTTCGGGCTGCCCGCGCCCGAGCTGCTGGCGCGCGTGAAGTCCTGGGGTTCGGTGGTGCTGAGCTCGGCCACCACGGTGGACGAGGCGGTCTGGCTGGAAGCCCACGGCGCGGACGCGGTGATCGCCCAGGGCCTGGAAGCCGGCGGGCACCGAGGCCACTTCCTCAGCCACGATCTCACGCGCCAGACCGGCACCTTCGCGCTGCTGCCGCAGGTGAAGGCCGCCGTGCGCGTGCCGGTGATCGCGGCCGGCGGCATCGCCGACGCGGCCGGCGTGCGCGCGGCCATGGCCTTGGGCGCCGACGGCGTGCAGGTGGGCACGGCCTACCTGTGCAGCCCCGAGGCCACCACCAGCGCCCTGCACCGCGCCGTGCTGCAGAGCGAGGCCGCGCGCCACACCCAGCTCACCACCCTGTTCACCGGCCGGCCCGCGCGCGGCGTGCCCAACCGGGTGATGCGCGAGCTCGGCCCGCTGAACCCGGCCGCGCCCGCCTTCCCGCTGGCCACCGCGGCCATCGCCCCGCTGCGCGCGCACTGGGAGAAACAGGGCAAGAGCGATTTCACGCCGCTGTGGTCGGGCCAGAACGCCAGCGGCTGCCGCACCGCCGGCGCGGCCGAGATCACGCGCGCCTTGGTCGAGGGCTTCGGGCCGATATAGTCCCGGCCTCATGGCCAAGGACAAGACGATCTACACCTGCGGCGAGTGCGGCGGCACCAGCCCGCGCTGGCTGGGCAAATGCCCGCACTGCGGCGCCTGGAACACGCTGGTGGAAGGCGTGGCCGAGGGCGGCGGCGCGCCGCCGAAGAACCGCTTCGCGGCGCTGGCCAAGACCAGCGAGGTGATGCCGCTGTCGCGCATCGAGGCCCGGGACGTGCAGCGCACGCCCACCGGCCACGAGGAGCTGGACCGCGTGCTGGGCGGTGGCATCGTCGAGGGCGGCGTGGTGCTGATCGGCGGCGACCCCGGCATCGGCAAGTCCACCCTGCTGCTGCAGGCCCTGGACAGCCTGCAGCGCGCCGGCCTGCCCACGCTCTACGTGACCGGCGAGGAAAGCGGCGCCCAGGTGGCGCTGCGCGCGCGCCGGCTCGGCATCGAGGGTTCGCAGGTGCAGGTGCTGGCCGAGATCCAGCTGGAAAAAATCCTGGCCACGCTGGACGCCGAGAAGCCCGCCATCGCGGTGATCGACTCGATCCAGACCGTCTATTCCGACCAGCTCACCAGCGCCCCGGGCTCGGTGGCCCAGGTGCGCGAGTGCGCGGCCCACCTCACGCGCGCGGCCAAGGCCTCGGGCACGGCCATCGTGCTGGTGGGCCACGTGACCAAGGAAGGCGCGCTGGCCGGCCCGCGCGTGCTGGAGCACATGGTGGACACCGTGCTCTATTTCGAAGGCGATACGCACAGCAGCTTCCGGCTGATCCGCGCGATCAAGAACCGCTTCGGCGCGGTCAACGAGATCGGCGTGTTCGCCATGACCGAAAAAGGCCTCAAGGGCGTGAGCAACCCGAGCGCGATCTTTCTCTCGCAGCACGCCCAGCCGGTGCCGGGCAGCTGCGTGATGGTCACGCTGGAGGGCACGCGGCCGCTGCTGGTGGAGCTGCAGGCCCTGGTGGACAGCGGCGGCCCCAGCCCGCGCCGCCTGAGCGTGGGCCTGGAGCGCGACCGCCTGGCCATGCTGCTGGCCGTGCTGCACCGCCACGCGGGCGTGGCCTGCCTGGACCAGGACGTGTTCGTCAACGCCGTGGGGGGCGTGCGCATCAGCGAGCCCGCGGCCGACCTGGGCGTGATGCTGGCCATCACCAGCAGCCTGCGCGGCAAGCCGCTGCCCAAGGGCTTCCTGGCCTTCGGCGAGGTGGGCCTGGCCGGCGAGGTGCGGCCCGCGCCGCGCGGGCAGGAGCGCCTGAAGGAGGCGGCCAAGCTGGGCTTTTCCGTGGCGGTGGTCCCCAAGGCCAACCTGCCCAAGAAGAACGACAAGGCCTTCGACGGCCTCACCGTGCATGGGGTCGAGCGCATCGAAGAGGCGCTGGATCTGGTGCGCCGGCTGGAATGACGCGCGCGCGGCGGATCGCGCGCCCTGCAACGGACATTGGAACGACATGAACCTTCGACGCATCGCCATGGCCCTGATCGGCGCCGCCCTCCTGTTCTGGGGCCACTGGCAGTTCGGCTGGGCCGGCGTGGCGGCCGTCGGCGGCGGCCTGGTCCTGTGGCTGCTGCTGCATTTCACGCGCCTGATGGCGGTGATGCGCCGCGCCGCCCAGCGCCCGATCGGCCACGTGGACAGCGCCGTGATGCTGAACTCGCGCCTGCACGCGGGCATGCCCCTGATCGGCGTGATCGGCCTGGCCCGGGCCCTGGGTGAGCTGGCCTCCCCTGAAGGCGAGCAGCCCGAGGTCTACCGCTGGACGGACCCGGGCGGCGCCTCCGTGCAGGCCCGATTCGCCCACGGCAAGCTGCAGGACTGGGGCCTGAAGCGCCCCGAGACGGACGCCCCCGCCGGCCCAGCGCCCCGGGCGGCGCCGTAAAATCGCCGGTTGACCCGAATACCCCCCATACCCCAAGGAAACCCATGAGCGCACCCGTTCCCTCGATGTCCGACCGCGACGGCAAGATCTGGATGGATGGCCAGCTGGTGGACTGGCGCGACGCCAAGATCCACGTGCTCACCCATACCCTGCACTACGGCTGCGGGGCCTTCGAGGGCGTGCGGGCCTACGACACGGTCAACGGCACGGCCATCTTCCGCCTGCAGGAACACACTGAGCGCCTGTTCAACAGCGCCAAGATTCTGCGCATGAAGATCCCCTTCACCGTGGAGCAGGTGAACGAGGCGCAGAAGGACGTGATCCGCGCCAACGGCCTCAAGAGCGGCTACATCCGCCCGCTCACCTGGATCGGCGACAAGAAGCTGGGCGTGAGCCCCAAGGGCAACACCATCCACCTGAGCGTGGCCGCCTGGGCCTGGGGCGCCTACCTGGGCGACGAAGGCATGAAGCGCGGCATCCGCGTCAAAACCAGCAGCTACACCCGCCACCACGTCAACATCACCATGACGCAGGCCAAGGCGGTGAGCAACTACACCAACAGCATCCTGGCCAACACCGAGGCCACCGACGAAGGCTACGACGAGGCCCTGCTGCTCGACTCCTCCGGCTTCGTCAGCGAAGGCGCGGGCGAGAACATCTTCGTCGTCAAGGGCGGCGTGATCTACACGCCCGACCTCTCCGCTGGCGCGCTCAACGGCATCACGCGCAACACGGTGTTCCACATCGCCAAGGACCTGGGGCTGGAGATCGTCCAGAAGCGCATCACGCGCGACGAGGTCTACATCGCCGACGAGGCCTTCTTCACCGGCACCGCCGCCGAGGTCACGCCGATCCGCGAACTCGACCGCATCGAGCTGGGCAGCGGCTCGCGCGGCCCCATCACCGAGAAGATCCAGAGCGCCTTCTTCGACATCGTGAACGGCCGCAACCCCAAGTACGCCCACTGGCTGACCAAGGTCTGAGCGGAGCGCAGCATGAGCAAGGCGGTGATCGAACTCAAGGCCAAGGACCTCAACGCGCACGGTGGGGTGTTCTGCCCCAGCCCGCTGGCCGACATGAAGCTGTGGAACAGCCACCCCAAGGTCTACCTGGACGTGGCCACCACCGGCGAGGCCATGTGCCCTTACTGCGGCACGGTCTACAAGCTCGCCGCGGGCGAGCATGTGGCGCACGGCCACTGAACACGCGGCAGGGCGGGCGGTGATGACCCGGCACCGCACAGGGAGGCGATTCGAATGATCCTGGTCACCGGCGGCGCCGGTTTCATCGGCAGCAACTTCGTCCTGGACTGGCTCGCACGCAGCGACGAGCCGGTGCTCAACCTCGACAAGCTCACCTACGCCGGCAACCGGCACAACCTCGCCAGCCTCGATGGCGATGCGCGCCACGTGTTCGTGCGCGGCGACATCGGCGATGCGGCCTTGGTGACGCGCCTGCTGGACGAGCACCGGCCGCGCGCGGTCATCAACTTCGCGGCCGAAAGCCATGTGGACCGCTCCATCCACGGCGCCGAGGACTTCGTCCAGACCAACGTGGTGGGCACCTTCCGGCTGCTGGAGGCCGTGCGCGCGCACTGGCTCGCGCGGCCCGAGGCCGAACGCGGGGCCTTCCGCTTCCTGCACGTGAGCACCGACGAGGTCTACGGCAGCCTGGCGCCCGACGCGCCCGCCTTCACCGAGCGGCACCCCTACGAACCCAACAGCCCCTACAGCGCCAGCAAGGCCGCCAGCGACCACCTGGTGCGCGCCTGGCACCACACGCACGGCCTGCCGGTGCTCACCACCAACTGCAGCAACAACTACGGCCCGTTCCACTTCCCCGAGAAGCTGATCCCGCTGATGATCGTCAATGCCTTGGCAGGCAAGCCGCTGCCCGTGTACGGCGACGGCCTGCAGGTGCGCGACTGGCTCTACGTCGGCGACCACTGCAGCGCCATCCGCCGCGTGCTCGAGGCCGGCCGCGTGGGCGAGACCTACAACGTGGGCGGTTGGAACGAGCAGCCCAACATCGCCATCGTGAAGACCATCTGCGCCCTGCTCGACCAGCTGCGCCCACGGGCCGACGGGCAGTCCTACGCCACGCAGATCACCCACGTGAAAGACCGCCCCGGCCACGACCGGCGCTACGCCATCGACGCGCGCAAGATCGAATCCGAACTGAGCTGGCGCCCGGCCGAAACCTTCGACAGCGGCATCCGCAAGACCGTGCGCTGGTTCCTGGACCACCCCGAATGGGTGGCCGAGGTGCAGAGCGGCGCCTACCGCGACTGGGTGCAGGCGCAGTACCAGGGGGCCGCGTGAGGATCCTGCTGCTGGGCGCCAACGGCCAGGTGGGCTGGGAGCTGCGCCGCAGCCTCGCGCCGCTGGGCGAGGTGTTCGCTTTCGACCGCGACCCGAGCGATGCCGGCGCGGTGGACCTGGCCCGCCCCGACAGCCTGGGCGCCCTGGTCGAACGCGTGGCGCCCGACGCGATCGTGAACGCGGCCGCCCACACGGCGGTGGACAAGGCCGAGGCCGAGCCCGCGCTGGCGCACACCATCAACGCCGAGGCGCCCGCCGCCCTGGCGCGCGCCGCCGCCGCGCGCGGCGCCTGGCTGCTGCACTACTCCACCGACTACGTTTTCGACGGCAGCGGCGATGCGCCGCGCGACGAGGGCGCCGCCACTGGGCCGCTGAGCGTCTATGGCCGCACCAAGCTCGCGGGCGAAGAAGCCGTGCGCGCGAGCGGCGCGCGCCACCTGATCCTGCGCACCAGCTGGGTCTACGCGGCGCGCGGCGCCAACTTCCCGCGCACCATGCTGCGGCTCGCGCAGGAGCGCGAGCAACTGCGTGTGGTGGCCGACCAGGTGGGCGCGCCCACCGGCGCCGAACTGCTGGCCGACGTGAGCGCGCACGCCCTGCGCTCGCTGCTCGCGAAGCCTACCCTGGCGGGCACCTACCACGTGGCCGCGGCCGGCGAGACGAGCTGGCACGGGCTGGCGCGCTACGCCATCGAACAAGGCCGTGCGCTGCGGCCCGAGCTGCCGTGGAAGGTCCGCGACATCGAGGCCATCGCCACCGCTGACTACCCGACGCCCGCCCGACGCCCGCTCAACTCGCGCCTGGACACGCGCCGCCTGCGCGAGGCCTTCGGGCTGAGCCTGCCCGCCTGGGAGGCGGGCGTGCGGCGTATGCTCGTGGAGCACCTGGGGACGGCATGAACCACACGCGACGCAAGGGCATCATCCTCGCCGGCGGCTCGGGCACCCGCCTGCACCCGGCCACGTTGGCCATCAGCAAGCAACTGCTGCCGGTGTACGACAAGCCCATGGTCTATTACCCGCTGAGCACGCTCATGCTGGCCGGCATTCGCGAGGTGCTGATCATCAGCACGCCGCAGGACACGCCGCGCTTCCAGCAGCTGCTGGGCGACGGCAGCGCCTGGGGCATGCGCCTGCAGTACGCGGTGCAACCCAGCCCCGACGGCCTGGCCCAGGCCTTCATCATCGGCGCCGACTTCGTGGGCGATGGCCCGAGCGCGCTGGTGCTGGGCGACAACATCTACTACGGACACGACCTGGCGAACCTGCTGCGCGGCGCGGACGCCCAGGCCAGCGGCGCCACCGTGTTCGCGTACCACGTGACCGACCCCGAGCGCTACGGGGTGGTGGCCTTCGACGAACAGGGCAAGGCCCTGAGCATCGAAGAAAAGCCCGCCAAACCCAAGAGCAGCTATGCCGTCACCGGGCTGTACTTCTACGACGCCCAGGTGGTCGACATCGCACGCTCGGTGAAGCCCAGCGCGCGCGGCGAGCTGGAAATCACCGCCGTGAACCAGGCCTACCTGGAGCGCGGCCAACTCAACGTGCGCATCCTGCAGCGCGGCTACGCCTGGCTGGACACCGGCACGCACGACAGCCTGCTCGACGCGGGGCAGTTCATCGCCACGCTGGAGCACCGTCAGGGCTTGAAGATCGCCTGCCCGGAAGAAATCGCCTGGCGCCACGGGTGGATCGATGCGGCGCAGCTGCGGCGGCTGGCGGAGCCTTTGAGCAAGAGCGGCTATGGGCAGTACCTGATGCGGTTGCTGGAGGATCGCGTGTACGGAGGTTCGCCGGCATGAGCGCCTCACTCAAGGTCACCCCCACCGCCATCCCCGGCGTGCTCATTCTGGAGCCCCGGGTGTTCGGCGATTCGCGCGGCTTCTTTCTGGAGAGCTTCAACCAGGAGGCCTTCAACGAGGCCACGGGCCTGGACGTGCGCTTCGTTCAGGACAACCATTCGCGCTCGGCCCAGGGCGTGCTGCGCGGCCTGCACTACCAGGTGGCCCCGCATGCGCAAGGCAAGCTGGTGCGCGTGGTGCGCGGCAGCGTGTTCGATGTGGCGGTGGATACCCGGCGGGAATCACCGACCTATGGTCAGTGGGTGGGACTCGAGCTCAGCGAGGACAATCACCGCCAGCTGTGGATCCCCCCGGGACTCGCGCACGGCTTTCTCGTGACCAGCGAGAGCGCGGACTTCCTCTACAAGACCAGCGACTACTACACACCCGAGGCGGAGCGCAGCATCCGTTGGAATGACCCGACCCTGGGCATCGCGTGGCCACTGGATGGCCCGCCGATCCTGTCGGCCAAGGACGCCGCAGCCCCCGGCCTGGATCAGGCAGAACACCCTCTCGCCCCATCAGCATGAATCTGGACAACAAGCTCATCGCCGTCATCGGACTGGGATACGTCGGCCTGCCCCTCGCGGTGGAATTCGGTCGCTCGCGTCCGGTGCTCGGCTTCGACATCAACGAGCACCGCGTCGCCGAGTTGCGAGCCGGTCGCGACCACACACGCGAGTGCAGCGAGGAACAGCTGCGCGACGCCCACCAGCTGCGCTACAGCTGTGACCCTGCGGAACTGGAACAGGCCGGCGTGTTCATCGTCACCGTGCCCACGCCGGTGGACAAAGCCAACCGTCCCGACATGACGCCGCTGATCAAGGCCAGCGAAACCGTGGGCAAGGTCTTGCGGCCTGGTGCCCTGGTTATCTACGAATCCACGGTCTACCCGGGTTGCACCGAAGAGGTCTGCGTGCCCGTGCTCGAGCGCCTGTCGGGCCTGCGCTTCAACCAGGATTTCTATTGCGGCTACAGCCCGGAGCGCATCAACCCGGGCGACAAGGTCAACACCTTGACCAGGATCCGCAAGATCACCAGCGGCTCCACGCCTGCCGCCGCCGCCGCGGTCGATGCGCTCTACCGCTCCATCATCACGGCCGGCACCTTCCCCGCCACCAGCCTCAAGGTTGCCGAGGCGGCCAAGGTAATTGAGAACACCCAGCGCGACCTCAACATCGCCCTGGTCAACGAACTCTCCGTCATCTTCGAGCGCTTGGGCATCGACACGCTGGAGGTGCTCGAGGCTGCCGGCAGCAAGTGGAACTTCCTGCCTTTTCGACCGGGCATGGTCGGCGGCCACTGCATCGGTGTCGATCCCTACTACCTGACGCACAAGGCCGAAGAGGTGGGCTACAACCCGCAGGTCATCCTGGCCGGGCGTCGCATCAACGACAACATGGCGCGCTACGCCGCGCGCAACGTCATCAAGCGCATGCTTCGCAACGGCATCGACGTGCCGCGCAGCACCGTGGGCGTGATGGGTATCACTTTCAAGGAAAACTGTCCCGACATCCGCAACAGCAAGGTCGCCGACCTGGTGCGCGAACTGCAGGGCTGGAACGTCAAGGTGGTCGTCACCGACCCGTGGGCCGACGCGCGGGAGGTGCGCGACGAGTACGGCATCGAGCTCGGCGAACTGCGGGCGCAGGAACCCGTGGACAGCCTTATCGTGGCCGTGGGTCATCGCGAGTTCCGTGAGATGACCCCGACGCAGTTGGCCCACCTGTGTCGCCCGGACGCGCAGCCCGTGCTGGGCGACCTCAAGAGTCTGTACGACCGGCACGAAGCGGCGCGAGCCGGCTTCAGTGTCTTCCGACTGTGAGCCCCGCGCCAACCACAGCCCCCACTCCATGAAAAACTTTGCCCTCATCGGTGCCGCCGGCTACATCGCCCCGCGGCACATGCGCGCCATCAAGGACCTTGGTCACCGCCTGTCTGTCGCGTACGACATCAACGATTCGGTCGGCATCATCGACAGCATTTCGCCCCAGAGCGAGTTCTTCACCGACTTCGAGCGCTTCCTGGAGCACGCCTACCGCCTGCGGCGCGACCCGGCCACCGCCCTGCACTATGTAAGCGTCTGTTCGCCCAATCACCTGCACCACGCCCACATCGCGGCTGGACTGCGGCTGGGTTGTGACGTGATCTGCGAGAAGCCCTTGGTGCCGACGCCGGCCCTGATCGACGAGCTGGCCGAGGTTGAGCGCGAGACCGGCCGTCGTGTCTACAACATCCTGCAGTTGCGCCACCACGACGCCATCCTGAAGCTGCGCGAAAAAGTGGCGGCTGCGCCCCGCGACAACAAGTTCGACGTCGAGCTGACCTACATCACCTCGCGCGGCAAGTGGTACATGGAAAGTTGGAAAGGCGACCCGCGCAAATCCTTCGGCGTGGCCACCAACATTGGTGTGCATTTCTACGACATGCTGCAGTTCGTCTTCGGTCCTGCGCTGCGCAACGAGGTGCATCTCAACGCCGAGGCCAAGGCCGCGGGCTACCTGGAGTACGAGCGCGCTCGGGTGCGCTGGTTCCTGTCCATCGACGCCGATGACCTCCCGGCCGAGGTGAAAGGCAAGAAGACCACCTTCCGCAACATCGACATCAGCGGTGAGCAGCTCGAGTTTTCCGAGGGCTTCACCGACCTGCACACCACCAGCTACCGCGAGGTGCTGGCGGGCCGGGGCTACGGCCTGGCCGACGCCCGTCCCTGCATCGAAGTGGTGGACACCATCCGCAACAGCCCCCCCACGGCGGCGCGCGCCGGTGAAGGCCACCCCTTCCTGAAAAGGCGGTCCGCTTGAACGGCGTGAGCGTCCACCCGAGCGCGGTCGTCGACGAAGGCGCGACGATAGGCGACGGCTCGCGTGTGTGGCACTTCGTGCACGTGTGCGCGGGCGCGCGCATCGGCCGCGGCGTCTCGCTCGGCCAGAACGTCTTCGTGGGCAACCGGGTCGAGATCGGCGACCGCTGCAAGATCCAGAACAACGTGAGCGTGTACGACAACGTCACCCTGGAAGAAGGGGTGTTCTGCGGACCCAGCATGGTGTTCACCAACGTGCACAACCCGCGCGCGCTGGTCGAGCGCAAGCACGAGTACCGTCCCACCCTTGTGCGCCGCGGCGCCACGCTCGGCGCCAACTGCACCGTGGTGTGCGGAACCACGATCGGCGAGTTCGCCTTCGTGGGTGCGGGCGCGGTCGTCACGCGCGACGTTCCCGCCTACGCCCTCATGGTAGGCGTGCCGGCCCGCCAGGTGGGCTGGATGAGCGAGCACGGCGAACCGATTCCGCTGCCCCTGCAGGGCAGCGGCCACCACACCTGCCCGCACACGGGCACGCAATACCGCCTCAGCGGGCGGCAACTCAGCCGGGAACCCTCGCCATGAGCATTCCTTTCATTGACCTCAAGACCCAGTACCGCGCGCTGCAGCCGCAGATCCAGGCGCGCATCAACGCCGTGCTGGAACACGGCCAGTACATCATGGGGCCGGAGGTTCGCGAGCTGGAGGAAAAACTGGCCGAGCGCACGGGCGCGCGGCACTGCATCACCGTCTCCAGCGGCACCGAGGCCTTGCTGATGGGCCTGATGGCCCTGGGCATCGGGCGCGGCGACGAGGTGATCACCACGCCTTTCACTTTCGCCGCCACGGCAGAGATGATCGTCCTGGCGGGCGCCACCCCCGTGTTCGTGGACATCGAGCCGGATACCTGCAACCTCGACGCCACCCAGATCGAGGCCCGCATCACCAGCCGCACCAAAGCCATCATGCCCGTGAGCCTGTATGGACAGACCTCGGACATGGACGCCATCAATGCCGTGGCGGCCCGCCACGGCAACATCGCGGTGATCGAGGACGCCGCGCAAAGCTTTGGCGCCACCTACCGTGGCCGCCCCAGCGGCAACCTCTCCACTCTGGGCTGCACCAGTTTTTTCCCCAGCAAACCCCTCGGCTGCTACGGCGATGGCGGGGCGATCTTCACCAACGACGACGGCCTGGCCCAGGCCCTGCGCGAGATCCGCGTGCACGGCCAATCGCGCCGCTACGTGCACACGCGCATCGGCGTGGGCGGGCGCATGGACACGCTGCAGTGCGCCATCGTGCTGGCCAAGCTCGAGCGATTCGACTGGGAGATCGAACGGCGCCTCGCCCTTGGCGAGCGCTGGGGCCAGGTGCTGCGCGCCAGCGGCCTGCCCATCGGTCTGCTCGGCCGCCCCGCCGACCGAAGCTGCGTCTGGGCGCAGTACACCGTGTTCGTGGAGCAGCGCGCTGCGCTTCAAAAAGAACTGGAACAGCGTGGCGTGCCCACGGCGGTGCACTACCCGATGCCATTGAACCGCCAGCCGGCCTATGCCGGCCTGTGCCCGCCCCACCCCACACCGGCCAGCGACTTCGCGGCGGATCGCGTCATGAGCCTGCCCATGTCCGCCGATCTGAGCGAAGCCGTGCAGGACCGCGTGATCGAAGCCCTTCAGGACGCCTGCGCGTCCACCCAACCCTGAACTTCAAGAAACCCATCATGGACATCCAAGGCAAGAAACTCGTGGTGGTCGGCGGTGCCGGCCTGATCGGCTCCCACACGGTCGACCACCTACTGCGCGAAGACGTCAAGGAAATCGTGATCTACGACAACTTCGTGCGTGGTCGCGCCGAGAACCTGGCAGAGGCACTCAAGGACCCGCGCGTGCGCATCTACGAGGCCGGTGGCGACATCATGCAAACGGACATCCTGCAGTCGGCGTTCGACGGCGCCGACGGCGTGTTCCACTTGGCCGCGCTGTGGCTGCTGCAGTGCCACGAGTACCCGCGCACCGCCTTCGACGTGAACGTGCGCGGCACCTTCAATGTGATGGAAGCCTGCGTGGCCAAGGGCATCAAGCGCCTGGTGTGGTCCTCGTCGGCATCGGTCTACGGCGACGCCATCGAAGAGCCCATGACCGAAGACCATCCGTTCAACAACCAGAACTTCTACGGCGCCACCAAAATCGCGGGCGAGGCCATGATGCGCTCGTTCCACCACCGCTACGGCCTGAACTTCGTGGGCCTGCGCTACATGAACGTCTATGGTCCGCGCCAGGATTACCACGGCGCCTACATCGCCGTGATCATGAAGATGCTGGACGCCATCGACAAAGGCGAAAGCCCCACCATCATGGGCGACGGCTCCGAGGCCTTCGATTTCGTGGCGGTCGAGGACTGTGGTCTGGCCAACCTTTGCGCGATGAAGGCCGAGGCGGTCGACAGCTTCTACAACGTTGGCACGGGGCAGCGCACCTCGCTCAAAGAGCTCGCCGAGATGCTGATCGAGCTCACCGGCTGCAAGCAGCCCATCCGCTATGCGCCCCGCAGTCAGGCCACGCTGGTGCGCAACCGCATCGGCTCGCCCGTGAAGGCCACGCGCGAAATCGGCTTCACTGCGCGCATCGAGCTGCGCGAAGGCCTGCGCAAACTCATCGAATGGCGCGCCGCCCACAAGGCAGAAGTCGCCGCCCGGCGCGCCGCCGTCGGACTGCCCGCCTGACCCACAAGAGGACCCCATGAACACCACCACCGCCGCCATGCAGGTGCCCATCGCGCGCACCCAACTCACCGAGGAAGAAATCCAGAGCGTGCTCGGGCCGCTGCGCAGCGGCTGGCTCGTGCAGGGTCCCAAGGTGCGGGAATTCGAGGAGAAATGGAGCGCCTTTACTGGCGCCAAGCACTCCATCGCCGTGACCTCCTGCACCACAGGCTTGCACCTGGCGCTGGCGGCCCTGGGCTTCGGCCCGGGTGACGAGGCCATTGTCCCGGCGTTCACCTGGATCGCCACGGCCAACGTGGTCGAGCACCTGGGCGGCAAAGTGGTGTTCTGCGACATCGACCTGGAGACCTTCAACCTGGACCTGGCCGACCTCGAGGCCAAGATCACGCCACGCACCCGGGCCATCCTGCCAGTGCACCTGTTCGGGCTGCCGGCCGACATGGACGGGGTGAACCGCCTGGCGCGCGCGCACCAGCTGTGGGTGGTGGAAGACGCGGCCTGCGGCTTCGGCAGCCGCATCGGCGAGCGCCACGTCGGCACTTTCGGCCACGCCGCAGCCTTCAGCTTCCACCCTCGCAAGGCCATCACCACCGGTGAAGGCGGCATGGTCACCACCGACAACGACGAGCTGGCCGTGACACTGCGCCGTCTGCGCGACCATGGTGCGGCCATGAGCGACCTGCAGCGCCACCTGGGCCCACGCCCCTACCTGCTGGCCGATCACCCGGACGCCGGCTACAACCAGCGCATGACCGATATCCAGGCCGCTCTTGGCTCGGCCCAGATGGACCGCGCCGCGGCCATCGTGGCCGAGCGCCAACGGCTGGCGCGGGTCTACGACGAGGCCTTTGCGGGCCTGCCCTGGCTGCGCACGCCGGCCCATGTGCAGAACATGACGCACGGCTACCAAAGCTACCCCTGCCTGTTTCAGCCGGAGCCGGTCACGCGCGAGTCCATCCCCCGGGTCAACGCACGCCGCAACGACTGGATGGACCGGTTGCTCAAGGCGGGCATCTCCACCCGCCCGGCCACCCATGCGGTGCACATGCTGCAGTTCTACCGCGAGAAGTACCAGCTCTCGCCGGCGGACTTTCCCCAGGCCTGGGCCGCCAACGACTGCAGCATCTCCTTGCCCCTGTTCCACGGCATGAGCGAAGCCGAGCAGGCTTACGTGATCGACCAGGTCCGGAGCTCGAATCCCTGATGTGTGGCATTGCGGGTCTCATCGAACTTTCCGGTGACGCGGTGTCTCCGGTCATCCTGCAACGGATGACGGATGCCATTGCCCATCGCGGACCTGATGGTGAAGGCCATTGGATAGAAGGACCGGTAGGCTTCGGGCATCGGCGCCTGGCCATCATCGACCTGTCGCCTGGCGGGCACCAGCCGATGATCAGCGCCGACCACCGCTACGTCATCACCTACAACGGCGAGATCTACAACTTCCGCGAGCTGCGCGCCGAGCTTCAGGCGGCGGGCTACTGGTTTCGCTCGCAGTCCGACACCGAGGTACTGCTGCACGCCCTGGCCCATTGGGGGCCCGAGGGCCTGGTCCGGCTCAACGGCATGTTCGCGCTCGCCCTGTGGGACCGCAAGGAACGCCGGCTGCTGCTGGCGCGCGATCGCTACGGCATCAAGCCGCTGTATGTGGCGCAGCAGAATGGACGGCTGTTGTTTGCCTCGGAGCAGAAGGCGATCCTGGCCCATCCCGCCTTCCAGCGCCAACTGGACAAGCCAGCGCTGTTGGAATACCTGACCTTCCAGAACATCTTCACCGACCGCACCCTGCTGCAGGACGTACAGCTGCTGCCCGCGGGCCACTATGCCACGCTGGACCTGCGCCAGCCGAACGCGCCGCTGGAGCGCACGCGCTACTGGGACTACCGCTTTCGCGAACCCGACCGTCCGGGCCGGCGCGAGGAATACCTGGAAGAACTCGATCGCCTGTTCCGCCAGGCCGTCAACCGCCAGCTCGTGAGCGACGTCGAACTGGGCGCCTACCTGTCGGGCGGCATGGACAGCGGCTCGATCACCGCGGTCGCCGCCCAGTCCTTCGCCAACCTCAAGACCTTCACCTGCGGCTTCGACCTCAGTTCGGCCTCGGGCATCGAGCTGGCCTTCGACGAGCGCGTCAAGGCCGAGGCCATGTCGGCGCGCTTCAAGACCGAGCACTACGAGATGGTGCTCAAGGCTGGCGACATGGAGCGGTGCCTGCCACGGCTGGCCTGGCACCTGGAAGAGCCCCGCGTGGGGCAGAGCTACCCCAACTTCTATGCCGCCCAACTGGCCAGCAAATTCGTGAAGGTGGTGCTGTCTGGTGGCGGTGGCGACGAGCTCTTCGGCGGCTATCCATGGCGCTACTACCGCGCGGTGGTCAACCAGGACTTCGAGCACTACATCGACCAGTACTACGTGTTCTGGCACCGGCTCATTCCCAATACGGTCCTCTCCAAGGTGTTCGCGCCGATCTGGAGCGACGTGAAGCACGTCTGGACGCGCGACATCTTCCGCGACGTCTTCCTCACACACGACAACGAACTCGACCGGCCTGAGGACTACATCAACCACTCGCTGTACTTCGAGGCCAAGACCTTCCTGCACGGTCTTTTCGTTGTGGAAGACAAGTTGAGCATGGCGCATGGGCTCGAGGCGCGCGTGCCCTTCATGGACAACGACCTGGTCGACTTCGCCATGCAATGCCCGGTCAACCTCAAGCTCAACAACCTGGCAGAGGTGGTGCGCATCAATGAGAACGAGCCGGGCGGCAAGGCGGTCAAGTACTTCGAGAAGACCCGCGACGGCAAGCAGATCCTGCGCGACGTGATGGCGCGCCACATCCCCCCCAGCGTCACACAAGCCGAGAAGCAGGGGTTTTCTTCTCCCGATGCCAGCTGGTTCAAAGGCGAAAGCATCGACTTCGTGCGCCGCAAGCTGCTGGGAGGGCACTCCCGCCTGTACGACCTGCTCGATCGCGAGACGGTGGCGAGTCTCGTGAACGAGCACCTCGAAGGACGCCAGAATCGGCGCCTGCTGATCTGGTCGCTGCTCAACGTCGAGCAGTGGCTCGCCACGACCCTGCCATGAGCGCCCTTCACACCCAGCTGATCGAAGGCCCGGGCAACGACGCCATCGAGTCCTTCGTCTACCGCGATCCGCGCACGCTGATCTACGCCAGCCCAGGCTACATCGGCCTGGTAGCGGCAGAAACACAATCCATCCCCTACTGGCTGACCGCGCAGGATGCCTCGGGCCTGCGCGCGGCTTTGCCTTTGCTGGTCAAGCACGGCGCCTTGGGCCCTGTGGTCAACTCGCTTGCCTTTTACGGCAGCAACGGCGGTGCCATCGTCCCCGATGGCGATCAGCAGGCCTGGCTGGCCGTGGTGCGCGCCTTCGACGCCTTCGGCGAGAACATGGGCGCCGTGGCTTCCACCTTGATCACCAACCCACTGGTCGCCGACCATGCGCTCTATGAGGCCCATCTGCCGCACGACCTGCGAGACGAACGCATCGGGCAGTTCACGGTCTTCCCCGAGGACCGGCAGCCGGCAAGCCTGATGGCCATGTTCGACGACCCGCGCCCGCGCAACATCCGCAAGGCCCAGCGCAGCGGTTTGACGGTCTCGAAGTCCCAGTCGGACGAAGCCATTGCGTTCCTGCACGCCACCCATGACCAGAACATCCGCTCGATCGGCGGACTGCCCAAGCGACTCGGCTTCTTCCAGCAGATTCCCCAGTGGCTGCCACGCGACGCGTGGACCATTTACCTGGCCGAACTCGATGGCGAGCGCGTGGCCGCGTTGCTGCTGCTCTACGGCAATCAGACGGTGGAGTACTTCACGCCCTGCGTGGTTGAGCAACACCGGTCCTCCCAAGCCCTGCCCCTTCTGATCCACGACGCCATGGTGGACGCCATGGCGGCAGGCTATCGCCAGTGGAACTGGGGCGGCACCTGGTTGACGCAGGACGGCGTGTATGCCTTCAAGAAGAAGTGGGGCACCCAGGACATCCGCTACCACTACTTCACCCGGCTGCGCTCGGCCGGGCTACGAAACGCCACGCGCGAGACCTTGTTGCGCGAGTACCCCGGCTTCTACGTTTTGCCGTTTTCCGCCCTCGCGTCTGCCGGGGCGAACCAGGAGACAACATGAAAGACATGGTCGTCGTGGGCACCGCGCTGTTCGCCGAGGTGGTGCGCGACTATTTCCACGAGTACACCGACTACCGCGTGCGCGCTTTCGCCTGCCACGCGCAATACAAGAACCAAGACACGTTCGGCGGACTGCCCATCGTGACGGTCGAGGAGCTCGATCGTCACCACCCACCGGGTGCGGTCGACGTCTTCGTGGCCATCGGCTACCGCAAGATGAACAAACTCAGGCAGGCGACCTATGAGGAACTGAAGGCCCGGGGTTATTCCTTCGCCTCCTTCATCGCCCCCAACGTCAAAACCTGGAGCAGCAACCGCTTCGGCGAGAACGTGTTCATCTTCGAGAACAACGTCATTCAGCCCCACGTGCAGATCGGCAACAACACCATTCTCTGGAGCGGCAACCACATCGGTCACCACTCGAGCATCGGCAACCATTGCTTTATCTCGTCACATGTGGTGGTGTCCGGCTCCTGCAAGATCGGTGACAACAGTTTTCTCGGCGTCAACTCGACGCTGCATGACAGCCTGAGCATCGGCGCCGAAAACCTCATCGGCGCGGGCGCCGTTATTGCTCGCGATACCCGCGAACGCGAGGTGTTCGTGCCCAGTGCCACCAAGGCCTTCCCCAAGACGAGCGACCAACTGGAGTTCTGAGTGGACCTGTCCAAGCCTCTGTCTCGCATCAGCGAGCTCTACAGCTACAACCTCGAGCGCAATGGCCCCGTCTCCACGGCCGTGGGCTGGAACACGCCCGAGTCGCAGCGCCTGCGGTTTGAAAAGCTGACTTCGGTCGTCGACGCCGGCGCCCAGCCTTTCAGCGTGAACGACTATGGCTGTGGCTATGGCGCGCACCTCGACCATTTGTTGGAGCGGGGAATGAAGGTCAGCGCTTATCACGGCTACGACCTCAGCGAAAAGATGCTCGACACCGCTCGCGCCCGCCTCGGTGGATTCCAAGGCGAACTGGACCTGCGCCAGAGCACCACCCTCGAGACCGAGGCCGACTACACATTTGTCTCGGGCACCTTCAACGTGCGCTTCGAAGCCAGCGAAGACGAGTGGAAGCGGTTCGTCCTGGGCAAGCTCGACGAAATGCACCGCCATTCGCGCAAGGGCTTCGCCTTCAATCTGCTGTCGACCTACGTGGACTGGCAAGAGCCCCACCTGTTCTACGGCGACCCCTTGTTCTGGTTCGACCACTGCAAGCGCAACTACTCGCGCCAGGTGGCGCTGCTGCACGACTATCCGCTGTATGAGTGGACAATCCTTGTCCGCAAGTAAGCACGCTCCCCCTTTGCTCCACGGACCCCGGTCCTCACACGCCCCATGGACATCATCGATACCTACAAGCGCGACGGGTTCGTTTGCCTTCCCAATGCCGTCGACCCGGCGGAGGTCAACGCGATCCGCCAGGAAGCCCAGGCCGTGTTTCGGCAAATGTTTGGCAAGAACCGCATCGTGGAACAGGGCCACGGCGAGCAGGGATTCGCAGACGCACTCTATGCGCTGTTCAACGCCAACTACCAGGACTTCATTGGCGCCGCTCGCGCGGCGCAGCACATCCTTGGCATGCACCGCTTCGTTGTATCCGAGCGGATCACCCAGCTGCTGCAGCGCCTGGGTCTGGCCATGCCCATCGTGTGCGTGAAGCCCATCATCTACTTCAACTCGCGCCACTTGGCCAAGATCGAAGGACACTACAAAACGCCGTCTCATCAGGACTGGCGCAGCATGCAGGGCAGCCTCAATTCGGTGGTGATCTGGGTACCACTCGTCGACATCGACGTGAGCCTGGGCGCCATCGAATTCATCCCCGGCAGCCACCTGCAGGGCCTGGCCCCCACCGAGAAAGACACCTGGTATCGGCACATTCCCAACTCGGTCGCGCCAGCCGAGGCCTTCGTTCCGGTCGAAGTCAAGGCCGGCGATCTCGTGGTGTTCTCGGCTTTCGCCGTGCACCGCTCGGGCAACAACGTGACGCAGGCCATCCGATGGTCGATCCACGTGCGATACAACGACGCCGCTGAGTCGACTTTCATCGATCGCGGCATGCCTCACCCCTACGCCGTCTACCGCCCCGAGCAGGAACTGGTCACGCCGGACTTTCCGACGCCGGAGCAGCTCAAGGCCGCCTTCGCATGATCACCGACCTGCGCGCCATTCCTCCCGGGCCGATCGCGCTCTACGGCTTTGGTGCTGTCGGCCGGTTCGTGTTCGACACCCTGAAGCGCGAGCGGCCCGACCTCCCCGTCATCTGCATCATCGATGACGGAAAGGCCGGCGGCATGCACGAGGGCATCACCATCTGCTCGGCCGAGCAAGCGCTCGAGCGGCAGCACAGCTTCAGCCGCATCCTCGTGGCCGGGCTGGCCTGGCGAGCGATGTCCCAACGGCTTGACGCCCTGGGCCTGCGAGCCCATGACCCCGTCGACCTCCTGCGCGGCCCCGCCTTGACGCAGGACATGGAAGTTTCCCTGCCGACCGGGTCGATGCGCCTGGCCACGCCGAACAGGCTGTCGGCCATCGTCGCCGAGCGCTTCTTCGACATCGAGCCAGACACCATTGCCTGGATGGATGCCTTTCCCGCAGGCGCCTGCTTCTACGACGTGGGCGCATCAAACGGCCTGTTCGCCCTGTATGCAGCCATCGCGCGCGCCAGCACGGTGGTGGCCTTCGAGCCGGACGCGCTCAACTTTGGCCTTATGAGCAAGAACCGCGTGCTGAACCAGGATCGGATTCAACGCCCCTTCACCGCTTTGCAGTTGGCTCTGTCCGACCGGCCCGCACTGATCGAACTGGTCTCGCCGGATCTGCCCTACGAGGGCGCACATGGAAAGTTCAGTGGTGCCGATCAACGCGCTGGCCTGGTGGAACGCGGTGTGATGTACGCGCAGCCCTGCCTGGCCGACGCCCTCGACTCGCTAATCGAGCGCTATGGCCTGCCCCACCCTGACTACCTCAAGGTGGACGTGGACGGCGCCGAGTTTGCTGTGCTCGAGGGTGCCCAGGGACTCCTGCAATCGGGCGGACTGCGCCAAGTGCTGATCGAAACCGAGGACGCGCTCGAGCCACGCTTGAGCGCCCACATGCGTCGCTTCGGCTATCGCCAACTGGCCGTTCACCGCATTCACGAAATGGTGGGTGGGCAGGTTCAGGGGGTGTCGAATTACCTGTACGGCCGCTCCTGACAGGAAGGAAGGCGCAAGCGCCATGCAATGGACCAAGCAAGGGCTGATCTACCGGCCCGATTCCACACTGCCCTGGCAGGCCAGCCATGCGGCGCTGCCCACGCGTTTACCGCTCGGCGGTAGCCGGTATCGCATCTTTTTCAGTTCGCGCGATGAGAACAACCGCGCCCATGTGGGCCACTTCGACATCGACCTGGCGACCGGAGTGACGTCGAACCCCGCGCGCGAACCGGTGCTGGTGCCTGGCGATTGGGGGCACTTCGACGACCACGGTGTACAGGCCTGCAGTATCGCGCGCGCCGACAACGGCGACCTCTACCTTTACTACCTGGGCTGGAACACAGGCAAGAAAGATCCGTTGTTTTATGCTGCCATCGGCCTGGCCATCAGCCGGGATGGTGGACAGACGTTCAGCAAACACTCCCCCGCGCCCATCCTGCAACGCAGCCGTTTCGACCCCTGGATGGTGTCTGGTGGCACCGTCATCCGCCAAGGCCCCGAGTGGTTGATGTACTACCTCTCCGGCTTCAAGTTCGAGTTCACCGCGGGCGGGGCTATCTCCTGGTACGACATCAAGATCGCCCGCTCGCGAGACGGCATCGAGTGGACACGCTCGGGTGAAGTGGCGTTGCCGCTGCAAGACGACGAGACGAACATCTCGCGCATGACCATCGACGAGCACCACGGCCGCTACCGTGCGTGGTTCCCCGTCAAACGACGCGATGTCGGCTACCGATGCGGCTACGCGGAAAGCCTGGACGGGGTGACCTGGACGCGCCAAGCGGACCACTGCCTGCCAGTGAGCGAGAGCGGATGGGACAGCGAAGCGATCGACAAGATGGAGGTGATCCGTCACGGCGATCGGCTCTACATGCTCTACAACGGCAACCGATTCGGCCGCGACGGTATCGGCCTGGCGTATTCCGATGGCTGAGTTCATCCACTTCCGCGACATTGATCCCGCGCGAGCGAGCAGTTGGACTGGCAAGCGCGTGCTGTCTATCGACATCGACTGGGCGCACGACGCCGTGCTCGAAGACACCATCGACCTGATAGAGCGGGCGGCCATCAAGGCGTGCTTTTTCGTCACGCACGACACACCCTTGCTGGCGCGTCTGCGGGCCAATCCCCTGTTCGAGTTGGGGCTGCATCCCAACTTCGACCCCTTGCTCAGTGGCGAGGCACTGCGCTCGGCCCGCGACATCGTGATGGACCTGGCACGCGTAGTGCCCGAGGCCAAGGTGCTGCGCAGCCACGCCATGACCACCTCCGGGCGCTGGCTGGAGCTCTACCGAGAAGCTGGCGTCACGCACCTGAGCAACTACCTCATGTTCGGCGATGCGAACATCCACCCCTTTCGCCAGCTCAATGGCCTGGTGGAAGCGCCGGTGCATTTCGCGGACGATGGCCTTCTGTTCCAGCGCGCCATGTCAGCGGTGAGCTTCCATCTGGACACCGAGCTTCTCGCAAGCGGTGGTGGACTGCGTGTCTACAACTTCCACCCCATTCATCTGTTCCTGAACGCTGAGAGCCTTGATCGCTACGGCGCGTCCCGCCCGCACGCCGGCGACCCGAATGCCTTGCGGCGACTGCGGTTCGACGGCGATGGCGCGCGCACCTGGCTGTCCTCCCTGCTTCGTTGATCCCTGCCCCGCCCATGCCCATTCCACCCGCGCGCGCGAAAAAGTATGCGCAGCAGCTCGTACAGAAATACGACATCGACTGCCGTGGCCTCACCATCCTGACCGAAGCGGCCTCAGGCACGTACCTGTTCAACCCCATGATGGCGTTGCTCGGCGGCGCCGAACGCGTGATCGCCTATTGCCGCAACAGCCGGTACGCCAGCACGCAGGAAGTCGAAGCCTCCATGCGGGCGGTCTATGCCGCGGCAGGGCTCGATGAACGCTGGGAGTTCCGCACCAGCCTATCGGACCACGACATCGCCGCCGCCGACATCGTCACCAACAGCGGGCACCTGCGCCCCTTCGACGCGGCGTTCCTGAACCGCATGAAGCCCACCGCCGTGCTGCCCCTGATGTGGGAGCCATGGGAGCTACGTCCCGGCGAGATCGACCTCGATGTCGCGCGGCAGCGCGGCATCCTCATCATGGGCACCAACGAACACGAGGCACCCTGTGATCTGCGGCCTTACAGCTTTCTCACCGCCATGCACCTCGCCATGAGCCACAAGGCCTCGGTAGCGGATGACCGCATCCTCGTCATAGGCGATCAGTACACGCTGGCACAACCCATGGAAGACGGCTTCCAGCGCCTCGGGATCGCGTGCCGGCGCATCGCGCCCACTTGCTCACCGGCCGAGGCCGCGCAAGCCGCGCAGTGGGCCACCTACATCATCGTTGCCGAACACGCGGACCACCGGCTTCTGGTGGGACCCTCAGGCCTGATCGATACGCAGCAACTCGTTGCCGCCAACACCACGGGCGTTGGCGTGGTGTCCGGCCGCGTGGACCGCGACCACCTGGAGGCCCACGGCATCTCGGTCTACCCGGAACGCATGGCTCCCCCCGGTTTCATGTCGTACATGCCATCCGAGTTGGGGCCCTATTCGGTAATGGACTTGTTCGCCGCCGGCGTGAAGGTGGGCCAGGTGATGGCGCGGGCCCGTTTGGGAGGCATGAGCCTCGCCGAAGCGGCCCAACATGCGCTGAAGCACAGCCCGGCAATGGATCTGGAAGGAGACATGGCATGGACCTGAGCGACGAGGAAAAGCGGCTGCTCGACACGCTGCGCTCGCTGCACGGCAAACTGCGCGATCACACACACGCCACCTACCAGCGCATCAACCCCTTCTACGAAGACCTCTTCGAGTGGAAGGAGCGCGGCAAGTATTGGAGCGGCGAAGACGGTGTGACCATCTACAACTCCACGACGCTGGCGGGCAAAGTCGACATCGGAGCCCACACCTGGATCGGACCCTTCTGCTCCATCGATGGCACGGCGGGCATCCGCATCGGCCGGCACTGTTCCATCTCGGTCGGCACGCAGATCCTCACGCACGACTCGGTGCGCTGGTGCCTGTCGGGCGGCGTGGAGCCCTATGACTACGCCCCCGTGTCGATCGGCGATCACTGCTTCATCGGCTCGCACGCCGTGATTCTGAAAGGCGTGACGATCGGCAATGCCTGCGTGGTTGGGGCCGGAGCGGTCGTGACTTCCGACGTGCCCAGCAACACCATCGTGGCTGGGGTGCCAGCACGCCGCATCGGGCGCACGATCACCCGCGAAGGTGAGCGCGTGCAGTTGGTCATGGACGACGACGTCCCCCCGCGAGACGACGCACGATCGGAGAGCACACAGCGATGAGCCGTTCTCCGTCCACGCACCAGCGCGCTCCGCGCATCTTCCTGGGGTTGACCGAGGTATCCGGCTACTACGCCCAATTGCGCAAAGGATTTACAGAACTGGGTATCGAGTGCGTGCACATCCCCATCCAGGCCCACCGGTTCGCCTACGACGAAGCGCAGGACATGGGTTGGCCGGCACGCCTGGCGCGTTTCTTCGTCAAGCGGCGCGTAGCGGTGCCCGAAGCGGCGCACTGGCGGCGCCGGGCCTGGCTGGTGCCAGTGACGCTCACACGGGTGATCCTGTTCGTGTGGGCGGTGCGGCGTTTTGATGTCTTCATCATGGGCGGCGGCTCCAGTTTTTTCAGGTTCTGGGACCTGCCTGTGCTGCGCTGGCTGGGACGCCGGGTCATCTATGTGCTGCATGGCACCGACGCGCGCCCCGCCTACCTCGACGGATCGTTCTACCAGGAGCGACACGCCGCCACGCGGCAGAACGACCTCGACCCGCCGCCGCTCGACGACGAGCTCATCGATGCCTATGTGTCCGCGACCGCGGTTCGCCACCGCGACGTGCGATGGATCGAACGCCATGCGCACACCGTGGTTTGTGGCCCCGGGTTCGCTCAACTGCTGGACAAGCCATTCGTCAACTTTGCGGCTGTGGGCATTCCGTTCTCGCCCCCGGACACACACTTGCCCGAGCCACGCACGCCCGACGGCCGTGTGCGCATCCTGCACGCGACCTCCGACATGGTCGGCCGCGGCACCCGCATCACGCGCCGCCTTATCGAAGAGCTGATCGAACGGGGCCTGCCCATCGACTTCATCGTCATGACTGGGCAACCGCACCTGCGCGTACTGGAGGAACTTCAGGCCTGCGACTTCGTGGTGGATGGCCAGTGGGCGGACACCCCCATGGCGGGCTTTGCGACGGAATCGGCCCGCTTCGGCAAGCCGGTGGTCATGGGGGGCTACTACGCGGCCAATGTGCGCCGTGACATGCCCCCAGAAACCATTCCGCCGACCTGCTTCACCACGCCCGACCAGATGCAGGCCACGATCGAAAGGCTGGTGGTGGATGCGGAGTACCGGCGCCAGGTAGGTGAGGAGATGCGCCGATTCGTGCTAGAGGCCTGGACCCCGAGAAGCGTGGCGGCGAAGTACCTGCAATTGCTCGAATGCCGTGCTCCCGAGTCGTGGTGGAACGACCCACATCGCAACCTATATCACTTGGGTGGCGGCCTGTCCGGCGACCGCATCCGCGCCATCGTGCAGGCAATCGTCGCCCGACACGGTGAACAAGCCCTGTTGCTTGAGCACAACCCAGCGCTGCGCGACATGCTGATGACGTTCGTGCGCGAGACGCGGAACTGAACGGACCACGATGGGCCTGCAGCGACTCGGCCGGGACACCCTCCTCTACGGCCTCTCGACCCTGCTTGTCCGGGGGCTCCAGATCTTTCTGATCCCTGTGTACTCGCGGGCGCTGGGCTCGGGCGAGTACGGGGTCGTGGAAACCGTCGCCATCGCGGGCGCGCTGGTGAACCTGACGATCGCGCTCGAGATATCGCAAGGCATGGCGCGCTACATCGCCGACGCGCCCGATGAGTCCGCCCGGCGCGCACTGGCCAGCACGGCGGTCGCTTTTGCCGCGTTGGCCTATGCCGTTTTCGCGCTGGCTGTCACCGCCTTCGCCGACGGACTGGCCCAGTGGCTGCTCGCGGGGCAGGCTCCGCCTCAGACCCTTGTACTGGCCGCCTGCGCGATCGCCGTCAACGGCGTGTTCGTGATCGTGCAGGACCTGTTGCGTTGGCAGTTTCGGCCCGGCTCCTATGTCGCCGCCGCCATGGCCTATGCGCTGGGCAGCGCGCTGGTGGGCATCTGGCTGGTGACGGTGCAGGACCTGGGCGTTGCCGGCGTGTTCTGGGGACAGCTGGCCGGCGCACTGCTGGGGGCGGGGGTGTCGCTATCGCGCGCAGGCGGCCTGCTGTCACGCGTGTTCGACGTGCATCGGCTGCGCACCATGCTGCGCTACTCGCTGCCCCTGGTGCTGTCGGGCGCGGCGGTGTTCGGCAATCTGTTCATCGACCGCATCGTGGTGCGCGAACTGCTGGGGCTGGAGGCCCTGGGCGTCTACGGGGTCACGGCGCGCTTCGCCTCGGTCGTGTCGATCCTGGCCGTGGGCCTGCAGGCCGCTCTGTCGCCATTGGTGTTTCGCCACTGGCGCGAACCCGGCACGGCGGTCACGCTCGGACGCATCTGCCGCTGGTATCTGGTGGCCATGGTGGCACTTGTGGGCGGCATCGCCCTGCTGTCAGGGCCGATCATGGGCACGCTGACCGGTCCAGCCTTTCATGGAGGCAGCGCGGTGCTGCCTCTGTTGACGCTGGGCGCCATGTTCTCGACGCTCTACGTCTTCGCACCCGGCCTGTTCCTGGGAGAGCGCACCGGCCGCGTGGCCTTCTTGAACGTGGCAGGCGCGCTGGTCAACCTGGCCGCCGCGCTGCTGCTCACGCACTGGTTCGGGCTGCTCGGCGCAGCCCTCGCTGCTACGATCGCGCCCGCTTTCGTTTTTGCAGGTTACCTGGTCTTGGGTCGTCCCTGGTTCACCGTGCCTTACCGGGCGCCCAGAATCGCCTTCTCGCTGGCACTGGTTGTGGCGCTGGTGCTCATGGGCATGGCCTGGCCGGCCACCCCCACGCTGTGGGACCCGGTCGCACTGGCCAGCAAGGGCGCCCTGTGGTGCCTGTGTCTGGGCCTGGCCGTGGCGCTGGGCACGGACGCTGCCGATCGCCACCAAGTTTCACAAATCATGCGGGCCCTGGCCCGCCAACGCTCGCTTTAGAAAGACCAGCATGGCCATCGAGGGAAAACACATCGTCATCACCGGCGGCGCCGGCTTCATCGGCTCCACCCTGGCCGGCCGCCTGGCCGACCGCAACCGCGTGACGCTGTTCGACAACCTGGCGCGCAACACGATCCAGCACACCGGTGGCGCACAGCACCCCAACGTGTCGCTGGTGCAGGGCGACATCCTCGACCCCGCGTCGGTGAAACGGGTGGTCACGGGTGCCGACATCGTGGTGCACGCGGCCGCCATCGCCGGCATCGACACCGTGATCAAGTCGCCCGTGAAGACCATGGAAGTGAACATGATCGGCACCGCCAACGTGCTGCGCGCGGCGCAGGAAGCGGGCGTGAAGGACCGTGTGATCGAGTTTTCGACCTCCGAGGTCTTCGGCAGCATGGCCTACCGCGTGACGGAAGAGAACCACGCCGTCGCCGGCTCGGCCGGCGAGGCGCGCTGGGTGTATGCGGTCAGCAAGCTCGCCGGCGAGCACCTGGCGCACGCCTACTTCCGCGAGCACGGCATGCCCGTGGTCACGCTGCGGCCCTTCAACATCTATGGCCCGGGCCAGACCGGGGAGGGCGCGATCCAGATCTTCATTCGCAAGGCGCTGCGCAACGAGCCTATCTCCATCTACGGTGACGGCTCTCAGATCCGCGCCTGGTGTTTCGTCGACGACATGGTCGATGCCCTGATGCTCGCGCTGGAGCGGCCCGAGGCCATCGGTGAATCCTTCAACGTCGGCAATGCGCGCGCCGTGACCACCATCTTCGGCCTCGCGGAGGCCGTCTGCCGCGTGCTCGGCTCGCGGTCCGAGATCGTGTTCAAGCCCCCGCTGTCGGCCGACATCGAACTGCGCATCCCCGAGACCCGCAAGGCCGCGGAGCTGCTGGGCTTCAAGGCCAAGGTCGACCTGGAGGAAGGCATTCGCCGGACGGCCGACTGGTACCGCAGCAATGCCATCTGATGACCTGATCGACCTCGTGCTGGTGGGCGGCGGCGGCACCAGTGCCGACGTGCTCGCCATCGTCGACGACATCAACCGCGAAGCCCCGCGCTACCGCGTGCGCGGCCTGCTCGACGACGCCCTGGCGCGCGGCTCGTCGCGCTTCGGCGTACCAGTGCTCGGCGGCTTGGGCGACGCACCGCAGTTGCTGGGCAACGGTCGCCTGGTCGATTGCCTGGGTAGCCCGCGCAGCAACACGCGTCGCGAGGCACTGCTGCAAGCCAAGGGACTGGCGGACCTGCCCTTTGCCAGCCTGGTGCACCCGCGCGCTGTCGTGGCCGGCAGCGCCGAGATCGGAGAAGCTTGCATCGTCTACCCGAACGTGGTGCTCCTGGCTCACGTACGACTTGGCCGCCACGTGACGGTGTTGGCCAACTGCGTGCTCAACCACGGCGTGTGCGTCGAAGACTTCGGCATCCTGGCCAGCGGCGTCAACCTCTCCGGCCGTGTGCACGTGGGACGGGCCGCCTACCTGGGCTGCGGCTGCAATGTGCGCGAAGACATCCGCATCGGCGAAGCTGCGCTCGTGGGATTGGGCAGCGCAGTGGTGCGCGACGTGCCAGCCGGGGCCGTGGTCGCCGGCGTGCCCGCGCGGGAAAGACCCGTGGCATGAGGATCCTCGTGGTGGGCGGCATGTATCCGCCGATGCGCACCGGCACCGCTTTCTACACGCAGAACCTGGCCACCGAACTGCAGCGCCAGGGACATGCGGTGGAGATCGTCACGCTGGGCGCCTCGCCGTCGCACGCCGTCGAGGACGGGCTGTCCGTGCATCGCCTGCCGGCCTGGCGCCTGCCGCTGGCCGGCTTCTTCAAGCACTACCAGCTGTGTGCCCCCAACCCGCTCAACTGGTGGCGGCTGGCGCGCATCGCCCGCCGCTTCCAGGCCGATGCGGTGCTGCTGGTGAACCACTACCTGGACATCGCATTTCCCGCCGCATTCGCCGCCTGGCGTGTGCGCGCACCACTGGTTTGCTCGGTCGGCACGCAGCTGCAGTCGCTCAACCCGCGCCGCGACCGCCTGCTCAACCGCCTCGACCGGCTCATCTGCGGGCGGGGCGTGTTTCCGTTCTGCGACGCGGTGGTGGCCTGGGACACGCAGATCCGCCAGTACCTGTCGGACGTGCAGGGCGAGCGCGTGCTGCACAAGACGCACATCGTCAACTACGGCGTGGCGGGCGACAGCGCGGCGCTGGCGCAGCATTCCAATGACCACGCGTACCGGGGCCTCATACTCGGTGTGGGCGCGGTCAGCGAACAGCGCAGCTTCGTGCCCCTGGTCAAGGCCTTCGCCGAACTGGCGCCCGAGTTCCCCACGCTGAAGCTGCGCATCGTGGGTCACGTCTACTACGACGAGGCGCCGCGCCTGGCGGACAGCCTGGGATTGGGCGAGCGCGTCGAGTTCCTAGGCGAGCGACCACACGACGAGGTGCTCACGCACATGCAGGCCGCCGACCTGCTGTTCTCCTCGCTCACCGGGCGCTACGTGGGCATGGGCACGGCCACCATCGAGGCCATGCTGCTGGCCGTGCCGACGGTGGTCAATACGCCGCTCGATCTGCTGGGTACCGCCACCCTGGTCGACGGCGAGCACCTGGTGCAATGCACCGACCCCGCCCCATCCGCCATCGCGCAGCGTCTGCGCGCCTTGCTGGGCGACGAGTCCCTGCGCCGCCGCGTGGGCACCGGCGGACGCCGCTTCGTGCAGGAGCAGATGAACTGGCCCAAGGTCGCCCGCGACATGGCGTCCTTGCTCAAGGGACTGGTCCAGCGGCAAGGCAGGTCATGAGAGGCTGGAGACAACACGCCCTGACCATGGCCGGCCTGGCGGTGAGCCTGGTCGCGATCATCTGGTTGATGCGCAACTTCGACCTGGGGGCGGTGGTCCGCACGCTCGCGCACGCGAACGCCTGGGTGCTCGCGCCCCTGCCACTGCTGCTGATCGCGTCTTTCGCGCTGCGCGCCCAGCGCTGGCGGCTGGTGGTCGAGCATGATCCGCCGGTGCGCTGGTGGCCAGGGTTTCGCGCCTTGATGATCGGCTACCTGCTCAACAACGTGCTGCCGGCGCGCGCTGGCGACCTGGCCCGCGCGCTGGAGCTCGGCCGCACCGAGCGGATGTCGCGAACCAAGGTGTTTGCCACCCTGGTCGTTGAACGCACCGTCGACCTGGCGTTCATGCTGGCGCTGCTGTCGCTGGTTTTGCTGTCCTACCCCGCGATCCCGGCCTGGCTCAAGCAGGCCGGCGTGGTGGTGGCCGCGATCACCGCCACGGCCATCGCCGCACTCACGGCCGCTCACACCATGGGCGAACGCTTCCTGCCCTGGTTGCACGCGCGGCTGCTGCGGCGCCTGCCCGACCGCGCCGCGGGGCGCGCCCGCGAGATCCTGCAATCCGCGCTGGCGGGCATCGCGGGCGGCTTTCGCCCAGGGCGCTTCGTTGGCTTCCTGCTGCTCACACTGGCCATCTGGACCCTGGAGGTCTCCCTGGTGTGGCTCACCGCGCGCGCGCTGGGTCTCGACCTGGCACCCGGCAACGCCTTGTTCGTGCTGCTGCTGATCGCCATTGGCACCATGGTGCCGGCGTCCCCCGGCTTCGTGGGCACCTACGAGTTCTTTGGCGTGGCGGCCTTGGGGATGCTGCAGGTGCACGGCCCCCAGGCTTTGGCTTTCGTCGTGCTGCTGCACCTGGTGACCTTGCTCGGGTCTTCGCTGATCGGCGCGCTGTGCTTCCTGGCGCGACCGGCCGTGGCGTCGCCGCGCGACGTCGAAGCGCCGGACCTTGCGTCCGAGCGCCTCCCCGAGGACAAACCATGAGCGCCCACCCCACCGTCACCCTGGCCACGCTGCTGCTGGCGGTGCCGGTCACCACCGCGCACGCCCTGGCCTGCGTAGGGGCGGGTCGGGCCGTGCAATGGGCCTTGGGCCGGCTTGGTCCCGCACGGCCAGCGACCCAAACCTCGGACGCGTGGGTGGACCTGGCCACGCAGTTCCTGGCGGGTTTGATGGCCTTCAATGCGGTGTTCACCGTGCTGGGTCTCATGGGCCAGTTGCGACCCGTGCCGGTCGGTGTCGCGCTGGCCCTGGGCTGGCTGGCCTTGTTCCTCAGCCGCCCGCGCCTCGCACCAGCCCAAGCGATGCTGCGCGAGGCCTGGGACAGCGTCTGGCGCCTCAACTGGCCGATGCGCGGCCTGGCCGCGGTGGTGGTGCTGTTCTTCTTGTGCCTGGCACTGGCGGCACTCACCATGCCGCCCACGGGCGACGCCGAGGCCTTCTACCTCGCCTACGCGCAGATCATGGCCAGCAGCGGCGTGCTCGAGCCCATGCGCGGTACCTACGAGCCCTTCTCCAGCATCGGCCTGCCAGCAGAGTTGCACTATGCCGTGCTGATGCGTTGGCAAGGCACGGCCGCCGCCAAGTTCTTCGTCTGGCCGGTGGCGCTGGCCTGCGGGGTGTTCCTCTCGGGCATCGTGCGCCGCTGCGGCGGTGGCCTGGTGGCGCGCTGGATGGCCTGGACCATCCTGATTTCCTCGTCAAGCTTCACGCTGTACGTGTTCGACGGCAAGGTGGACCTGTTCGGTGCTGCCTTCGGCCTGGCTGCCCTGTACTGGCTGCTGAGCGACACACCGGCGAATGGGCGCACAGGCGCCCTGGCCTGGGCCGGCTTGATGGCCGGCAGCGCCACCGTCGCCAAGTTCTCGTACGTGCTGAGCTTGGGTGTGGCCATGCTGGTGCTGCTGATGTGGCAGCACCGAGGGCAGGAACGGGCCTATGACACCCGCGGCCTCCTGCGCACCGGCCTCGTGCTGGGCGCCTGGGCGGCGCTGGCCTGGCTGCCCCAATGCCTCAAGAACGGGGTGTTGTACGGTGCACCCCTGGCGCCCTTCCTGGGCATGGGCGAAGCAGGCGCTTGGTTGAATCAGGTGTGGCATAGCCCCGAGGTCACTCGAGAAATCCTGCTGACCTATCCCTACGCGCTGGTGTTCGGCGACTACCCCATGCAGGGCGGAGGCGTCTCCCTGCTGTTGTTGGGCCTGCCCGCACTGACCTGGTTCGTACGGCGGCACCGCGCCAGCGATGAGCCATTGCTCGACAGCCCCGTGATCGCCGTGACCCTGGCCGCCCTGCTGTCCACCCTGGCCTGGGCGCTCATACGGCCCTCGGTGCTCGCGCCGCGCTACATACTCGCCACGCTCCTGTTGTTCGCGCCCCTGGCGTCGCTGACTGCGGAGGCGGCGCTGGCCGATCGGCGTTGGTGGCTGCGCCTGGGCGCCTTGGGCCTGCTGGCGTTGGCACTCTATTTCACCGTCAGCAAGGTCCGCTCGGGCCCGCACAATCTTTACCTGCTGCTGACCCACCGAGCCGAGCGCTGCCTCAAAGCCAGCGAGTCCTGCAAACCCTTATCCGCCCTGGCCACCGAGGGCCAGCCCGGCGAGCGTGTGTTCTTGGCCGCCTACTACGGCTACTGGCTGCGTCCAGACCAGCTGCAATGCCAGGCCAGCCGGGCCGAAAAGGAGGGCGTGCGCAAGGCCAACGACGTGCTGGCGGCCCTGCAGGCGGGCGGCTTTCGATACATCGTGGTGGAGCGCGACTCCCACGGCGAGTTGCTCGGCCGCCTGCTGCAAGCGCAGGCCCCCGTGCACCACGTCGTCGAATACGGCAATGTCGTGGTGTATCGCGTGCCGCCGGCCGTGACGGCACAGCCGCCACAATGCGTCGAAACCCGTCCTGGCGAATGGAAGGTCTTGCCACACGGAGCCCCGAAGTGAGTCAGTCCGCCCCATTGGTATCCATCGTCATCCCTGCCTACAACCACGGCGACTACCTGGCCGAGGCGATCCGCAGCGTGCTGGCGCAGGATCACGCGCCGCTGGAGTTGATCGTGCTGGATGACGGATCGACCGACCATACGCCAGAGGTGCTGGCGCGCATGGACGGCGACTTCGTGCGCGAACGGCACGCCAACATGGGGCAGGCGCGCACGCTGGAAAAGGGCTGGGCCATGGCCAAAGGCTCCATCCTCGGCTACCTGAGCGCCGACGACACGCTGGCCCCGGGCGCGGTGAGCGCCGCGGTGGCCGCCTTGCAGGCCGACCCGCAGGCCGTGGCGACCTACTGCGACTACCACCTGCTCGACCCGCAGTCGCGCCCCGTGCGGCAGGTGAAGGCACCTCCCTACGACTACCGTGCCATGTTCGTCGACGTGGTATGCCCGCCCGGACCGGGCGCCTTCTTCCGCCGGGATGCCTATGAGGCGACCGGCCCGTGGAATCCCGCCCTGCGGCAGATGCCCGACTACGATTTCTGGCTGCGCCTGGGGCTGCGGGGGCGCTTCGTTCACGTCGAGCGGCCGCTGGCTGGCTTCCGGGTGCATGACCATTCCCAGTCGTTCGCGCCCACCACGCCACAACGCGCCGCCGAGCCCGTCACCATCATCGAGAGCCTGCTGCGCACGCCGGGCGTGGCGCCAGACATCGTGGCCCAGGGAGCGCAAGCGCTGGCCCATGCGCACCTCATCAGCGCGCAACTGCATTTGCGAGCGGGCCGCTGGGGCGCGGCGGCCCGCTCCGTGCGTGCGGCATGGTCCCAGTCCTGGTCGCGCGTGCTGTCCGTGCGGGCGCTGCGCCTGCTAAGCAATGCCTTGTTCAATCGCGCAGGTCACCGATTGTTGTGGGTCCTGCGCTCCGGCCTCTCCGCCCGAAACCCATGAGCCACGACCCCGTCACCCGCCGCTACACCGAAGGCGACTACGCGCAGCAGAACCCCGACTGGGACAGCGCCGATTCGCCCTGGAAGGCCCAGCAGGTCCTCGCCTTGCTGGCGCGCCACGGCCTGGCGCCGGCCAGCGTGGTCGAGGTGGGCTGCGGCGCGGGCGGCGTGCTGTCTGCGCTGCGTGCCCAACTGCCGCAGGCCGATCTGCAGGGTTTCGACATCGCCCCCGGTTTGCCCGCGCTGTGGGAGCAGCGCCGAGCCGATGGTATCCGCTTCACCCTGGGTGATTACCTGTCCAGCGACGGCCCTACGCCCGAACTGACGTTGATGCTCGACGTGCTCGAGCACCTGGGAGATCCCTTCGCCTTTCTCGCGGGCCTGCGCGAGCGAACTGCGTGGACCGTGTTCCACATCCCGCTTGACCTCTCGGCCATCAGCGTGCTGCGCGAGCGCCCCCTGTTGCACGTGCGCCGCAAAGTCGGTCACCTGCACTACTTCACGCGCGGGCTGGCCCTGGCCATGCTCGAGGAATGCGGCTACGAAGTCGTGGAGGCCCGCTACACCGGCGCTTCGCTCAATGCCCCCCGCCGATCGTTCAAAACCCGGCTCGCGGGCCTGCTGCGTCGGGCGGTCTACGCCGTCAATCACGACCTGGGCGCGCGCCTGATGGGGGGGGAAACCCTGCTGGTCCTTGCCAGGCCCAAGGAGACCGCGTGACGCTGATCGTTCACGCGCCCAACGTTCATCATGGCGGCGGACGCACCTTGCTGCTGTCCGTGCTGAACGCCGCCGCCGCGCAGGACAGCATTGCGTTGCTTGATGCGCGGCTAGACACCTCGAGCCTGCCGCCGAATCTAGTCCTCGAGCGCTTTCGGCCCACTTTGCTGGGGCGATGGAACGCCGAAAGGCGCGTCCGGCGGCTCAGTCAGCCCGGCGACACGGTGCTGTGTTTTGGCAACCTGCCCCCCTTGTTTCGCAATAAGGGGCGGGTGGTCGTGTTTCTGCAGAACCGCTACCTCTTTGGACAACGGGACTTGCGCGCATTTGCTTGGCGGGATCGCTGGCGCATCAGGCTGGAGAGATACTGGTTTTCTCAGCGCCTGGACACAGCAGCGATGCAGGTCTACGTGCAGACCGCGTCCATGGCGGATGAACTCCAGCGTGAAACCGGCGTTGTGGCTCGCGTGTTCCCGTTCATCCCGACCGAAACCCCATCGACGCCCGACCCCGGCCGGGTCGAGCCGCCTGAATTTGACTTCATCTATGTGGCCTCTGGCGAGCCTCACAAGAACCACCGTCAGTTAATTGATGCGTGGACCTTGCTTGGAACACAGGGCGCGTTCCCCTCTCTGTGCCTGACGCTGGACCCCAAAAAACACACGGCGCTGCTCCACCATCTGCAACAAGCGCAAGAGCGCCATGGCCTGAGGATCACCAACCTCGGCACAGTGGCCCCCACCGACATGGCGCGTTGTTACCAGCGATCGCGCGCATTGATCTACCCATCGACGCTGGAATCGTTCGGGCTTCCGCTCATTGAAGCGGCGCAACGGGGTCTGCCCATCCTCGCATCCGAGAAAGACTACGTGCGCGACGTAGTCACACCCGCCGAGTCGTTCGACCCCAACTCACCTTTGTCCATCGCGCGCGCCGTGAGCCGCTTTTTGCGGCAGAACCAGGCGCCGCGGCCCGTGTTGTCCGGCGCGGCCTTCTTGAGCGAGGTCATAGGCGCAACCACGCCGCCGCAGTCCGCCAGCAAGTGACCCCCCACGTAAAATCCGTTCTCATCACGGCCGAAGACAGCGCCAGGGAGCGCATTTGCGCTGCACCGTGTCGGGAGCCTGAATACCCATGATCCGAATTTTTGCCTCGTTGTTCGCCCTGGCCTGCCTGGGGCTGGCTCTTGTGGCAGGTACCCACTACGAGGGCCACTGGATCGTCTACGCGGTGTTCACGCTGACAGCAAACGCGCTGCTATTCATCGGGTTTCGTCGCCAGGCCATCTATTTCGACACCTTCATCGGCATTTTCCTGTGGCTGGGCTTTTGGCTGAAGCTGTCGCTGCGCGTGGCTTTCACCGCGGGTCAGTTTCATGAATCGGTCGGCGCCTTTGACGGTTCGGGCGCCGCATTTGATCATGCCCTGACGGTGGCCTCGTGGGGTTTTGGTGGTCTGCTGTTGGCCAGCTTCGTCAGGCAGCGGTTCTTTCATTACCCCGCGACACCACTTTCATGCACTGGTCAGGGGCTGTTCGAACTCTACCGGGCCTACCGAAAGACTTGCATTGCGCTGTTCGTGCTACTGGTGCTCGGCGTCGGTGTCAGCAACATCGTGCTGGGCATCTACCAGAGGGGTATGGTGACGCAAACGGTGCTGCCGTTTGGTTTAAACGGCATCTACAAGTGGTTGCTGCAATTCGGCTTGTCCTCGATGGCGGCGCTGATCATCCGGTTTGAGATTGAACTTCAGCGAAACGTGTCCATGGTGGCGATCTTCCCGCCTTTGATGGAGTGCTTTACGTCCAATGTCTCTCTGCTCAGCCGCGGCATGGTCCTCAATTCCGCCGCCCTAGGGCTCGGCGGCCTGCGCACCGTGCTGGGCATGAACCTGCGCCTGCCGCTGCGCACCGTGGCCGTGGCGTCGATCACATTCGCGGCCTTGTTTGCGGCGTCCGTGCTCAGCGTCAACTACCTGCGCGCCAGCAGCGTGTTGGGGGGAATTTACGAGCTTCCCACGGCGAAGTCCTCAACGCCCACGCTCGCCTACGACACCAAGGACTTTGCCGAAAGCGCGAAGAAGATGACAGGGCCTCTGTTCATTGATCGGTGGGTTGGCATTGAGGGCGTGATGGCCGTGTCCTCTTCCCAGCGACTGGGCTGGTCCCTATGGAAGGAAGCATGGCAAGAAAAATTTCAAGAGGGCCAGCTCAGTCTCTTCGACCGCTACTTCATCGATTCACCCTATAACGAGCCGGTGATCGACAAGACCAAGCACCATTTCGTATCCCTTCCCGGCGTCATCGCGTTCTTTTACTACCCCGGCTCGATGGCCTTCTTGTTCGCCGGGCTTTTTCTGCTCGGACTGGTGGCTGCGCTGTTCGAGTTCCTGTCGTATCGGTTGGCTGGTCAAAACTGGGTGCTGTGCTCCTTGCTGGCCCAGGTCGTGGCCTTTCGGTACGCGAGTTTTGGCTATGTTCCAAGTCAATCCCACCTGCTCTTTGGCACGGTATTGCTGAACGTGCTGCTTATTGCCGTGGCGGACTGGATGGCGCGGCGTTGGATGCAACCGCCTCACGTCTCTCGCTAACCAATCAACACGATGGAGTCTGCTGGTAAACCCACCGCTGGCAACGCACCGCGACGTGCGCTGCTCATCTTTCCGATGGCCGCCTTGCTGAATTCGTTTTCGATGACGGCACTGCTCCTGGTGTTCGGCGTCGCCGGCCACTCGGAGATCGCTGCCAACATCGGCCTTGTCCAAGGCGCCACGCTTGCGCTCTTCTATGCGTTTTCCGCCAACGCGCGCAACCTGATTCTTGCCGATGGTTCCGGATCGGCAGCGACGCGCTTGCTAAGAACGCGTCTGTGGCTGCTTGTGCCTCTGTCCGCCACAGCCTATGTGCTCAGCGTTGGGGTCGGCGATGCAAGCGCTGCACTGGCCGTCGTGCTCATCCTTCGGCGGGCATCGGAGTGGTTCGGCGAGATCGGCCTGGCACGCCACGAGCAGAAGCATCGGTTCGCCATCCCCGGCCAAACCATCATGGCGGAGTCCGGCGCGTTCATGCTGTGCCTGCTGCCACTCGTTCTTGACTGGAGCCTCGCGCTCTGCGCATTGCCTTGGGCCCTTGCTCCGCTCCTCGCGACACGCCAGGCGCAGCTCTCCCTCAGCAAAGACGGGGAGCGCTTCTCGCTGAAGACTCTGCTGCCCCACTTTGGCTCCACGGCCATCATCGGCACCAGCGTCTATGTCTTTCGTATCTCGATCGTGTTGCTCGCCGGCAAGGCGGCGGCGGGCGACCTCTTCACCGCCTTCGCCATCGGTGGCCTGATTCCGACCATCTACGGGCAGGCCTTGGCACCCACCCTGGCCCATCGCTATGGCAGCAACAAGCTGCCCAAGTGGCTGCTGCTGGTTCCGACCACCATGCTGCTGGCGGGCTTGGGTTTGAGCGCAGTCGCGTGGATGCAACCGGCGTGGTTGAACGGCATGGGCCGTGCGCCCCTGTTCTGGATCACCGTGGGCCTATCGATCGCGGGTGGGGCACTCATGAGCGTGGCAGCGGCCATTCGGACCCGCCTCATCCAGCAAGCTGGCGGCGATGACGTCTTCGGCCCCGACCTGCTGGCCAATGTACTGATCGCCACTTGCGTCCCGTTCCTCTTCTACGTCCTGGGACCCGGTGCGCTCGCGGGCTTGTATGGATTGAGCGGATGCCTCAGCCTGGCGTTCCTTGCTGGCGTGGGCTTGCGGCAGCGAAGCGCCTCCTTGACGCAATCGCGCATCGTCCCATGGTGTATTGCGTTCCTGCTGCTCGTCCCCGTCTTCGTTCAGATCAAAGGCGGCTTGTTCCGGGACCCGGCGTTCGTGTTCGATGCCGGCGGAAGCATCCTCAAACTGCCGCTGCCCTTGTCGATCCTGGCCCTGTTTTCGGGTATCGCGCTGCTGGGCAAGTACACCGCCGCACGCACCAGCATGGCCGTGCTGTTCTTTACGGCACTGCTTTTCGTGACCACCTCACTCACGGTCGCGCAAGGCAATCCCGCGCAACAGGGGGCCAAGCTGATTCTGCTGGCCCAGTTTCTCCTGCCGATGTTTGGCCTGGTCCTCGGTCAGATGTTTGGCGCCTGTACACCGGCCACCGTGTTTGAACGCACCGCGCTGTGGGTGTTGCTGCTGATCCTCCCCGCCCAACTGCTTGCCACCTGGCTTCAGGGCTACACGCTGCTGCACCCGAAGGTGTTTTTCTTCAGCATTTACCAGCACCTCCAGTACGTCCCCATGGTCATCATCGCGCTGTTGATGATGACAAGCCAGTCTTTGTGGGGTGCCAGCCTCAAGTACCGCGTCGGGTTGGCGATCTTGCTGCCCGTAGCGATGGTCTATGTCGTGGCTTCGCTTTCCTGGGGCGCGGTGCTAGGCACCGCGGTTTGCCTGTTGTGTTTTGCGTTAACGCACCTACGGCGGGTTCGCATCGGCCGCCGCGCTGGCGTAGCCATGGGCCTTGCCGCAGTGGTCGCAGTGGCTTACATCGCTTTGTCCGAAACGGGCGTGCTGTCGCGGTCGTTGAGCGACGAAAACGGACCTCGGGATACCCTGCAATGGCACAACAAATTGGCGCCGTACCTTGAAAGAGCGGAGACGACATCGCCCGCGGCTGGCGCAACCCGCATGACGCACTGGCGTTTCTATGCGGCGGGCATCGTTGAAACACCGAGGGCGTTTCTGCTGGGGCATGCGACGCCGCCCGACCGTGTGCTACACCCGAGCGCGCACAACTACTGGCTCGACGCGCTGTACAACTTCGGCTTCATCGCCATGTTGCCCTTGATTGTGCTGCTGCTCGGGACACTCGGCTGGTTATGGCGACAACGGAGCGCGGTGTGGGACTCCCCCGTGCTGCTGGGCACCGCGATGGCGGCTCTTTACCTTTTGCTTTTCGAGAACATGCTAAAGGTTGGCATGCGCCAGCCGTATCCCGGCATCATCACGTTCTTTATTTGGGGCTTGCTGATCTCGCGCCTGAAACACCCTGTTGTGGACCCAAAGAAGCCAATGGCGACACAGGCATGAGGTTGCTTATCTTCAGCCAGTACGCTTGGCCCGAGGTGTTTGGCATCAATGCGCTGGCGCAGTCGCTGGCCCAACGGGGTGTGAAGGTGACCGTCTTGACGGGCCAGCCCAACTACCCCGAGGGCCGCGTCTTCGCGGGCTATCGGGCCACCCGGCTGACACGCGAAAAGTGGGGTGATGTCGAGATACTGCGCGTGCCGCTGGCGCCACGCGGAAGAGGCGCCGCGCGTCTGGCCCTGAACTACCTGTCATTCATTCTCTCGGCCGGCCTGTTGGGCCCCTGGGCCTTGCGTGGCCGGTCGTTCGACGCGGTGCTGGTGTATGCGCCCTCGCCGCTGCTGCAGGCCCTGCCGGCCATAGCCATCGCCTGGCTGAAGCGGGCGCCACTGGCGGTGTGGGTGCAGGATCTCTGGCCCGAAAGCCTGTCCGCCACGGGCTTCATTCGCAATCAGCGCGTGCTGTCGGCCATACGCCAGGTCGTGCGCTTCATTTACCGGCACACCGACAGCATCCTCATCCCCTCGGAAGCATTCCGCGAACCGATCGCTGCCATCGCGCCAGAGCCTGCACGCATCCACTACTACCCGAACGCCTGGACCGGGGAAGGCCTCGAGGCCCAGGCCAGCGAAGCGGCGCGCCAGCTGGCCAGCGAAATGGCCCAGGGCTTCTCCATCGCCTTCGCCGGCAACCTGGGCACCGCGCAGGCGCTGGATACCGTCGTGGACGCGGCACGCCGGCTGCAGGCCGCCGGCTCCCCGGTGCGCCTCTACCTGATCGGCAGCGGCAGCCTGTCCGATTGGCTGGCGCAACAGATGCATGAACACGGCCTGCGCAACCTGGTGCTGCCGGGGCGCTTCGCGCCAGCCGACATGCCCATCCTGTTGGCGGCCGCCTCGGCGGTGCTGTTGACTCTGCGCGACGAACCCATCTTCGCGTACACCGTGCCGAGCAAGCTGCAGGCCTACCTGGCTGCGGGCCGCCCCATCATCGCGGCCATCAACGGCGAAGGTGCGCGTCTGGTGCGCGAGGCCGATGCCGGTCTTGACTGCCCGGCCGGCGACGCCGCGGCACTGGCCGAGGCCGTGCAGACCATGCACGCGCTGGATGACAGGCGCCGTGCGGCAATGGGAGACAATGCCAGCCGTTACGCGGCCGCGCATTTCAGCCTGCCGACACTCACGGACAAGCTGATCGAGCACCTGAAACAACTGACCATGCAACACACCGCCCCCCCGCAGGAGACCTCCCGGTGAACGTACTGATCCTGGGCGGCACGGGCATGCTCGGCCATGCCATGTTCCACCTGCTGTCACAGACCCCCGGCCTGCAAACCTGGGCCACCGTGCGCTCGAGCGGGGCTCGGCGGCACTTTCCGCCCGCGCTGGCCGATCGCCTGGTCAGTGGAGTGGACGTGGAGAACGCCGACACGCTGAGCCAGATTTTCGCGCGCGTGCGTCCGGACGTGGTCATCAATTGCATCGGCCTCATCAAGCAATTGGCGGCGGCCAATGATCCGCTGGCCGCGCTGCCCATCAACGCTCTGCTGCCGCACCGGCTCGCCCGCCTGTGCGACGTCGCCAAGGCTCGGCTGATCCACGTCAGCACCGACTGCGTCTTCTCCGGCCAGCGCGGCCACTATGTGGAGACCGACACGGCCGACGCTACCGATCTGTACGGGCGCTCGAAGCATCTGGGCGAGGTCGACTACCCCCACACCATCACTTTGCGCACCTCCATCATTGGCGAGGAGTTGGAGGGTGGTGCCAACGGGCTGGTCGGCTGGTTCCTGTCCCAGTCGGGCAGCGTCAAGGGCTTCACCCGGGCCATCTTCTCGGGCCTGCCCACCGTGGAGCTTGCACGCGTCGTGCGCGACCACGTGCTGCCGCGCCCCGACCTGCACGGGCTCTACCACGTGGCCACGCGGGCCATCGCCAAGGCCGACCTTCTGGCGCTCGTAGCGTCCGCCTATGGCCGCCAGATCGAAATCGTGCCCGACGCCTCGCTGGTGATCGACCGCTCACTCGACGCGTCGAAGTTCCAGATGGCCACCGGCTACGTTGCACCCGACTGGCCGGCGTTGATCGCCGGCATGCGCCAATTCCACTCTCATACCTGATTCGACATGTTCTCCAATGGCGTCCTGATGATCACCGGTGGCACCGGTTCCTTTGGCAACGCGGTGCTGCAACGATTCCTCGACACCGATGTGCGCGAGATCCGCATCTTCAGCCGCGATGAGAAGAAGCAGGAAGACATGCGCATCGCGCTGTCGCACCCCAAGCTGAAGTTCTATATCGGCGACGTGCGCGACTACGACAGCGTGCACCAGGCCATGCATGGCGTGGACTTCGTCTTCCACGCGGCCGCGCTGAAGCAGGTGCCGTCCTGCGAGTTCTATCCCATGGAAGCGGTGCGCACCAACGTGCTGGGTGCCGAGAACGTCATGAACGCCGCCATCGCGGCCGGGGTACGCCGCGTCGTCGTGCTGAGCACCGACAAGGCCGTGTACCCCATCAACGCCATGGGCATCTCCAAGGCCATGATGGAAAAACTGATGGTGGCCAAGTCGCGCATGCGCGGCCCCGACGAAACCGTGCTCTGCGCCACGCGCTACGGCAACGTCATGGCTTCGCGCGGGTCGGTGATTCCCCTGTTCATCGACCAAATCAAGGCCGGCCAAGACCTCACCGTCACCGATCCCGCCATGACGCGCTTCCTGATGTCGCTGGAGGATTCTGTCGACCTGGTGCTGCACGCGTTCCAGCACGGCAGCCAAGGCGACATCTTTGTTCAGAAGGCCCCAGCGTCCACGGTGGGCGACCTGGCCCAGGCGCTGCTCGAACTGTTCAAGAGCCCGGCGGCTGTGCGAATCATCGGCACCCGTCACGGCGAAAAACTCTATGAGTCGCTGCTGTCGCGCGAGGAAATGGGCAAGGCGCAAGACATGGGTCGCTACTACCGCGTTCCCTCGGACGACCGCGATCTCAACTACAACAAGTACTTCGTCGAGGGCGAAACCCGTGTGTCCGCACTGGAAGACTACACCTCGCACAACGCGGAGCGGCTCGATATTCCCGGCGTCAAACAACTGCTGATGAAGCTGAACTACATCCAGGAGCGGCTGCGTGCTTAAGGTCATGACCATCGTGGGCACGCGCCCCGAGCTGATCAAGATGTCGCGCGTCATCGCCGCTTTTGACGCGCACACCCGGCATGTGCTGGTGCACACCGGACAGAACTTCGACTACGAGCTCAACCAGGTCTTCTTCGACGACCTCGGCATTCGCAAGCCGGACCACTTCCTCGACGCCGCTGGCGAGAACGCCGCCCAGACCATCGCCCGAGTGATCGAGCGCGCAGATGCCGTCATGGCGCAGGAACAGCCCGATGCCGTGCTGCTGTATGGCGACACCAATTCCTGCCTCTCGGTGATCTCGGCCAAGCGGCGAAAAATCCCCGTGTTCCACATGGAAGCGGGCAACCGCTGCTTTGATCAGCGCGTGCCCGAAGAGTTGAACCGCAAGGTTCTGGACCACCTGAGCGACATCAACCTGGTCCTGACCGAGCACGCGCGCCGCTACCTGATCGCCGAGGGCATCCGGCCGGAAACCATCATCAAGACGGGCTCCCACATGCGCGAGGTGCTGGACCACTACCGCGACGGCATCGAACGATCCACCGTGCTCGAGCGCTTGAACCTGGAAGCCGGCCAGTACTTCATTGTCAGCACCCACCGCGAGGAAAACGTCGACAGCGAGGCCAATCTGGATGACCTGCTTGACACACTGAACGGCATTGCCGACAGCTTCGGCCTGCCAGTGGTGGTGTCGGTGCACCCCCGAACGCGCAAACGTCTGGATGCGATGGGCACGCGCCAACACCATCCGAAAATCCAATTCCTCAAACCCTTCGGTTTCAACGACTACATCCACCTGCAGACGCGAGCACGCTGCACCATCTCTGACAGCGGCACCATCACCGAAGAGAGCGCTCTGCTGGGCTTTCCGGCCATCACCATCCGCAACGCGCACGAGCGCCCCGAGGGCATGGACGCCGGCGTGTTGATCATGTCCGGGCTCAAGCGCGAGCGCGTCCTGGACGCCATCCGGGTCGTGACCAGCGACCCCGCCGGACCAGCGCGCCCGGTCAGCGACTACGAAACGCCGGCCGTGTCCACCCAGGTGCTGCGGGTCGTGCTCAGCTACGTGGACTACGTGAACCGAACCGTTTGGTCCAAGCCCGCGCTCCCATGAACACCGCCCCGGGTGACATTCTGCTGACTGGAGCGACCGGATTTGTTGGACAGGCGCTGGACGCACGACTGCGGCGCGATGGCCATCGGGTGCTGGGTACAGCGCGTCGATCTGGCCAGCTCGCGTCGGGCACGCCCATCGCAGCCATGGAGTTGACCCCCGACCAGGACTGGTCCGGCTGCCTGGTCCACAAGCGCGCCGTCGTTCATTTGGCTGCGCGCGTGCATGTGATGGACGAACAGGCCGCCGATCCTTTGGCGGCCTTTCGCCTGGCCAACACCGCCGGCACCCTGAACTTGGCCCGCCAAGCGGCGGCCGTCGGCGTACGGCGCTTCGTCTTTGTCAGCAGCATCAAAGTCAATGGTGAACAGACGCCCCCGGGAGGCGCCTTCCGATTCGACGATGTGCCGGCCCCGCTCGATCCTTACGGCGTATCCAAGCGCGAGGCAGAAGACGGCTTGCGCGAACTGGGTGCGTCCAGCGGCATGGAAATCGTGATAGTCCGACCACCCCTGGTGTATGGCCCTGGCGTAAAGGCCAATTTCGCGGCCCTCATGCGCGCTGTGCGAAGCGGCTGGCCGCTGCCGCTGGGCGACGTGACGGCGAACCGCCGAAGCTTGGTCGCGCTGGACAATCTGGTGGACCTGCTGGCGCATTGCATCCACCATCCCGCAGCGGCCGGCCAGACCTTCCTGGCCAGCGATGGCGAGGATCTGTCCACGGCCGAGCTGCTCAAGCGCATGGGCCAGGCCCTGGGTCGCCCCGCACGCCTGCTGCCGGTGCCGGTCTCGCTGCTGGGAATCGGCGCAGCGCTCGTGGGCCGACGCGCCGTGGCCCAGCGGCTGCTGGGCAGCCTGCAGGTCGACATCGCGCACACCCGCAACACCCTGGGGTGGGCGCCTCCCGTATCGGTAGACGAGGGCCTTCGCCGCGCCGCAATGGGGCTGCCAACATGAGCAAGCGATTGTTCGACCTTGCGCTGGGCGTACCGGCGGCGCTGCTGCTGCTGCTGCCCGTCGCGTTCATCGCGCTCGCGGTGCGCCTCACCTCCCCCGGCCCCGCGCTCTACTGGAGCGACCGCGTGGGCCGACGCAACCGCCTCTTTCGCATGCCCAAGTTCCGCAGCATGCGCACCGACACCCCTGCGGTGGCCACCCATCTGCTCGACGACCCGGCGCGCTGGCTGACGCCCATCGGCCCCTTCCTGCGCAAGACCAGCCTGGACGAGCTGCCGCAACTCTGGAGCATCCTCAAGGGCGACATGAGCTTTGTCGGCCCGCGGCCGGCGCTGTTCAACCAGGACGACCTGATTGCCCTGCGCACCGAAGCGGGCGTGCACGAACTCGTTCCCGGGCTCACCGGGTGGGCGCAAATCAATGGCCGCGACGAGCTGCCCATTCCACAGAAGGTCGCCCTGGATATCGAGTATCTTCGGCGCCGGAGCTTGGCTTTCGATCTGCGCATCCTCTGGCTCACGGCCGTGAAGGTGCTGCGGCGCGAGGGCGTGCAGCACTGACCCATCGGACACCCAGGGAGACAAGGTCGAATGAGCCAGCCGATGCCGCTCGTCATCGTTGGAGCCGGCGGCCATGGCCGCAGCGTGCTCGAGCTCGTGCGCCTGGACGGCCGCTACGACGTCCAGGCCTTCCTCGATGACCAACAGCCCGCCGGCACGGACGTGATGGGCGTACCCGTCTGGGGCCCGACGGCCCTGCTCGAGCAATTGCCCGCCCGCGGCGTCCCCTCGGTGCATGTGGCCATCGGCCACAACCGCACCCGCCAGACGCTCTGCGCGCGCGCGCGCGCGGCCGGGCTCGAACTGGCCACGCTCGTGCACCCCCGCGCCTTCGCCTCGCCCAGCGCCGTGTTGGGCGCCGGAACGGCGCTCATGGCCTGCGCCGTGCTCGGCACGCAGGCCCGACTGGGCGAAGGCGCCATCGTGAACGTCGGCGCCGTGGTCGACCACCACGCGCAGGTCGCGAATTTCGGCCACCTCGGCGCCAATGCCACCATGGCCGGCGGCAGCACCATCGGCGAGCGGGCCTGGCTGCAAGCCGGCGCCGCCCTCGGCTATGGGGTGCACCTGCCCGACGACACCATCGTCGCCCCGGGCGAGGGCCGTTCATGAACGACGTGCAACCCCGATCGAGCGGCCACGCCGACGAGGGCCTGGCCGGCGCCTTGCTGCACATGCCGCGGATGCTGAAGCGGGCATTCGCGGTGGCCGTCGACGTGGCCCTGTGCGTGCTCGCCGTCTGGGTCGCCCTGTACCTGCGGCTGGAGGTCTGGCTGCGCCTGGAGATGCCTTACCTCTGGGCCGTGATCGGCTCGGTGCCAATGGCCATCCCCCTCTTCGCCCGCTTCGGCCTGTACCGCGCCATCTTCCGCTACGCCGGCTGGAACGCCATGCTCAGCCTGGGCCAGGCCATGGCGCTCTATGGCCTGTTCTACGCCACGGTCTTCACCGCCATCGGCGTGCCCGGCGTGCCGCGCTCGGTGGGCGTGATCCAGCCCCTGCTGCTGTTCATCTTCATCGGCCTCAGCCGCCTGTTCGTTCGCGTCTGGCTGGGCGGCCTGTACCGCAAGGTGCTGATGCGCAAGGAGCTGCCCGGCGTGCTGATCTACGGTGCCGGCACCGCCGGCCGACAGCTGGCCGCCGCGCTGGCGCGCAGCCCCGAACACCGGCTGCTCGGCTTCATCGACGACGACCCGGCCCTGCAGGGCAACAGCCTGGACGGACGCAATGTCTACCGGCCGGACAAGCTGCGCGAACTGGTGACCGCCATCGGCGCCACCGACGTGCTGCTGGCCCTGCCCTCGGCCTCGCAGAAGCGCCGGCGCGAGATCCTCGAATCGCTGCGACCCCTGCCCTTGCACGTGCGCACCCTGCCCGGCATGTCCGACCTCGCCTCGGGCCGCGTCAACCTCAGCGACCTGCGCGAGCTCGACATCGAGGACCTGCTGGGTCGCGAGCCCGTGACGCCCGACCCCGCCCTGCTGGACAAGCTGATCCGCGATCAGGTGGTCGCCGTCACGGGCGCGGGCGGCAGCATCGGCAGCGAGTTGTGCCGCCAGATCGCCTCGCTGCGGCCTCGCACCCTGCTGCTCATCGAACAGAGCGAATACGCCCTGTACGCCATCCACCAGGAACTCATGCAGCGGGTGGACACCGACGCCATGGAGGTCGTTCCGCTGCTGGCTTCCGTCCAGGACGAGGACCGCATGGGCCAGATCCTCAAGGCCTGGCAGCCGCACACGCTCTACCACGCCGCCGCCTACAAGCACGTGCCGCTGGTGGAGCACAACGCGGTGCAGGGCCTGCGCAACAACGTCTGGGGCACCTGGGCCACGGCCCAGGCCGCGCTGGAGGCCGGCGTGCGCCACATGGTGCTCATCAGCACCGACAAGGCCGTGCGCCCCACCAACATCATGGGCGCCAGCAAGCGCCTGGCCGAGCTGGTGCTGCAGGCCTTGGCCGAGCGGCACGCCGCCCGCACCGTGTTCAGCATGGTGCGCTTCGGCAATGTGCTGGGCTCCAGCGGGTCGGTGGTGCCGCTGTTTCGCGGGCAGATCGCCGCCGGCGGGCCCGTCACGGTCACGCACCCCGACATCACGCGCTTCTTCATGACCATCCCCGAAGCGGCGCAGCTCGTCATCCAGGCCGGCGCCATGGCCGAGGGCGGCGACGTCTTCGTGCTCGACATGGGCGAGCCGGTGCGCATCGTCGACCTCGCCCACCGCATGGTCGAACTCTCCGGCCTGCAAGTGAAAAACGAGCAGCAGCCCTGGGGCCAGATCGAGATCCAGATCACCGGCCTGCGGCCCGGTGAGAAGCTCTACGAGGAACTGTTGATCGGCGACAACCCGCTGCCCACGCAACACCCGCGCATCCTGCGCGCCCAGGAAGCGCTGCTCCCCCCCGACACGCTGCTGGGCCTGCTGGAAGCCCTGGACACCGCCATGCGGTCCAACGACGTCAACGCCATTCGCGCGTTGCTGCAGCAGGCGGTGCAGGGCTACCAGCCGGCGGGCGAGGTGGTGGATTGGCTGCACACCGATCCACAGGCCCCGCTCGCACCCACCGGGTCGGCCTGAACAAAAAAAAGCCACCTTTCGGTGGCTTTGCCAAGTCCTCGAGAGGACGTCGTTGGGAGACCTGATCAATCCGGTGTCTCGGGCCTGGTCAGATATGCGGCAGGCACATACCTCGGCTCTGAACGGGTGTCGTGACAGCAACTGCCGAATTCTCACGGGTCTCCCACGCCGATGGCATCCCCAATTTGGGGGAAGCAGGCGGCGTCACCCTGGAACCGAACGGCCGTTCAGGCCGGCAGCGTGACCACAAACCGTGCCCCGCCGCCCGGCCGGTCCTCGCAGCGCACCGCGCCCCCATGGCGTTCGACGATCGTTCGCACCAGCGCGAGGCCCAGGCCGACGCCGCCTTCGCGCTCGCTGGCGCCCGGCAGACGGTAGAAGGGCTCGAAGATGCGCTCGCGCAGCTCGGGCGGCACGCCCGGCCCGTGGTCGTCCACCGTCAGCACCGCCGTGCGCGACCGGCCGCTGTCGCGCACGCTCAGGCCCAGCCGCACCTCGGCATCGGCCTTGCCGGCACCGCGGCCGTAGCGGCGCGCGTTCTCCAGCAGATTGCGCAGCACGCGGCGCAGCAGCTTGGCGTGGCCATGCACCACCACCCCGCCCGCGGCCGGCGCGGCCTCGAGTTCGGCCCCGGCGCGCGCGCACTCCTCGGCGGCCAGGCCCAGCAGGTCCACCTCTTCCTCCGGGCCCAGCGCGGCCGGGTCCGAGGGATCGCTCAGGTCGAGCCGGCTCGCCAGCAGGATCTCATCGATGAGCTGGTCCAGCTCGTCGATGCTGCGCGCGATCTCGGCGCGCTGGGCCTGCTGGCTGGGGTCGCTACCGATCAGCGCCAGCCCCATGCGGATGCGCGCCAACGGCGAGCGCAGCTCGTGCGAGGCATTGGCCAGCAGGCGTTTGTGCGACTGCAGCAGCGTCTGCACACGCTCGGCCGCCACGTTGAAGCGCTTGGCCAGGAAAGCCACCTCGTCCTGCCCATTCACCGACAGGCGCGTGGACAGGTCGCCCGCACCCCAGCGCTCCACGCCCTTCTGCAAGGTCTCCAGGCGCTTGGTGAGGCGGCGCACGATGGGATAGGCCCCCAGCGCCACCGCCAGGGCCACCAGGCCGAGCAGCCAGGCGAAGCCGGCGGGCGTGAGCAGCCAGGCCGGCGCCCGGCTGCCCGGGTTGGAGGGCGCGCCGCGGTTGGAGAACGGCAGCATCACGTAGAGCTTCTCGCCGTCCCGCATGATCACCTCGAAGCGCCAGCCCTCGCCGGGGATGCGCTCGGCCCGCGCGGGCGCATCGCCCAGCACGTCGCCCGCGGTGTTCTCCACGATGATGGTGCGCATCACGCGCGCTTCGCGCTCCTCGCGGTCACGCTCCAGGGTCTGCTGCCACAGCCAGCCCACCACCAGCGTGAGCACGGTCACGGCGGCCACCACCGCCAGCCAGATGCGCAGGTACAGGCGTTGGCCGAACAGCGACAGGCTCACCGGGCTCAGTCTTGCTGCTTGGCGAACACGTAGCCCACGCCGCGCACTGTGAGGATGCGCTTGGGGTTCTTGCTGTCCGCCTCGATGGCGCCGCGGATGCGCCCGATGTGCACGTCGATCGAGCGGTCGAAGGCCTCCAGCTCGCGGCCGCGCACGGCTTCCATGATCTGGTCGCGCGTGAGCACGCGTCCCGCTCGTTCGGCCATGGCCACGAGCAGATCGAACTGGTAGGACGTGAGCTCCGCCGGCTGGTCGGCCACGGTGACGGTGCGCGCGTCGCGGTCGATCTCCAGCGAACCGAAGCGCATGACCGGCGTGGCGCGGCTGCCGCCGTTGCCCCCGTTTTCGGCGCGGCGGCGCAGCACGGCGCGCACGCGCGCCAGCAGCTCGCGCGGCTCGAAGGGCTTGGGCAGGTAGTCGTCGGCCCCCAGCTCCAAGCCAATGACACGGTCCATCGGGTCGCCCTTGGCGGTGAGCATCAGCACCGGCACGCGCGCCTGCGCGGTGCTCAGCGAGCGGATGCGCCGGCACACCTCCAGGCCGTCGATGCCGGGCAGCATCAGATCGAGGATGACCAACTCGGGTTGCACCAGCGGCAATTGCTCCAAGCCACTTTCGCCGTCGGCGGCGTGGGCCACCGCGAAGCCCGATTGCCCCAGGTACTCCTGCACCATCTGGGCCAGCCGGGCGTCGTCCTCGATCATCAGCAGGTGGGCGGTCGTCATGCGGTTCAGTGTAGCGGTGGCTGCCGGAGCGGCCGATGCTGCACCCGCGGGATGAACCGGCCTTGCGCTGCACGTAAAGTTGGGTAAATCATGGTGCTCTCCATGTCCGCCGCCCGGTGACCATCCCCGCCCCCGCCATGCCCCTGTCCATGCCGACGACCGCCGCCGACACCCTGGACGCGCTGCTCGCGCAACGCGCCCAGATCCATCCCCGCCACCTCGCTCTGCGCTGGGACGGCGGCGATCCGCAGTGGCAGTCCCTCGATTACGCCACGCTGGCGCAGCGCGCCCGGGTGCTGGCGCAGGCCCTGCCCGTGGAGCGCGGCCTGCGCGTGGCCTGGCTGGGTTTCAACCACCCCGCACAGATCGCCCTGCTGTTCGCACTGGCCCGGCGCGGCGCCCTGCTGGTGCCGCTGAACCACCGCCTGGCGCCCGCCGAATGGGCCGCCGTGCTGAACGACAGCGCCCCCGTGTTGCTGGTGCACGACGAGGCCTTTGCCGAACCGGCCCGCGCGCTGGCCGCCGCGCACGGCCTCGCGGCGATGCCCGTGGAGGCCCTGGAGAGCGGCGACGAGCCGCCCACCGAGCCCCCGGACGGCCACACGCCCCACGAGGGCGGCCCGGACGACCCGGTGCTGCTGGTCTACACCTCGGGCACCACCGGCCAGCCCAAGGGGGCGGTCCACACCCAGGCCAACCTGCTCGCCAACATTGCCATCGCCGCGCAGGTGCAGGAGATCACCGAGCGGGACACGGTCCTCACCGCGCTGCCGCTGTTCCATGTGGGCGGCCTGTGCATCCAGACGCTGCCCGCGCTTTCGAGCGGCGCCACCGTGCTGCTGCACCGCCGCTTCGACCCCGGCGCCGTGTTCGACGCCCTGGCCGCCTCGCGCCCCACGCTGACGCTGCAGGTGCCCGCCACGCTGCAGGCCCTGGTGCAGCACCCGCGCTGGGCCCGGGCCGACCTGTCCTGCCTGCGCGCCCTGTGGGCGGGCTCCAGCCTGCTGCCGGCCGACCTGCTGCGGGCCTGCCACGCGCGCGGTCTGCCGGTGTGCAACGTCTACGGCAGCACCGAGACCGGCCCGTTCTCCATCGCCCTCGGCCCGGCCGAGGCCATGGACCACGTGGGCTCCTGCGGCTGGCCCGCGCCGGGCGTGGAGATCCGGCTCGTCGGCGCCGATGGGGAGCCCGTGGCGCGCGGCCGCGTGGGCGAGATCTGCGTGCGTGGCCCCAACGTGGTGGGGCTGTACTGGCCCGACATCGCCGCGCTGGACGCCGAGGGCTTCTTCCACAGCGGCGATCTGGCGCGCCAGGACCCCGACGGCAGCTACGTGGTGGTGGGCCGCGCCAAGGACATGATCATCTCGGGCGGCGAGAACATCTACCCGGCCGAGATCGAGCAGCTGCTGGCCGAGCACCCCTGGGTGGCCGAGTGCGCCGTGGTGGGCCGCCCCGATGAGCGCTGGGGCGAGGCCTGCGTGGCCGTGGTGGTGCTGCGCGAGACCGCCCCCGAGGACTGGCAGAGCGGCGTGTCCGCCGCGCTGGAGGGCCGCCTGGCGCGCTACAAGTGGCCGCGGTACTGGCACCGCGTCGACGCCTTGCCGCGCACCGCGCTGGGCAAGGTCGTCAAGCCGGCGATCCGGGCCTGGCTGGTGAGTCAGCGCTAGGGGCCGCCGCGGCAGCGGACGGCGCCGGCAGCCAGCGCGTGGCCAGCCAGATCAGCAGCAGCACCGGCAGGCCCAGCAGGGCCGTGCCGATGAAGAAGGGCGTGTAGCCGAAGTGGTCGACGAAGGCGCCCGAGTACCCCGCCACCCACTTCGGCGCCAGCAGCATCATGGAGCTGAACAGCGCGTACTGCGTGGCCGAGTAGCTCACGTTCGTGAGGCCGGAAAGGAAGGCGATGAAGGCCGCGGAGGCCACGCCCGCGCTCAGATTGTCGGCCGAGATGACCAGGATCAGCGCCGCCAGGCTCGCCGTCTGGCCGGAGAGCCAGGCGAACAGCAGGTTGCTGGCGGCCGACAGCACCGCGCCCAGCATGAGCACGCGCATCACGCCCAGGCGCATGGACAGCGCGCCGCCGATGAAGGCGCCCAGCAGGGTCATGATGACGCCGTAGACCTTGCTCACCGCGGCCACCTGGTCCTTGGTGTAGCCCATGTCCACGTAGAAGGGGTTGGCCATGATGCCCATCACCACGTCGCTGATGCGGTAGACGCCGATCAGCGCCAGCACCAGCACCGCGTGCTTGCCGTAGCGGCGCAGAAAGTCGGCGAAGGGCTCGATCAGGGCGGTGCGCAGCCACTCGCGGAAGTCGCGCGCGGGCGGCAGCTCCACGCGCACGGGTTCGCGCGAGAACAGCACGGTGAGCACGCCCACGGCCATGCTGGCGGCCATCGCCAGGTAGGCCGTGGACCAGGCGCCTTGCTGGTAGCCACCGCCCGCGGTTTCGGCGCGCGCGGCCAGCCACAGCACGCCGGCGCCGGCCCAGATCATGGCCAGGCGGTAGCCCGTCTGGTAGGTGGCGGCCAGCGCGCCCTGGCGCTGGGTGTCGGCCGATTCGATGCGAAAGGCGTCCAGCGCGATGTCCTGCGTGGCCGAGGCGAAGGCCACCGCCAGGGCGCACCAGACCACGGCGTCCAGCCCGGCGCGCGGGTCGACCAGCGCCATGCCCACCAGCCCCGCCACGATGGCCAGTTGCGACAGCAGCAGCCAGCTGCGGCGCCGCCCCAACGCGCGCGTCAGCAGCGGGATCGGCAGCCGGTCCACCAGCGGCGCCCAGCACCACTTGAAGCCGTAGGCCAGGCCCACCCAGCTCAGGTAGCCAATGGTGGTGCGGTCGATGCCGGCCTCACGCAGGCGAAAGCTCAGCGTGCCCAGCACCAGCAGCAGCGGCAGGCCGGCCGAGAAGCCGAGCGCGAACATGCGCAGGCTGGCGGGTTCGAGGTAGACGCGCAGCGTCTGGGCCCACGACAGGCGTTGATCGGCGGCGGGCGTGGGCGGGTGGGCGTCGGTCGGCATGCGATGGATGGTGGAAGGCCGTCACGCAGGCGCGCGCGGCTTTGCCTATTATTCGCCCATGTGCTTCCTCTGCGACCTCAAGACCCGTGACCCCGCCCCGCCCCGCGCCGAAACGGTGTGGTCGGCGCGCCGCGCCTTCGTGCTCGCCGCCGGTGCGGCCGCCGCCGCGCCGGCGCTCGCGCAGGTCGACGTCGGGCAAGGCTCGGCCCTGCGCAACCTGGTGCCCGCCGAGGAGCTGGAAAACGCCGCCACCCAGCAGTACGGCCAGATGATGGCCGAGGCCAAGGCCAAGGGCGCGCTGGTGGCCGGCGGCGACCCGCAAGTCCTGCGCTTGCGCAACATGGCGCGGCGCCTCATTCCGCATTCGCCGCAGTGGAACAAGCGCGCCACGCGCTGGCAGTGGGAGGTCAACCTCATCCGCAGCGAGCAGATCAACGCCTTCTGCATGCCCGGCGGCAAGATCGCCTTCTACACCGGCATCCTCGACAAGCTCAAGCTCAGCGACGACGAGGCCGCGATGATCATGGGCCACGAGATGGCGCACGCCCTGCGCGAACACGCGCGCTCGCGCGTGGCCAAGACCAACGCCACCGGCATCGGGCTGTCCATCGCCGCGCAGCTGCTGGGGCTGGGCCAGCTCGGCGACGTGGCGGCCAACCTGGGCACGCAGCTGCTGAGCCTGAAGTACAGCCGCGACGACGAAACCGAGGCCGATCTGGTGGGCCTGGAGCTCGCGGCGCGCTCGGCCTACCAGCCGCGCGCGGCCGTCACGCTGTGGCAGAAGATGGCCGCGGCCGGCGGCGGCGCGGCGCCGGGCTTCCTGTCCACCCACCCGACAGGCCCGGAGCGCATCCGCCAGCTCGAGGCCAACGTGCCCAAGGTGCAGGGCCTGTACGAACAGGCCCGCAAGGGCTGAGGTTCAGGCCCGCTCGCCCACGAAGGGGTTGGAGCGCCGCTCCTGCCCGAAGCGGCCCTCGGGCCCGTGCCCGGGGATGAACACCGTCTCGTCCCCCATGGGCCAGAGCCGCTCGCGGATGCTGGCCAGCAGTTGCGCGTGGTTGCCGCCCGGGAAGTCCGTGCGGCCGATGCTGCCCACGAACAGCACGTCGCCCACGAAGGCGCGCTGCGCGTCCTTCGAATGGAACACCACATGCCCCGGCGTGTGGCCCGGGCAGTGGCGCACCGCGAGTTCACACCGGCCGATGCGCACCGTGTCGCCATCGTGCAGCCAGCGCGTGGGCGTGAAGGTCTCCGCCGGCGGGAAGCCGAACATCGCGCCCTGCTGCGGCAGGGCGTCGATCCAGAAGCGGTCGCCCTCGTGCGGGCCCACGATGGGCAGCGACTGGCGCCGCGCCAGCTCGGCCGTGGCGCCCGCGTGGTCGATGTGCGCGTGCGTGAGCCAGATGGCCTTGAGTGCGACGCCCAGGCGCCGCGCCTCGTCCAGCAGTGTGTCCAGGTCGCCGCCCGGGTCGATGACGGCGGCCTCCATCGTCTCGTCGCACCAGACGATGGAGCAGTTCTGGGCAAAGGCGGTGACGGGAATGGTGCGGTAGCGCAGCATCGCTCAGCGCCTCCCTCGGACGTCGACGCGCTGGTCGATGGCGCCGAACAGGGCGTCGGACGGGTCCGCGCCAACCGCCTCGATGGTGACGCGGTCCCCGTGGCGCAGGTAGCGCGGCAGATCGGCCTCGGGCGCGCCACCCAGCTGCGCCCGCACGCGGGCCTCGGTGATGCAGGCGCTGCCCGAGCGCGGGTCGGCGTTGCTGATCGTGCCGGCGCCGACGATGCTGCCCGCGCCCAGGTCGCGCGTGCGCGCCAGGTGCTCGATGATCTGCGGGAAGTTGAAGACCGTGTCCTCGTTGGCCGCGGGCTCGCCGAACCAGTCGCCGTTGAGGCGGATGCGCACCCGCAGGTCGGGCATGCCGTCCTTCCAGGCGGCGCCCAGGGCCGCGGGGGTCAGCGCAATGGGGGCGAAGCTGGTGGCCGGCTTGCTCTGGTAGAAGCCGAAACCCTTGGCCAGTTCGCTGGGAATGAGGCCCCGCAGCGAGACGTCGTTGAGCAGCACGACCAGGGCGATGCAGCCGCCCGCCTGGGCCGCCGTGGTGCCCATGGGCACGTCCGTCGTCACCACAGCGATCTCCGCCTCCAGGTCGATCTGGTGCGCCTCGTCGACCGCGACGATGGGGTCTTCGGGACCGATCATCCCGTCCGAGCCGCCCTGGTAGACCAGGGGTTCTTCCTCGTAGCGCGGCGGAATAGGCTCCTGGCGCCACTGGTAGATCAGGCGGGCGTGGTTGCGGTAGACCGAGGCGTCGGCCCACTGGAACGCGCGGGGCAGCGGGGCCATGCAGGCGGACGCCTCGAACGGCGCCGCCGCGGCCCAGCCGCTGGCGTCCAGCCCGCGCCGCTGCTGGTCCAGCGCGGGGGCCAGGGCGGCCCAGTCGTCGAGCAGGGCCTGCAGGGTGCGGGCGGGGCCCGCGGCCGGCGCCCAGCGCCGGGCGTCGGGGCTGACGAGCATGAGTTCGCCGTCGCGGGTGCCGTTCTTTCGCGTGGCCAGGCGCAGGGGGAAGTCGGTCATGGGTAGCTTGTCTTTGATCGGGGCATGCGCGCACCGCGGGCCGGCGGCCCGGGCGCGGTGGCCCTCTCAGAGCGTGAAGTCGTAGCCGATGGTGATCGGCGCGTGGTCCGAGAAGCGCTGCGCCTTGTAGATGGCCTCGGTGCGCGCGTGCGCGGCCATCGCCGGCGTGGCCAGGTGGTAGTCCAGCCGCCACCCCACGTTGTTGGCCCAGGCCTGGCCGCGGTTGCTCCACCACGTGTAGCAGGCGTCGGTGGTGTCGGGCTGCAGCTGGCGGTAGACGTCGATCAGGCCCACCTCGGCGAACAGCTGGGTCATCCAGGCCCGCTCCTCGGGCAGGAAGCCGCTGTTCTTCTGGTTGCTGCGCCAGTTCTTCAGGTCGTTCTGCGTGTGCGCGATGTTCACGTCGCCACAGAGGATGAATTCGCGCTGGGACTTGAGCGTCACCAGGTGCGGGAAGAAGGCCGCCAGGAAGCGGTACTTGGATTCCTGCCGCTCGGGGCCGGACGAGCCGCTGGGGAAGTACACGCTGATGATCGACAGCTTGCGCTTGGGCGTGTCGAAGCGCAGTTCGGTGTAGCGGCCCTCGTCGTCGAACTCGTGCGTGCCGAAGCCGGTGAGCACCGCGCTCGGCTCGTGGCGCGTGAAGACAGCCGTGCCCGCGTAGCCCTTTTTCTGCGCGAAATGGAAGTGGCCGCGCATCCCGGCCAGTTCCTCGAAGCGACCGGCCACATCGGCCGCCTGGGCCTTCACTTCCTGCATGCAAATACAATCCGGCGCACTTTTCGCCAGCCAGTCTTCGAGGCCTTTGGTGGTGGCCGAGCGGATGCCGTTGAGGTTGAGGCTGGTCAGATTGAACACAAGGAAGTCCTCATATGGTGATGGCAGGCGCGGCCGATGAGCCGCTGGCCCAGGCGTTCGTGAAGTTCTGCGTCGAGGCCGGCGCACTGAAGTTCGGCGAATTCAAGACCAAGGCCGGGCGCCTTTCGCCCTATTTTTTCAACGCCGGCCTGTTCGACGACGGCGCCAAGCTGGGCCGGCTCGCGGCATTCTATGCACGCGCGCTGCTCGACAGCGGCGTCGCCTTCGACATGATCTTCGGCCCGGCCTACAAGGGCATCCCGCTGGGCGCGGCGGTGGCCATCGAGCTCGCCCGCCTGGGCCGCAACGTACCCTTTGCCTACAACCGCAAGGAAGCCAAGGACCACGGCGAAGGCGGTACCCTGGTGGGCGCGCCGCTGCAGGGCCGCGTGCTGATCGTCGACGACGTGATGAGCGCCGGCACGGCCGCGCGCGAGTCCATCGCCCTGATCCGCGCCGCCGGCGCCACGCCGAGCGCCGTGGCCATTGCGCTGGACCGCCAGGAGAAGGCCACCGAGCCCGGCCCCGACGGCGTGGTCCGCGACGTCGATCACAGTGCCGTGCAGTACGTGCAACGCCAGCTAGGCCTGCAGGTCTGTTCGATTGCGAAGCTCGATGATTTGCTTCAGTATCTGACCGCCCAGGCGGGCGGCGAGGTCGCGGCGCACCGCGACCGCGTGCTGGCCTACCGGGCCCGCTACGGCGTGAACTGACCAACCCCATCACCATGAACCGCCTGCCGCTGCCGATGTCCCTGCCCCGCCGCCACCGACTCGCTGGCGCGGCGGCCCTGCTGCTGCTGTCGCTGGGCGCGCAAGCGCAGAACAACGCGCAGTCCATCTACACCTGCACCGACAGCAAGGGCCGGCGCATCACCTCCGACCGCCCCATCGTCGACTGCCTGGACCGCGAGCAGCAGCGCCTGGGCCGCACCGGCACCGTGCGCGAGGTGATCCCGCCCAGCTACACGCGCGAGGAGCGCGAGAAGGTCGAAGCCAAGCGCCGCGCCGAGCAGGAAGAGCAGGCCCGCGTGCAGGAGGAGCGCCGGCGCGAGCGCGCGCTGCTGATCCGCTACCCCAACCAGGGCGTGCACGACAAGGAGCGCCAGGAGGCGCTGGCGCAGATCGACGACGTGATCGCCGCCGTGCACAAGCGCGAAGCGGCCCTGATCGAACAACGCAAGGGCATCGCGCAGGAGCTGGAGTTCTACCAGGGCGACCTGACCAAGGCCCCGCTGTGGCTGCGGCGCAAGGTCGAGGACAACGACAAGCAGATGGACGTGCAGAAGCGCTTCCTGGTCGACCAGACGCAGGAGAAGCAGCGCGTGAACGCGCGCTTCGACGAAGAGCTGGCCAAGCTCAAGCAGCTCTGGGCCGCGCAGAGCCGCTGAACCGGCCCCCGGCCACGCACAGCGGCCTCGGCGGGAGGTCTCACCCCAGTTTCTGGCGCAGCAGCTCGTTCACCTGCTGCGGATTGGCCTTGCCCTTGCTGGCTTTCATGGCCTGGCCCACCAGGGCGTTGAAGGCCTTGTCCTTGCCGGCGCGGAACTGGGCCACCATGTCGGCGTTGGCGGCCATCACCTCGTCGATGATCTTCTCGATCGCGCCGCTGTCGCTGACCTGCTTGAGGCCCTTGGTCTCAATCACCGCGTCCACCTCGGCGCCTTCGCCCGTCCACAGCGCATCCATCACCTGCTTGGCCGCGTTGTTGGACACCGTGCCGTCGGCGATGCGCTGGAGCAGGGCGGCGAGCTGCGCCGCGCTCACGGGCACGTCGGCGATGCCCTTCTCTTCGTTGTTGAGCCGGCGCGAGACCTCGCCCATCACCCAGTTGCTGGCCATCTTGGCCTGGCCGCTGGCCTGGGCCGCGGCCTCGAAGTAGGCCGCCATCGCCGGGCTTTGCGTCAGCGTGGTGGCGTCGTACTCGGGCAAAGCGTACTGCTGCACGAAGCGCTCGGCCATGGCGCGCGGCAGCTCGGGCATGGCGGCCTTGACCTCGGCCACCCAGTCGCGCGCCACCACCAGCGGCGGCAGGTCGGGGTCGGGGAAGTAGCGGTAGTCGGCCGCGTCCTCCTTGGTGCGCATGGCGCGCGTCTCGCCCGTGTCGGGGTCGAACAGCACCGTGGCCTGCTCGATGGCGTGGCCGTCTTCGATCTGTTCGATCTGCCAGCGCACCTCGTAGTCGATGGCCTGCTGCATGAACTTGAACGAGTTCAGGTTCTTGATCTCGCGGCGCGTGCCCAGCGGCGCCCCGGGCTTGCGCACCGAGACGTTGGCGTCGCAGCGGAACGAGCCCTCCTGCATGTTGCCGTCGCAGATGCCGATCCAGGTGACGATCTTGTGCAGCTCCTTCGCGTAGGCCACGGCCTCGGCGCTGGAGCGGATGTCGGGTTCGGTCACGATCTCCAGCAGCGGCGTGCCCGCGCGGTTGAGGTCGATGCCGCTCTGGCCGATGAAGTCCTCGTGCAGGCTCTTGCCGGCATCTTCCTCCAGGTGCGCGCGCACCAGGCGCACGGTTTTCTTTTCGTCGCCCAGGTAGAAGCTGACCGCGCCGCCCTGCACCACCGGGATCTCGTACTGGCTGATCTGGTAGCCCTTGGGCAGGTCGGGGTAGAAGTAGTTCTTGCGCGCGAAGACGCTGCGCTCGGCGATGTGCGCGCCCACGGCCAGGCCCAGGCGGATGGCGCAGGCCACGGCCTCGCGGTTCATCACGGGCAGGGTGCCGGGCAGCGCCAGGTCAACCGCGCTGGCCTGGGTGTTGGGCTCGGCGCCGAAGGCGGTGGCCGCGCGGCTGAAGATCTTGGACCGCGTGGCCAGTTGGGTGTGCGTCTCGAAGCCGATGACGACCTCGTAGCCGTGCACCAGCAGGGAAGGGCTTGCTTTGCTCATGGTCAGTACCCCGCGGGGGCGTGCGTGTGCCAGTCCGTGGCCTGCTGGAGGGCGTGCGCCACCTGCAGCAGCTCGGCCTCCTTCAGGTAGTCGCCGACGAGCTGCAGGCCGACGGGCAGGCCGCTGGTGGCGCCGAGCCCGGCCGGCACGCTCATGCACGGCAGGCCCGCGAGCGAGGCGGGCAGGGTGTAGATGTCCGCCAGGTAGGCGGCGACCGGGTCGTCGGCCAGTTCGCCGATCTTCCAGGCCACCGTGGGCGCAACCGGCCCGGCGATCAGGTCGCACTCGGCGAAGGCGGCGCGGAAATCCTGCGCGATGAGGCGGCGGATCTGCTGGGCCTTGAGGTAGTAGGCGTCGTAGTAGCCGTGGCTCAGCACATAGGTGCCGATCATGATGCGCCGCTGCACCTCGGCGCCGAAGGCCTCGCTGCGCGACTTCTTGTACATGTCGAGCAGGTCGTCGTACTTCGCGGCGCGGTGGCCGAACTTCACGCCGTCGTAGCGGCTGAGGTTCGAGCTCGCCTCGGCGGGCGCGATGATGTAGTACGCCGGGATGGACATCTCGGTCCGCGGCAGGCGGATGCGGCGCAGGCTGGCGCCGAGCGCCTCGAGCTGCTTCAGCGCGCCCGACACCTGCAGGGTGACGTCGCCGGACACGCGCTGGTCCGTGGTCGGCGCGTCGTCCGCCCAGTTCATCCATTCCTCGGGGATGCCGATGCGCAGGCCCTTGAGCGGCTGCGCGGCGCTGGCGCCGTCGCGCCCTTCGCCCCAGGCCGTGCCCAGCAGGCGGCCGTAGTCCTCGGCCGGGTGGTCCAGGCTGGTGGAATCGCGGTCGATGTCGGGCCCGGCCATGGCCGTGAGCAGGGTGGCGCAATCGGCCGCGCTGCGCGCCATGGGGCCGGCCTGGTCCAGGCTGGACGCAAAGGCCACCATGCCGTAGCGCGAGCAGCGGCCATAGGTGGGCTTGATGCCGGTCACGCCGCAGAAGCCGGCGGGCTGGCGGATGGAGCCGCCGGTGTCGGTGCCGGTGACGGCGGGCGCCAGGCGCGCGGCCACGACCGCGGCGGAGCCGCCCGACGAGCCGCCCGGCACGCGGGCCGGGTCCCAGGGGTTGCGCGCGGGGCCGAAGGCGGAGTTGTCGTTGCCCGAGCCCATGGCGAACTCGTCGCAGTTGAGCTTGCCCAGGGTCACCGCGCCCTGCTGCCCGAGCCGGGCCACCACGGTGGCGTCGAAGGGGCTGCGGTAGCCCGCCAGCATCTTCGAGCCGGCGGTGGTGGGAAAGTCGCGCGTGACGAAGATGTCCTTGTGCGCGATCGGCACGCCCAGCAGCGGCGTGCGCTCGCCGGCGGCGATGCGCGCGTCGGCGGCCCGGGCCTGGGCCAGCGAGACCTCTTCGTCGACCGCCAGGTAGGCGCCCAGGGCCTCGTGCTGTTTCGCGCGCGTCAGCAGGTGCCGCGTCGCCTCGGTGCTGCTGGTCTTTTTGTCGGCAATGGCCTGGGCCAGCTCGGCCACGCCCATCTGGTGCAGATCCGGCGCGCTCATTCGATCACCTTCGGCACCAGAAACAGGCCGTTTTCCACGGCCGGGGCGCTCTTCTGGTTGGCCTCGCGCGCGTTCGGCTCGCTCACCACGTCGGGGCGCAGGCGCAGGGCCACGTCCTCCATCACGGCGGTGGGATGGGCCAGGGGCTCGACGCCGGCGGTGTCGACGGCCTTCATGCGCTCGACGATGTCGAAGAAGCCGTTGAGCTGGCCAAGCAGGCGCTCGCTGTGCTCGGCGTCGAGTTCCAGGCGCGCCAGGTGGGCGATGCGCCCGATGTCGTTGAGAGTCAGGGACATGGTGCTGGGGGATGAGGGGACCCGCGCCGCCAGGGCGGCTCGGGCCTGCAACCGGATGCAAAACGGCCCGTTTGAGGGGCAAACAGGCCTGTTTTGATGCGGTTGTACACAGGCGTTCGGGTATTATCCTGCGTTCAGCGGAGCCGGCCTTTGGGCCCGGTTTTCGCCACCGAATCAATCACTTAGCCCCGATGCCCCGGTCCGACCCCGGCCCCACCCCCGGCTGCACGCGTGCGCGTGAGCTGACGCATCCCACAGGATTCACCCACCATGTTTGAAGCGTTCCGTCGGAGTTTCTCGACCGACCTGGCCATCGACCTCGGCACCGCCAACACCCTCATCTACGTGCGCAACAAGGGCATCGTGCTCGACGAGCCCTCGGTCGTGTCCATCCGCCACGAAGGCGGTCCCCAGGGCAAGAAGACCATCCAGGCGGTGGGCCGCGAAGCCAAGGCCATGCTCGGCAAGGTGCCCGGCAACATCGAGGCCATCCGCCCGATGAAGGACGGCGTGATCGCCGACTTCACCGTCACCGAGCAGATGCTCAAGCAGTTCATCAAGATGGTGCACCCGCGCTCGATGTTCAAGCCGAGCCCGCGCATCATCATCTGCGTGCCCTGCGGCTCCACCCAGGTAGAGCGCCGCGCCATCCGCGAATCGGCCCTGGGCGCGGGCGCCAGCGAGGTCTACCTGATCGAGGAACCCATGGCCGCGGCCATCGGCGCCGGCCTGCCGGTCTCCGACGCCTCGGGCTCCATGGTGGTCGACATCGGCGGCGGCACCACCGAGGTGGGCGTCATCAGCCTGGGCGGCATGGTCTACAAGGGCAGCGTGCGCGTCGGCGGCGACAAGTTCGACGACGCCATCATTGCCTACATCCGCCGCAACTACGGCATGCTCATCGGCGAACCCACGGCCGAGGCCATCAAGAAGGAAATCGGCTCGGCCTTCCCGGGCTCCGAAGTGCGCGAGATGGAGGTCAAGGGCCGCAACCTCTCCGAGGGCGTGCCGCGCAGCTTCACCATCAGCTCCAACGAGGTGCTGGAAGCCCTCACCGAACCGCTCAACCAGATCGTCAGCGCGGTCAAGAACGCGCTGGAGCAGACCCCACCCGAACTCGGCGCCGACATCGCCGAGCGCGGCATGATGCTCACCGGCGGCGGCGCCCTGCTGCGCGACCTGGACCGCCTGCTGGCCGAAGAAACCGGCCTGCCGGTGCTGGTGGCCGAGGAGCCCTTGACCTGCGTGGTGCGCGGCTGCGGCATGGCCCTGGAGCGCATGGAGCGCCTGGGCACGATCTTCACCAGCGAATAAGGGCCGCGTTCCGCGCGGCGAGCCGCCATGCCACTGGGCACGCTGGACCGCACCCCACCGCCGTTCTTCAAGCAGGGCCCCTCTGCCCTGTCCAAGCTGATCGTGTTCAGCGCCGTGGCGCTGTTCCTGATGGTGGCCGACCTGCGCTTTCGCGTGGCGCAGCCCGTGCGCGCGGCGCTGGCCACGGCGCTGTACCCCGTGCAGTGGGCGGTGCTGCAGCCCGTGCAACTGGTGGGCGCGGCCGGCGGTTATGTCACCAGCCTGCACACGGCCCAGCAGAACGAGGCCGACGCCGTGCGCCGCCTGGCCGACCAGGCCGCGCGCAGCCTGCAGGTGGACCAGCTGATGAATGAAAACCAGCGCCTGCGCGAACTGCTGTCCATGCGCGAGCGCGTGAAGGCCGGGGCGATCGGCGCCCAGGTGGTCTACGACGCCGCCGACCCGTACTCGCGCCGCGTGGTCATCGACCGCGGCCAGACGCATGGCGTGGTGGCCGGTGCGCCGGTGATCGACGAGTCGGGTGTGCTGGGCCAGGTGACGCGCGTGTACCCGCTGATCGCCGAGGTCAGCCTGCTGGTGGACCGCGACCAGGCCATCCCCGTGCTCGACGTGCGCTCCGGGGTGCGCAGCGTGGCCTACGGCCAGCCGGCCAGCGACGGCGACGGCCTGGAACTGCGCTACACCCTGGCCGAGACCGACATCCGCGAAGGCGACCTGCTCACCACCAGCGGCGTGGACGCGGTGTACCCGCCCGGCCTGCCGGTGGCGCGCGTCACCACCGTGGAGCGCCAGAGCGGCTCGTCCTTCATGCGCATCCGCGCCGAGGCCCTGGCCCGCATGGACGGCGCGCTGCACGTGCTGGTGCTGGAGCCCGCGGGCGCGCAGCTGCCGCCGCCCCCCGCGGCCGCACCCGCCGCGGACGCCACCCAGACCGGCCCCGTGCCGGGCGCCAAGGCCGCCGGCCGGCCCGGCCGTCAGGGGTCCCGGCCATGATCATGCGCCCTGGCCAGCAGCTGCTGCTGCCCGCCAACCCCGTCTTCATCTGGTTCAGCCTGATCTGCGCGCTGGCGCTGAACATGCTGCTCAACATGGGCCTGTTCGGCCGCGCCGCCTGGGTGCCCGACCTGCTCGCGCTCAGCCTGGTGTTCTGGTGCGTGCACCAGCCGCTGCGCATCGGCGTGGGCACGGCCTTCTTCTTCGGCCTGGTCATGGACGTGCACCAGGGCGCCCTGCTCGGCCAGCACGCCTTGTCCTACACCGTCATGGCCTTCGGCGCCGTGGCCATGCACCGGCGGCTGCTGTGGTTCCCGGTGCCGGCGCAGTCGCTGCAGGTGCTGCCGCTGTTCGTGGCGGCACACCTCATCGGCATGGTGGTGCGCCTGCTGGCCGGCGGCAGCTTCCCGGGCTGGCCCTACTTCCTTTCGCCGCTGTTCGAGGCCATGCTCTGGCCCGTGGTGACGGTGATGCTGCTGGCCCCCCAGCGCCGCGCACCCGACCCGGACGACAACCGCCCCCTCTGACCCCGAAGGCTCGGCCATGACGGAGTTGCGCAACGTCGACGCGGACATCTGGCAGTTCCGCCAGCGCGTGATCGTGATCGCGCTGACGGTGCTGTTCGCCTTCGGCCTGATCGTGGCGCGCATGACCTGGCTGCAGGTGACCCGGCACGAGGAGTTCATGGCCCAGGCCGAGAGCAACCGCACGGCGGTGCTGCCGGTGGTGCCCAACCGAGGCCAGATCGTCGACCGCGAGGGCCGCGTACTGGCCAGCAACTACTCGGCCTACACGCTGGAGATCACGCGCTCGCAGGTCGAGGACCTCGACGAGACCATCGCCGGCCTGCGCGAGCTGGTGGACATCTCCCCGCGCGACGAGCGGCGCTTTCGCAAGCTGCTGGAGGAATCGCACCGCTTCGACTCCCTGCCCATCCGCACCCGGCTGAGCGACGAGGAGGTGGCGCGCTTCACGGCCCAGCGCTACCGCTTCCCCGGCGTGGAAGTGCGCGCGCGGCTGCTGCGCCACTACCCCATCGGCGAAACCGCCAGCCACGTGATCGGCTACATCGGCCGCATCAACCAACGCGAGAAGGAGCTCATCGCCGACTGGCCCGAGGAAGACCAGGCCAACTACCGCGGCACCGAGTACATCGGCAAGCTCGGCGCCGAGCAGCAGCACGAGCAGACCCTGCACGGCACCACCGGCTTCGAGCGGGTGGAGACCTCGGCCGGCGGGCGCGCGGTGCGCTCGCTCGCGGCCACGCCGCCCACGCCAGGCGACACCGTCGTGCTCACCATCGACGCCAAGCTGCAGAACCTGGTCGAGACGCTGTACGGCGAGCGCCGGGGCGCCCTGGTGGCGATCGACCCGCGCAACGGCGAGGTGCTGGCCCTGGTCTCCAAGCCCACCTTCGACCCCAACCTCTTCGTCGAGGGCATCGACGTGGACAACTGGCGCGCGCTCAACGAGTCCATCGACAAGCCGCTGCTCAACCGGGCCCTGCGCGGCACCTACCCGCCGGGCTCCACCTACAAGCCCTTCATGGCCATGGCCGCGCTGGAGACCGGCGCGCGCAAGGCCGAGACCGCCATCAACGACCCCGGCTACTGGATGCTGGGCAACCACCGCTTCCGCAGCCATGGCGACGGCGGCCTGGGCGCGGTGGACATGCGCCGCGCCATCATCAAGTCGAGCAACGTTTACTTCTATTCGCTGGCCAACGAGATGGGCGTGGACGCCATCCACGACTTCATGAAGCCCCTGGGCATCGGCCAGCTCACGGGCATCGACCTCAAAGGCGAGGTGCGCGGCGTGCTGCCCAGCCAGCAATGGAAGCGCGACACCTACAAGCGCCCCGAGGCCCAGCGCTGGTACGCGGGCGAGACCGTTTCGCTGGGCATCGGCCAGGGCTACAACAACTTCACCATGCTGCAGATGGCCAACGCCATGGCCACCCTGGCCAACGGTGGCATCAAGCGCACGCCGCACCTGTCGCTGGCGCGGCGCAACCCGCTCACCGGCCAGGTCGAGCCGCTGCCCACGGCGCCAACCGAGAACCTGAACTTCAAGCCCGAGCACGTGCGCGTGGTGCTCAGCGCCATGCAGGCCGTCACCACCGAGGGCACCTCGGCGCGCGTGTTCTCGGGCGCCGGCTACACCAGCGGCGGCAAGACCGGCACGGCGCAGGCTGTCACCATCGGCCAGCGCGAGCGCTACGACGCCCGCAAGCTCGAAGAGCACCAGCGCGACCACTCGCTCTACCTCGCCTTCGCGCCGGCCGACGAGCCGCGCGTGGCGCTGGCGGTGATCGTGGAGAACGCCGGCTTCGGCGCCGCCGCGGCCGCGCCCATCGCGCGCCGCGTGTTCGACTACCTGTTGCTCGGCCAGTACCCGAGCGAGCAGGACATCGCCGCCCTTCAGGCCGGCGGGGGTGGCCCGCCCATCGGCACGCCGCGGCGCGTGAGCGACGTGGTCTGGCCACCCGAAGTGCCCGCGGCCACGGCGCCCTGAGGCCGCGCCAGCGGCGCGGGCGCCAACCCGGCCCGCCAGGGCGGGCCCCCCGCCTCAGTCCAGGAAGCGCGGGCGCTCGTCGACGCGGCGGCGCTCCTGCGTCTGCTGGTCGAACACCGCCTGCGCCGCGGCGGACGTGGGCGCGCCGGCCATGCGCCGGTCCAGGCAGGTCTGGGGCGTGAGCCCGCCCGGGTTGCAGCGGCTTTCCGAGGCCTGCACGCAGCGCGCCTGGGCCGCGCGGGCTTCCCGGTTGGCCTGGCACTGGCGGGACAGCTCGCCCCACTGTGACTCCCAGGCCGCTTCCCTGGCCTCGAATTCGCGCGCCTCGCGCTCGCGCGCCCGGCGCGCTTCCTCGCGGTTGCGCTCGCGTTCGCGTTCGCAGCGCGCGTCGCAGGGCGAGTTGTCCACGCGCGTCAGCAAGGGGCCGATGTCGCGCCACGGCCGGCCCGGCATCGCCTTGCAGCGGGCCTCGTCGGGGCCCTGCGGGTCGGGGCATTGCTGGCGCCGGCAGGCCTGCACGGGCGCCAGCTCCTGGCGGCAGGCCGCCTCGGACGCCTGGCGGAAGGCCTCGACCAGGCGCGCGTGCACACGGCGCACGTCGGGGGCGTCGGCCGCCTTGTCCAGGGCATCGGCGTGGGCCAGATCGGGTTTGTCCGGCTTGGGCTTCTTCTCGCAGTACGCCGACTGCGGCGTCTTCTCGCAGAACGCCTGCAAGGCGCTCGCCAGCGCGCTGGCGCTGGCCGAGCTGCGCGGGCAGATGATCAACTCCGTCAGCTGGATGCCCCCGCGCATGGCGTCCTTCGCGTCGGCCGGCGACAGGTGGCTTCGCCCCTCCCTGGCGCACCAGCCCTGCTGCCCCATGGTCAGATCGCCGCTCGGGAGCCGGCTGGAGCCGCCGCTGATGATGAAGCGCGACCAGTCGGGGCTGCCCGGCACGTTGAACGAGACCTTGCCATCGGGCCGCACGGGCGCGCCCGTGTCCAGATCGACAGCCAGGATCGCCCCGCCCTTGCCGATGAAGAGGCCCAGGCCGTAGACCATCAGCTCGCTGCGCCGGGCGGCCCGCTCCAGCGGCGCGGGCAGCAGCTCCACGGGAAAGCCCCGGACCTCTTTGCCCACGCGGATCTTCACCGAGCTGATGGTCCACACGAGCCCGGCGTTGGCCACCGGCTCGCCCATCAGCGTCGTGAGCTTCCAGCGGACCTCGTGGATGCCGCAGACCTCGGGCACGTCCGGGGTAGCGCTCTTGAAGCACTCCACCCGGGCCAGGCCGCCGCCGGGGCGCAGCGTGCCCTGGCCGCCGATCTCGGCCGCCCGGGCCGGCGCGCCGCCCAGCCCCAGCAGCGCCAGGCCCGCCAGCGCCGCGCCGAGGGCGAACCGGCGCCCGCGGCGCCCCATGGGCCCGCCGCTCATTGCTGCCGCGACCTCATGCCTTCGAGCACCGACCCGCTGCCCGAATGGGTCCGGTACTTGCGCTCGCCAGAGAAGGATTCGCGCTTTTCCTGCAGCAGGTTGCCCTGCCAGGTCACCGTGCAGGTGATCTCCTGGTGGTCGCGCCAGGCGGGGTGGTTGATGAAGCCCGTCTGGCACGAGCAGTCGAGGTTGCGCGCACTGGGCGCGTAGCGCTCGATGCGGGCCTCGGCGCGCTCGCAGCCGTCGTCCAGGTCGTCGGTGTTCCACCAGGTGGTCTTCACGTCCACCCAGGCCGCGTCGAGCGCGGCGCGCTGGCGCGCGGCTTCGTCGGCCGTGGCCTTGCCCGCCTGGGCGCTGGTGTAGAGCTGCAGCGCCTGGCTGTAGTACTTGCCCTTGGTGCCGTGCACCCGCAGGTAGCGCTCCAGGCGCTCCAGGGCGGCGGCGTGCTGGCCCGTGGCCTGCAGGGCGCGGCCGTAGTGGTAGTCAAAGTTGGCCGGCATGGGCACGCCGGTGGCCTCGGCGGCCTTGAGCGCGGCGGCCGCCTTGGGCCAGTCGGCCTTGCCGCCTTTGTCCTCCTTCTCCATTTCGCCGGAGGCCAGTTGCAGCTGGCGGTCGGCCTCGACGGTCGGTGGCAGGCCCTGGGCGGTGGCGGCGCCCGTCCACAGCAGCGTGGCGGTCAGGCAGGCAAGCAGAAGGCGCGGGAGGCGGGCGTGTTGCATGGCGGACAGGATCTCCATCGTCGAAGGCGGACCAACCCGCCCTGGCCTTGGCATCGGCGCACGGGCGGCCAGCTTGATACTAGGCAGGGTTTCCCAGCACGCGAATAGTGCAGATGCACCAAGAACCGGGCCGGACCGCTAGCGCAGCCAGGCGTCCCAGGTGGTCTTGAGGATCAGCGCCCCCACCACCCCGATGAACACCCAGCGCACGAAGCCGCTGCCGTGCTTGAGGGCCAGCCGGGTGCCGGCCAGGCTGCCCACCACATTGGCCAGGGCCATCACCAGGGCGTAGTGCCACCACACATGGCCTTTGAGCGCGAACAGCAGCAGCGCCGCCAGGTTGGACGCCGTGTTCAGCAGCTTGGCGCTGGCGCTGGCGTGCAGGAAGTCGAAGCCCAGCCAGCGCACGAACAGGAAGACGAAGAAGCTGCCGGTGCCCGGGCCGAAGAAGCCGTCGTAGAAGCCGATGACCGCGCCCATCAGGCAGGCCGCCGCCGTCAGCCGGCGCCCGGCGAAGGCCGGGTCGTGCGCGTGACCCAGGTCCTTGCGCGCCAGGGTGTAGAGCAGCACCGCGCCCAGCACGAAGGGCAACGCGCGGCGCAGGAAGTCGGGCGAAACCACGGTGACCGTCCAGGCCCCCGCCATGGCGCCGGCGAAGGCCATGGCCGCCGCCGGCAGCAGCGCGCGCCAGGGCATGTCCACGCGCCGCGCGTACTGCACCGTGGCCGCCGCCGTGCCCAGCACGGCCGCGCCCTTGTTGATGCCGAACAGCGTGGCCGGGTGGGTGTGGGGAAAGACCGCGAACATCGCAGGCACGAGGATCAGCCCGCCCCCGCCCACGATCGAGTCCACGAAGCCGGCCAGCAGCGAGGCGGCCGAGACGAGCAGCAGTTCCATAACGGCGGCGATTGTCGCCGCCCGCGCTCAGGCGCCGCGCCGCCCCGCCGCGCCCCGCTCGTACCAGGCCTGGCTGCGGTTCACGGCGGCCACCACGGCCAGCATCACCGGCACCTCGATCAGCACGCCCACCACGGTGGCCAGCGCCGCGCCGGACTGGAAGCCGAACAGGCCGATGGCCGTGGCCACCGCCAACTCAAAGAAGTTGCTGGCGCCGATCAGCGCCGACGGCCCCGCCACGCAGTGCGCCACGCCGAGCCGGCGGTTGAGCCAGTAGGCCAGCCCCGAGTTGAGCAGCACCTGGACCAGGATGGGCACCGCCAGCAGGGCGATGACCAGGGGCTGCCCCAGCAGGGCCTCGCCCTGGAAGCCGAACAGCAGCACCAGCGTGAGCAGCAGCGCGCCGATGGACAGCGGCCCCAGCCGCGACACCACCGCCTCGAAGCGGGCCTGGCCGCGCCGCCACAGCGCCCGGCGCCAGACCTGGGCCAGGGCCACGGGCACCACGATGTACAGCCCCACGGAGATGAGCAGCGTGTCCCAGGGCACGGTGATGGACGACAGCCCCAGCAGCAGCGCCACGATGGGCGCGAAGGCCACGACCATGATGGCGTCGTTGAGCGCGACCTGCGACAGCGTGAAGTACGGGTCGCCGCGGCAGAGCTGGCTCCACACGAACACCATGGCCGTGCAGGGCGCGGCCGCCAGGAGGATCAGGCCGGCCACGTAGCTGTCGAGCTGGTCCGGCGGCAGCCAGGGCGCGAAGGCGTGGCGGATGAACAACCAGCCCAGCAGCGCCATGGAAAAGGGCTTGACGGCCCAGTTGACGAACAGGGTGACGCCGATGCCCCGCGCGTGCGCGCGCACCTGGCCCAGGGCGGCGAAGTCGATCTTCAGCAGCATCGGGACGACCATCACCCAGATGAGCGCGCCCACCACCAGGTTCACCCGGGCCAGCTCCAGCGCGGCGATGGCCTGGAACAGACCGGGCAGCAGCCGCCCGAGCGCCACGCCGGCGACGATGCACAGCGCGACCCAGAGGCTCAGGTAGCGCTCGAAGAAACCGATGGCGGGCGCGGCGCCCGGTGGCGCCGACAGGGCGCTGTCCTGCAGGGCCATGGGTTCAGTCCTTGGCCAGCGCGCGCGCCGAGTCCTGCAGCGCCAGGCGGTCCAGGGCGCTCGCGGGCAGATTGACCAGCAGCTCAAGCCGTCGGCGGATGGCCAGCAGGGTCTGCCGGAAAGCGTCGAGCCGCTGCTCGGGCGACCCCTGCACCGAAGAGGGGTCGGCATAGCCCCAATGGGCCGTCGCCGGCTGGCCGGGCCAGTAGGGGCAGGTTTCGCCCGCGGCGTTGTCGCAGACGGTGATGACCAGGTCCATGGGCGGCGCGTCGGGACGGCCGAATTCGTCCCAGCCCTTGCTGCGCAGCCCCTCGGTGGCGATGCCCGCGCGCCGCAGCACCTCCAGGGCCAAGGGGTGGGGCTGCTGGTTGTCGCGCGGGCGGCTGCCCGCCGAATAGGCCTGGAAGCGGCCCTTGCCGAGGTGGTTGAGCGTGGCCTCCGCCAGGATGCTGCGGGCGGCGTTGTGCGTGCACAGGAAGAGCACGTTCAGGGGAGCGGGTGAGGTCATGGCGGTGAACGATCAGCAAGCGCAGGACGGGCTGTCCACGGCGCATGGCGCGCCCTGGCAGCAGTTCTCGGTGAGGTAGGCCAGCAGGCCGTTCATGTGCGCGTAGACCGCGCGGTAGATGAGGTTGCGCCCCTCGCGCTGCTGCGTCACCAGGCCGGCGTTCGCCAGCTCCTTGAGGTGAAAGGACAGCTTGGTGGCGGCGATGTCGAGCCGCTCGGTCATGGCGCCGGGCGTGAGGCCTTGGTCGCCGGCCGCGACCAAGGCGCGGAAAACGCGCAGGCGGTGCTCGTGGGCCAGCGCGGCGAGGGATTGAATGGCAGTGGGCTCGTCCATCCTTCAATAATACAAGAATTATTGAATTAAAAGCAAAGCCACCAAAAGAAAAAGCCGACCTTTTGGGTCGGCTCTTCCAGTCGTGTAGTGCGCCGGTGCGGCACGTCCGGCAGTGCCGGTATGGGTTGTCTCCTCGGTCTCCAACGACCCGGATACCCCTAGGGAGCACCAGGCAACTCGGAGACTGTAGCCGCTTGCACCGCCCGGGTGCATCGGGGCTTTCCCTTGCTTCCCCGCGACCGCTGGCACAGGAAATGCAAAACGCCGCCCACCACCACCTGGGACAACAGCCATGCCAGAAGACATCAGCGGCCCCGCCCTGGCGGCCTTGGACAGCCTCTCGGGCGCCGACACCGCCTGGGTCATGGTGAGCACCGCCCTGGTGCTGCTCATGACCCTGCCGGGCATCGGCCTGTTCTACGGCGGCATGGTGCGCCGCTTCAACGCCCTCAACACCATGGCCAGCGTGATGGCGATCGCCGCGCTGGTGAGCGTTCTGTGGTTTGCGATCGCTTACTCACTGGCTTTTACGCCCGGTGGCGAGCTGGGGGGCTTCATCGGCGGGCTCTCGCGCGCCGGCTTTGCCGGGCTGGGCTACTTCGGCCCGGACGGGCAGGTGGCGGTGAGCCACCTCGCGCCGCGGCTGCCGGAGTCGGTGTTCGCCCTGTTCCAGCTCAGCTTCGCCGTCATCACCTGCGCCCTGGTGGTGGGCGCCCTGGTGGAGCGCATGAAGTTCGGTGCCCTGCTCGGTTTCGCCGGCCTGTGGCTGCTGCTGGTCTATGCGCCGATCGCGCACTGGGTCTGGGAACCCGGGGGCTGGCTGGCCCAGCTCGGTGCGCTGGACTTCGCCGGCGGTGCCGTGGTGCACATCAACGCCGGCGCGGCCGCCCTGGTCTGCGCCTACGCGCTGGGTCCGCGCCAGGGTTATGGGCGCGAGCCCTTCCTGCCCTTCAACCTGGGCCTCACCATGGCCGGCACCGGCCTGCTGTGGGTGGGCTGGTTCGGCTTCAACGGTGGCTCGGCCCTGGCGGCGGACGGCCGTGCGGGCCTGGCGATGGTGGTGACGCACATCGCCGCGGCGGCCGGCGCCCTGGCCTGGATGCTGGCCGAGTACGCGGCGCGTCGGCGCGCCACCCTGCTGGGCCTGTGCTCGGGCGTGGTGGCGGGGCTGGTGGCCATCACGCCGGCCGCCGGTTTCGTCGGCCCGCGCGCGGCCCTGCTCATCGGCGTGGCGGCGGGCTTCGCCTGCTACTGGGGCGCCACGGGGCTCAAGCGCCTGCTGCGCGCCGACGACTCGCTCGACGTCTTCGGCGTGCACGGCGTGGGCGGGCTGGTGGGCGCGCTGCTCACCGGCGCGCTGGCCGACCCGGCCATCTCGGGCCAGCGGGGCAGCCTGCTCACCCAACTCATCGCCTGCGTGGCGGTGCTGGGCTACAGCCTGGTGATGACCACCGTGGTGCTGTTCATCGTCTCGCGCTTCGCCGGCCTGCGCGTGGGCGCCGACGCCGAGCGCCAGGGCCTGGACGCCGCCCTGCACAACGAGAGGCTGGGCGGGTGAGCGGCAGCAGCGAGCTGTTCGCCATCGCGGCGCACCTGCACGTGCAGCTGCGGCGCAAGACCGGCCGGGTCATCGACACCGAATGGCTGGCCACCAACGCCGAGTACGCGCGCGCCATCGTGCGCTTCACGCGCGAGCGGGCCGCCGCCGAGGGCCACGCGGATCTGCTGCCCTGGGCCGACAAGCTGGAGGCGGCCATCGTGGCCATGGGCGCGGCGCCGCGCAAGACGCTGCTGGACGTGGCGGCGGAGGCGCTGCGCGCCGCGCCCGGCCCGGCGCCCTCGGGCGAGCAGCCCCACAAGTACGTGGGCGGTTTGCGCTGAGGCGCAGCCGGTCCGCCGCCGTCGGACTCAGGCGCCTTCGCGGATCCAGCGCGCGGCCTTCTCCGCGATCATCAGCGTGGGGCTGTTGGTGTTGCCGCTGGTGATGGTGGGCATCACGCCCGCGTCCACCACGCGCAGGCCGGCCACGCCGCGCACGCGCAGGTGGCTGTCGACCACGGCGCTGTCGTCGTCCGCGCGGCCCATCTTGGTGGTGCCCACGGGGTGGAAGATGGTGCTGGCGATGTCGCCGGCCAGGCGCGCGAGCTCCTCGTCGCTCTGGTACATCGTCCCGGGCTTGAACTCCTCGGGCCGGTACTTCGCCAGCGCGGGCTGGGCCACGATGCGCCGCGTCACGCGCAGGCTGTCGGCGGCCACGCGGCGGTCCTCCTCGGTGGCCAGGTACAGCGGCGCGATGGCCGGTGCGGCCTCGGGGTCGGCGCCGGTGATGCGCACGTGGCCCCGGCTGGTGGGGTTGAGGTTGCACACGCTCGCGGTGAAGGCCGGGAAAGCGTGCAGCGGCTCGCCGAAGGCGTCCAGGCTCAGCGGCTGCACGTGGTACTCCAGGTTGGCGTGCGGCTGCGAAGGATCGCTGCGCGTGAAGGCGCCGAGCTGGCTGGGCGACATGCTCATGGGCCCGCTGCGCGACAGCGCGTACTGCAGGCCGATGCGCGCCTTGCCCCACAGCGAGTTGGCCAGCACGTTGAGCGTGGGCGCGCCCTGCACCTTGTAGACGGCGCGGATCTGCAGGTGGTCCTGCAGATTCTCGCCCACGCCGGGCAGTTCGTGCAGCACCTCGACGCCGTGCTGGCGCAGCAGCCCGGCCGGGCCCAGGCCCGAGCGCTGCAGCAGCGCGGGCGAGCCCACGCTGCCGGCGCTCAGCACCAACTCGCGCGCGGCGCCCACGCGGACCCGCTCGCCGCCCCGGCGCAGCTCGGCGCCGGTGCAGCGCAGCGCGCCGTCGGCCCCGCGCTGGAACAGCAGGCGCTCGGTCAGGGTTTCGGTCCACACCGTGAGGTTGGGCCGGTGCTGCACCGGGCGCAGGAAGGCCTTGGACGCGTTCCAGCGCCAGCCGGCCTTCTGGTTCACCTCGAAATAGCCCACGCCCTCGTTGTCGCCGCCGTTGAAATCGGCCGTGGCGGGCACGCCAGCCTGCTGCGCGGCCAGGGCAAAGGCGTCGAGGATGTCCCAGCGCAGGCGCTGCTTTTCCACGCGCCACTCGCCGGTGCTGCCGCGCCGGCGATGGCCGTGCAGGGCGGCGAAGGCCTCTTCTTGCGTGGCGTCCAGGCGGTGGTGGTCTTCGTGCGCCATGAAGTCGGGCAGGCAGGCGTCCCAGCGCCAGGCGTCGTCGCCCGTGGCCTCGGCCCAGTGCTCGTAGTCGCGCCGCTGGCCGCGCATGTAGATCATGCCGTTGATGCTGGAGCAGCCGCCCAGGGTCTTGCCGCGCGGGTAGCGCAGGCGCCGGCCGTTGAGGCCGGGGTCGGGCTCGGTCTGGTAGCACCAGTCGGTGCGCGGGTTGCCGATGCAGTAGAGGTAGCCCACCGGGATGTGGATCCAGTGGTAGTCGTCCTTGCGGCCGGCCTCCACCAGCAGCACGCGCTTCGTGGGGTCGGCGCTCAGGCGGTTGGCGAGCAGGCAGCCCGCCGTGCCGGCGCCGATGACGATGAAGTCGAAGCCGGTGTCGCCGCTCATGGCCGTTTACTTCGCGGTGGGCATCACGAATTCGGCGCCCTTGCCGATGCTCTCGGGCCAGCGCTGCATGATCGACTTCTGCTTGGTGTAGAAGCGCACGCCCTCCTCGCCGTAGGCGTGCATGTCGCCGAACAGGCTCTTCTTCCAGCCGCCGAAGCCATGCCAGGCCATGGGCACGGGGATCGGCACGTTGATGCCCACCATGCCCACCTGGATGCGGCGCGCGAACTCGCGCGCCACGTTGCCGTCGCGCGTGAAGCAGGAGACGCCGTTGCCGAACTCGTGCCGGTTGATGATCTCAACCGCCTGCGCGAAGTCGGGCACGCGCACGCAGCTGAGCACCGGGCCGAAGATTTCTTCCTTGTAGATGCGCATGTCGGTGCCCACGTGGTCGAACAGCGTGCCGCCCATCCAGAAGCCCTGCTCGCAGCCCTTGCCCGCCGCGGCGCCGGTAAAGCCCCGGCCATCCACCAGCAGCTGGGCACCCTCCTTCACGCCCGCGTCGATGTAGCCGCTGATGCGTTGGTGCGCGGCGGCCGTGACGATGGGGCCCATCTCGGCCGCGAGGTTCATGCCGTCCAGCACCTTGAGCGCTTTCGTGCGCTCGACCAGCTTCGGCATGATCTGGTCGGCCACGTCGCCCACCAGCACGGCCACGCTGATGGCCATGCAGCGCTCGCCCGCGCTGCCGTAGGCCGCGCCGATGAGCGCGTCCACCGCCTGGTCGAGATCGGCGTCGGGCATCACCACCATGTGGTTCTTGGCGCCGCCCAGGGCCTGCACGCGCTTGCCGTGGCGGGCGCCGGTCTCGTAGATGTAATTCGCGATGGGCGTGGAGCCGACGAAGCTGATGGCCTTCACGTCGGGGTGCACCAGCAGCGCGTCCACCGCCTCCTTGTCGCCCTGCACCACGTTGTAGACGCCGTCGGGCAGCCCGGCCTGTTTCAGCAGCTCGCCCATGAAGAGCGAGGCCGAGGGGTCGATCGGGCTGGGCTTGAGCACGAAGCTGTTGCCCGCGGCGATGGCCACCGGGAACATCCACATGGGCACCATCACCGGGAAGTTGAAGGGGGTGATGCCCGCGACCACGCCCAGCGGCTGGCGCAGGGTCCAGTTGTCCATGCCCGTGGAGACCTGGTCGGTGAAGTCGCCCTTGAGCAGCTGCGGGATGCCGCAGGCGAATTCGATGATGTCGATGCCGCGCGCCACCTCGCCCTGGGCGTCGGTGAACACCTTGCCGTGCTCGGCCGTGATGAGGCGCGCGAGCTCGTCCTTGTGCTGGTTCACCAGTTCGAGGAACTTGAACATCACGCGCGCGCGGCGAATGGGCGGCGTGTCGGCCCAGGCCGGGAAGGCGGCCTGGGCGGCGGCCACGGCGGCGTCCACATCGGCGGCGTTGGCCAGGGCCACGCGGCCGGTGACCGCGCCGGTGGCGGGATTGGTCACGTCCTGCACGCGCGCGGACGTGCCGGCGGCGGCGCGGCCGCCGATGAAGTGGGTGATGGCGCTGGGGTTCGTGGTCATGGCGGCGGGGCGTGGGCGGTGAAGAAGCGGTCCAGTCTAGGCAGAGGGCCCGGCCGCGCCTAGGCCCTGGGCTTGAACGTTTTGTTTGCCATGGTGAACAATCGCCGCATGAGTCTGGAAAAAGCCGAACACCTCTGGTCCCACCTGCACTGGCTCACGGTGCTGGCGCAGCACGGCAGCTACACGGCGGCGGCGCAGCGCCTGGGCGTGAGCAAGGCCGCCATGAGCCAGCACATCAGCGAACTGGAGCGCGCGGCTGGCGTGCCCCTGGTGCAGCGCACCACGCGCAGCGTGCGTCTCACCGAGGCCGGCCAGCGCCTGGTGGACGGCCTGCGCGAGCCCTTCGAGCGCATCGCCCAGGGCTTCGCCAGCGTGCGCGACCTGGCCGAGGTGCCCGCGGGCCGGGTGCGCGTGACCGCGCCGGTGGCCTTCGCTCGCCAGCAGCTGGTGCCGCGCATCGCCGATTTCCTGCGCGAGCACCCCGGCATCCGCGTCGAGCTCGATCTGTCGGACCGCCTGAGCTCGCTGGCCACCGAGGGCTTCGACCTCGCCATCCGCCACACCGCCGCCCCACCCGACACGCACGTGGCCTGGACCCTGTGCCGCACGCGCTCGGTGCTGGTGGCCAGCCGCGCCTACCTGCGCCGCCGCGGCACGCCCGCCGCGCCGCAGGACCTGGCCGGCCACGATTGCCTGCACTACCCGCGCGCGCAGGACACGCCGGCCTGGCACTTCCAGCCGGCCGGCGAGGCGCGCCGCCAGGCGCCCGCCCAGCGCTTCACCGTGCCGGTGGCGGGGCCCTTCGCCGCCAACAACAGCGAGGCCCTGCGCGATGCCGCGATCGCGGGCCTGGGCATCGCGCTGGTGCCCGACTTCAGCGCCCAGGCCGCCCTGCGCGCGGGCAAGCTGGTGGAGGTGCTGGCGGACTGGGCGTCGGTGGGCACCTTCAGCGACCACCTCTACGCCATCCGTCCCTACGCGAGCCACGTGCCACGCGCGGTGTCGGTGTTCGTGGCCTGGCTGCGCGAGGCGCTGGCGCAGGGGTTCCCGCTGCGTGGCTGAGCCTCCGCACGCGGTGGCCATAGATGTTTTCGTCATAAACAACCAAAAACGTATTCGTTCCTTCCTGGAGGCGTTCCCGGGAACATCGCGGCCTCGCTGTCTCACAGCACCGCCCTCCGAAGAAGGAACGACCCATGACCACCCGCCGCCACCTGCTGACCACCCTGGGCGCCGCCGCCCTCGCCCTGAGCGTGGGCGCCGCCCAGGCCCAGGCCCCCGCGCCCGTGACCCTGCTCAATGTGAGCTACGACCCCACGCGCGAGCTCTACGTCGAGATCAACCAGGCCTTCACCAAGCACTGGAAGGCCAAGACCGGCCAGGACGTGACGATCAAACAGTCGCATGGCGGCTCGGGCAAACAGGCCCGCTCCATCATCGACGGCCTCGACGCCGACGTGGCCACGCTGGCCCTGGCCGGCGACACCGATGCGCTGCACGCCCACGGCCAGTGGATCCCCAAGGACTGGCAGAAGCGCCTGCCGCACAACAGCTCGCCCTACACCTCGACCATCGTGCTCGCGGTGCGCCAGGGCAACCCCAAGAACATCAAGGACTGGGACGACCTGGTGCGCCCCGACGTGAAGGTCATCACCCCCAACCCCAAAACCTCGGGCGGCGCGCGCTGGAATTACCTGGCCGCGTGGGAGTTCGCCAAGCGCCAGTTCGGCGGTGACGCCCAGGCCAAGGACTTCGTCGCCCGGCTCTACAACAACGTGCCGGTGCTCGACACCGGCGCGCGCGGCTCGACCATCACCTTCGCGCAGCGCAACCAGGGCGACGTGCTGATCGCCTGGGAGAACGAGGCCTACCTGCTCGAGAAGGAGTTCGGCGCCAAGTTCGACTTCGTCTACCCCTCGCTGTCCATCCTGGCCGAGCCCGCGGTGACCGTGGTCGACAAGAACGTGGACAAGAAGGGCACGCGCGCCGTGGCCCAGGCCTACCTCGAGTACCTCTACACCGAAGAGGCGCAGGACATCATCGGCAAAAACTTCTACCGCCCGGTCTCGACGAAGGCCCAGGCCAAGTACGCCAAGCAGCTGCCCAAACTCAACCTGTTCACCATCGACCAGGCCTTCGGCGGCTGGGACAAGGCCGCGAAGGCGCATTTCGCCGACGGCGCCTCGTTCGACCAGATCTACACCAGGAAATAAGCGCCGCCCGACGCCGTCACGGCCCCCCGGGCGTCGCCGGGTCCTGGGGCGGTCTCGAGGGGGCCTGGACCTGCGGGCGACAATCAGCGCGCCGTCGACGGCTTCCCCCAACCGACCCCCAAGGAGACTCCCCCCATGCCCAAGGCTTACTGGATGGCCACCTACCGCTCGATCACCGACCCCGCCGCGCTGGCCAAGTACGCCGAGTTGGCCCTGCCCGCCCTGCAGGCGGCCGGCGCCCGTTTCCTGGCGCGCGGCATGCCCGCCCAGGTGTACGAAGCGGCCCCGCACCAGCGCGCCGTGCTGATCGAGTTCGACAGCGTGGCGCAGGCCATCGCGGCGCACGACAGCCCGGGCTACCAGGCCGCCCTGCAGGCCCTGGGCCAGGGCGCGGAACGCGACATCCGCATCATCGAAGCGGCGAGCTGACGCGCGCCGCAGCAGCGCCGGCCCGGGCCGGCGACACCGTGTCGGCGCCAGCCCCGCGCCCGACACGGCCGCTCAGACATTTCTGTCATGAGCACACAACCAAACATTGGTTGGTGAAACGGGCCGGCGCACCTAGAGTGCGTCCATTCGTAAGCCTATTTCATTACCAAACCCTTTTGAACTGGCCATGTCGAGCGGACGGACATCCACCCCGCTGGCGGCGGACGCCCAGGCGCCGCTGCGCCGGGCGATCGACGCGGTCGAGGCCTGGCGCACGAACGACCTCATCCACAACCCCCGGCACGGCTGGCTCTCGCGCGTGCCCCCCACCCAGGTGCTGTTCCCGCTGTCCGGCCCGCCCACGCCCGACGACCTGGACGATCTGCTGGCCAAGGCCGGGCGGACGCCGACCTTCTTCCTGACCCACCCGCTGGTGATCGCGGCCTTCGAACGCGAATGCGCGCGCACCGGTGTGCGACCGGCCCCCACGGTGCTGTTCGACGCCCGCGCCCTCACCTGGCGCGACACGCCCCTGATCCCCTGCGACACGGTGCCCCTGGTCAATGGCAAGGGCAAGGTCTTGCTGCTGTGCGCGGGCGACGGGCACCCGGCCCCGCCGGTGCGCGCCTGCGGCAACCAGCGCCGGGCCATCGCCACTTACCTGATCGGTTTGCACCGCTCGCTGGCCGGGCGCGCGCCCGACGCGCTCGCGGTGCTGGAAGACGTCGAGATCGGTCGCAGCCACGCCTATCCCGACACCTACAAGGGCTGGGCCATGGACCACGACACCAACCCTCGCCGAGCGGCCACGACACAGGAAGGAACGACCCCGTGCAGTCACTGTCCCTGAGCTTGATCCGCCGGCCGCCTTCCCCCCGCAAAGCCCGGGTCGAACGCCCCCCCATCCACCCCTTGCCGGACGGCGGCAGCGGCTTGGCGCCGCGCAGCCCGCGCACGCTCCAGCACCCCGGCAGCCCATCGCACGCCCAGAACAACCTGCGGCAGCTGCACGATCAGCGCGCGTCGCGCCAGCCGTCGGCGCCCGGCAGCCCCCGCCTGTCGCCGCGCCAGGGCGTGCGGGCGGCGCCGCCCGTGGACGCCCCGGTCGTCGGCGCTGCGTACGTCGCCCCCGGCCTGCTGGACAGGCCCGACCTCCTGGCCGCGGTCTGCGCCGGCTGGGCGACGGGGGCGGGCGCCACCAGCGGCACCGGCCTGGCGAACGCCTTCACCGACGACGCCGGCGGCGACGCGCTGCCCGCCACGCTGTTCGCGGGCGGCCTCTTCAACCTGCTGTGCTCCCTCGTCGACACGGGCCTGACCCTGCATGCCTGGCGCGAGGCCCACCAGCAGTACCAGGCGTTCGAGGCGCTGCTGGGCGCGCAGCACCTCCTGCTGCACCAGCTGAACGACCAGCTGCGCCACGGCCCTGACCCGCGGCTGCGGGCCACACGCGACCTCGCGCAATTCAACGTGGACGCGCTGACCGGCCTGTTGAAGGGCTTCGAGAAGGCCTATCTGCTGGGCCCGGAGCGCGAGCGGGCCATTGAGCGGCGCCAGCTGCACCTCGACCACCTGGTGAGCGCCGACGAGGCCCTGCGCCTGCGCCAGCAGGCCCTGGCCTACCCGGACGAGCGGCGCCAAGGCCTGGCCGACCACGCCGAGCGGCAGCGCGACGCCTTGCAGGCGCGCATCGACGCCTTCGACGCCGCGTCGCGGGTGCCGCTGCTCGAGCGCATGCGCGAAGGCCTGAGCCACCCCCTCGACCTGCTCGCCGGCCTCAGCGACGAGCAGATCGCCTTCCTGCGCGACGGCGCGCTGCAGGGCGCCAAGGGCCCTTTCCAGCTGTTCAGCGCGCTCGCCACGCTGTTGCCCCACCTGCTCACCAGCGGCGCGGCCGGCGCCGCCCTGGACACCGTGGGCCAGGCCGTGCCGCCGGTGGCGGTGCTGCTGGCGCTGGCCCATCTGCTCACCGCGAACTGGGACCGCGTGGGCGGCCAGAAGCGCATGGGCAAGGCGCGGGCCGCCCGCCTCGCCAAGCTGCAGGCCTTCGAGCGCGTGGTGTGGGGCCTGTCCCCCGACAGCGTCACCCCCGGCGCCGACCCCGAGCAGGTGAAGCAGGCCCTGCAGGTGCGCCGCAACCTGGCCCGGCAGCTGGCCAAGGCCATTCAGCGCACGAACCAGGCCAAGCGCGTGGCCTGGGCCCGCAAGTTCCGAGGCAAGTTCAACCTGGTCAACTTTCTGCTCAGCCTGTTGGGCCTGGCCGCGATGGCGGCGGGCACCGGTTCCTATGGGACGATTCCGGCCGCCGTCGTCGGCTCCGCGCTGGGCCTCTTCCTGCTCACGCACCTCGCCAAGTACCAGGCCTATCTGGCGGCGGACAAACAGCGCATGCGCCGGCGCGACCGGGAAGCCAGGGCCTTGCGCGATGCGGACGGCTTCAAGGCCAGCGAGCTGTACGCCGGCCGCCTCGGTGTCGATGCGCCGCTGAACGAGGCCCAGCGGCAGGCGCTGCGCCACAACACCTACCTAAGCCTCGACTGGCTGCAGGGCCAGCTGTACGAAGTGGGACTGCAGGCCAGCCAGGCCCCCGGCGGCGCGCCGCCGCTGTGCGACGCCGAACGGGCCCTGCTGGACGCCGGTGTGGCGCCCGACACCTTGCGTGCGCTGCGCCAGGCGGCCTGGGTCCGGACGCGGGCGCAGCACGGCCAGCTGGTGCGCGCCGTGGCCACGGGCACCATCGGCCTGCGGCTGTTTCCGTCGGACCCGAGCGCGCCGCTCGACGGCAACCACGCCCCGGTGCCGGTGCTGCGCACGCAGGCGGCCCAGGCGCCCACGCCCTTCGCCCATCTCGCGGACCTGATCGACGCCGTCAAACACGCCGGCAAGGCGCAGCTGCGAAGGGACCACAACCGCGTGGGACGCCTCGCGCGCGGCTTCGGGCGCAAGTCCCTCGCCACCCCCGGGCAAGCGCTCAAGGCCCTGGAGCGCCATGCACAGCGCGGCGACACCGAAGCGCTCGCCCAGCTGCGGCGCGACCTGCTCCAGCCCCTGCTGAGCGGCTTGCCGCTGCGCCCCGACGGCCTGGGCATCGCCTGGCCCGAGCGCTACCAGGGCGGCGGCGAAGACGACCCGGACACCGCCGACTGCCTGATCCGCTGCCTGCGGGAGCTGCAGGACACCTGCCGGTTGGGCCAGCTCGCCCTGGCCGACGAGCAAGAGAAGGGGCGATGGTCCGACCGCTGGATGCGGCGGCGCCTGCGCGACTGCGCCGAACTGGCCGAACGCCTGATACAGGCCGTCCAACAGGAACGCGCCCAGCCCGAACCCTGGTGGGACGCGCTGGTCGATGGCCCGCCGGTCTTCCGGCCGGCGGACGACGAGGCGGAGCCCATCGATCTCTGGTCTTCCGGGCGCGAGGGCGATGAGGCGCTGTCGGTGGTCAGCGGTCCGCCCACGGCCTTCGAGGCGTGCTTCCACGGGGACGCGCCCGAGCCGGCCGCCGGCCCGCTGCCGGCCTACGCCATCAAGGTATGAGCCCACAAGAACCCGGTCGCGCGGGCCCGGCCGGGTCTACATGCCGCAACGGCATAAAGAAACAAGAAAACTGTCGTTTGTATTTGTGAAGAGCACTTCCAGAATGCCCTTCCCGCTTCCCAAACGCCCCGAGTTTTCGACCATGACAACCGCACTGCGCACCACCGCCGCCGCCCTGGGCCTGGCCCTGAGCACGCTGGCCTCGGCCCAGACCACCCCGCTGCTCAACGTCTCCTACGACGTGGCGCGCGAGTTCTACAAGGACATCAACAGCGCCTTCGTCGAACAGCAGAAGAAGGCCGGCAAGACCGTGGTGGTGAACCAGTCGCACGCCGGCTCCAGCGCCCAGGCGCGCGCCGTGGCCGACGGCCTGGAGGCCGACGTGGTCACCATGAACACCACCACCGACGTGGACTTCCTGGCCGACAAGGGCGTGGTCGCCAAGGACTGGCGCCAGAAGTTCCCGCACAACGCCGCGCCCACCACCTCCACCATGCTGTTCCTGGTGCGCAACGGCAACCCCAAGAACATCAAGGACTGGGACGACCTCATCAAGCCCGGCGTGCAGGTCGTGGTGGTCAACCCCAAGACCGGCGGCAACGGCCGCTACGCCTACCTGGCCGCCTGGGGCCAGGTGCGCGCCAAGGGCGGCAGCGACGCGCAGGCCGCCGAGTTCGTGAAGAAGCTCTACGCCAACGTGCCCGTGCTGGCGCGCGGCGGGCGCGACGCCACCGGCGTCTTCCTGCAACGCAACATCGGCGACGTGCTGATCACCTTCGAGTCCGAGGTGGTGTCGGTGAACAAGGAGTTCGGTGCCGGCAAGGTGGACGCCGTGCACCCGAGCGCGAGCGTCGTGGCCGAGAACCCGGTGGCCATCGTCGAGCGCACGGTGAACAAGAAGGGCACGGCCGCCCAGGCCAAGGCCTACCTCGACTTCCTCTACAGCGAGCAGGGCCAGGAGATCGCGGCCCGACACAACATCCGGCCGCGCTCGGAAGCGGTGCTCAAGAAGCACGCCGACGTCTTCAAGCCCATCAAGCTGTTCACCGTCGAGCAGTACTTCGGCTCCTTCGCCGACGCGCAGAAGGTGCACTTCAACGACGGCGGCCAGTTCGACCAGATCTACACGGCCCGCTGAACCATGACCGCCGCCACGCTGCCCCTGCAGGCAGCCCCCGGCGCGCGGCGCCCCACGCGCCGCGTGCTGCCGGGCTTCAACATCACCCTGGGCTACACCCTGCTCTACCTGAGCCTGATCGTGCTGATCCCGCTCTCGGCCCTGGTCTTCAAGACCTTCTCCATGAGCTGGGCGCAGTTCTGGGACGCCGTGGCCTCGCCGCGCGTGCTGGCCGCCTACCGGCTGAGCTTCGGCGCCTCGCTGATCGCGGCACTGGTCAACGTGGTGTTCGGCCTGCTGGTGGCCTGGGTGCTGGTGCGCTACAGCTTCCCGGGCAAGAAGATCGTCGACGCCCTGGTGGACCTGCCCTTCGCCCTGCCCACGGCCGTGGCCGGCATCTCGCTCACCGCGCTGCTGGCCGACAACGGCTGGGTGGGCCAGGTGGTCGCGCCGCTGGGCATCCAGCTGGCGTTCAACCCCAACGGCGTGGTCATCGCGCTCATCTTCATCGGCCTGCCCTTCGTGGTGCGCACCGTGCAGCCGGTGCTGGAAGACACCGAGAAGGAGCTGGAGGAAGCCGCCTCCAGCCTGGGCGCCACGCGCTGGCAGACCTTCTCGCGCGTGATCTTCCCGAGCATCGCACCCGCGCTGCTCACGGGCTTCGCCATGGCCTTCGCGCGCGCCGTGGGCGAGTACGGCTCGGTGATCTTCATCGCCGGCAACATGCCCATGGTGTCGGAGATCACGCCGCTGATCATCATCGCCAAGCTGGAGCAGTACGACTACGCGGGCGCCACCGCCGTGGCCTCGGTGATGCTGGGCATCTCCTTCGTGCTGCTGCTGGTCATCAACGCCCTGCAAGCCTGGCAGCGAAAGCGCTCCGGGGGGGCGATGGCATGAGCGCACGCACGGCCGTTCCGAAGGGCGCTCGCACCGCAGCGCGCAGCGCGGAGGTTTTCGAATGAGCCTGGCCCGTACCGAGGCGCCCTGGGTGCGCCGCACGCTGATCGGCATCGCCCTGGCGTTCATGGCGCTGTTCCTGGTGCTGCCGCTGGCCGCGGTGTTCACCGAGGCGCTGCGCAAGGGCTGGGAGGCCTACTGGGAAGCGCTGAAGGAGCCCGACGCCTGGGCCGCCATCCGCCTGACGCTGCTCACGGCCGCGATCGCGGTGCCGCTGAACCTGGTGTTCGGCGTGGCCGCGGCCTGGGCCGTGGCCAAGTTCGAGTTCCGCGGCAAGGCCTTCCTCACCACGCTGATCGACCTGCCGTTCTCCGTCTCGCCGGTGGTGGCGGGCCTGATCTATGTGCTGGTCTTCGGCGCGCAGGGCTGGCTCGGCCCCTGGCTGGCCGAGCACGACATCAAGATCGTGTTCGCCGTGCCCGGCATCGTCCTGGCCACCGTCTTCGTCACCTTCCCCTTCATCGCGCGCGAGCTCATCCCGCTGATGCAGGCCCAGGGCAACGACGAGGAACAGGCGGCGCAGGTGCTGGGCGCCACCGGCTGGCAGACCTTCTGGCACGTCACGCTGCCCAACATCAAGTGGGGTCTGATCTACGGCGTGATCCTGTGCAACGCGCGCGCCATGGGCGAGTTCGGCGCGGTCTCGGTGGTCTCGGGCCACATCCGCGGCCAGACCAACACCATGCCGCTGCACGTGGAGGTCCTCTACAACGAGTACCAGTCGGTGGCCGCCTTCGCCGTGGCCTCTCTGCTGGCCCTGCTGGCGCTGGTCACCCTGGTCATCAAGACCGTGGCCGAGTGGCGCATGGAGCGTGAACTCAAGGCCCTGGCCGAACGGCCGCCCGAGCGGCCCCGCAACGACACCTCCCTCGCAGGAGCGTCCACATGAGTGCCGCACGGCCGCCCGAAGGCACTCGCACCGCAGCGCGCAGCGCGAAGGTTTCACCATGAGCATCAACGTCCAGAACATCTCCAAGCACTTCGGCAGCTTCCACGCGCTGGACAACATCCGGCTCGACATCCAGAGCGGCGAGCTGCTCGCCCTGCTGGGCCCCTCGGGCTGCGGCAAGACCACGCTGCTGCGCATCATCGCGGGCCTGGAAACGGCCGACGCTGGCCAGATCGTCATCAGCGGCGAGGACAGCACCCACGTGCATGTGCGCGAGCGCAACGTGGGCTTCGTGTTCCAGCACTACGCGCTGTTTCGCCACATGACGGTGGCCGAGAACGTGGCCTTCGGCCTGCGCGTGAAGCCGCGCGGCGAGCGCCCGAGCGACAAGCAGATCCAGGCCAAGGTGGTCGAGTTGCTCAAGCTGGTGCAGCTCGACTGGCTGGCCGACCGCTACCCCGCGCAACTGTCGGGCGGCCAGCGCCAGCGCATCGCCCTGGCGCGCGCGCTGGCGGTGGAGCCCAAGGTGCTGCTGCTCGACGAGCCCTTCGGCGCGCTCGACGCCCAGGTGCGCAAGGAACTGCGCCGCTGGCTGCGCCGCCTGCACGACGAACTGCACGTCACCAGCATCTTCGTCACGCACGACCAGGAAGAGGCCCTGGAAGTGGCCGACCGCGTGGTGTTGATGAACCGCGGCCGCATCGAGCAGGTGGGCTCGCCGCGCGAGGTCTGGGAACACCCGGCCACGCCCTTCGTGGCGCGCTTCCTCGGCGGCGTGCCGCTGGTGGGCGACGGCACGCGCCCGCTGCGCCCGCACGAGCTGGAGGTGCGGCGCCTGCTGCCCGGCACCGACACGCGCGGCGCCGTGGTGGCCACGCTGCGGCGCGCGCTGGTGCTCGACCCGGTGGTGCGGCTCGAACTCGAGCCCGAGTCCGGCGCGCACGACCTGATCGAGGCCCGCCTGGGCACGGCCCAGTTCCACTCCCTGGGCCTGCGCGAGGGCGACGCGGTGCTGGTGTCGCCGCGCAGCCCGCTCGGCGCGCCCGAACCGGCCCTGGCCTGAGGCAGGCGCCCGCCGGGCGCGGGGAACCCCGCTGTCGTCAGCGGGTCATGCAGGGACACCAGCATCTGCCCGCCCCATGGACCACAGCCTCGCCCGCCGCCTGCGCCGCGCCGCCATCCGCCAGGAACGGCGCTGGCGCGCGCACGGCCTGGGCGGCTCGCACAAGCCCGACGAAACCGCCCCGCTGCGCCTGACGCTGGCCGAGCTGCTGAACCTGCACGGCGAGGCCTCGCTGCCGGTGCTGGTGATGGTGCTCTCGCTGTTCACCCTCATCCCGGTGGGCGGCGCGGGCTGGTTCGTGAGTTTCTTCATCGCCGCGCTGGGCTGGTCCTGGGCGCGCGGCCGGGAGCGCGTGGCCCTGCCGGGCGCGCTGGGCGGCTTCACCCTGAACGAACAATGGTCGCGCCGCAGCCTGCACGCCCTGGCCTGGCTGTACGCCCTCGCCGACCGCTGGCTGGGCCCGCGCTGGCAGGCCTGGCGGCACGAGCGCACGCGCGGCTGGTGGGGCGCCTGGATCGCGGCGATGGCGGCCATCATCTTTTTGCCCCTGCCCTTCGGCAACGTGTTGCCCAGCGCCAGCCTGGTGCTGCTGGGCCTGGGCTGGCTGTTCCGCGACGGCCTGGCGCTGGCGGCTTCCACCCTGGCCGGCGCCGCCGCCATCGCCTACACCCTGGCCTTCGGCCAGCTCGCGATCGATCTGGCGCAGCGCGGCTGGGGCTGGCTGACGGGCGCCTGAGGCCGCCGCGGGCGGCCCCTAGAATCGCCCGAGACCCGCAGCACAGGCCCGATGCACAACCCTCCCCTGGACGACTGTCCCCTCTATGTGGACCTGGACGGCTCGCTCACGCCGAGCGACACCCTGCACGAATCCATCGTGCTGTTCGCGCGCCGCCATCCGCTGAACCTGCTGCGCATGGTGGGTTGGCTGGCGCGTGGCAAGGCCGGCTTCAAGCGCGCCCTGGCCGACGCCGTGCTGCCCGAGCCCGAGCGCCTGCCCTGGCGCGCGGATTTCATCGAGTTCCTGCGCGCCGAACACGCGCGCGGCCGCACCCTGGTGCTGGCCACCGCCGCCGACGCGCGCGTGGCGCGGCGCGTGGCCGAGCACCTGGGCGTGTTCAGCGGCGTGCTGGCCACCGAGGACGGCGGCCCCAACCTGAGCCGCGCCCACAAGCGCGAGGCCATCGCCGCGCACGCGCGCGCCGCGGGCCATGAGCGCTGGGCCTACGCGGGCAACAGCGCCGACGACCTGCCCGTCTGGGCCGGCGGCGCGCAGGCCATCGCGGTGAACGCGCCGGCCGGCGTGCTGCGGCGCCTGCAGGCCGCGCAGGCGCCCGCCCGCGTCTTCGAACGGCGGCCGCTCACACCCAAGACCGTGCTGCGCGCGATCCGCCTCAAGCAGTGGTCCAAGAACGGCCTGCTGTTCGTGCCGCTGCTGGCGGCGCACACCACCGACCCCTCGCTGTGGCTCACGCTGTTCGTGGCCTTCGTTGCCTTCGGGCTCTGCGCCTCGGCCACCTACCTGGTCAACGACCTGCTCGACCTGCCCAATGACCGCGCGCACCGGCTCAAGCGCCTGCGCCCGCTGGCGGCGGGCACGCTGGGCATCGGCGCCGCGGTGGCCATTGGCGCGGCGATGCTGCTGGCCGCCTTCGCACTGGCCGCCTGGGTCGGCCAGGCCTTCACCGGCGCGCTGCTGCTCTACACCGCGCTGACGCTGGGCTACTCGCTGCGCTGGAAGCGCATCCCGCTGTTCGACGTGCTGCTGCTGGCCACGCTCTACACGCTGCGCATCGGCGCCGGCGCGCTGGCCGGGCACGTGGACCTGTCCAACTGGCTGCTGGCCATCTCCATCTTCCTGTTCCTGAGCCTGGCGCTGGTCAAGCGCTGCGCCGAACTGGAAGAGGCGGTGGACGCGCACCAGGCGCCCGCGCCCGGCCGCGGCTACCAGCCGCGCGACCTGGCCACGCTGCGCACCATGGGCATGGCCAGCGGCTTCATGTCGGTGCTGGTGCTCACGCTCTACATCGACTCGCCCAACAGCCGCGCGCTCTACGCCCAGCCCGACTGGCTGTGGGCCGCCGCGCCGGTTCTGCTGATGTGGGTGATGCGCATCTGGTTCAAGACCGGCCGGCGCGAACTCCACGGCGAAGACCCGCTGGCCTTCGCGCTGAAAGACCCCTTCAGCTGGGCCACGCTGTTCGTGATGGGCGGCATCGGCCTGGCGGCCACCATCGGCTGGCAGCCCCACCTATGAAATCCCTCGCCCTGCTGCTCGCGCTGCTCTGCGTGCTCCTGTCCTCGGCGGCGCAGCTCGCCATGAAGCGCGGCCTGGGCCCCGGCGGCGCCGACGTGGCCGGCACCTACGTGCAGGCCTTCACCAGCCCCATGGTCTGGCTGGGCCTCCTGCTCTATGGCGCCAGCGCCGTGCTCTGGCTGTGGGTGCTGTCGCGGCTCGACGTGTCGCTGGCCTACCCGCTGGTGAGCCTGGGCTTCGTGGTCACCATGCTGCTGGGCGTGCTGTGGCTGGGCGAGCCCTTCTCGTGGCTGCGCGTGGCCGGCTGCACGCTGATCGTGGTTGGCGTGAGCCTGCTGGCCCTCTCCGCTCGGGCATGATCGGCGCCCGGCCGCCTCCCATGCGCGCCGCCGATACCCGACGATGAAAGCCGACAACAACTCCCTCGCGGCCGCGCGCCGCCTTTTCTGGTGGGCCTTTGGCCTCACGCTGCTGCTCAAGGTGTTCCTGGCCGCGGTGTTTCCCTTCACGGGCGACGAGGCCTTCTTCTACCAGTGGGGCGCGCACCCGGCCTGGCATTACTCGGACCACCCGCCGCTGGTGGGCTGGCTGATCGCGCTGCTGCGCGCCATCGGCGGCGACGCGCCCCTGGTGCTGCGCAGCGCCACGCTGCTGGTGACCAGCGCCATCGCCCTGCTGGTGGTGGACCTGCTGCGCCGCCTGCTGCCGGAGGAACGCGAGGCCCAGGCCTGGCTCGCCGGCGCCGTCTACCTGGCCCTGCCCTGGAGCTGGCTGTTCGTGCTGGTGACCACCGACACGCCGCTGATCCTGTTCATGGCGCTGTCGTTCTGGGCCTACGTGCGCGCCGACACCAGCGGGCGCGGCACCGGCTGGTACCTGCTCAGCGGCGCCCTGCTGGGCGCGGCCTTCTTCGGCAAGTACTTCGCGGCCCTGCTGGGCTTTGCCTACGCGGCCCACGCCTGGGGCTGGCGGCGCGAGCGCTGGTGGGCGCCCGTGCTGGTGTTCGTGGCCGCGCTGCCCGCCATCGGCGCCAACCTGTACCTGAACGCCACGCACGGCTGGAGCCACGTGATGTTCAACGTCTTCAACCGCAACGAAGCCTCGGCCTGGTCGCTGGAGACCTTCCTCACCTACGTCGGCATGGCGCTGTACCTGGTGACGCCCTGGTGGCTGTGGCGTGCCGCGCGCTCGCGCGCGCCCGCCGGCGTGAGCGCCAGCGCGCGCACCACGCTCGCGGTGCTGTGGATCTTCCCCTTCGTGGTGTTCGCCCTGCTGGCCACGCGCCGCACCATCGGCCTGCACTGGGTGCTGGGTTTCGTGCCGGTGTTCGTGGTCTGGGCCGGGCTGCGCTGCGAGGTGCGCCCGCTGCGCCGCCTGCTGGGCTACACGGCGGCGCTGTCGCTGCCGCACCTGGTGGTGGTGCTGGCGATCGCGCTGGCGCCGGTGGCGTGGTTCGCCCAAACGAAATGGGCCGATCGCGCGGTGTTCCTGCGCGAGAACGCCGCGGTGGTCGCCGGCCTGCGCCAGGGCCTGCCCGCCGGGGCCACGCTCATGGCCCAGGCCTACAACCCGGCGGCCATGCTGGCCTTTCGCCACGGCCAGTACGTGCCGGTGTTCGGCCCGGGCCGCCACCACGCGCGCCAGGACGACCAGGTGATCGATTTCCGCCGCTACGACGGCCAGCCGATCCGCGTCTTCCACTACGACGAGCCCGATCTCGCGAACTACGCGCCCTACTTCGAGCGCGTGAGCAAGCACGCCTTCGTGGTGGATGGCGCGCGCTTCTGGTACGTCGACGGCGAGGGTTTTCGCTTCGCGCCCTACCGCGAGCGGGTGCTGGCCGCCGTGGCGCGCGACTTCCACGACATTCCGCGCTGGCTGCCGGTGCTGGGCAACCCCTTCTGCGAACGCTACGGCTTCAAGGAATGCTCGCCGGGGCGCTGAGCAAGGGCGCGACCTTGGCCCTGGCGCGCCACACGCTGAGGGTTTTCTGGCCCGCGGGCGCCGCGCCGTGCCAGGCCCCGCGTGCGTGCCCCGCCGCGATCAGTTGAACAAGGCCGTGTAGCGCCGCTGCATTTCCTCGGGGGTCACCTGTTCGATGGCGTGCCCGATCAGCCAACGGTGGCCGAAGGGACAGCGCACCACGCCGCTGCGCTCGCCGTAGAACGCGTCGCTGGCCTCGCGCTCCAGCGTGGCGCCGGCCGCCACGGCCTGGGCCAGCATGGCGTCGGCGTCGTCCACGTGCAGGTGCAGGGTGACCGGCGTGGCGCCCAGGCTGCGCGCGCTGCGGATGCCGCACTCGGGGAACTCGTCGCACAGCATCACGGTGTGGGGCCCGAAGGCGAGTTCGGCGTGGCCGATGCGGCCCGAGGGCTCGACCAGGCGGAACTTTTCGGTGGCGCCGAAGGCCTTGCCATAAAAATGAATGGCGGCGGCCGTGTCGTGCACGCAGAGGTAGGCGTAGGTTTCGTCAATGCGCATGGGCGGCTCCCGTGGACAGCGGTAGGCCCCCCGCACTGTGCCGGTCGTGGCACGCCGCGTATAGAAGAAATTGTTCGCGCCGCCGGCTCAGCCCCGGCGGGGCGGGTCCAGGGGCAGGTGGTTGGGCTCCTCGGGCGCGAGCGCGCGAAAGCGCCCGGGCGTGAGGCCGGCCATGGCGCGGAATTCGCGGATGAGGTGCGATTGGTCGCTGTAGCCCAGCGCGGCGGCCAGCTCGGCCGGCGCGGGTGCGTCGGCGGCGGCGAGGGCGCCGACCGCCCGCTGGAAGCGGCGCACGCGCTGCCAGGCCTTGGGGCTCAGGCCCGTGGCCTGCAGAAAGGCCCGCTCGAAGCGGCGCCGGCCCAGGCCGCTGGCGCGCACCGCCGCGCCCACGGAGGGCGATTGCCGCAGCAGCCGCGCCAGCGCGCCGGCCTGGCCCGGCACCGGCGGGCGGCGCGCCAGCAGCCAGGCCTCGAACCGCGCAAGCCGCGCGTCCACGTTCGGGGCCTCGAGCAGGCGCTCGCGCAGCCGCTGCGCCTCGGCGCCGAGCAGGGCCTCCAGCGGCACGTGGCGGCCGGTGACGGCGTCCGCGTCCAGGCCGAACAGCCACTGCGCGGCACCGGGCAGCAGCGTGGCGCCCACGCTGGCCGAGCGGGCGCGCAGGCGCTTGAGGTAGGGCGCGGTGCGCGCGCCCCCGAGCACCGCGGGGGCCAGCGGCTCGCCCAGGGGGTCGTCGGGCGAACGCAGCAGGCGCACCGGCACGTCGTCCAGCCGCAGCACGAGGTGCATGAGCCCGCTGGGCAGCAGGCGCTCGATGCGCGCCTGCGCCTCGCCCGCGGGCCCGGCCGCGCAGCTCCAGACCTCGCGCACGAAGGGGCGCAGCAGCGGGTGGGGGGCGCGGCGCCGGTTCATGGGGATTGGAGCCGGTTCGTCGCGCCCGGGCCGCTCAGTCGGCGGCCTCGAAGCGCACGCGCGGCGCCACCGCGCACAGCAGCTCGTAGGCGATGGTGCCGGCCGCGTGCGCGACTTCGTCCACCGGCAGCAGCGCACCGTTGCCGGCGCGGCCCCAGAGCACCACCTCGCTGCCGATGCCCGCCTCGGGCAGCCCGCTCAGGTCCACGGTGAGCATGTCCATGCTCACGCGGCCCAGGGTGCGCGTGCGCTGGCCGTCCACCAGCGCCGGCGTGCCGCTGGGCGCGTGGCGCGGGTAGCCGTCGGCGTAGCCGCAGGCGACGACGCCGATGCGCATGGGCCCGTCGGCGGTGAAGGTGGAGCCGTAGCCGACGGTGTCGCCGGCCTGCAGCTGCTGCACGCCGATCACCCGGGTGGACAGCGTCATGGTGGGCCGCAGGCCCCAGTGCGCGGCGCTGTGCTCGGGGAAGTCGGGCGCGCTGCCGTAGAGCGCGATGCCTTCGCGCACCCAGTCGGCCGCCAGCGAGCCGGCGCCGCGCAGGGCGCCGCGCGCGTGGCGCAGGATGGCCGCGCTGTTGGCCAGCGTGCGCTCGCCGGGCAGGTCGTCGGTGGCCTGCTCGAACAGCGCCACCTGGTGCGCAATGCCGCGCGCGCCGTCGGCGTCGCTGAAGTGCGTCATGTGGCCGATTTCCTCGACCTGCGGCAACGCATTGAGCCGCGCCCAGGCCGTGCGGTAAGCCGCGGGCGTGAAGCCCAGGCGGTTCATGCCGCTGTTGAGCTTGAGGAAGACCTTGTGCGGCTGCTGGGTCTTGTGCGCGGCCAGCCAGTCGATCTGCTCATTGCAGTGCACCGCGTGCCAGAGGTTCAGGCGCGAGCACAGCTCCAGGTCGCGCGCCTCGAACGCGCCTTCGAGCAGCAGGATGGGACCGCGCCAGTCGAGGGCGCGCAGGCGCTCGGCCTCGGCCAGGTCCAGCAGGGCGAAGCCGTCGGCGCCGCGCAGGCCCTCGAAGGCGCGCTCGATGCCGTGGCCATAGGCATTGGCCTTGACCACCGCCCAGACGCGGGCGTCGGGGGCGCGCTCGCGCGCGATGCCGAGGTTGTGGCGCAAGGCGCCGGTGTGCACGGTGGCCAGGATGGGGCGGGGCATGGCGTGAGAAAAGTCAAGAAGGGAAATCCAGTCCGAGCGGCGGGGTGGCCTTCCGGCGGCGCCTGCGCACACGCGTGCTATAACCCGCGCCACCTCACGGAGACAAGCCTCAAACTGTCGCACAAACGTGTGGGGTGTCCGTCGATAGGCGCTTCATCCTGGCAGGCAAGCAAACCGATTCATCGCCATGAAGCGCGGCTTCTACACCATCATGACGGCGCAGTTTTTCAGCTCCCTGGCTGACAACGCGCTGTTCGTCGCCGCCATCGAGCTGCTGCGCCACCGCAACGCGCACGAATGGCAAAGCGCGGCGCTGGTGCCCATGTTCGCCCTGTTCTACGTGCTGCTGGCGCCCTTCGTGGGCGCCTTCGCCGACGCCCGGCCCAAGGGCCAGGTCATGTTCATCAGCAACGCCATCAAGGTGGTGGGCTGCCTGCTCATGCTGGTGGGCGTGCACCCACTGCTGGCCTACACCTTGGTGGGCCTGGGCGCGGCGGCGTACTCGCCGGCCAAGTACGGCATCCTCACCGAGCTGCTGCCACCGTCCCAGCTGGTCAAGGCCAATGGCTGGATCGAGGGCCTGACCATCGCCTCCATCATCCTGGGCGTGCTGCTGGGCGGCCAGCTCGTGGGGCCCACCCTGTCGTCGTGGCTGCTGGCGCTGCACATCCCCGGCATCCACCACGGCCCGGCCGCCGCCATCGCCATGCTGGTGGTGCTCTACATCCTGGCCGCGGCCTTCAACCTGCGCATCCCGCTCACCGGCGTGACGCCGCGTCCCATGCCGCGCAACCCGCTGGTGCTGCTGCCCGATTTCTGGACCTGCAACATGCGCCTCTGGCGCGACCACCTGGGCCAGATCTCGCTGTCCACCACCACGCTGTTCTGGGGCGTGAGCGGCAACCTGCGCTACATCGTGCTGGCCTGGGCCGCGGTGGCGCTGGGCTACAGCACCTCCAAGGCCTCGGCGCTGGTGGGCGTGGTGGCGCTGGGCACGGCCGTGGGCGCGGTGGTGGCCTCCATGCGCATGCGGCTCGACCAGGCCACGAAGGTCATCCCCCTGGGCATCGGCATGGGCCTGCTGGTGGTGCTGATGAACTTCATCGACAACGTCTGGGTGGCCGCGCCCTTCCTGGTGCTGCTGGGCGGCCTGGGCGGCTTCCTGGTGGTGCCCATGAACGCGCTGCTGCAGCACCGGGGCCACAACCTCATGGGCGCGGGCCGCTCCATCGCCGTGCAGAACTTCAATGAGCAGGCCTGCATCCTGGGCCTGGGCGCTCTCTACACGGCGTCCACCGGCGCGGGGCTGTCGGCCTTCGCGGCCATCACCGCCTTTGGCCTGCTGGTGGCCGGCACCATGTGGCTGATCGGCTGGTGGCACAAGCGCAACCAGCGCGTGCACGGGCACGAGATCGAGCGCCTGCTCGAAATCGCCCGCCGGGACGATCTACACGGATAGCACCCCCGCCGCGCTGCGCGCGCCCCCCTCAAGGGGGCAATGCCTACGGCCCGGCAAAGCCGGTTCCGTGGCATTTCTGGCTTGGGTCACGCCACACGTTGCAAGTGTTCAGAAATTGCCCACGTTGGTGGGCGCGAAGCCGTTGAGGCTGACCAGGCGGTGCTGCGCGAGCACTTTGTACAGGTCGGCCTCGCTCACCGAGCGCGAGAGGTAGGCGTCGGCGCCAGCCAGTCCGGCCTTCATGCGCTCCATGCTGCCCGCGCTGGGCGCGAACAGGATCACCGTGGCCGCGCCCTTGGGCCCTTTGGCCTGCTTGGCCCAGCGGCAGACCTGGAAGGCGTCGGGCTCGCCGCCGAGGCGGTCGATGACCACCAGACGGTAGGGGTGCGCCTTGAGCATGGCCTGGGCCTGCGCGGGCTCGCGGCACCAGTCCACGCTCAGCTCGTACTTGCGCAGGCGCTTGAGCAGGATGCGGCCCTCCACCAGGCTCTGCCCCACCAGCAGGGCGTCGCCGCGCGCCACCTCGGGCACGGAGGCGTCGCCCTGGCGCAGCCGCGAGGGCAGGCGCGAGCGCGGCGAACGCGGCGCGGGCGGCGCGACATTGAGCAGGTCTTCCAGGTCGGCGTAGTCGGTGACACCGCGCAGGGGAATGCTGACGGTGCCGGCGCGCGGCGCGGCCGGGGCTGGGGCCGGCGCGGCGGGCGGGACCGGGGACGCGGCGGGCGATGGCGCGGCGCTGGCCGGCGGCGCACCCCGGGCGCCCGCGGCCGCCTCGCCGGCCATGTCGGCCGCGCGAGCGATCATGGACATGACCTCCTCACGCGTCATGGGCCGCGTGGGGGGGAACTCGGTCTCGGGCGAGCGGCGCCGGGCGCGGGCCGAGGGCGGCAGCGGCGCGATCGGCTGCGGCCTGCCGCTGGCCAGGCGCATGCTGGCCTGCAGGCCGTGCAGCTGGGAAGCCTTGAAGGGTTCGGTGGCCGCGAAGCCCGGCGCCAACGGCGCCGCCGAGGCCGCCGCCCGGGCGGTGCGCAGGCCCACCAGCGCGTCGAGCGAGCCCAGCAGCGAGACCAGGCGCACCGGCTTGCGCTCCACCGGCCAGCCGGTGCCGCCGTCGTGGGCGCCGATGAGCAGCACACGCCCCGGCAGCGAGGCGCCGCGCACCAGCGCCACGGCCTGCGCGTTGTCGGCGTTGACGAGCAGCAGCTGCGCGTCGAGCACCTCTTCCTGCACCCGGTAGGCGGGGGGCCGCCGCGCGGCGAGCCGGAAGAACGATTCGAATGTGGCGCTTTCGTGCTGGGCAAAGCCCACCAGCGCCACCGTGTAGGCAGCCTCCATTACCCGCTCCACGTGGTTCGACACTTTTTGAAACCGTTTGTCGGACGGCGCAGTATGGCGTGCCGCCTGGGTTTTGGGTACGGCATGCGGCGCCGCTGGTGCCGCCATGTGAAGATTCTGTCGCGCGCCGGACACCGCGCGCCCACCCAAGGAGCCCCTTCATGCCCAGCGTCTACGACTTCGAAGCCCTGTCCATCACCGGCCAGCCCGTGCCCCTGAGCCACTACAAGGGCCAGGTGATGCTCATCGTCAACACCGCCAGCGCCTGCGGCTTCACGCCGCAGTTCGCGGGGCTGGAAGCGCTGCACAAGGCCTACGGCCCGCGCGGCCTGGCGGTGCTGGGCTTCCCCTGCAACCAGTTCGGCTCGCAAGACCCGGGCAGCAACGAGGAGATCGCCGGCTTCTGCCAGCTCAACTACGGCGTGAGCTTCCCCATGATGGCCAAGATCGACGTCAACGGCGCCGAGGCCCACCCCCTGTACCGCTGGCTCACGGCCGAGGCGCCGGGGCTGCTGGGCAGCAAGGCCATCAAGTGGAACTTCACCAAGTTCCTGGTCGGCAAGGACGGCCAGGTGCTCAAGCGCTACGCGCCGCAGGACGCGCCCGCCAAGCTCGCCAGCGATATCGAGGCGGCGCTGGCGGCTTGACCGGTCGCCAACCACGGGCCTTGCAGGTCCGCCAGACCCTCAGGAGAGGGGCGTCGGCGCGATCGCCTGCGCAGGAGCGCCGCGCTTGCGCCACTCACCGATGGTGAAGGGGTCGGCCGGGGCGCTGTCCCCGTCGGCACCGTACGCACGGGCCCAGGCCTGGCCGATGGCGACTTCGCACAGCTGGCGTGCCGCGGCCCGGTTGGGGGCATCGCCTGGGATGAAGCGCTGAGCGCGCTCGTCCTTGGTTTCGCGCGTGATGAAGCGATCCGGCGCGTTGAACCGATCGACATCGGTTTGCGTGATCCAGCCCGCGTCGTGCAGCTGAAACATCGCGTTGCTGGCCAAGCGCTGAAGCGTTTCGGCGTCCAGCGATGTCTTCGCGCCTTCGGGCACCTCGCCACCCAGCACCGTGCCGTAGGCCGCCCAGGCCTTGTCCACCTGTGCCAGCTTCTCTTCCCGGGTGCGCTTCACGGGCTCCTTGACCGGTGGCGTTGTGGACCGAACCGCGGCCTTGGGCGAACCATTCTCGAGATCGTCGAGAGTCGCCACGGCCGGCACCGATGCCTCGACAGGCGCGGCTTGCGTCGAGCCCGCCCCGTCCTGGGTGGGCGCGTCGGGCGCGCGGTCCGGCTCACCACCGAACAGGCGGTCCGCGAAGAAGCCCTGGAGCTGTTGAAGCGCCTGCTTGGCGCCGTGTTCAATGTCCTTCAGCAGCGTGGCACCCGCGTCGGGCGCCGCCTCCACGGGCGCTTGGTCCGGCGCCGCGGGATGGGCCTGCGCCCATGCCGCCAGCGCGTCCGGACCAATGGGCCGCTGTTCGCCGTGCTGACCCCAACGGCCTTCCATGAAGCGCCGCCACGCCTCGCCAATGGTGGCCTCGCACAGCCGGCGCACGGGGTCCGCCTCGCCGCCGAGCGGAGAAAAGCGCTTGCCGCGATCGGCGGCCGACTCGGTCGAAAAGCCGTCGCCCGCCCCCGCAAACCGCGCGAAGTCGCTCTCCGAAAGGCCCTTGTCGTCCCGCAAGCGGCGCAGGGCCATCAAGGCCACGCGATCGAACTCGCTGCCATCGAACGACTCGCGCTTGTCGCCCCTAAGCACCTGGTCATAGGTCTTCAGCGCGGCATCCACCCGCTCGATGGCTTGGGCTTGCGCGGGGACCTGGGCGGCATCGTTTGGCGTGGCGAGCGGGGCGGCTGGGGCCGGGGCGCCGGCTCGCGCCCCGGCCAGTTGAAGCTTGACGTCGCCTCGAGACCCGGTCATGGCACCGGCCTTGACCCAGGCGTCAGTCCGGGCGTCAGTCCGCGCCTCAGGCGCCGCCGGATTCCTGGCGGCACGGCGCTCGTTCTCGCGCTGTGTCTTGCGGCTGTCATCGATCCAGCGCACGGGTTTGGACGGGTCGCCCCGCAAGACCTGCTTCTTCAGGTTGGGCAGGAACAGTGCCGCGGCCTTGACGCCGCGCGTGACCTGCTGCGCACCATCTTTGGCCGCGCGGCTCAGCGCGCCAGCGGTCGAAAGCTCTTTCCAGGTCTTGTGGGGGTTTTGAAGTTTGAGAGGAGAAAAGCCCATGGCGAGGAACGGCGAGGAAGAAGGGGCATCCCGATCACGGGACGGCGGCCAGTCGGAAAACCCAACTCGCGGCCTGAGTAGCGGCGCCCCTCGTGATCGTTCCTTGACCATCTACCCGGCCTAGTCGCTAGGACGCCCATCCCTTTGGCAGATGGCCGGGCAAGCCGCTGGCGACCAGAATCCCCGCTCCGGCCCGGTCACCGCCCCGGGCGCCCGTCCGAGGAAAGGCCGACCCATGACCCCCGACCAATTCCAGGAGTTGTGCCGCGGCACGGCACGCGCCCTGGGCCTGCGCGACCCCAACGCCCTGTTCACCGGTGGCGAGGTGGTCCTCGACGGCGTGAAGGTCGGGGCCTTCCACGAGGAAGAACACGACCCCGAGGGCGTCTTCTGCTACGCCGACCTGGGCCCGATCGGCACCCAAGCCAACCCGGTGGAGCTGCTGGAGGAGGTGCTGGCCATCAACCTCTCGCTCGACGGCGAGCGCGGCGAGGTGATTGGCCTGGAACGCGACAGCCGGCACCTGGTGCTGCGCGTGCGCCTGAGGGAAGACCAGGAGCCCTTGCACGAAGGCCGCCTGGCCGAGGAGCTGCGGCGCTGCGCGGCGCAGGCGAACGCGCTGTACGACAACGCCCTGTCCGGGGTCGAACGGCCGGTGGCCTAGGCCAAGGCCTTGGGGCCGCGGCCGGTCGGCCTTTATTGAGATCCGGAGGGGCTGCCGCTGGAACTCTCGATCGACGCCCGATCGGCGTCGTCCAACAGGAAGTCGCCCTGTTCGTTCTTCGGGTAGTCGACCTGCTCCAGCACCTCGGCGGACACCAGCCCGGCGGCCAGGTATTCCCATGCGATGGCGGCCCGGCATTGGGCGGCGGCCTCGGGCTTGAGCGTCAGAGGCGACAGCCGCGACTCGGCAAAGCGCGCGTTGGCCCCATCGGCGCGGTAGAGACCCGGGCGCCCATCCACCGTGACCTGGTCGCAGTCGTCCGGCGAAATGACGCCCCTGTCCACCATCTCTTGCAGGCCTTTGACGACGCAGCGGTTCAGGTCGTCGCTCGAATACCCGCACTCGGCGGGCCTCGCCGCCAGCGCCGCGCCCATATGCTCGAACACCTTGAGCAGGGCATCGAACCGCTGCTGCTGCAGCGTCCGATTGGCCCAGGCGATGTCGCGGTCGTCGCGGGCCGCCACCCGGTCGGCGTGGGCCTTGTGGTCCTTGTAGTGGCGGTCCATGCCGCGGTAGCGTTCCCGCTCGTACTTGCGCTGGTCGTGCAGGGATTTGATCCACGGCGTACGGCTGTTCAGGTTGAACACCTGCTGCACCAGCTTCACCACCGCCACGCCAGCGTTGCCCACGACGACGGCACCCACGAAGTGGCCGGCATCCCCCACCTTGCGCAGCGCCGCCTGGGCCTTGGCGTCCTTTTGCAGTTGCTTGGTGTATCTGACGTCCAGATTCGGCTGGGCAGGGCGTTTGTTGTGCGGGACCATGGCGAAGGCTCCTGGCGGTGCGTTGGGGTTTGAAAGCAGGCGGAAAGCCTGCTACGTGGCAGGCGCCCGGCCCGCCGTTCCCCTGGCATCCGAAGGAAGGATGAACGCCGATCGACCAGCACCGCGCGCTGCGCGCGCCCGAGCAGGCCGCCCGCGACCGCGACCGCTCAGGCGCCGCGCGACAGCCAGCCCAGCAGCGCCGCCGCCAGCGAGGGCAGCACCAGCGCGTTGAGCAGCGCGCTCAGGCCCATGGCCAGCCCGGCGAAGGCGCCGGCCTCCTCGCCCTCCTGAAACGCGCGCGCCGTGCCGATGCCGTGCGCGATGGTGCCCAGCGCGAAGCCGCGCGCCGCCGGCTCGTGGAGGCGCAGGGCATCGAACAGGAAGCGCCCGCCCACCGCCCCCAGCACGCCCGTGGCCATCACCAGCACGGCGGTGAGGGAGGGCAGGCCGCCGATCTTTTCCGAGATGCCCATGGCCACCGGCATGGTGACCGACTTGGGCGCGAGCGAGGCCATGGTGGCGGGCGAAGCGCCCAGCGCCCAGGCCACCACGATGGCCGTGGCGGCGGCGGCCAGCGCGCCGGCCACCAGCGCCGCCAGCAGCGGCAGTGCCAGGCGGCGCAGCCGGTGCAGCTGCTCGAACAGCGGCACCGCCAGCGCCACCGTGACCGGGCCGAGCAGAAAGTGCACGAACTGCGCGCCCTCGAAATAGGTGGCGTAGGGCGTGCCCGTGGCCCACAGCAGCGTGGCCAGCACCAGCACCGTGGGCGGCACCGGGTTGGCCAGGGGGTGAAAGCCGCTGCGCCGGTAGAGCACGAAGGCGGCGTGGTAAACGAGCAGCGTGAGCGTGAGGCCCAGCAGCGGCGTGGCCGCCAGGTAGACCCAGATGTCGATCAGGCGGCGCGGGGCCTCGGGATTCACCGCGGCCCCTGCGAACGGCGCGTTTGCCAACGCATGAGCCACACCATGGTGCAGGCCGAGACGGCCAGGCCCACCAGCGTGCTCACCACCAGCGCCACCCCGATGGCCAGGGCCTCGTCGCCCAGCCGCTGCAGGTGCTGCATCACCCCCACGCCGGCGGGCACGAACAGCAGCGACAGGTGCTGCAGCAGGCCCTGGGCGGTGGGCTTGATGGCGTCCAGCCAGGCCGGGCGCAGCGCCAGCGCGGCCAGCAGCAGGGCCAGGCCCACCACCGGCCCCGGCACGGGCGCGCCCGTGAGCAGCACGGCCACCTCGCCGAACAGCTGGAACAGCAGCAGGGTGGCGAGCGCGGGAATCATGCCGGCCATGGCGGGTTTGCTGGCACCTTCTCAGGCCTGCAGCGCCTCGTCGAGCAGTTCGACCCAGTGCCGCACGGGCGTGGCCGTGCCGCTCTGCAGGTGGGTGATGCAGCCGATGTTGGCGCTGGCGATGACAGCGGGCTGGAGCTCGCCCAGGTGGCCGAGCTTGCGGTCACGCAGCTCGTGGGCGATCTGCGGCTCCAGCACCGAGTAGGTGCCGGCCGAGCCGCAGCACAGGTGCGCCTCGTTGCGCGCGAGTTGCACGGTGAAGCCGAGCTCGCCCAGACCGCGCTCCACCCCGCCGCGCAGCTGCTGGCCGTGTTGCTGGGTGCAGGGCGGGTGGTAGGCCACCACCCGCTGCGGATCGGGCCGGCGCGCCAGCTTCGGCTTCAGCGCGGGCACCAGGTCCGGCAGCAGCTCGGACAGGTCGCGCGTGAGCGCGCTGATGCGCGCGGCCTTGTCGGCGTAGGCGGGGTCGCCGCGCAGCAGGTGGCCGTAGTCCTTCACCATCACGCCGCAGCCCGAGGCGTTCATCACCAGGGCCTCGGCGCCCTGCTGCACGAAGGGCCACCAGGCGTCGATGTTGGCGCGCATCTGCGCCAGGCCGCCGCCGTGGTCGTTGAGGTGGAACTTCACCGCGCCGCAGCAGCCGGCCTCGGGCGCCACCAGGGCCTGGATGCCGGCGGCGTCCAGCACGCGCGCGGTGGCGGCGTTGATGTTGGGCGACATCGACGGCTGCACGCAGCCCGCGAGCATCAGCACCTTGCGCGGGTGCGCGCGCGTGGGCCACGCGCCGGCGGGGCGCGGCTCGGGCACCTTGGCCTGCAGCGCGCCGGGCAGCAGGCCGCGCACCGCCTGGCCCAGCTTCATGGCCGGGCCGAACAGCGGCGAGCACAGGCCCTCCTTGAGCAGCCAACGCACGGCGCGCTCGCCCGTGGGGCGCGGCACCTTTTCCTCGACCACGGCGCGGCCGATGTCGACCAGGTGGCCGTACTGCACGCCGCTGGGGCAGGTGCTTTCGCAGTTGCGGCAGGTGAGGCAGCGGTCCAGGTGCCGCTGCGTCTTGCGCGTGGGCGTGGCGCCTTCGAGCACCTGCTTGATGAGGTAGATGCGCCCGCGCGGGCCGTCCAGCTCGTCGCCGAGCAGCTGGTAGGTGGGGCAGGTGGCCGTGCAGAAGCCGCAGTGCACGCACTTGCGCAGGATGGCCTCGGCCTCGCGGCCGCGCGCGGTGCCCTGGAACTCGGGGGCGAGCTGGGTCTGCATGTCAGGCCTCCCGCTGGGCCGCCCCGAGGGAGGCCTGCGCCTCCTTGGGGGGCAGCGACGACACGAAGTGCGGAGGGTGGGGGCTCATATCAGGGTCGGGGCCTGGAAGATGCCGTGCGGGTCGAAGGCCTCGCGCAGGCGGCGCATCACGGCCTGCAGCGCGGGGCTGGGCGTGTCCGCGCGCGCCACGCCGCCGTCCCCCGAGGCCGGGGCGCGGAACAGCTGCGCGTGGCCGCCGGCCGCGCGCGCGGCGGCACGGATCTCATCGGCGGCCGCCACCGGCGCCCACAGCCAGCGCTGGGCGCCCTGCCATTCGATGAGCTGCGGCCAGGCGGCCAGCAGCGGCGCGGCGGTCTGCGGCACGCTGATCCGCCACAGGCCATGGTCGGCCGAGGGCGCGTTGGTGAAGAAGGGCAGGCGCTGGTCGCGGCAGGCGGTCCAGTCGGCGCCAGCGGGGGGGTTGTCCAGGCGCTGGCCCGGCGCTTCGGCGAGCAGGCGCTCGCACGCGGCCTCGACCGCCGCGGCGGCGCCGCGCAGGCGCAGGAACAGGCGATCGCCCCCGTCGGCCTCGCGTTGCCAGCGCGAGGCGTTGAGCGGCAGCGGCTGCCCGCCCCAGCGGTGCAAGCGCTCCAGCGCGTTGGACTGGTCGACGCCGAAGGTCAGCGTGGCCTCGGCCGGCGCCACCGGCAGCACCTTCAGGCTGAGTTCGGTGATCACGCCGAGCGCGCCCCAGCTGCCCGCGAGCGCGCGGCTCACGTCGTAGCCGGCCACGTTCTTCATGACCTGCCCGCCGAAAGTGAGCAGCTCGCCGCGCCCATTGATGAGGCGCGCGCCAAGCACGTAGTCGCGCGCGCCGCCGACGCTGGCGCGCGCCGGGCCGGCCAGGCCGCTGGCCACCGCGCCGCCCACGGTGCCGCCGGCGCCGAAACGCGGCGGCTCGAACGGCAGGCACTGGCCGTGCTCGGCCAGCGCGGCCTCCAGCTCGGCCAGGGGCGTGCCGGCGCGCACGGTGACCACCAGCTCGCTGGGCTCGTGGCTCAGGATGCCGCTGTGGACGCGCACGTCGAGCGCGGCGCCCGCGGCCGGCGCGTGCACAAAGGCCTTGCTGCCGCCGCCGGCGATGCGCAGCGGCGCGCGCGCGGCCACGGCGGCGCGCACCTGGTCGATGAGGGCGGATGGGTGGTCGCTGGCCGGCACGAAGCCCTGCCCGGGGGCAGCGGCGGGGGCCAGCGCGTCGTGGGGCGCGGACATAGTGGCGGCGATGGTAGCGGCCACTCACCGCGCGGGCCTTGAATTTTTTGCACGCGCGGCTGCAATCCGGGCAGGGTCAGCCCGGGTAGCGCAGCGTCCCGAGTTGGGCCTCGATGGCCTCGGCCTGGCGGCGCAGCTGCGCCAGCAGGCGGGTCTGGCGCGGCATGAGGTCGGTGCCGGTAGCGGCCAGGCTCAGCGAGGCAACCGGGGCGCCACCCGGCGCGCGGATCACCACCCCGATGGCGGCGATGCCCGGGATGATGTCTTCCTGGTTGAAGCCGTAGCCCAGACGGCGCGAGCGCTGCACCATGCGGCGCACGGCGGTCTGGCGCGCCTCGCCCCGGCGCACGATGGCCTGCAGGTTGAGCGCTTCCAGGCGCGCCTGCTCCGCGCGCGGCAGCGCGATCAGCATGGCCACCCCGCCGGCCGACAGGCTTAGCGGTCGGCGCGTGCCCACGTCCACCGTGTAGGCCTTGAGCGCCTTGCGGCCGTCGAAGCGCGCGACGCAGACCGATTCGGCGCCGCTGCGCACGTTGAGGAACACGATGTCGCGCGTCTCGGCCGCGAGCCGCGCCAGTGCGGACGCGGCCAGGCGCTCGATGGCGAAGTGCGGCGCGGCGGCCACGCCCAGTTCGTAGGCCAGCGGACCGATCGCATAGCGCCGCGTGCCCGGCACGCGCACGGCCAAGCCCTCGTCGAGCAGGCAGCCCAGCATGCGGTGCACGGTGGAATGCTCCAGCGCGGCCTCCTGCGCGAGGTCGCTCAGGCGCCAGCCGGTGGCCGTGCGCATGGACAGCAGGCGCAGCAGGCCGATCGCGCGGTGAAGACTGCGCGCGCCATCGGTGGTGGAAGGGGCTCGGGACATTTTGTCCACTATACGGAAAAACCGCGCCGATCCATGCCCACAAGACGACGGGGCCCCGGAATAATTTTTCCAGGCCCGATCACCTGAGCGGGACGCAGATGGAGCAAGGCAGACGATGACGATGAACGAAGACTTCGCCGCCGCACGGCAGGTGATGGAGAGCGACGTGGTGGTGCTGGGCGCGGGCGCGGCAGGCGTGGCGGCCGCGCTGGCGGCCGCGCGCGCCGGGGCGCGCACCACGCTGGTGGAGGCCGGCGCCCTGCCCGGGGGCGAGCTGGTCAGTGGCATGGCCATCGACGGCGCGCTGAACGCGCGCGGCGAGTGGATCCTGGGCGGCACGGGCCGCGAGCTGCTGGCCGAGTGCGAGCGGCTCGGCGGCTACATCGGCCCCCTCAACGACTGGCGGCTGATCTGGTACGTGTGCCTGGACCCTGAGGTGATGAAGCTCGCGGTGGCGCGCTGCCTGGCGCGCGCCGGGGTGCGCCTGCTGCTGCACACCTGCGCCACCGGCGTGCTGCGCGACGGCGCCACGGTGCGCGCGCTGCAGGTGCGCAACAAGGAAGGCATCACCGAGCTGCGCGCGCCGCTGTTCATCGACTGCTCGGGCGACGCCGACATCGTGCGCGCGGTCGGTGGTCAGGTGCTGCAAGGCGGCACCGACGGCGAGCTGCAACCGGTCTCGCTGATGTTCCGCATGGCCGGCGTGCGCACACAGGCGCTGCTCGATTTCCTCCACGCGCACCCGGAGCACTTCGCGCTCGGCGAGAGCGAGGCGATCCGCCAGGGCCGCACCGACCGCGAGCTGGCCGAGGCAGCGCGCCAGCAAGGCGAGCCCACGGTGTTCCTCAAGGGCGACGGCCCGCTGGTGACTGGCGCCATCGCGCGCGGCGAGCTCTACCCCACCGCGCTGATCATGATCCAGCCCACCTCGCGTCAGCGCGGCGAGGTGTGCCTGAACACCACCCGCGTCGGTGGCATCGACGGCACGCGCACGCAGGCGCTGAGCGCGACGCTGGCCACGCTGTCCGATCAGGTGCTTCAGTGCGCGTCCTTCATGCAGCGCCACGTGCCGGGCTTCGAGCAGGCCGCCTACAGCGGCATCGCCACCCGCGTGGGCGTGCGCGAGACGCGCCGCATCGTCGGCCGCGAGAGCCTGTCGCAGGACGACGTGCTGGGCGCGCGCAAGCGCGAGGACGGCATCGCCAAGGGCTCGCACCACGTGGACATCCACCAGTCGGGCACGGGGCAAATCCGCATCCCCGTTCAGGACGGCGGATCCTACGACATCCCCTGGGACTGCCTGCTGCCCCAGGGCGTGCCCAACGTCGTGGCCGCGGGCCGCATCCTGTCGGCCGATCGCGGCGCCCACGGATCCGCGCGCGTGATGGGTCCCTGCCTGGCGATGGGCCAGGCAGCCGGCACCGCAGCGGCCATGCTGCTGGACAGCGGCCCTCGCGGCGACGCCGATTTCGCCACCATCCCCGTGCAGGCCCTGCGTGAGCGGCTGCGCGCGGACGGCGCGATCCTGGACGGGACGCACTGATCCTGGCCACCCACCCCACGGAGCACGAGGAGACACCATGCACAAGACCATTGCCGCCCTGGCGCTCGCCGCCGCCAGCCTCACCGCCGCCGCACAAGGCAGCACCGACTACCCCAACGCACCGGTGCGCATCGTGGTGCCCTTCCAGGCCGGCGGGCTCACCGACATCCTGGCGCGCGCCATCGCACAGCACGCCGCGCAGCGCCTGGGCCAGCCCTTCGTGGTGGAGAACAAGCCCGGCGCCAGCGGCAACATCGGCGCCGACGCCGTGGCCAAGAGCAAGCCCGACGGCCACACCCTGCTGATGGGCTCGATCGGTACCAACGCCGTCAACGCGCACCTGTTCTCGCGCATGCCCTACGACACGCTGAAGGACTTCGCGCCCATCAGCCTGGTGGCCAGCGGCACGCTGATGCTGGTTACCCACTCGTCGGTGCCGGTGACCGACATGCGCTCCCTGCTGGCCTACGCGCGCACCCACCCGGGCAAGCTCACCTACGCCTCGGGCGGCGCAGGAGCTTCGCAGCACCTGGCGGGCGAACTGCTCAAGACCATGGCGAAGATCGACATCGTGCACGTGCCGTACAAGGGTGTGGTGCAGGGCGTGACCGACGTGGTGGCCGGCCAGGTGGACATGACCTTCGACCTGGCCACGGTGGAGCCGCACATCCGCGCCGGCAAGCTGCGGCCCATCGCGGTGGCCAATGCGAAGCGCTCCACCGCCTTTCCCGAGGTGCCCACCATCGCCGAGGCCGGCGTGCCGGGCTACGAGGTCAGCGCCTGGTACGGCCTGTTTGCGCCAGTCGGCACGCCGCCGGCCATCGTCAAGCGCCTGCAAGGCGAGGTGGTGAGCGCGCTCAAGGACCCGGCCTTGCTGGAGCGCCTGGCCAAGCTGGGCGCCGAACCTGCCGGGAGCACACCCGAGGATCTGCAGCGCTTCGTGCGCAGCGAGTACGACAAGTGGGGCCAGGTGGTGCGCCTAGCCGGTATCCGGCTGGACTAGGCGCCACCATGGCCGTTCATGACCCCCAAGAAGGAGACCCTGGCATGCCCCAACCCCTAAACCACCCCCTGCGCACCACACGCCGCCACTGGCTGCGCCTCATGGCCGCCGGCGGCAGCGCCCTCGGCCTCGCGGGTCTGGCCCGCGCCCAGGCGGGCTACCCGGCCCGGCCCATCCAGCTGGTGGTGCCCTTCTCGGCAGGCGGCGCCACCGACGTGCTCGCGCGCCACCTCGCGCGCTCGATGGAGCAGTCCCTGCGTCAGCCCGTGGTGGTGGACAACCGCGTGGGCGCGGCCGGCGCCATCGCCGCCACCCACGTGGCGCGCGCGGCCGCGGATGGCCACACCGCGTTGTTCGGCGGCGTGGGCACCAACGCCCTGCTCGAGTACACGCAGCCCGCGCTGCCCTATAGGCCCGCGAGCGATTTCGTCGGCGCGGGCAACTTCTGCTTCGTGGACTTCGTGATGGTGGTTGCCGCCGCCAGCCCCGACCAGGACCTGGCCGGCCTGCTCGCCCGCGCGAAGCAGCGCCCCGGCGAGGTGAGCTATATGTCGGCCGGCCCGCTGGGTACGTTGCACGTGGCGCAGGAGTACCTGTGGAAGCTGGCCGGCGTGTCGCTGAACCACATCCCCTACAAGGGTGAGGCCCATGTGGTGTCCGACCTGGTATCCGGTCGCGTGGACCTGGCGCTGATGACGCTGTCGTTGGCGCGGCAGCTGGCGCAGGAAGGCAGGCTGCGCCAGCTGGCCACGCTGGCGCCCGAGCGGCTGCGCGGCGCGCCCGATCTGCCCACGGTGGCGGAGCTGGGCTTTCCCGGCTTCGCCATGCCCACCTGGAATGGCGTCTTCCTGCCACGCGGCACGCCGGCGGCCAGGGTGGGCACGCTGAACGGCGCCATCAACGCCGCCCTGCGGGACGCCGAGGTGCTGCACAAGGTGGTGGGCATGGGCATCTCGCCAAGCGCTCCCAACACGCCCGAGCAGCACGCGCGCTTCTTGCAGGCCGAGCGCGAGCGCTGGCGAGCCATGGTGGAGCGCAGCGGGGTGAAGACGGGTTGATGCGCTCCGGGCCCCGCATCGCGCTCGGCGGCTTCTCGCACGAGTCCAACGCCTTCGCTTCGGCGCAGGACGTGGGACTGGCGCACTTCCTCGCGCGGCGCGACCGCCCGCCGCTGCTGCTGGGCGATGAGCTGCCCCGCGGCCTGGCCCAGGGCAGCTTTCCCACCACGGGCTTTCTGCGCGCGATCGGCGCCGACGCCCACTTGCGGCCCCTGGCCTGGGCCAGCGGTGGCGCGGGCGGCCTGGTGAGCGACGAGGCCTTCGAGCACATCGCGCAGGCCCTGCTTTCGCGCCTGCGCGCGGTCGGCGCGCTCGACGGACTCTTCCTTGAACTGCACGGCGCCATGGCAACGCCCGCCCTGGACGACCCCGAGGCCGAGCTGCTGCGTCGCGTGCGCGGCGTCGTCGGGGACCAACTGCCCATCGTGGTGACGCTGGACTACCACGCCAACCTTTCACCCGGCTTCGCGCGCCTGATCGATGGCGCCGTGGTGTACCGCACCTACCCGCATGTGGACCGCGTGCAGTGCGGCGAACTCGCCGCCCGGCTGGTGCGGCGGCTTGCGGGCGGCGGTCGAGTGCCCGGCGTGGCCATCGCGCATCCGCCCTTCCTCATCCCGCTCCACGCCCAGTCCACGCTGGCCGAGCCCAGCCGGGGACTCGCCGCGATGTCGCTGGCGGACGCGGGGGACGTCGTCAGCCGCTGCTATGCCGCCGGCTTCCCGCCGGGCGACAGCCACTGGTGTGGCCCGTCGGTGATGGTGCACGCCACCCACCAGGCGGCGGCCGACGCCGCCTGCGAGGCCCTGCACCGCCAGGTGCTCGACGCCCGAGCCGCCTTCGACGCCCGGCTGTTGCCCTGCGACACCGCCGTGCGCCTGGCCTTGCGACATGCGCAGGCGCCGGGACGCGGCCCCGTGGTGCTGGCCGACGTGCAGGACAACCCCGGCGCGGGCGGCAGCGCCGCCTGCACGGGCGTGCTCGCCGAGCTGGTGCGCCAGCAGGCGCCCGACGCGCTGCTGGGCATCCTGTGCGACCCCGAGGCCGCGGCCGCCGCGCACGCCGCTGGCGAGGGCGCCTGCCTCGGCCTGGCGCTGGGGGGCACCCACGGGGTACCGGATCAGCCGGCGTTCGTGGGACGCTTCACCGTGGAGCGCCTGGGCGACGGGCGCTTCACCACCACCGGCCAGGTGGCCGGCGGCAACGCCACCGAGCTCGGCCCGATGGCACTGCTGCGCCTCGGTGGCGCGCGCGTGGTGGTCAGCTCCGTGCGCATGCAGGCCTTCGACCCCGCGCCGTTTCACCACCTGGGCGCCGACCCGGCCGCCGCCGCGCTGTTGGCGCTCAAGAGCACCTGTCACTTCCGCGCCGACTTCGGCGCGATGGCGCGCGAGATCCTGCTGGTGGAGGCGCCCGGCGACGCCGTGGCCAACCCGGCGCGCTATCCCTATCGGCGCCTGCGCGCGGGTGTGCACCGCACCCCATAACACGCTGTCCAGGCGTTCAGCTCACCGCTTCAGCGCGAGGTGAATCCCAGGCAGGCGCCAGCGTTGGGACGGCCCTTGCACTCGCGCTTGAGGCGCCGCTCGCGTGCGGCCGGGCTCTCTTCGGAGGGCGCCTTGTGGAACGTGACCTTGCCCGGCGCGCGCCGCGCCGGTGGATCGTCGGCCTTGGCCGCGACGGCCTGACCAGCCACCAGCAGCAGCGCCGCCACTGCCACCACCACACCACCCCGCCTCTTCATCCAGCCCATGCGCGCGTTCCTTGTTTGATTCGGGCGGCGATGCTAGGGCCTGCTTGCGCCCCCTGCTCCCCGGGGTACGGATCAAAAAAAAGCCCGAGGACCTGCCGGGCCTCGGGCCAGAGCCGGAAAGCACCCCGTCTTCGGACGGGGCGCCCCCTGGAGTCAATCAGCGGTGGTACGCCGTCTCGCCGTGCGAGGTGATGTCCAGGCCCTCGCGCTCGGCCTCTTCCGAGGGACGCAGGCCCATGGTGAGGTCGGCGATCTTGTAGGCGATGAAGGCCACGACGCCCGACCAGGCCACGGTCACGAGCACGCTCTTGACCTGCACCCAGACCTGGTGGCCCATGGCGAAGTCCTCGGCGCCGGTGCCGCCCAGGCCCGGCGCGGCGAACACGCCGGTCAGGATGGCGCCGACGATGCCGCCCACGCCGTGCACGCCGAACACGTCGAACGCGTCGTCCGCGCCCAGCATCTTCTTCAGGCCGCTGACGCCCCAGACGCAGACGAAGCCGGCCACGATGCCCAGCACGATGGAGCCCATGGGGCCGACGAAGCCCGCGGCCGGCGTCACGGCCACCAGGCCGGCGACGGCGCCGGAGGCGGCGCCCAGCATGGAGGCCTTGCCCTTGAGCAGGGACTCGGCCAGGCACCAGGCCAGGGTGGCGGCGGCGGTGGCCAGCACGGTGTTGATGAAGGCCAGGCCGGCCACGCCGTTGGCGGCGCCGGCCGAGCCGGCGTTGAAGCCGAACCAGCCCACCCACAGCAGCGAGGCGCCCACCATGGTCAGCGTCAGCGAGTGCGGCGTCAGCGCTTCCTTACCGTAGCCGATGCGCTTGCCCACCACGTAGGCGCCCACCAGGCCGGCGACACCGGCGTTGATGTGCACCACGGTACCGCCCGCGAAGTCGAGCGCGCCGTCGGCCGCCAGCAGGCCACCGCCCCAGACCATGTGGGCCATGGGGATGTACGAGAAGGTGAACCACAGGGCCGAGAACAGCAGCACGGCGCCGAACTTCACGCGCTCGGCGAAGGAGCCCACGATCAGCGCCACGGTGATGGCGGCGAAGGTGCCCTGGAAGGCGATGAACACGTACTCGGGGATGGTCGCCAGCGCCGACGACATGGTGCTGGCCGTGGTGCCGGCGAGGAACAGCTTGTCGAAGGAGCCGAAGAAGGTGCCCGCGCCGCCGAAGGTGAGCGAGAAGCCGTAGATGGCCCACAGCAGGGAGATGAGCGAGAAGATCACCATCACCTGCATCAGCACCGACAGCATGTTCTTCGATCGCGCCAGGCCGCCGTAGAACAGGGCCAGGCCGGGGATGGTCATCAGGATGACGAGCAGCGTGGAGGTCAGCATCCACGCGGTGTCGCCGCTGTCGAGCTTGGGCGCTTCGGGGGCGGCGGCGGGGGCCTCGGCGGCGGGGGCCTCGGCGGCGGGGGCGGCCGGCGCGGCGGCCGCAGGCGCTTCAGCGGCGGGGGCCGCGGGAGCGGCAGCGGCCGGTGCGGCCTCGGTGGTCGACTGCGCGATGGCTGCGCCACCGCCGATCGCCAGGCCCAGGCCCAGCAACAGGGAAGCCAGGAGTTTCTTCATTTGGATGGACTCGGTTGGGTTCAGGGAATGGCTGGGTCAGATCGCCTCGTTGCCGGTCTCGCCGGTGCGGATGCGGACCACTTGCTCGAGGGGCGAGACGAAGATCTTTCCGTCGCCGATCTTTCCGGTGCGCGCGGCGCCTTCGATGGCCTCGATGACGCGCTCGACCAGGTCGTCCGCGACGGCCGCTTCGATCTTGACCTTGGGCAGGAAGTCGACCACGTACTCCGCGCCGCGGTAGAGCTCGGTATGCCCCTTCTGCCGGCCGAAGCCCTTGACCTCGGTGACGGTGATGCCCTGCACGCCCACGCCGGAGAGCGCCTCGCGCACCTCGTCCAGCTTGAACGGCTTGATGACGGCTGAAACCATTTTCACGACGATCCCTCCAGGGGTTGGTTGATCTGGTGTCTGCCTTAGCAGCTTGTGTGCCAACCCGGAGCGCCCGGGTGCGGGCCCCTGGGGCGGTCGGCACCAGGATGAGGCCCCGCCCGCGCCGCAGCACCCCAGGGGGGCCTCGACGCACCACCGCGGTGCCATATGCGCCGAATCGGGGACGGGCCGGCGCCCGACACCCCCACCGGTGTCGTGCCAGCGGCGCCCGCAGAATCGGCCGCCCCGTGGCCGCCGCCGGCGGCCGCGCACCTGAACAGGGAGAACACCCCTGGCGCTGGCGCATGTGCACAGCCGCGCGCTGCAGGGGCTGGCCGCCCGGCCCGTGAGCGTGGAAGTCCACCTGGCCAACGGCCTGCCCAGCTTCACGCTGGTGGGCCTGGCCGACACCGAAGTGAAGGAAGCGCGCGAGCGGGTGCGCGCGGCCATCGCCAACAGCGGCCTGGAGTTTCCGCACAGCCAGCGCATCACCGTGAACCTGGCGCCGGCCGACCTGCCCAAGGACTCGGGGCGCTTCGACCTGCCGATCGCGCTGGGCATCCTGGCCGCCAGCGGGCAGATCGAGGCCGAACCCCTGGCGCGCGGCGTGTACGCGGGCGAGCTGTCCCTGGGCGGCGAGTTGCGCCCGGTGCGCGGCGCGCTGGCCATGGCGCTGGCCCTCGCGCAGGACGCGGCGCCCCGCACCCTGGTGCTGCCGCCGGGCAGCGCCGAAGAGGCCGCCCTGGTGCCCGGCGCCCACGTGGTGCGCGCGCGCCACCTGATCGATGTGGTGGCGCGCCTGCGGCGCGAGCAGCCGGCCACGCAGGACGACGCGGGCTGGGCGCGGCTGGAGCCGCGCGACAGCGTCCCGGCGCCACCCGGGGGACCCGACCTTGCCGACGTGAAAGGCCAGGTGGCGGCGCGCCGCGCGCTGGAGATCGCGGCCGCCGGCGGCCACAGCCTGCTGCTGGTGGGGCCGCCGGGCGCCGGCAAGTCCATGCTGGCGCAGCGCCTGGGCGGGCTGCTGCCGCCCATGGCCACCGACGAGGCCCTGCAGGCCGCGGCCGTGGCCTCGCTGGCCGGGCGCTTCGATCCCGCGCGCTGGGGCGAGCGGCCTTTCTGCGCGCCGCACCACAGCGCCTCCGCCGTGGCGCTGGTGGGCGGGGGCTCGCCGCCGCGGCCGGGCGAGATCTCGCTCGCCCACCAAGGCGTGCTGTTCCTCGACGAGCTGCCCGAGTTCGCGCGCCACGCGCTGGAGGCGCTGCGCGAGCCGCTGGAGACCGGCCGCATCCGCGTCTCGCGCGCGGCGCAGCAGGCCGAGTTCCCCGCGCGTTTCCAGCTCGTGGCCGCCATGAACCCCTGCCCCTGCGGCTACCGCGGCCACCCGGTGCGCGCCTGCCGCTGCACGCCAGAGCAGGTGCAGCGCTACCAGGGCCGGCTCAGCGGTCCGCTGCTCGACCGCATCGACCTGCAGGTGGAGGTGCCCGCGCTGCCCGGCGGGCAGCTGCTGCAGGGACCGCCGGGCGAGGGCAGCGCCGCGGTGCGCGAGCGCGTGGTGGCCGCGCACACGCTGGCGCTGCGGCGCCAGGGCCAGCCCAACCGCGCGCTGGCGGGCGGCGCGCTCGAGGAGCACGCGCGCGCCGAGCCGGCGGCGCTGAAGTTCCTGCACGCGGCGGCCGTGCGCCTGGCCTGGAGCGGGCGCGGCACGCACCGGGCGCTGCGCGTGGCCCGCACCATCGCCGACCTGGCCGGGCACGAGCGCGTGGGCGCCGCCGACGTGGCGGAGGCGGTGCAGTACCGGCGCGTGCTGGGGGCGTTCGCATGAAGCGCGTCGGGGGGTTTTGCGGCCCCGTCACGGGAGGGCAGCGGCGCATCGACACCACGCCCGCCTCACCACAGGCGCTGCTGAACGCGGTGCACGCCTGCATCGGCCACAGCGGCAGCCACACGGCCTACACGGAGCTCCAGCTGCAGGACTGCAACAGCACCGCGGACCTGGTGGAGGTGTTCTTCGACGCGCAAGCCCACGCCAGCCCCGACTGCGCGGGCCAGTACAGCCTGCTGGTGTTCCTGGGCAAGCTGCCCCCGCAGACACGCCCCGCGTTCGCCCCGTTGCTGCTGGCGGCCCTGCCCGCGTCATGCAGAAACGACACACTCGCCGACCACTTGCACCTGCTGCTCGAACACCTGCCCACCCGCGCCGACTGCCCCGCCGAGGTGAGGCCCCACCTGGACCGCTGTGTGAAGCGGTTCCTGGATCGATTCGATCGCTGCTTCGACGCCTACGAACGGCGCCCGGGGGCCAGGGAGGCGCTCAGCGCGATCAAGCGGCACGTCGAGCAACACCTGGCGCCGGCGAACCCCGCGCGCACCGGCCATGTCGATGCGACCCCGCCCGCGCGGCCCGACCCCCAGCACGTCGTCGGCGCGGCCCGGCACATCATGAGCTGCAAGCCCATTCCCCTGAGCGCCAGGCTGTGGACCGCCTTGTCTCACCTGTCCCGCGGCAGCCAAGGCATCGCACCGCTGCGACGGTGGCTGGCGACCTTCTCGACCACGCAGGACACGGACGCGCTGCTGAGCTGGCTCTGGGGCATCCACCCCGGGGCAGCGCTGGGTCTGCGGCGCCTGTTGGTGCAGGCGTGCGGCCCTCTGACGCCCAGCGTCCCAGCCACCGCGCCCGACGTCATGTCCGCGCCACTGATGCACGCCACCGGCGCCGCCCGCTACCTGCTGGCCCTGGCCGGCGCCCATCCATCGGCCCTGTCGTGCGCCGACCCGCGGCTGGACCCGCCGGCGGTAAGCCGGGCCCTGAGCGCCTTCGCGACCTGCGGGTCCGAACGGGAAGTCGTGGCCTTCCTTCGAAGCAGCACCCCGCGCCAGCTGCTGGGCGTGCTGGCGTGCCTGGGCCGGCTCTACCCGCCCGCGGCCAAGGCCTTCGCCTTTGTCGCGGCCAAGGCCATCCTCGGCGCGCGCACCCGGGCGGTGGCCCCGGGCTTGAAGGCCATTGTGGTGGCCCACTGGCCGGCGGCCGCGCGGTGGAACTGGGGCGCCCCCAGCGACACGCCGGAGAACACCCCCTACACCGAACAGGACCTGGCCGATCTCGCGCGGGACCTTCAGGCCATGGCACTGCCCGAGCCGGTGTTCCACGCCCTCAAGCGGCTGGCCGGGTGTTCCTTGGGCGCCCATGAAACGGCCAGCCTCACGGCCATCCACGACATGCCCGACCCGATCCTGGGAGGCGTGCTCGACGCCTTGTCGCTGAGCGGGGACGGCGAGGCCGTCCGGCGCCTGGCCGCCCTGGCGCGGCTGGCGCGAAACCGGCCGCCTGAGGTCATGGACTGGCTGCGCGGTCTCGCCGGGGATGGCACCGGCTGACCCCCGGTGCGCCGGGCAATGCCGGGACCCGCGCGAGCGGGGGCGCGGCGGCCCGCGCGCCGGGGGTCAGAGGTTGGGCGCCAGCCAGCGCTGCAGGTCCGCGCGCGCCACGGCGCTGCGCTGGGCCAGGTCGTCCAGCTGGTCCTCGCCGATCTTGCCGACGTTGAAGTAGGTGCTCTGCGGGTGGCTCAGGTAGAAGCCGCTCACGCTGGCCGCTGGCGACATGGCCAGGCTTTCGGTCAGGCCCATGCCGATCTCCTCGGCCTGCAGCAGCCGAAACAGGCCGCGCTTGACGGTGTGGTCCGGGCAGGCCGGGTAGCCCGGCGCGGGGCGGATGCCCTGGTACTTTTCCTTGATGAGCTCCTCGTTGCTCAGCGCCTCGTTCGGCGCGTAGCCCCACAGGTCGGTGCGCACGCGGTGGTGCATCTGCTCGGCCAGGGCCTCGGCCAGGCGGTCGGCCAGGGCCTTGAACATGATGGCCGAGTAGTCGTCGAGGTCGTCGAGGAACTGCTTCTCTTTCTTCTCCACGCCCAGGCCCGCCGTCACCGCGAACAGGCCCACGTAGTCCGGGGCCACGCCCTGGGGCGCCACGAAGTCGGCCAGGCAGCGGCTGGGACGCATCACGCCGTCGATCTCCTGCTTCTCGGTCTGCTGGCGCAGGCCGTGCCACACCAGCACCGGGCGCTCACGCGACTCGTCGGCGTAGAGCGCGATGTCGTCGTCGTTCACGCAGTTGGCCGGGTACAGGCCGATGACCGCGCTGGCCGTGAGCCAGCGGCCGTCAATGATGCGCTGGAGCATGCGCTTGCCGTCGCTGAACACGCGGCGCGCCTCCTCGCCCACCACCTCGTCCTTCAGTATCTCGGGGAAGGGACCGGCCAGGTCCCAGGTCTGGAAGAAGGGACCCCAGTCGATGTACCTCGCGAGCTCGGCCAGGTCCACGTTCTTGAACACGCGCCGGCCGATGAACTTGGGCACGGGCGGGGTGTAGCCGCCCCACTCGATGGGCGTGCGGTTGGCTCGCGCCTTGTCCAGCGGCCACAGCGGCACCTGCTTCTTGTTGGCGTGCTGGTGGCGCACGCGCTCGTAGTCGGCGTTGACCTCGGCGATGTAGGCCGTGGCCTGGTCCGACAGCAGGCCCTGGGCCACGCTCACGCTGCGCGAGGCATCGGGCACGTAGACCACCGGTCCCTCGTAGTGCGGCGCGATCTTCACCGCCGTGTGCACGCGGCTGGTGGTGGCGCCGCCGATCAGCAGCGGGATCTTCTTGATGCGGAAGTGCTCGTCCTTCTGCATCTCGCTGGCCACGTACTGCATCTCTTCCAGGCTGGGCGTGATCAGGCCCGACAGGCCCACGATGTCCGCGCCCTCGACCTTGGCCTTGGCCAGGATCTCGTGGCACGGGACCATCACGCCCATGTTCACCACCTCGAAGTTGTTGCACTGGAGCACGACGGTGACGATGTTCTTGCCGATGTCGTGCACGTCGCCCTTGACGGTGGCGATGACGATCTTGCCCTTGGAGCGCACGTCGCCGCCGGCGGCTTCCAGACGCTTCTTCTCTTCCTCGATGTAGGGCAGCAGGTAGGCCACGGCCTGTTTCATCACGCGCGCGCTCTTGACCACCTGGGGCAGGAACATCTTGCCCTGGCCGAACAGATCGCCCACGACGTTCATGCCGTCCATGAGCGGGCCTTCGATCACGTTCAGCGGGCGCCCGCCGCCGGCCTCGATCTCGCGCCACATGGCCTCGGTGTCTTCGGTGATGAAGTCGTTGATGCCGCGCACCAGCGCGTGCGACAGGCGCTCGCGCAGCGGCAGTTCGCGCCAGGCGTTCTTCTGCGAATCGTCCTTGGCCGCGCCCTTGGCGCTCTCGGCGATCTCGAGCAGGCGCTCGGCGGCGTCCGGGCGGCGGTTCAGCACCACGTCCTCCACGCGCTCGCGCAGCGTGGGTTCCAGTTCGTCGTACACGCCGACCATGCCGGCGTTGACGATGCCCATGTCCATGCCGGCCTGAATGGCGTGGTACAGGAAGACGGTGTGGATGGCCTCGCGCACCGGGTCGTTGCCGCGGAAGCTGAAGCTCACGTTGGACACGCCGCCCGAGACCTTCGCGCCCGGCAGGTGCTGCTTGATCCAGCGCGTGGCGTTGATGAAGTCCACCGCGTAGTTGTTGTGCTCCTCGATGCCGGTGGCGATGGCGAAGATGTTGGGGTCGAAGACGATGTCCTCGGGCGGGAAGCCCACCTCGTCCACCAGGATGCGGTAGGCGCGCTCGCAGATCTGGATCTTGCGCTCGTAGGTGTCGGCCTGGCCGGTCTCGTCGAAGGCCATCACCACGGTCGCCGCACCGTAGCGCTTGATGAGGCGGGCCTGGCGCTTGAACTCCTCCACGCCCTCCTTCATGCTGATGGAGTTGACGACGCCCTTGCCCTGCAGGCAGCGCAGGCCGGCCTCGATGACGCTCCACTTGGAGCTGTCCACCATCACCGGCACGCGCGCGATGTCGGGCTCGCCGGCCATGAGGTTGAGGAAGCGCACCATGGCGGCCTCGCTGTCGAGCATGGCCTCGTCCATGTTGACGTCGACGATCTGCGCGCCGTTCTCCACCTGCTGGCGCGCCACGGCCAGCGCGTCCTCGAAGCGGCCCTCGAGGATCATGCGCGCGAAGGCCTTGGAGCCGGTGACGTTGGTGCGCTCGCCGACGTTGACGAACAGGCTGCCCGCGCCGATGGCGAGCGGCTCCAGGCCCGACAGCAGCATCGGGCGAACGGCGGGGGAAACGGGGGCGGAGGAGGTCTCGGAGGACATGCGGCTCACCAGGGTTGTTTGCGAAAAAACCGAGCTGGTGAGCGTCGTTGGGGCCGGTCCAGCCCACTCAAGCCTGACGGCCCCGACCCGGGAGGCCCTGGGCTGGCCGCTGCAACGCTCCTTGAGAGAGCAGGGATTTTAGCGACAGGCCTCAAACCCCTCGTCCGTTCGGCCTGAACAGCCATTTGGCTGGCGCCCTGGGGCTTCCGGGCGTTACTGAGCACGCGTTCAGGCCCCCACCCCCTCCGTTTCTCTCCATTGGCGCCATGATTGCTCTGTCCACCCCCCGCCCCGGCAAAACACAGGCGCTCTGCCCCGATGGCGAGACGTTTGACCTGCGGCAGCTGTATGCGTATGGCCAGTCGGTCAACAAGGGCTGGCGGACGGGGCCGACCATTCTCCTCATCAAGAACAAGACCGGGCCGAAGGGCGAGCGCACGCAATGCCTGTCGGTCACCCCCAAGAACGCGAAGGGCACCACCACCAGCGCCTCGGACGCCGCGGAACGGCTGGTGCGGACCCTCGCGCGCCGCTTCATTGCGGATCGCCCCTACCCGACGGAGGTGAAGGAAGCCCTGGACTCGATCTGGTCTCGCGTGACCACGGGCCATCAGGTGGTGCTGGACACCGCGTTCCTGAAAGACCTCAAAGTACTGATCGACCCGCCGAGCGGCCGCGTTCCCACCACCAGGACCGTCCTTCGCGCGCTGGGCCACGCGGCCACGGCGGACCAGGTCAAGGACAGCGCGGACATCCCGACCATCGCGGACCTCATTCGATCGCTGGAGCCCTTGGAGCGGGAACGTTTCAAGTACCGCTTGAACCGCGACTGGGGGCATGAGGCCTCCACCCAGCAGCTGCTGGCGGCACTGAACGCCCAGGCGCCGGCCAGGCACGGGCCGCACGAAACAACCCGGCGCGTGGAGCGTCAGCAGGCACTGGCGCTCGGGGACCCGCCCTACACCCGGCGCACAAGCACCGATCCGATGCGCTTCATCGAGCTGAGCGACCCGCCCGCCACGACGGCCGACGCATCGCCACCGCGGCTGGGCCAGGCGTTTGTCGACATCTTTGGCCAGCGGCTCAAGGGGCTCGGCATCTCGAACTTTCTGACGGTCACCCCCGACACCACCGTCAAGGAACTCGCCCAGTTCACCGCCATGCTCGACAACGAGGCGTTGGAGAGTTTCCGCTTCACCCTGCAATGGGTCGAGCAAGGCCGCCCGCTGGAGCCCGGCCTGAAGAACACGCCGCAAGCACGGCTCACGGCGCGCCTGCTGATGGAAGAAATGGAGACGGTCCGCTGACGGCCCGCCGCCGCAGCGCCACCACGCGCTCGCCCGTGTCCAGCGAGCGCGCCCGCAGCTGGCCGCAGCCCGCGTCCACGTCCTGCCCGGCCGAGTGGCGCAGCTTGGTGAGGATGCCCTGGCGGTGCAGGCGGCGCGCGATGTCGGCCGCTTTTTCCCACGCGGGGCGCTGGAACGGCAGACCGTCGACGGCGTTGTAGGGAATGAGGTTGAGCACGCCGTAGCGGCCACCGAGCAGGCGCACGATGCCGTCGATTTCATCGTCGCCGTCGTTCACGCCGTCCAGCAGGGTCCACTGGTATTGCACCGGGTAGCCGGTGGCGCGCGCGTAGGCCTCGGCGCGCTCCACCAGCTCGGTGGGCGTGAGGCGCGGCGCGCGCGGCAGCAGTTGCTCGCGCAGATCGGGCTTGGTGGTGTGCAGCGACAGCGCCAGCGCGGGCTTGACCGCGCCACGCGGCAGGGCCTCGAAGGCGCGCTCGTCCCCCACGGTGGAGAACACCAGGTTCTTGTGGCCGATGCCGCCCACGGTGCCCAGCAGCTCGATGGCCTCGAGCACCGCGTCCAGGTTGTGCGCGGGCTCGCCCATGCCCATGAAGACCACCTTGTTCACCGGCCGGCCGGCGCGCGCCAGCGCCACCTGGGCCAGGATCTCGGCACTGCCGAGCTGGCGCAGCAGGCCGCCGGTGCCGGTCATGCAGAAGGCGCAGCCCACGGCGCAGCCGACCTGGGTGGACACGCACAGGCCGCCGCGCGGCAGGCGCACGCTCTCCACGGTCTGGCCGTCGCGCAGGGCCACCAGCAGGCGGGCCGAGCCGTCCTCGCCCGGGTGCTCGGCCTGCAGGCGCGCCAGGCCGGCGAGTTCCTCGCGCAGCGCCGGCAGGGCCTCGAACAGGGCCTTGGGGAAGTGGTGCTCGGGCTTGCGCCGGCCGGCGTCGGCCGGCAGGGCGTGCAGCCAGTGGCGCAGCACGCGCTGCGCATGCAGCGGCCCAGCCCCGAGGGCGGTGAGGCGTTGGCGCAGTTCGCTCAGTTGCATGGGGCGGGCATTGTCGCGCACGGCACCCGGGCATCCGCTCCCGGTCGACAATGGCCGGCCACGACCAAGGAGACCCCGATGCTGGAAATGGTGATCGACGCGCGCGCCGCCGACCTGGGCCACGGCCTGACGGTGCGGCGCGTGCTGCCTTACGCGAAACGCCGCATGGTCGGCCCCTTCATCTTTGTGGACCACGCCGGCCCCGTGACGCTGGCGGCCGAGGACACGCGCGCGGCCGACGTGCGACCGCACCCGCACATCGGCCTGTCCACCGTGAGCTACCTGCTCAGCGGACAGATCAAGCACCGCGACAGCCTGGGCGTGGTGCAAGACATCGTGCCCGGCGACGTGAACTGGATGACCGCCGGCCGCGGCATCTCGCACAGTGAGCGCTTCACCCACCCCGATTCCTTCGCGGGCGGCGGGCTGGAGCTGATGCAGCTCTGGGTGGCGCTGCCCGAGCGGGACGAGGAAACCGAGCCGGCCTTCACCCACTACCCGGCCAGCGAGCTGCCGGTGCGCGAACGGGACGGCGTGTGGATGCGCCTGATCGCGGGCGAGGCCTATGGCCTGAAGAGCCCCGTGCGCACGCACTCGCCGCTGTTCTACCTGCACACCGAATGGCAGGCCGGCGCCAGCCTGGCCCTGCCCGGCGGCCACCGCGAACAGGCGGTGTACGTGGCGCGCGGCGAGATCGAGTACGCGGGCGAGGTCTACCGCCCCGGGCAGCTGCTGGTGTTCGGCGACGACGCCGACGCGCTCGTCACCGCGCGCGTGCCGAGCACGCTGATGGTCTTCGGTGGCGAGCCATTGGGCGAGCGGCACGTCTGGTGGAACTTCGTGTCCTCACGCAAGGAGCGCATCGAGCAGGCCAAGGCGGACTGGGCCGCCGGGCGCATCCCGCTGCCGCCGGGAGACGACCAGGAGTGGATCCCGCTGCCCAAGGCCTAGGCCGCGCAGGCCGGCCTAAGACCCGTACGGGTCGTCCGCCTTCCTGCGCTGCACCCGCGCCGCGCCCCACACCACGCGCAGTGGCCGGCCCTCGCGCGCCAGGCTGTCGGCCACCTTGTCGATCACGTGGCGGCGGCGCATGCCGTTGCCGGGCACGTCGAATTCCCAGAGCGTGAGCGAACCGTCGGGCCGCTCCTCCACCAGGATGGAGAAGCAGCCGTAGGGATCGCGGTACTTGAGGGTGCGGCAGTACATGTCGGCTCGCCGGGAACGAGCCGGTGGGTAACCGAAGGGCCTCCAAGGTTCACCACGCACGCCTCGCCCGCGACAGCCCGCTCCGGAGACACCACGGAACCGGCTCCGACGGGCCGTTGGTGCCGCCTTTCCAGGGGCAGGCGCGCAGCACCGCGGGGTCAATATTGCTTGTACGGCAGGAACTTGCCCGACATCACGATGTTCACGCGGTCGCCGTTCGGGTCCTTCTCGCGCTTCATGTCCATCTTGAAGTCGATCGCGCTCATGATGCCGTCGCCGAACTCTTCGTGGATGAGCTCCTTGAAGGTGGTGCCGTAGACGCTGATGAGTTCGTAGAAGCGGTAGATCAGCGGGTCGGTGGGCACGCTGGTGGGCAGCGAGCCCTTGTAAGGCACGACCTGCAGCCACTTCTGCTCCTCGGCCGTCAGGCCGAAGACCTTGCCCAGGACCTTGGCCTGCGCGGGCGTGGCGGTCATCTGACCCAGGCACAGGGCCGTGGTCCACTCCTTGGACTGGCCGACTTTCTTGGCGACGTCCTCCCACTTCAGGCCCTTGCTGACCTTGGTGGCGATGATCTTCTCGGTGACTTCGATGCGGCTCATGGTGGGTGGTCTCGTTGTGGTGGCGGGGTGAAAGGGTTGGAGCGGGGGCTGCGGGGTGTCGCCGGTCAATGCGCCTTCGCCCGGGAGACGAGGAAGTCGACGATGTGGTTGCGCAGGGCGTAGTAGCCGTCCAGGTGGTGCAGCTGGGTGCGCGTGCGCTCGCGCGGCAAGGGGTTGTCCACCACCTCGGCCAGGCCGCCCGGCCGGTAAGCGCCATCCACCTCGGCCCCGTTGCTCATGAGCAGGATGCGGTCGGCCAGCAGGATGGCCTCGTCCACGTCGTGGGTGATCATGAACACGGTCTGCCGCGTCTCGCGCACGATGCCCAGGAGTTCGTCCTGGATCGTGCCGCGCGTGAGCGCGTCCAGCGCGCCAAAGGGCTCGTCGAGCAGCAGCATCTTGGGCTGGATAGCAAAGGCGCGCGCGATGCCCACGCGCTGCTTCATGCCGCCCGACAGCTGCGAGGGCTTCTTGTCGATGGCCGGGCTCAGGCCCACCATGGCCACGTACTTCTCGACCTGCGCCTCGACCTCGGGTTTCTTCCAGTCGGGCCAGCGCGACTTCACCGCGAAGGCGATGTTCTGGCGCACCGTGAGCCAGGGCATGAGCGCGTGGCCCTGGAAGACCACGCCGCGCTCCAGGCTGGGGCCAGCGATTTCGCGGCCGTCCATGAACGCGTGGCCCGCGCTGGCCGTGTCCAGGCCGGCCAGCACATTGAGAATGGTCGTCTTGCCGCAGCCGCTGTGGCCGATGATGCAGACGAACTCGCCCCGGTCGATGCCGAAGTCGACGTTGGCGAAGACCGGCTTGTCGGCCTGGTAGGCCTTGGCGAGGCGCTCGACCTGCAGGAAGGCGCGGGAATGGGCGCTCATGGAATTGCCTTGTGCTTGTGTGGCGCGTGTCGCGGCTGCGACGCCCTGTTGCCGGCCGTCACTCCACATAGGTCACCGCCTGCTGCAATTGCGCGAACATCAGGTCGAGCAGCATGCCCACCACCCCGATCACCAGCACCGCGAAGATCACGTTGGTGAGCGAGAGGTTGTTCCACTCGTTCCACACGAAATAGCCGATGCCGGTGCCGCCCACCAGCATCTCGGCCGCGACGATGACCAGCCAGGCAATGCCCATGCTGATGCGCATGCCCGTGAGGATGGTGGGCGCGGCGGCGGGCAGCACCACCAGGAAGGCCTTGCGCAGCGGGTTCACCTCCAGCGTGGCGGCCACGTTGAGCCAGTCGCGCTTGACCGAGGCGACGCCGAAGGCGGTGTTGATCAGCATCGGCCAGACCGAGCAGATGAAGATGACGAAGATGCCGCTGACATTGCTGTCCTTGAGCGTGTAGAGCGCGAGCGGCATCCAGGCCAGGGGGCTGATGGGCTTCAACACCTGCACGAAGGGATCGAAGGCCTTGCTCATGAGTGGCGACATGCCGATGAGAAAGCCCAGCGGGATGGCCACCAGCATGGCCAGCGCGAAACCCAGGCCCACGCGCGCCAGCGAATGCGCGATCTGGATGCCGATGCCCTTGTCGTTGGGGCCCTTGTCGTAGAAGGGATCGGACAAGTGCTTCCAGCTGGCCTCGGCCACCGCCAGCGGGGGCGGGAAGCCGTCCGACTTGACCACGGCCGCGCCCGGGTCCTTGCCCATGAGCTTGGCGTACTCCAGCTCTTCCGGCGTGAGCGGGGCGGCGGCCGAGGGCGCGCCCCCGCCGCCCGTGCCGATCTGCCAGGCGCCGACGAAGACCACCAGCAGCAGCAGCGAGACCAGCGCGGCGCGCAGGTTCAGGTTCAGCGCCTTCATGCTCAAGCCGCCTTGCGGACCGCGAAGCTGTCGAGGTAATCCTTCGGCCTGGCCGGGTCGAACACCTTGCCCATGATGGTGTGCTTCCCGTAGCCCGGCCCGGCCTTGAAGTCCTGGCCGAGCGCTTTCATGTGCCGGCGCGCGTCGGTGATGAGGAAGACGCGCTCGGCGATCTGGTGGTAGTTGACCTCGCCTTTGATGTAGCCCCAGCGCTGCATCTGCGTGAGCATCCACACCGCCATGCTCTGCCAGGGCATGGGATCGAAATCGGCGCGGTCGGGCACGTTCTGGATCTTGCCCAGGCCGTCGGCGAAACGACCGGTGAGCACCTGGGCCACCACGGTCTCGGGCTGGTTCAGGTAGGCCTGCGGCGAGATCACCTTGGCGATGAGCTCGCGGTTCTTGGGCTGCCGGGCCATGGCCGCGGCCGTGAGCACCGAGCGGTACAGCGCCGCGAAGGTATTGGGGTTCTGGCGGATGAATTCGGCGCTGGTGCCGAAGGCGCAGCAGGGGTGGCCGTTCCACAGGTCCTTGGTGAGCACGTGCAGGAAGCCGACCTCGTCGTACACCGCGCGCTGGTTGAACGGGTCGGGGCCGAGGTAGCCGTCGATGTTGCCGGCGCGCAGGTTGGCCACCATCTCGGGCGGCGGCACCACGCGGATCTGGATGTCGGTGTCGGGGTTGAGCCCGTGCTCGGCCACGTAGTAGCGCAACAGGAAGTTGTGCATCGAGAACTCGAAGGGCACGGCGAACCTGAAGCCCTTCCATTGCTTCGGGTCGCGCCTGTCCTTGTGCTTGACGTGCAGCGTGATGGCCTGGCCGTTGGTGTTCTGGATGGTGGCCACGTTCATGGGCGTGGCATTGGAGCCCACGCCCAGGGAAATGGCGAGCGGCATGGGCGACAGGAAGTGCGTGGCGTCGTACTCCTTGTTGATCATCTTGTCGCGGATAAGCGCCCATCCCGCCGTCTTGATGACCTCCACATTGAGGCCTTCGCGCTGATAGAAGCCCAGGGGGTGGGCCATGATCAGCGGCGTGGCGCAGGTGATGGGAATGAAGCCGATCTTGAGATCGGTCTTCTCCAGCCGGCCCTTCTCCTGCGCCATGGCCTGCAGGCTGGCGATGGGCAGCACGCTGGCGATGGCCGCCATGGCCGTGCCCTTGCCCACGGCGCGAAGGAAGCGCCGGCGCACCGCATCCTGCGGAAACAGTGCCTTCACCAGCGTGGCCTCGATGAAGTCGCGGCTGTAGGCCTCGAACTCGCTGCTCTCGCTGCGCTCGCGCAGCGCGCCCGCGGCCTGCGCGGCAGCGGCCTCTTCGGCCTGGTGCTCGGCGATGCTGTGATCTCGCCCGCAGCTGCACTTGAGCATCAGCGGCTTGTCGGCGTTGTACGGGTCGAAGAAGTCGGACATGGCGCACCTCGTGTGTGGGAGATGCGCGGTGGATTGCAAGCCGCGGGCCAGTGGCCGTGCCACGGCGGATGCGCGCGCGATTTCGCGGGCGCTGCGGCGACGCGGCGTAGGGCCAGCCCTACACAGGCGCCGCCTCAGGCGCCGGAACGCTGCCTTTCGGCGTACAGCGCCAGCTCGACGTCGTTCTTGGCGCCGGTCTTTTCGAGGACACGCGCCCGGTAGGTGCTCACCGTGTTCGAGGCCAGGCCCAACCGCGCACCAATTTCGCTCACGGTCAGGCCTTGCGTGAGCAGGCGGTACACCTGGTGCTCGCGGTGCGAGAGCGCCTCGGGGCCGGCCTGCGCGCCGCCGCTGCCCACGGCGGCGGCCAGGGCCTCGGCCGTGGCGGGTGTGAGGTAGCGGCCGCCGCCCGCGCACTTGCGCACCGCCAGCAGCATGTCGTCGGGGTCGGCGCCCTTGTTGAGGTAGCCGCAGGCGCCCAGGCGGATGCAGCGCACCGCGTACTGCTTCTCGGGATAGGTGCTGAGCATGAGCACCGGCAGGTGCGGGTGCTCCTTGCGCAGGCGCTGCAGCACGTCCAGCCCGTCGATGCCCGGCATGGCAACGTCGAGCAGCACCAGGTCCAGGCCTTCGCTGCCGCCCAGCACACGCACCTGCGTGAGCACGTCCTCGCCGCTTTGGGCTTCGGCCACCACGCTCACGTCGGGCGCGTCGGCCAGGATCTGCTTGAGCCCTTCGCGCACGATGCGGTGGTCGTCGCCGATCAGCACGCGGATGGTGTCGGCCAGCAGATCAAAGCGGCTGGCCTCGCTGTATTGGCTGTTCATGTCACCTCCCCGGGCGTCAGCGCGATGGTGAGTTCCATGTGCGTGCCGCGGCCCAGGACGCTTTTGATCCGGATGTCGCCCCCGAAGTGCCCCGCGCGTTCGCGCATGCCCATCACGCCGTAGGCGTTGGCCGCCTCGAAGGCCTGGGGGGCGGCGCCGATGCCATCGTCGCGCACCGACAGCCGCAGCAGGCCCTTGCGGTGACGGATGCGCACGGCGATCCGACGGGCACGCGCGTGGCGGCCTACGTTGGAGAGCATTTCCTGGAAGATGCGAAAAACCGCGATGGCCAGCGGCTCGGCAGGCTCCGGCGCGCCGTCCACCGCCATGCGCCAATCGAGCGCGAGTTCGGCGCTGGCCACGAACTCCTGCGCCTGCCATTCCAGCGCGGCCCACAGGCCCTGGTGATCGAGGATGCTGGGGCGCAGGTCGGTGATGATGCGCCCGACGTTGTCGACCGCGCTTTCGATCAGCCGGCTCATGTTCTGGCATTTGCAGCGCATGCGCTCGCGCATGCCCTCGGCCTCCTCGGGCTGGCGCCGCGCCTGCTCGGACAGGCGCCTGTCCATCCAGTTCACGTCCATCTTCAAGGCCACGAGCAGGCTGCCCAGTTCGTCGTGCACTTCGCGCGCGATGCGCGTGCGCTCTTCCTCGCGCACGGCCTCGCTGCGCGCGGCCAGCTCGCGCACCTGGCGCAGCGCGGTCTCCAGCGCGCGGGTGCGCTCGCGCACCCGCTGCTCCAGTTGCTCCTTGGCGCCGCGCAGGGCGTCGGCGGCGCGGCGCCGCTCGGTGATGTCGATGAACGTGACCACGGCGCCGCGCACCTGGCCGCCGTCCACGATGGGGTGGCTGCTGTACTCCACCGCAAAGGCGCTGCCGTCGCGTCGCCAGAACACCTCGGCGTCGATGCGGCAAGGCTCGCCCGCGCGAAAGGCGTTGAAGATCGGGCAGTCCTCCACCGGATAGGGCGCACCGTTCGCGTGCGAGTGGTGGGTGAGCGCGTGCATGTTGCGGCCCAGCAGCTCGACGGGCTCGTAGCCGATCATGCGAGCGCCGGCGTGATTGATGAACACGCACAGGCCGTCCAGGTCGACGCCGAAAACGCCCTCGCCCGTGCTGGCCAGCAGCAGGCCCAGGGGGTCGCGCCAGGCCGCCGTGGACGGGGCCACGGCGGCGCTGATCAGTTCGGGAAAGTCCGCGGGCGGCATGGCACGGGCAAGAGCAAGGCCTGTGCCATGTTGGTGCGCCACCGGGCGCGGGCGCTCAGGTGTTCGGCGCCGTCTTGGCGCTCCAGACCATGGTGATGGCCAGGATGCCCACCACCACCGCCAGCGACACCGCCACCGGGATCTTGAAAACGTCGATCAGCATCATCTTGGTGCCGATGAAGACCAGGATGACCGCCAGGCCGTAGTTCAGCAGGTGGAACTTGCCGGCCACGGCCTGCAGCAGGAAGAACATGGCGCGCAGGCCCAGGATGGCGAACACGTTGCTGGTGAGCACGATGAAGGGGTCGCGCGTGATGGCGAAGATGGCCGGGATGGAGTCCACGGCGAAGATCACGTCGGTCACGCCCACCAGGGCGATCACCATCAGCAGCGGCGTGGCGATGCGCTTGCCGTTCTCGACGGTGAAGAACTTTTCGCCGTCGTAGTCCTGGCTCACGGGCATGAGGCGGCGCAGCAGCTTGAGCGCGGGGTTGTCGTCCAGCGCGGGCTCCTTGCCGGCGGCCCACCACATCTTCACGCCGGTGAGCACCAGGAAGGCGCCGAACACATAGAGGATCCAGTGGAACTGCGCCAGCAGCCAGCCGCCGACCAGGATCATCACCGTGCGCAGCGCGATGGCGCCCAGGATGCCGAGCATGAGCACGCGCTTCTGGTACGCGGCCGGCACCGCGAAGTAGCTGAAGATCAGCAGGAAGACGAAGATGTTGTCGACCGCCAGGCTCTTCTCGATCAGGTAGCCGGTCAGGAACTCCAGCGACTTCTCGTTGGCGAGCGCGGTGGAGCCGCTGCTGTCCTTGATGGCCCACCAGAGCAGGCCGTTGAAGACGAAGCTCAGCGCGATCCAGGCGAGCGACCAGTTGAGCGCCTCCTTGACGCCCACGGCCTGGGCGCCCTGCTTCTTCAGCAGGACGAAATCGACGAACAGGGCCGCCACGACGAACGCGACGAAAACCCCCCACAGCCACAGCGGGGCAATGCTTTCCATGAAAGACCTCGGTTTGGTGTTGACGAACACCCCAAGGTCTGGTCGCGGGCCACCGTCGGTGGCCTGGGCGTTCCCGGCGGCCTTTCGGGCCGCGAATTGACGAGAACGCCGCGCCGCCGATGCCTCGCTGTGCGCGGGGTGGCGGGCCGATTACTCCCCTTGAAGGGAAGCCGGATTGTCGACCGGCCGGGCAATTCCCGGCAAGCCGTCGGGTATTCAGGCCGTTTCGGCGTAGAAGGCGGCGCGGTGGCGCGGCGCCAGCGGCGAGACCGCGCGGCCGATGGCGGCGATGTGGTCCGGCGTGGTGCCGCAGCAGCCGCCCACGATGTTGACCAGGCCCTCGGCGGCGAACTCGTGCAGCAGGCGGCTGGTGACCTCGGGCGTCTCGTCGAAGCCGGTGTCGCTCATGGGGTTGGGCAGGCCGGCGTTGGGGTAGCAGCTGATGTAGGTATCGCCCGCGACCTTGGCGAGCTCCTGGATGTAGGGCCGCATGAGGGCCGCGCCCAGCGCGCAGTTCAGGCCCACGGCCAGGGGCTGCAGGTGGCGCACGCTGGCCCAGAAGGCGCTGACGGTCTGGCCGCTGAGGATGCGCCCCGAGGCGTCGGTGACGGTGCCGCTGATGATGAGGGGCAGGCGCTCGCCCGTGGCCTCGAAGACCTCGTCGATGGCGAACAGCGCGGCCTTCGCGTTGAGGGTGTCGAAGATGGTTTCGACCAGCAGCACGTCGGCGCCGCCCTCCAGCAGGCCCTCGACCTGCTCGCGGTAAGCCGCGCGCAGCTGCTCGAACGTGACATTGCGCGCGCCGGCGTCGTTCACGTCGGGGCTGATGCTGGCGGTCTTGGGCGTGGGGCCCAGGGCGCCAGCAACGAAGCGCGGCTTGTCGGGCGTGCTGAACTTGTCGCAGGCCGCGCGCGCCAGCCGGGCCGAGGCGACGTTCATCTCGCGCGCGAGGCCCGCCATGTCGTAGTCGTCCTGCGCGATGCTGGTGGCGCCGAAGGTGTTGGTCTCGATCAGGTCGGCACCCGCGGCGAGGTAGCCCTCGTGGATGTCGCGGATGACGTCGGGCCGGGTCAGGCTGAGCAGCTCGTTGTTGCCCTTGACATCCTTGTGGAAGTCCTTGAAGCGCTCGCCCCGGTACTGGGCTTCGTCCAGCTTGAAGCGCTGGATCATGGTGCCCATGGCGCCGTCGAGGATGGCGATGCGCTGCTCGAGGATGGCCGGCAGGGCCTGGGCACGGGTGAAAGCGGGGGACTTGTCCATCGGGGCATTGTATGAAGCGCTCCCCACCCCCACACAGGGCAAGGGCGTGGCATGGCCGACAATACGCGCCCATGAAACACCTGTCCCCCCAGGAAGCCTGGACCTGGCTCCAGGCCGAAACCGCGCGCCGCGCCGCGCTGGGCCAGGACCCGCCGCTGTTCGTGGACGTGCGCATGGAGATCGAATCGCTCTACGTGGGCCGCCCGCCCGGTGTCGAGAACATCCCCTGGTACGAATACCCCGACCTCACGCCCGATCCGGCGCGCTTCGCCGAGGCCGTGGCCCGCGAGGCCGGCGACAAGGCGCGGCCGATCCTGCTGATCTGCCGCAGCGGCAAGCGCACGCTGGACGCCGGCAAGGCGCTGGAGGCCGCGGGCTTCAGCGAGGTCGCCCACGTGCTGCACGGCTTCGAGGGCGAGCTCAACGAACACTTCAAGCGCTCCACCGTGAACGGCTGGCGCCACGACGGGCTGCCGTGGGAACAGATGTGATCGACGTCGCCGCCGGCGCCGAGACGCTGGAGGCCTGCGTCGAGGTGCTGCAGTCGGTCTTCGGCTACGAGGCCTTCCGCGGCCCGCAGGCGCAGATCGTCAGCCACGTCAGCGAGGGCGGCGACGCCCTGGTCCTGATGCCCACCGGTGGCGGCAAGTCGCTGTGCTACCAGATACCAGCCATCGTGCGCGCCCAGGGCGGGCACGGTGTGGCGGTGGTGGTGTCGCCGCTGATCGCGCTGATGCACGACCAGGTGGGCGCGCTAACCGAGGCCGGCGTGAGTGCGGCCTACCTCAACAGCAGCCTCTCGCTGGAGGAGGCCCAGCGCATCGAACAGCAGCTGCGCCGCGGCGACCTCACCCTGCTCTACGTGGCGCCCGAGCGGCTGCTCACCGCGCGCTGCCAGGCCATGCTGGAGAGCCTGCACGCGCAGGGCCGGCTGTCGCTGTTCGCCATCGACGAGGCGCACTGCGTGAGCCAGTGGGGCCATGACTTCCGCCCCGAATACCGCGAGCTCGCGGTGCTGCCCGAGCGCTTCGCCGGCGTGCCGCGCATCGCGCTCACCGCCACGGCCGACGCGCTCACGCGCGCCGACATCGTGGAGCGCCTGCAGCTGCAGGACGCGCGCACCTTCATCAGCAGTTTCGACCGCCCCAACATCCGCTACCAGCTGGTCGAGAAGAAGGACGCCACGGCCCAGCTGCAGCGTTTCATCCGCGACGAGCACAGCAACGCCCAGGGCCACGACGCGGGCGTGGTGTACTGCCAGTCGCGCCGCCGCGTGGAAGAAGTGGCGGCCATGCTGCAGCAGGCCGGCTTCAAGGCCCTGCCCTACCACGCCGGCCTGGACGCCGCCGTGCGCCAGCAGCACCAGGACCGCTTCCTGCGCGAAGAGGGCCTGATCATGGTGGCCACCATCGCCTTCGGCATGGGCATCGACAAGCCCGACGTGCGCTTCGTGGCCCACCTGGACATGCCCAAGAACATCGAGGGCTACTACCAGGAGACCGGCCGCGCGGGCCGCGACGGCGAACCCGCCAACGCGTGGATGGCCTATGGCCTGCAGGACGTGGTGAACCAGCGCCGCATGATCGACGACAGCCCGGCGCCCGACGAATTCAAGCAGGTGCTGCGCGGCAAGCTCGACGCCCTGCTCGCCCTGGCCGAGGCCAGCGACTGCCGCCGCGTGCGCCTGCTCGCCTACTTTGGCGAGACCTACCAAGGACCGCACGCCGGTTTCGCCGCCGGGCCGCCCCAAGGCGAAACGCCTCCCCATCGGGGGGGCAGCGACCCGCGCAGCGGCGCAGCGTGGGGGGTCATGTGTGGCAATTGCGACAACTGCCTCAACCCGCCCGAGCTGTTCGATGCCACCGAGCCCGCGCGCAAGCTGCTGTCGTGCATCTACCGCGTGCAGCAGGCCAGCGGCCACGGCTATGGCGCGGGCCACATCATGGACATCCTGCGCGGCAAGGCCACCGAGAAGGTCGAGGCCAACGGCCATCAGCGGCTCAGCACCTTCGGCATCGGCGCCGACTGGAGCGAGACGCAGTGGCGCGCGCTGCTGCGCCAGCTGATCGCCATCGAGGCGGTGCGCGTGGACGACGCGCCCTACAACACCCTGCACCTGGCCGACGGCGCGCGCGCCATCCTCAAGGGCGAGGGCGAGGTGCGCCTGCGCATCCAGGCCGAACGCGCGCCCTCGCGCTCGCGCAGCGCGCGCGCCAAACCGCCGGTGGGCGACGACGGCACGCCGCTGAGCCTGGCCGAGCGCGACTGCCTGGAGGCGCTCAAGGCCTGGCGCGCCGGCGTGGCCAAGGAGCACAACCTGCCCGCGTATGTGATTTTTCACGACGCGACCCTGCGCGCCATCGCCCAGCGCCGGCCCACCGACGTGACCGACCTGGACGGCATCAGCGGCATCGGCCTCAAAAAGCGCGCGGCCTACGGCGACGCGGTCATCCAGGTGGTGAGTGCTTTTCTCTGAGCCCTCAAGTCCTGCGGGCCCCAGCCGAAAACCATCGGGTGACAGTGCCGACCGCCCGTCGGCCAACCGTCTGTCGCACGTGATGCGCCGCTCAAGCCGACGGCCCTCATGCCGATGTTCCATGCAAGGGGCGGCCTCCGCTCCACGGTCTCAACGAATCGATTGCACGGAGCGCGTCATGTTTTTCCGCCTGCCCTGGCTGTCCAAGCGAAGGGCCCCCAGCTACCACGACACCCTGGCCCTGGACCTGGACTATGTCGTCGATGAATTCCACTCGGCCATGGCCGACATCCAGGACCCCCTGCGCGTGCGCTTGCACGCCGCCCTGATGAACTGCCGCACCCCGCGCGACTTGTGGTTCCTGCGCGGCAAGCTGTTCAACCTGATCTGCAAGCACCACCACGAGGGCGAGGCCAACAAGCGCGTGGGCCGCCTGGACGCCAAGCTGCGCTACTTCGTGGACAACCACCCCGACTACTCGGCGGACGAGGTGCCGAGCCGCCCCATGGGCCTGTTGCACTGACCTCTGCCGCCGCGCCCCTGGGGTAACCCCGGGCACGCGAAACAAAAGGCCACCTTCGGGTGGCCTTTTGTTTGGGGCGGGAGAACTTCAGTGCACGAAACCCATGCCGCGCGCCTCGCGCACCTCGGGCTTGATGCGGTGCTCGGCCTCGAGCTGGTCCAGGAATTCGGCCGGCTCCATGGCGGCGCCCAGGATCTCGGCCTGGCGCTTGACGGCGGCGAAGTCGCCAGGGCAGAGCTGCTCCAGGCGCGCCAGGCGCTGGCGCAGGCCGTCGTCCAGGCGCTCACCATGGCCACCCAGGGCCTCGACCACGAACATGGTCTCGCGCTGCGCGCGCGTGAGCGGCTTGAAGCGGATCTTGAAGGTGAAGCGGCGCAGCGCGGCCTGGTCGATGCTGTCCATCAGGTTGGTGGTGCAGACGAAGATGCCCGCGAAGCGCTCCATGCCCTGCAGCATCTCGTTGACCTCGGTCACCTCGTAGGTGCGCTGCGCGCCGCGGCGGTCCTGCAGGAAGCTGTCGGCCTCGTCAAGCAGCAGCACCGCGTGCTCGGCCTCGGCCTCGCGGAACATGGCGGCCATGTGCTGTTCGGTCTCGCCCACGAACTTGCTCACCAGGTCGCTCGCACGCCGGACCATCAGGGGGCGGCCGAGCTGCTGGGCGATGTGCTCGGCCAGCGCCGTCTTGCCGGTGCCGGGCGCGCCGTGGAAGCACAGGCAGCCGTGGCCGCGCGCCTTGAGCGCATCGATGATGCGCGGGATGGGGTGGCGCGACTCCACGTGCAGCATGTCCAGGCTGTACTGCGTGACGCTGGGGCGCTGCAGCACGTCGGGCGCGCGGCCCAGGGCCTGGTCGGCGTGGCGCAGCTGGCGTTCGATCAGTTCGTCCAGCAGGGGCGGCGGCCCCAGGCGCGCGGCGGCCTTGCGGCCAGTGGCGCGCGCCGGCGCGGCCGCCAGTTCGGCGAAACGCACCGCCGTTCGGATCTGCGCCGGCGTCAGGCCCTTGCGTTCGGTCAGGCGGCCCACCAGGGCCTCGCTCACGGCCGCGCCTTCCAGCGTCTTGCGCACCAACTGCTCGCGCGCGCCGGGCGGCGGGCTCTTGAGTTCCAGGTGGTAGGCGAAACGGCGGCGAAAGGCCGGGTCGATCTGCTCGATGCGGTTGGTGATCCACAGCGTGGGCACGGCGTTCGACTCCAGCACCTGGTTCACCCAGGCCTTGCCGCTGACCGAATGGCTGTGCGGCGCGGCCACGTGCTCGGCGCGCGCCATGAACTGCGCGGCCTCGCTGGAGATCGGCGGGAACACGTCTTCCACCTCGTCGAACAGCAGCGCCGACTGCGCCGTGCCCTTGAGGAACACCTGGGCGATCTGCAGCGAGCGGTAGCGGTCGCGGCCCGAGAGCGCGTTGCCGTCGCGGTCGGCGTACTCGACCTCGAACAGCTCCAGGCCGGCGGCCTTGGCCACCACGCGCGCCAGTTCGGTCTTGCCGGTGCCCGGCGGACCGTAGAGCAGCACGTTGACGCCGGCCTCCTTGCGCGCCACGGCCTCGCGCAGCAGGCCGCTGAGCAGGCGCACGTCGTCGGACACGTAGTCGAAGTCGGCGGGTGCCAGCGTGGAACGCGCCGCCGGGCGCGTGAACACCGCCATGAGCTCGCTCTGCGAGCGGTACTCGCGCATCAGCACGGGCGGCAGCTTCTCGCTGACCTTCATCAGGTCGGCGAGGTCGGTGATGTTGTGCTCGGAGATGAGGTTCTCGACCATGCCGATGCGCTCGAGCCGCGAGCCCGCGCGCAGGGCCTCGCCCACTTCGCTGGCCTTGACGCCGGCCACGTCGGCGATGGCGGCGTAGGCCTCGGGCGCGTTGTTCACCTTGAACTCGACCAGGATGGAGCGCAGGTCGCGCTGGTAGCGCGCCAGCGTGCCGTACAGCAGCAGGGCGCGCTCGGCGCGGTTGAGCTGCAGCAGCCCGGCCAGGGCGTCGATGTTCTTCTCCACCAGGGTGCTCTGCTTCTTGAGCGCCTGGCTCAGCCAGTCGCCGGTGACGGCCAGCACCGAGAGCAGGTCCTTGGGCGCTTCCTTGGCGTATTCGTCCAGGTAGAAGAACAGGGTGCCTTCCTCGTACGGGCCGCGCCAGACGCCGTAGCGGTCCATGAAGGCGGCCGTGGAGAGCCTGTCGTGGCCGGCCCAGAGCTCGTTGTCGCGGCAGCGCCGCTGCAGGAACTCGCGCAGGCGCTGCAGCACGGTGTGCGGCCACACCAGGTGGCGCCCGGCCAGCGAGAGCAGGGTGTTCAGGTCGCGCCGCACGTTGAAGCGCGGCCCTTGGCGCGCCGCCAGCGTCAGCACGAAGTGCGAGCACATGAGGTCGAGCACGGGCGCCTGCTTGAGGCCGTGCGGCACGTGAAGGCGCCCTTCACCCAAGGCGCGCGCCTCGGGCGAGCGGACCGCGGGACCGGGTGACAACTGCCGTTTGCTCATGCGCAGGCTCCTGCGACAACCTCCAGCGTGACGGGGCGCCACGGTGCCGGGCCCCTGTGCGGCGGACCATAACGCAGCTTGATGCGCGATGGAAGGGCGCGATGACGGGCGTTCCGGGGCCTTTCCCACGCGGCGGCGCCACAATCGCCGGATGCTGCAAATAGATGACATCCGCGCCGCGGCGGCCCGCCTCGACGGCCAGGTCCTGCGCACGCCCTGCGTGGAATCGCGCACGCTGTCCCAGCTGACGGGCTGCCAGGTGTTCCTGAAGTTCGAGAACCTGCAGTACACGGCCTCGTTCAAGGAGCGCGGTGCGTGCAACAAGCTCGCGCAGCTCACGCCCGAGGAATCCGCGCGCGGCGTGATCGCCATGAGCGCGGGCAACCACGCCCAGGGCGTGGCCTACCACGCGCAGCGCCTGGGACTGCGCGCGGTCATCGTCATGCCGCGCTTCACGCCCGGCGTGAAGATCGAGCGCACGCGCGGCTTCGGCGCCGAGGTGGTGCTGCACGGCGACACCCTTGACGAAGCCCGCGCCCACGCGCGCCACCTGGCCGAGCAGCAGGGCCTGGTGTTCGTGCACCCCTACGACGACGAGGCCATCGCCGCCGGCCAGGGCACGGTGGGGCTGGAGATGCTGGCCGACGTGCCCGAGCTCGACACCCTGGTGGTGGCGGTCGGCGGCGGCGGGCTCATCGGCGGCATCGCCACCGCAGCCAAGGCGCTGAAGCCGGGCATCGAGGTGATCGGCGTGCAGACCGAGCGCTTCCCGGCCATGGTCAACGCCATCAAGGGCACGCGGCACCCGCAGGGCAGCAGCACCATCGCCGAAGGCATCGCGGTGGGCACCCCCGGCGAGATCAACCTGCCCCTGGTGCGCGAGCGCGTCGACGACCTGCTGCTGGTCGACGAAGGCGACATCGAGCAGGCCATCGTGATGCTGCTGGAGATCGAAAAAACCCTGGTGGAGGGCGCGGGCGCCGCCGGCCTGGCGGCCCTGCTCAAGCACCCCCAGCGCTTCGCGGGGCGCCGCGTGGGCCTGGTGCTCAGCGGCGGCAACATCGACCCGATGCTGCTGGCCTCCATCATCGAGCGTGGCATGGTGCGCGCCGGCCGGCTGGCGCGCATCGCCGTGAACGCGCGCGACGTGCCCGGCAACCTGGCCCGCATCACGGCCCTGGTGGCCGAAGCGGGCGCCAACATCGACGAGGTGCACCACCAGCGCGCCTTCACCCTGCTGGCGGCCCAGAACGTGGAGATCGAACTGGTGCTGCAGACGCGCGGGCGCGAGCACGTGAATCAGGTGATCGACGCGCTCAACGCCGCCGGCTTCGGCGCCCACGAGCAGTAAAGCGCGCGACGTCCGGCGCCGGGCGCGCCTCCCCATAATCGCGCGCCATGGACAACAGCACCCTGCAGGCCGCCCTGGCCGAGTACTTCGCCCCCTGGGTCCAGGCCCTGGGCCTGGTGGTCCACGGCAGCGCCGAAGGCGCCGTCACCCTGCGCCTGCCGCAGAGCGACCAGTTCAGCCGCGTGGGCGGCATGCTCTGCGGCCAGGCCATGATGGCCGCCGCCGACACCGCCATGGTGCTGGCGCTGATCCGCCAGTTCGGCGAGTTCCGGCCCTGCACCACGGTGCAGATGAACACCAGCTTCCTCAAGCCCCTGTCCGGGCAGGACGCCCTGGTCGAGGCGCGCGTGATCCGCGCCGGCAAGAGCCTGGCCTTCGGCGAGATCGACATCCGCGGCGCCGCCGACGGCAAGAGCGTGTGCCGTGCCACGACCACCTACGCGCTGCTGTAGGGTCTGCCGGGGGGCAAGGGCCCTCTTGGCCTAAAATCGCGTGTTTTAGAGACCAGACCGGAGCGTTTCATGGCCCACCAAGAACACCACACCCCCGAGCACACCGACGACGTGGTCGAGGCCATCACCCCGCTGATGCCCATCGTGCTGCCCCTCGCTGGCGGCGTGCTGATGTTCCTGCTGGCCTTCATCGCCGTGTTCATGGCCTGAAACCGCCTGTCGGGCACCGGGCCGGCCCGCCACGGGGGGCCGGCTTTTTTGTGGGCGCCGGCGCCTGGGTCCGCCGAAAACGCCGTCAATTGCATCACGTCATGCGGGTTTTGCATGTAACCCGTTAGTAACCCTGTGGGGTAAATCCTAAAATCGACCCAGTCGTCGATTGACGCCCCTCCCCGCGAGGCCACCGCCCCGCTGGCCGCCCGGGCTGCCGCCATCCACCGATGGGCAGCCGGCGCAGTCGACCCGAATTTGCTCGCCCAGATCCCCACGCCGACAGCCGCTGCCCGCGGCTGTCCCCGTCTTGGGCGACCGCCGGTTATCAAACTCTGGAGTCACTCGATGAACTCTCCCGTGATGCAGGGCCTGGCCCTCAACACCCCCTCCTACGTCAAACACGCCCGCCTGATCGCCTGGGTCGCCGACATGGCCGCCCTGTGCAAGCCGGACACCATCGTCTGGTGCGACGGCAGTGACGAGGAATACAACCGCCTGTGCCAGGGCCTGGTGGACGCCGGTACCTTCAAGCGGCTGAACCCGGCCAAACGCCCGAACAGCTACCTGGCGTGCTCTGATCCCTCGGACGTGGCGCGCGTGGAAGACCGCACCTTCATCTGCAGCGAGCGCCAGGAAGACGCCGGCCCCACCAACAACTGGAAAGCCCCGGCCGAGATGCGCGCCACCCTGCAGCCGCTGTTCGACGGCTGCATGCGCGGGCGCACCATGTACGTGGTGCCCTTCAGCATGGGCCCGCTGGGCAGCCCGATCGCCCACATCGGCGTGGAGCTGTCCGACAGCGCTTACGTGGCCGTGAACATGAAGCTCATGACCCGCATGGGCAAGGCCGTGTTCGATGTGCTGGGCACCGACGGCGACTTCGTGCCCTGCGTGCACACCGTGGGCGCGCCGCTCAAGGCCGGCGAGAAGGACCACACGTCCTGGCCCTGCAACCCCACCGTCAAGTACATCGTCCACTACCCCGAAACGCGCGAGATTTGGAGCTATGGCTCCGGCTACGGCGGCAACGCGCTGCTGGGCAAGAAGTGCTTCGCGCTGCGCATCGCCTCGACCATGGGCCGCCAGCAGGGCTGGCTGGCCGAGCACATGCTGATCCTGGGCGTGACCAACCCGCAGGGCAAGAAATACCACGTGGCGGCCGCCTTCCCCAGCGCCTGCGGCAAGACCAACTTCGCCATGCTGATCCCGCCCAAGGGCTTCGAAGGCTGGACCGTCACCACCATCGGCGACGACATCGCCTGGATCAAGCCCGGCGCGGATGGCCGCCTCTATGCCATCAACCCCGAGGCAGGCTACTTCGGCGTCGCCCCCGGCACCAACACGGCCACCAACCCCAACTGCATGGCCAGCCTGAACAAGGACGTGATCTTCACCAACGTGGCGCTCACCGACGACGGCGACGTGTGGTGGGAAGGCATGGGCCCGGCGCCCGAGCACGCCATCGACTGGCAGGGCAAGGACTGGACGCCGCAGACCGCCAAGGAAACCGGCGCCAAGGCCGCCCACCCGAACGCGCGCTTCACCGTGGCCGCCACCAACAACCCCGCGCTGGACGCCGCCTGGGACGACCCCAAGGGCGTGGCCATCGACGCCTTCATCTTCGGCGGCCGCCGCAGCACCACGGTGCCGCTGGTGACGCAGGCGCGCGACTGGACGGAAGGCGTCTACATGGCCGCCACCATGGGCTCGGAGACCACCGCCGCGGCCTTCGGCGCGCAGGGTGTGGTGCGCCGCGACCCCTTCGCCATGCTGCCCTTCACCGGCTACAACATGAGCGACTACTTCCAGCACTGGCTGAACCTGGGCGCGCAGCTGCAAGCCCGGGGCGCCCAGCTGCCGGGCATCTTCTGCGTCAACTGGTTCCGCAAGGACGAGAACGGCAAGTTCGTCTGGCCGGGCTTCGGCGAGAACATGCGCGTGCTCAAGTGGATGATCGACCGCCTGGAAGGCCAGGGCCAGGGCGTGGAGCACGCCTTCGGCGTCTCGCCGCGCTACGAGGACCTGCACTGGAACGGCCTGGACTTCAGCGCCGAGCAGTACCGCACCGTCACCGCCATCGACAAGGCCGCCTGGGTGCAAGAACTCAAGCTGCACGATGAGCTCTTCCAGCAGCTGGCCTACCACCTGCCGCGCGAGCTGACGGACACCAAGGCGCGCATCGAGCAACGCCTGGCGGCCTGAGCACCATCCCGGCCGATCGACCATCCGATCGGCCACAAAGAAAAAGCCACCCCGCGGGGTGGCTTTTTGCTGGGCGCGTGACAGCTCAGATGAAGTGCAGCTTGGCGTAGCGGGCGCGGCTGGCGGCCAGGCGCTCCCAGTAACTGGCCTGCGGCGCCGCGGCGGCCTTGGCGGTTTCCGGCAGGCCCAGGGGGGCGAGCGCTTCGACGAAGTCAGTGGCGGTCGGCTCCTGCTCGGCGCGGTCGCGGGCGGCCATCAGGTCTCTCATCAGGCGCGGGTCGTGGCGGGCCATTTCCCACAGGCGCATGTCGGCGCGGGCCTCGGCCAGCGAACGCGACCAGTCGTCGAGCGCGGCCACGGCGCGGCGCGCCACGCGGCGGGCGCTGTCGGCGAACAGGGCCAGGCCGGCGAAGACCAGGGCCCAGAGCAGCACCCAGGCCAGCATCAGGTGGCCGTCGGCCCAGGTGTCGATCAGCTGATCGGCCACGACGATCAGCGTGGCGATGGCGGCGGCGAGCAGCAGGGCGCTCAGGCCGCGGGCGCCTTCGGACGCGGGGGCGGCGGTGGGGGTGTCTGCGCGCAGGGCAGCGGACAGCGAGGGGGCGGTGAGAACGGTGCTCATGGCGAACTCCTGAAAACCACGTCTTGTGGACGAAACGAACTCTTGTGGACAGGGGGAATATAGGGTTAACCCGTATATCTCGCCACTTTATTCTGATGATGTATACCATTCACGGCATATATGATTTCACCCAACTTCCGCACCTTCGATCTGAACCTGCTGCGCGTCTTCGACGAGGTGATGGCCGAGCGCAACCTGACCCGGGCGGCGCACAACCTGGCCATGACGCAACCGGCGGTGAGCAACGCCCTGCGTCGCCTGCGCGAGCTGCTGGGCGACGAGCTGGTTCGGCGGGCGGGCTTCGGCGTCGAACCCACCCCCACCGCCCTGGCCCTGTGGCCAGCGGTGCGCGAGGCCCTGAACCTGCTGCGCGGCGCGCTGGCACCCGGCGCCTTCGACCCCGCCGCGGCCACCAGCACCTTTCAACTCGCCATGGCCGACGCCACCTCGGCCAAGCTGATCCCCAGCCTGATCGACATCTTCGAGCGCGAGGCGCCGGGCGTGAACCTGCGCGTGCTGCCCCTGACCACGCGCGACCCGCGCGAGCTGCTGGAAAGCGGCGCGGTGGACCTGGCGATCGGGCACTTCCCCGCCGTCATCGCCGAGCTCGGCGCGCGGCAGCAACAGGACGAACTGCCGCGCTTCGCCTTCGAACGCCTGTACGACGGCGACTACGTGGTGGTCATGCGCCGCGGCCACCCGCTGGCCGGCCAGCCGCTGTCGCTGGACACCTACTGCGCCGCGCGCCACCTGCTGGTCAGCTTCTCGGGCCGGCCCTTCGGCTTCGTCGACGAGGCCCTGGCCGCGCGCTCGCGCCAGCGCCGGGTGGTGATCACGGTCAACCAGTTCTTCACCGCCGGACGCGTGGTGGCCACCACCGACCTGCTCACCGTACTGCCGCGCCACTTCCTGTCGGCCACCGGCATGGAGGATGAACTGGCCATCAGCGAGCTGCCGCTGGCCGTGCCCGAGGTGCACGTGGACACGCTGTGGCACCGCCAGCGCCAGCACGACGCCGCCCACCGCTGGCTGCGCGAGGCGGTGTCGCGCTCGGCCGCGCGCAGCGGCCTGCAGAGCACGGACACAATCGGCCCATGATGAAGATCCAGTTGCTGAGCGACCTGCACCTCGAGGCCAACCGCGATTTCCTGCCCCAACCCGCCCCCGGCGCCGACCTGCTGGTGCTGGCCGGCGACGTGGGCTCCTACCAGCGGCGGCGCGACGGCAGCGCCATGCCCGAGCCCGACTGGGGCCTGCGCCGCTTCGCCGACTGGCCGGTGCCGGTGCTCTACCTCCCCGGCAACCACGAGTACGACGCGCTCGATGTCGACGAGGCCCACGCCGCCCTGCGCGCCACCTGCGAGCGCCTGGGCCTGCGCTGGCTGGAGCGCGAGACCTGGGTCTGGCGCGGCGTGCGCTTCGTCGGCACCACGCTGTGGAGCGACTACGACGCCATCCGCCCGCCCGGCAGCGAGCCGCTGCTGCAGCGCGAGAAAGCCTTTCGCGCCGCCGACCACTACCTGCGCCAGATGGCCGGCCGGCGCCACGGCCGCCTGTTCGACGCCGCCGCCATGCGCGAGCTCGGCCTGGAGTGCCAGGCCTGGCTGCGCGAGGCACTGGCCGAGCCCTTCGACGGCCCCACGGTGGCCATCACCCATTTCGCGCCCACGCTGCACAGCGCCGACCCGCGCTATGGCCTCACGCCCGGCACGGCCGGCTTCTGCAACGCGCTCGACGACCTGCTCCCGATGGCCGACCTCTGGCTGCACGGCCACCTGCACTGCCCCACCGACGTGCGCGTGGGCCGCTGCCGCATCCGCGCCAACCCCCTGGGCTACCGCGAGAAGCAGGAACAACTCGCCTTCGATCCGGTCTGCCTGGTCGACGTGGCGCCGCAAACCCGCCCCGTTTGATCCGGCGCAAAGCCGCGGCCCGATGGGGCCCGTACACTCGGCCCGTCAATCACCACAGCGAACCCCAAGGAGAACCGCGATGAAGATCCTGCTGGCCGTCGATGGCAGTGAGTACACCAAGAAGATGCTCGCCTACCTGACCACCCACGACGAGCTGTTCAGCGCCGACAACGACTTCAGCGCGATCACGGTCCAGTCGCCGCTGCCCCCGCGGGCGCGCGCCGCCGTCGGCGCCGACGTGGCGAACCAGTACTACGAAGAAGAAGCGGCCAAGATCACCGGTCCGGTGAACAAATTCCTGCAGCGCCACGGCATCACGGCCAAGCTGCTGCACAAGACCGGTTCGGCCGGCGAGGTCATCGCCAAGACGGCCAACTCGGGCAAGTTCGACATGGTCATCATGGGCTCGCACGGCCACGGCGCGCTGGGCAACCTGGTGCTGGGCTCGGTGGCCACCAAGGTGCTGGCCCATTGCTCGGCGCCGGTGCTGATCGTGCGCTGATCCGCCGCGCGATCGATCCCAAGGAGCCGCCCTCGGGCGGCTTTTTCACGCCCGCCTCAAGCCGGTGGGCGCAGGCTCTGGGCGGCGGCCGCGCGCAGGGCCGCGCTCAGGGCGTCGAGCACATCGGAACTGAGGTTCCAGCAATGCCAGTGCAGCGCCACGCCCAGGCGGTGCTTGGGCGCCACGTCCACCAGCTCACCGCGCTCGATGAGCTCGCGCACCAACAGCCAGGGCACCACACTCACGCCCCAGCCCGCCAGCACCGCGCGCACCTGCCCCTCGCTGGAAGGCACGAAGCGCTGCTTGAGCAGCACGCGCTGCAGCCCGAAGGCCTCGGACACGAAGGCGTGCTGCAGGTGGTCCTTGCGGTTGAAGGCAATGAAGGGCAGGCGGTGGAAATTCTGCGTGTTCAGCCCGCGCGGGCAGTGCTCGCGCGCGAAGCCCGGCTGGGCGATCAGCACGTAGTCCATCACGCCCAGCGGCTCCATCCGGCAGCCCCGCAGCGCCTGGCCCAGCGAGGTGACGCAGCCCAGCACCTGGCCCTCGCGCAGCCACTCGTGGGTGAACTCCTGGTCGTCGGTGATGATCTCGATCGGCAGGCCTTCGCGCGCGAGCCCGTCCAGCGCGGGCAGCGCCCAGGTGGCGATGCTGTCGGCGTTGATGGCCACCGAGATGCGCTCCTCGCCGCGGGCGGTGGCGGCGCTGCTGGGCGCCAGCTCCTTCAGGTCCTTGTCCAGGTCGGCGCGCAGCAGCCGCATCATCTTGGCGTGCTTGATCATGAGCTGCCCGGCCGGCGTGGGCTTGAGGGGGCGGCTGCGCACGATCAGCACCGTGCCCACCTGCGCTTCCAGGGCGCGCAGGCGCTGCGACACGGCCGACTGCGTGATCGACAGCCGCTGGGCGGCGCGCTCGAAGCCGCCCTCCTCCACGATGGCGGCCAGGCATTCCAGGGCGTCGGGGTCGAAGGTGCTCATCAAAGGCCTCCGCGCAATGCGCGTCGATGCGAGCCCCTTCGGGCGGTCGGGCGGGGCTCTGGGTGCGATCTTGTATCAGTCAAACTGATGAACTCGATTTTGCTTGAATCTCGCTTCACCTGAATCGGCGATTTCCCGACACTGCCGGGGTCAGCGATCCGCTGTTCGGAGAAAGCCATGAAAGTCACCGTTCTGGGCGCCGGCATCATCGGCGTGAGCACCGCCTGGCACCTGCTGCAGCGCGGGCACGAGGTCACCCTGGTGGACCGCCAGCCCGACGCCGCGCTGGAGACCAGCTTCGCCAACGCAGCGCAGATCTCGGTGAGCTACTGCGAACCCTGGGCCAACCGCGAAGCGCCGCTGAAGGCGCTGAAGTGGATGTTCTCGCCCACCTCGCCGCTGCTGTTCCGCCCGCAACTGGACCCGGCGCAGTGGCGCTGGGGCCTGCAGTTCCTGGCCCAGTGCAACGACGCGGCCTTCGAGCGCAACGTGGCCCAGCTGGTGGCCCTGGGCTCGTACAGCCACGCGGCGCTCAAGGACGTGGTGCGCGAGACCGGCATTGAGTACCAGCGCCTGGAGCGCGGCATCGCGCACTACTACGTGGACCAGAAGTCCTTCGAGGGCGCGGCCGCGGCGGCCGAGCTGATGGCGCGCTTCGGCGTGAAACGCCGCGTGGTCTCGCGCGAGGAGCTGCTGCGCATCGAGCCCGCGCTGTCGTCCTTTGCCGATCGCATCGTCGGCGGCACCTTCACCGAGAGCGACGAGTCGGGCGACGCGCGGGTCTTCACGCAACAGCTCGCCGCCCTGTGCGCCGCGCGCGGCGCCCGCCTGCTGTTCAACCACGACATCGAACACCTGGACGCCACCGGCGGCGCGCTGAACGCCGTGCGCGTGCGCAGCCGCGCCACCGGCGTGCTCAGCGCCCTCAAGGCCGACGCGACCGTGGTGGCCTGCGGCTCGTACACGACGCCGCTGCTGGCGCGCATCGGCGTGCGCGTGCCCATCTACCCCGGCAAGGGCTACAGCGCCACGCTGCCGCTGCTCAAGCCCGACCAGGCGCCGGTCGTGAGCATGATCGACGACAGCCTGAAGATCGCGATGTCGCGCCTGGGCAATGAACTGCGCGTGGCCGGCACCATCGAGCTCGGCGGCTTCGACCTCTCGCTGGACACACCGCTGGCGCGCCAGCGCGGCGAGATGCTGGTCCGCCGTATCGAGCAGGTCTTCCCCGGCGTGGCCGACACGCGCCTGCCGGCCGAGGGCGGCAACCCGCGTTTCTGGACCGGCCTGCGCCCGGCCACACCCACCAACATCCCGCTGATCGGCCGCCTGCCGGTGAAGGGCCTGTGGATCAACGCCGGCCACGGCACCCTGGGCTGGACGCACGGCGCGGGCTCGGGCAAGGCCCTGGCCGAACTCATCAGCGGCGAACGCCCGGCCATGGCCTTCGGCTTCCATGGCATGGAGGCCGCGCGGGCGGCGCGCGGCGCGCCGGCTCAGGCGTCCTTCTCGCCCGGTTCGTAAAGCGTCTCGCGCCCCATGCGGTCGACGATGAGCTCGGCCGTCCAGGGCAGCATGAGCGAGCCGCAGCGGCTGTCGCGGTAGAGGCGCTCCAGCGGCAGGTGCTTCATCATGCTCTGGCCGCCGCAGGTGCGGATGGCCAGACGCGCGATGTCGTTGGCACCTTCCATCACCGCGTGGTGCGCGGCGTACAGGCGCAGCTTCTCGTCCTTGCCCGGGTTGGGCCGCGCCTCCTGGATGGCGCGCGAGAACAGCGCCTTCATGCCCTCCAGCTGCAGGCGCATCTGCGCCACCGCGATCTGCTTGGTGGGGTACTGGCGGCGCTTCACCGGCGGCTCGCCCTCGACCTCGCCGCGCAGGTACTTCACGGTGAAGTCGTAGGCCGCGTTGGCCAGGCCCAGGTAGGTGGGCGCGAGCGTGAAGAACATGGCCGGCCAGGTCTGCGCGCCCACGAAGTAGATGCCGCGCGGCATGAGCTGCTCGGCGTCGCTCACGAACACATCCTTGAACGTGAGGTTGCGGCTGACGGTGCCGCGCATGCCCAGTGGGTCCCAGTCGCCACTGATGGCCAGGCCCTCGCTGGTGGCGGGCACGCTGATGTACATGGTGTCGCGCGGGTCCGGGTCCTTGCCTTCCACGTCCTCGGTGCAGAGGATGCCGTAGTAGTCGGCCGCGCCCGACAGGCTGGCGAAGATCTTGCAGCCGTTGATGAGCCAGCCGCCCGCCACCTTCTTCGCCGTGGTGCCGAAAGGCGCGCGCCCGGCCGCGGCGGCCGAGCCTTCGCTGAAGGGCTGGGCGTAGACCGCGCCCTGGTCGACGATGCGCTGGAAGTGCAGCTCGCGCCGCGCGGCGTGCTCGGCGCGCTGGGTCTCGGTCATGGGGATGCCGTCGGCCAGCACGCCGGTCCACATGGTGCTGCAGATGTGCATGTTCCAGGTGAGCGCGGTGGCACCGCAGAAGCGGCCCACCTCGGCCGCGACCATCATGTAGGTGGGGTAGTCGGCGCCCAGGCCGCCGTGGTCCTTGGGCACGCACAGGCGCAGGAAGCCGGCCTCGCGCAGGTCCTCGTAGTTGGCGAAGGGGAAGCTCGCCTCGCGGTCCCACTGGGCGGCGCGCGGCGCGAACTTCTCGCGGCCCAGGCGGTTCGCCACCGTGAGCAGTTCGCGCTGCAATGGCGTGAAGGCCATGTCGCCCACGGCGGGGGTGAAGTCCAGGCCGGTGTTCAGGGGCTCGCGTTGCATGCTCGGTCTCCTTGGATGGGGTGGTCAGTGCAAGTCGCCCGCCGGCGAGGGCGCGCGCTCGGCCAGGAAGTCGAGCAGCAGGCCGTCGAAAGCCTCGGGCGCTTCCAGGTTCATGAGGTGGCCGATGCCCTTGAGCTCGGCGTAGCGCGCGTTCGGGATGGCCTCGGCCATCTGCTTCATCACCGACGGCGCGGCCACGCGGTCGAACTCGCCGCCGATGAGCAGCGTGGGCACGCGGATGTCGCGCAGCGCGGCCTGGCGGTCGAAGGTGACCAGGCAGTCCAGCGCGCGGCGGTAGGTGGCGGCGGGCACGCCGCCCATGCAGTGCTCGGCCAGGCGCAGGCCCTCGGGCAGCGCGCCGGGGCCGGCCATCTGCGGCACCAGCACCTGGGCCACCTCGGCCATGCTCTTGCCCGCGTCCAGCGGCGCGGTGCGCTGGGCGACGAACTGGCGCGCCCAGGTCTCGGCGTCGCGGCCGTCGGTGCGCTTGCCGAAGGCGGCCGAGGTGCCCGCGAGCACCAGCCGGCTGACCTTGTCGGGCCGGCGCGCGATCACCTCCTGCGCGACCATGCCGCCCATGCTGTGGCCCACCAGCACCACGCTCTCACACTGCAGGGCGTCGATGAGGTTCACGCAGCTCTGCGCCAGGCCCTTGAAGGTGTAGGGCTCGATGGGCGCGCTGTGGCCATAGCCCGGCATGTCCCAGGCGATGGCGCGGTAACCCGCGCCGGCCAGCGATTCGACCTGCGGCGCGAAGGCCAGGTGGCCGCCGCCGATGCCATGCAGCATCAGCACGGTGGCGCCGCTGCCGAGCGCGGTGAAGGTGGGCAGCGCGTTCATTCGCCCACCACCTGGCCGGCGTCGACCACCACCGTGTCGTCCAGCCAGACGGTGCAGCCACGCAGCGGGAAATCGAAGTGCCCACGCGTGTGCCGCCCGGCCACCTCGTTGGCGCCCGTGCTGTAGAGGAAGTTGCCGGCGAAGGCGCGCAGCTCGGTGCCGTTGAAGTCGCGCTTGTCGTAGAGCGCCATGCTGTCCCAGCGCGCCTTGGGATTGAGGCCATAGCCCACGTGGCTCACGGCGTAGGCCTCGGGCTCGCCCCAGGCGGCGTAGTGGCCGCGCAGCAGTTCGGCGTCGACGCCGCTGCCCTCGATGCGCGTGACCGTGTCGGCCTCGATGCGCAGCGCGATGGGGCGCTCGATGTAGCGCTTGAAGGTGAGGTTCACGTCGCCCTCGGCCAGCACCAGGGTGCCGTTGACGGTGCCGCGCGCGGGAAAGCCCAGCACCATGCCGCCCGGCCAGTGCGTGAGCGTGCCGGGCCGCGTGGTGCTGCCCCAGTTGCCACCGAGCACGGCGCCGGCGAGGTCGACGTGCAGGTCGGTGCCGGCGGCCGAGGTGACGCGCAAGCGCTTGGCGCCACGCAGGCGCTTGAGGTGCGCCTTCACGCGCGCCTCGGTGGCCTCGTCGGGCAGCAGGCGCATCAGGGCCTCGGGGTGCTCGTCGCTCACGTAGACCACGCGCGGCTGCGTCTGGCCATTGCCCTGCAGGATGGCCGGCAACTCGGGCGCGTGCATCAGGCCCTCGGCGGTGCAGTCGATCACGAGTTGGCTGCCCGCGAGCGCGGCGATCACCGGCTGCAGCTGCTGGATGGCCGGGCTGGCGCCGGTGGAGCGCTGCACCGGCGCGTCGCCGCTGAACACGGAGGGCAGCGTCAGCCGGAAGCAGCGCGCGCCCAGGCGCGCGGCCGCCAGGTGCGCCAGCTCGACCAGCACCGGCCGGCTCTGCGTTTCGCCCAGGATGGCGACCACCTCGCCCGGCTGCAGGGCGCAGCGCCTGAGCAGGGCCTCGAAGGCGTCGATCCAGGCGGGTTCGATCCGCTCCTGCAGCATCGGGTCTCCTTTTTTGTCGGGGTGGGATTCGCGGGCGGCCCATTATTCATGAAAATTCATGTAAATTGCGCCCCATGTCCCCCGCCCGTCAGGCTGGCCACGCGGCCCGCCCCCCCGATTTCTCGGCGCATGAGTTCCGCGCCTCGCTGGGCATGTTCGCCACCGGCGTGACCATCGTCACCGCGCGCGCGCCCGATGGCGCGCTCATCGGCCTCACCGCGAACTCCTTCAACTCGGTTTCGCTGTCGCCGCCGCTGGTGCTGTGGAGCCTGGCGCACCACGCGGGCTCCATGGCCTTCTTCCGCAACGGCTCGCACTACGCCATCAATGTGCTCGCGGCCGACCAGCAGGCCCTGGCCGAGCGTTTCGCGGCGCGCGGCATCGACCGCTGGAACGGCGTGGCCTTCAGCGAAGGCGGCCATGGCGCGCCGTTGCTCGACGGCGCGGCCGCCGTGTTCGAGTGCTTCAACCGCAGCCAGTACACCGAGGGCGATCACGTGATCTTCGTCGGCGAAGTGGAGCGCTGCAGCCACCGGCCCGGCGCCTCGCCGCTGCTGTTCCACGGCGGGCGCTTCTACGCGGAGCACCCGCTGTGAAGGAGCGGCGCGATCCGCCGCCGGGCCGCCCCAATACGGATCAGCCCCCCCGAGGGGCAGCGACCCGCGAGGCGGCGGAGCGTGGGGGCACACGTTTCACCGACGACTATCTGGGCTACCTGCTCGGCCAGGCCAACCACGCCCTCTTCAAGGAGTTCGACGCCCAGGTGCGCGAGGCCGGCCTGGGCTCGCTGGAGTGGCGCGTGCTGGCGGTGCTCAGCGGCGAATCGCCCATGGCCGTGGGCCAGCTGGCGCACGAGGTGCTGAGTCAGCAGCCCACCGTCACCAAGCTGCTGCAGCGCTTGGTCGCGCAGGGCTGGGTGGCCCTGCACGACGACCCCGCGGACCAGCGCCGCACGCTGGTGTCCATCACGCCCGCCGGCCAGAAGAAGGTGGCGCCGCTGCTGCGCCGCGCCCGCGCGCACGAGGCCGCCATGCTCGCCGAGTTGTCGGCCACCGAAGTGCAGCGCCTGAAGACCCAGCTCAAGCGCCTGGCGCAGCCGCGCTGAGCGCAGAACCCCTGCGACACGCGCGCCGCGCGGCGCCCCGCACAATCACCGGCCATGCCGCCCGCCACGCCCCCCGTTCGCAAGACCCACCTCGATTCCCTCGCCATCACGCTGCTGGTGGCGTGCTGCGCGTTCTGGGGTTTCCAGCAGATCCTGATCAAGGTGGCCGTGGCCGAGGTGCCACCGCTGTGGCAGGCCAGCCTGCGTTTCTGGGGCGCCACGCTGCTGCTGTGGCTGTGGTGCCGCGCGCGCGGCGTGCCGCTGTTCCAGCGCGACAGCACGCTCAAGGCCGGCCTGCTGGCGGGCCTGCTGTTCGCGGGCGAGTTCAGCTTCATCTACCTGGGCCTGCAGCTCACCTCGGCCTCGCGGCTCACGGTGTTCCTCTACACCAGCCCCTTCGTGGTGGCTCTGCTGCTGCCGCGCGTGGTGCCCAGCGAGAGGCTGCGCCGCGTGCAGTGGGTGGGCCTGGTGATCGCTTTCGCGGCGGTGGTCACGGCCTTCAGCGAGGGCTTCGCGAACGGCTCGCCCGGGGCCGGCCAGTGGCGCGGCGACGCCATGGCCCTGGGCGCGGGCCTTCTCTGGGGTCTGACCACGCTGACCATCCGCGCCAGCCGGCTCGCCACGGCCAGCGCCGAGAAGACCCTGTTCTACCAGGTGGCCGTCACGGCCGCGGTGGCGCCGCTGCTGTCGCTGGCGCTGGGCGAGACCTGGGGCTGGTCCTACTCGGGCCTGGCCTGGGGCTCGATCGCGCTGCAGACGGCGGTGGGCGCCTTCGCCAGCTACCTGGCCTGGATGTGGATGCTGCGCCACTACCCGGCCACGCAGATCAGCACCTTCACCTTCCTCACGCCGGTGTTCGCACTGGTGTTCGGCGTGCTGCTGCTGGGCGAGCCGCTCACGCTGCGGCTGATGCTGGCGCTGGGGGGCGTGGCGCTGGGCATCGTGCTGGTGAGCCGGCGCTGAAGCCGAACCGGCTCAGCCGCCGCGCGCGCCGAAGTGCGCCTGCAGCGCCTGCAGCGCGTGGCGCACCTTGGCCGGCTGCTCGTCGCGCCGCGGTGTGACGGCAAACACCGCGGCCGGCTCCAGGCGCCAGTCGGGCAGCACCGGCACCAGGCGGCCCTGGTCGAGCGCGGCGCCCACGTCGTCGCGCATGCCGACATACAGGCCCCAGCCTTCGAGCGCCAGGGCCTCCAGCACCGTCACCTGCGACGCCAGCACGCGCGGCTCCACGCTCACCTCGGCGCGCGCGCCCTGCGGCCCCTGGAACGCCAGCGCCGTCGCCGCGCCACTGCGCGGCGGCAGACCCAGCCAGTCGTGGCCGGCCAGCTCGCCGGGGTCGCGCGGCCAGCCGCGCTCGGCGAGGTAACGCGGCGCCGCGCACAGCACGCGCTGCAGCTCGCCCAGGCGGCGCGCCACCAGGGCCGAGTCGGTGAAGCGGCCCACGCGCAGCGCGAGGTCCACGCGCTCGGCGATGAGGTCGATGGGCGTGTCGTCCAGCAAGAGGTGCAGGTGCAGACGCGGATGGCGCCGCAGCGGCTCCAGGGCGCTGGCCAGCAGATCGCCGAAACCGATGGGCGCGGCCAGGCGCAGCTCGCCCTCGGGCTCGTCGCGCAGGCGCTCCAGTGCCTGATCGGCGCTGCGGGCCTGGGCGACCATGGCCGCGCAGGCCGGGTGGTAGCGCTCGCCGGCCTCGGTGAGCGTGAGCCGGCGCGTGGAACGGTGCAGCAGCACCAGACCCAGGGAGCGCTCCAGCAGGCGCAGCTGCTGGCTCACGGCGGACGGCGTGCTGCCCAGGCGGCGCGCGGCCGCGCTGATGGAGCCGCTGTCGACGATCTCGGCGAACAGGGCCATGCGGCGCAACTTGTCGGCCAGGGCCTGGGCTTCACTCATTAGATTTTCTACACAATGAATGCCGATTCTGCCGTCTGGTGGCTTTTTTGTGTAGCAAGGAGACTAACCGCCATTCACAACCCGCAGGAGTTTCCCCATGAAGATCGCCCTCATCGGTGCCACCGGTTTTGTCGGCAGCGCCGTGCTGAACGAACTGCTGTCGCGCGGCCACGCCGTGACCGCGCTGGCCCGCCACCCCGAGAAGTTCGCCGCCCGCGACGGTCTGGCGGTGGTGCGCGCCGACGTGCTGGACGCCGCCCAGGTGGCCGCCGCGGTGCGCGGCCACGACGCCATCGTCAGCGCCTACAACCCCGGCTGGAGCGAGCCGCGCATCTACGAATTGTTCGGCCAAGGCTACGACGCCATCCTGGCCGGCGCCCGACAGGCCGGCGTGAAACGCCTGCTGGCCGTGGGCGGCGCGGGCAGCCTGGAGGTGGCGCCCGGCGTGCAGCTGGTGGACACGCCCGAATTCCCCGCCGAGTGGAAACAGGGCGCGCTGGCCGCGCGCGACCTGCTCACGCGCCTGCGCGGCGACACCGCGCTGGACTGGAGCTTCCTGTCGCCGCCGATCCTGCTGGCCCCGGGCGAGCGCACGGGTCGCTACCGCGTGGGCGGCGACCAGCCGCTGCCCGGCCAGGGCGGGCAGCCCTCGGGCATCTCGGTGGCCGACCTGGCGGTGGCCATCGCGGACGAGATCGAAAAGCCGCAGCACCGGCGGCGCCGCTTCACCGTGGCGAACTGAAGCTCCACGCGTCCCCCGGCCCGGGTCGCTGCCCCCGCAGGGGCCGATCCGGCGGGGGGCGGACCGGCGCCGGATCGGCCTAGGTGTGAAGTCTCAATAGGTTGTTCATCCGTCCCGGAACTGGGAAGCTGTGGTTACCAGGCCGCAACAACTCAGGACAGGAGAACGGATGAACAGCCATAAGCATGCGCGATTGACCGCG
>NZ_MIYM01000007.1:0-268153 GCF_001777155.1 Hydrogenophaga sp. PML113 | reverse complement strand
GCGGCGGGCGCTCCCGCACCCGGGGCGGGGGGGCCCGGGCGGGCGGGGCGGCCCGCGCGGGGGGCGCCGCCATCTGGGGCGCCGGGGCCGGTGCCGGCATGGGGGCGGCGGGCACGGGCAGTGCGTCGACGGCGCGGGGCGCGGGAGCCGCCGCCACCGCCGGTTCGCTCACCAGATCGGCGAGCAGTACGTAGCGGCGGGTGAACGGCAGGCCGCAGCCGGCGCGCACCGACAGGGTGACGATGGGCTCGTTGACTGGCAGGCTGGCGATGACGCGGGCGATGCCCGTGAGTTCGCCGGGCGCGGCGCGCGGAGTGACGGTGACGAAATTCGGTGTGACCTGGACGTCGCCGTAGAAGACGTCGGCCTGGAGACACTGGGTGGCGATGTCTTCGCCGGGGGCCAGCATCACCTGGAACTGCACATCGAGCGGCTGGCCGATCAGCGCCGCCCCACTGTGGCGCCCGAGCGTGACCGCCGGGCTGCTCACGGCGGTTGATAGCAAAATGCAGGCTGTCCAGATCTGGCGCACGTCGGATTTCCCTCCAGAAGGTTGAAACATTTTGTCATAGGCAAACTGGCTATCAACCGAAATACAACACACATATGCAATCCTTTTTTAAACGTGCAGCGGTCGTGGGCACCGGTGCCATGGGCCGGGGCATCGCCCAGATGGCCGCTCAGGCCGGCGCCGAGGTCTGGCTGTTCGACGCCCAGGCCGGCGCCGCCGCCGGCGCGCGCGACGCCCTGACCAAGACCTGGGACACCCTGCACGGCAAAGGCAAGCTCGACGCCGCCACGCGCGACGCCTGCGTGCAGCGCCTGCGGGTGGCCGAGTCCCTGCAGGACCTGGCGGCTTGCGACCTCGTGATCGAGGCCATCGTGGAGCGGCTGGACGTCAAGCAATCCGTCTTCAAGCAACTGGAGGACGTCGTGGCCGCCGACGCGGTGCTGGTCAGCAACACCTCCTCGCTGTCGGTCACCGCCATCGGCGCCGCGCTCAAGCACCCGGCGCGCTTCGCGGGTTACCACTTTTTCAATCCGGTACCGCTCATGAAGGTGGTGGAGGTCATCGCCGGCCTCAAGACCGACCCGGCCGTCTGCGAGCGCCTGGCCGGCTTCACTCGCGCCTACGGCCACACGCCCGTGAGCGCGCAGGACACGCCGGGCTTCATCGTCAACCACGCGGGCCGCGGCTACGGCACCGAGGCCCTGCGCGTGGCGGGCGAGCGGGTCACCGACTTCGCCACCATGGACCGCATCCTGAAGGACCAGATGGGTTTCCGCCTCGGGCCCTTCGAGCTGATGGACCTCACCGCCCTGGACGTGTCGCACCCGGTGATGGAGTCCATCTACCACCAGTACTACGAGGAGCCGCGCTACCGCCCGAGCGTGATCACCGCGCAGCGCCTGGCCGGCGGCGTGGTGGGCAAGAAGGTGGGCGACGGCTTCTACCGCTACGTGGACGGCGCGGCGCAAGTGCCGCCCGAGCCGCCCGTGCCCGCCGTGAACACGCTGCCGCCGGTGTGGGTCTCGCCCAAGGCCGCGCGCCGCCAGGAGCTGTACCAGCTGCTCAAGAACCTGGACGCCCGCATCGAGACCGGCGCCACGCCCAGCGAACAGGCCCTGATCCTGGTGGCGCCGCTGGGCATGGACGTGACCACCCTGGCCGCCGTGGAACGCCTGGACGCCACGCGCACCCTGGGCATCGACATGATGCTGGAGGACGGCGCCACCAAGCGCCGCGTGCTCGCCACCAACCCCGCCACCCGCCCCGACATGCGCGACGCCGCGCACGCCCTGTTCGCCCGCGACGGCAAGGCCGTGAGCGTGGTGCGCGACAGCGGCGGCTTCGTCACACAGCGCGTGGTGGCCACCATCGTCAACATCGCGGCCGACATGTGCCAGCAAGGCATCTGTTCGCCGGCCGACCTGGACGTGGCCGTCACCCTGGGCCTGGGCTACCCCATGGGCCCGCTGGCCATGGGCGACCGCATCGGCCCCACCAACGTGCTCGAGATCCTCTTCAACCTGCAGACGGTGTATGGCGACCCGCGCTACCGCCCCTCGCCCTGGCTGCGCCGCCGCGGCGCACTGGGCCTGAGCCTCACGCACGAAGAGATCTGAACACATGAACCCCCACGCTCCGCACTTCGTATCGTCGCGGCTCCCCGAGGGGGTGCAGGCCTCCCATGGGAGCGGCCCGACGGGAGACCTCGCATGACCGCCAGCCTCAAAAGCCACAGCGTGGGCGCCACCATGGTGCTCACCATCAGCAACCCCGAGCACCGCAACGCGCTCGGTCCCGAGATGTACGCGGCCGGGGTGGAAGCGCTCAACGTGGCCGAGAGCAGCGCCGACGTGCGCAGCGTGGTCATCGTGGGCGAAGGCCGCCACTTCTGCGCCGGCGGCAACCTGCAGCGCCTGCAGGGCAACCGGCAGCAGCCGCCCGAGGTGCAGGCCGAGACCATCTCGGGCCTGCACAACTGGATCGAGACCATCCGCGCCTTCCCCAAGCCGGTGATCGCGGCCGTCGAGGGCGCCTGCGCGGGCGCGGGCTTCTCGCTCACGCTGGCCTGCGATTTCATCGTCGCCGCGCGCGACGCGGTCTTCGTCATGGCGTACAGCAACGTCGCCATCTCGCCCGACGGCGGCGGCAGCTGGGCGCTGGCGCGCGCCCTGCCGCGCGCCACGGTGATGCAATTGCTGATGGCCGGGGAGCGCATCACACCCGAGCGGCTGCAGCAGCTCGGCGTGCTCAACACCCTCACCGACACCGGCGCCGCGCTGGGCGAAGCCCTGGCGCTGGCCGAGAGGCTGAACGGGCGCGCGCCGAACGCGCTGGCCAGCATCAAGGAGCTCGTCAACGAGGCGGACACGAATCCGCTGCACACGCACCTGGCGGCCGAACGCGAGCACTTCGTGCGCAACCTGCACCACCCCAACGGCGGCGAGGGCATCGCGGCCTTCCTGGAGAAGCGGACCGCCCAGTACCGCTGACCCGCACCCGGCCGCACCGGCTCGGCGGGCCGGTCCCCGGCGCGACAGGCCAGCCCCCTCCAGTCACTCAAACGACAGACCATGGACGAGCCGATTCTGACAATGGAAGAACGCGAGGCGATCAACAGCGGTCGCTGGTTCAACACCCTCTCACCTTCCCTGCGTCACGACATCCTTCGATGCGCCTACGTCAAGCGATTCAAGGACGCCGACCTGATCGTCGCGCGCGGCGAGCCGCCGTCCGAATGGACGGCGGTGGCCAAGGGGGCGGTGCGCGTGAGTTCAACCTCGCTGTCGGGCAAGCAGATCACGCTGACCTACGTGGAGCCGGGTGTGTGGTTCGGCGACGTGGCGATGTTCGACGGCGACCAGCGCACGCACGACGCCTACGCGCATGGCGCGACCACGCTGCTGTGCGTGGCCCGCAACGATTTCCAGAAGATCCTGTCCTCGCACGTGGAGCTGTACGAGGCGCTGATGCGCCTGCAGGCGCGGCGCATCCGCACCCTGTTCGGGCTGGTGGAGGACCTCAACACCCTGCCCTTGCGCGCGCGGCTGGCCAAGCAGCTGCTGCACCTGGTGCGCAGCTACGGCGTGCCGTGCCTGAACGACGGCAACGAGACGCGCATCGGTCTGCAACTGGCGCAGGAGGAGCTGGCCCAACTGCTGGGTGCCTCGCGCCAGCGCGTGAACCAGGAACTCAAGTCCATGGAGCGCGAGGACGCCATCCGCATCGAGCAGGGAGGCCTCGTGATCCGCAACCGGGCCGCGCTGATGCGCATCGCCGAAGCCGACAGCTGAACCTTCCCCACCAGCCGACCACCGCCGCATGAACGACGCACAGAACTTCACCGGCACGCGGCCGGTGACCGAGCAACACGCCTTCGACGCCACCGCGCTGGAGCGCTGGCTGGCCCCGCGGCTGGAGGGTTTCGCGGGCCCGCTCACGGTGGAGATGTTCAAGGGCGGCCAGTCCAACCCCACCTATAAGCTGATCACGCCCACGCGCGCGTACGTGATGCGCGCCAAGCCCGGCCCGGTGGCCAAGCTGCTGCCCTCGGCGCACGCCATCGAACGTGAGTTCCGCGTCATGAGCGCGCTGGCCGGCACCGGTGTGCCGGTGGCGCGCATGCACACGCTGTGCGAGGACGAATCGGTGATCGGCCGCGCCTTCTACGTGATGGAGTGCGTGGACGGCCGCGTGCTCTGGGACCAATCCCTGCCCGGCCTCGGCAACGCGGAGCGCGGCGCCATCTACGACGAGATGAACCGCGTGCTGGCGGCGCTGCATTCGGTGAAGCCCGCGGCCATCGGCCTGGCCGACTACGGCAAGCCCGGCAACTACTTCGAGCGCCAGATCGGCCGCTGGAGCAAGCAGTACCAGGCCTCCATCACCCAGCCCATCCCCGAGATGGACCGCCTGATCGACTGGCTGCCGAAGAACATCCCCGCGATGGCGCGCGACGAGACCCTGGTCTCGGTGGTGCACGGCGACTACCGGCTCGACAACCTGATGTTCCACCCGAGCGAGCCGCGCATCCTCGCGGTGCTCGACTGGGAACTGTCCACGCTCGGCCACCCGCTGGCCGACTTCAGCTACCACTGCATGTCGTGGCACATCCCGCCGGGCCTGTTCCGCGGCATCCAGGGCCTGGACCTGCCGGCGCTGGGCATCCCCAGCGAGCAGGACTACATCGCCCGCTACTGCGAGCGCACCGGCTTCGCCACGCCCGAGCAACTGCGGGCCGACTGGGCCTTCTACCTCGCCTACAACATGTTCCGCCTCGCCGCGATCCTGCAAGGCATCGCCAAGCGCGTCGAGGCCGGCACCGCGTCCAGCGCACAGGCCGTGAAGTCGGCCGCGGGCGCACGTCCCATGGCCGAGATGGCCTGGCGCTTCGCCAACGGCGGCTGAGCCGCCCCGCCCCATACAACAGGAGAAACCATGGAATTCGACTACAGCGACAAGGTCAAGGGCCTGCGCGAACGGCTGCTCGCCTTCATGGACGAGCACATCTACCCCAACGAGGCGCGCTTCTTCCAGGAAATCGAAGCCAACCGCGCCAAGGGCAACGCCTGGGTACCCACCAAGATCATCGAGGAGCTCAAGCCCAAGGCGCGCCAGGCCGGGCTGTGGAACCTCTTCCTGCCGCGCAGCCCGCGTGCGCCCGAGGGCCTGTCCAACCTGGAGTACGCGCCGCTGTGCGAGATCATGGGCCGGGTGCCCTGGGCGCCCGAGGTCTTCAACTGCTCGGCGCCCGACACCGGCAACATGGAGACGCTGGAGCGCTACGCCTCCGAGGCCCTGAAGGACCAGTGGCTGGAGCCGCTGCTCAAGGGCGAGTTCCGCTCGGCCTTCCTCATGACCGAGCCCGAGGTCGCCTCCAGCGACGCCACCAACATCCAGTGCCGCATCGAGCGAGACGGCGACCACTACGTCATCAACGGCCGCAAGTGGTGGTCCTCGGGCGCGGGCGACCCGCGTTGCGCGGTCTACATCGTGATGGGCAAGACCAGCCCGGACGCGCCGCGCCACTCGCAGCAGAGCATGATCGTGGTGCCCTCGAACGCGCCCGGCATCACCGTGGTGCGCCCGCTCTCGGTGTTCGGCTACGACGACGCGCCGCACGGCCACATGGAGGTGGTGCTCAAGAACGTGCGCGTGCCGGCCGGCAACATCCTGCTCGGCGAGGGCCGCGGCTTCGAAATCGCGCAAGGCCGCCTGGGCCCGGGCCGCATCCACCATTGCATGCGCTCCATCGGCGCCGCCGAGCGGGCGCTGGAGCTCATGTGCCAGCGCCTCAACAGCCGCGTGGCCTTCGGCAAGCCGGTGTCGGCGCAGTCGGTCTGGCACGAGCGCATCGCCGACGCGCGCTGCCGCATCGAGATGGCGCGCCTGCTCACGCTCAAGGCCGCCTACATGATGGACACCGTGGGCAACAAGGTCGCCAAGGCCGAGATCGCCATGATCAAGGTGGTGGCGCCCAACATGGCCTGCGAGGTGATCGACATGGCGATCCAGGCCCATGGAGGCGGTGGCGTCAGTGGGGACTTTCCCTTGGCCTACAGTTACGCCAACCAGCGCACCCTGCGCCTGGCTGACGGGCCCGACGAGGTGCACCGCCAATCCATCGCCAAGCTCGAACTCGCCAAGCACATGGCCGTGCCCGGCGAGGTCGAGATGCCCATCACACGAGGAAGCTGATGATCGACGTCCACTCCTGGCCCACGCCCAACGGGCACAAGGTTCACATCATGCTGGAGGAGTGCGGCCAGCGACTGGGCCGGGACTGGCAGGTGCACGCGGTCAACATCGGCGCGGGCGACCAGTTCAAGCCCGACTTCCTGGCCATCAGCCCGAACAACAAGATCCCGGCCATCAGCGACCCCAACGGCCCGGGGGGGCAGCCCATCAGCCTGTTCGAATCGGGCGCCATCCTGGTCTACCTGGCGAGCAAGTTCGGCCGTTTCCTGCCCAAAGGCGACCGCGAGCGCTTCCAGGTGCTGGAGTGGCTGATGTTCCAGATGGGCGGCGTGGGCCCCATGCTGGGCCAGGCGCACCACTTCCGCCTCTACGCACCCGAGAAGATCGACTACGCCGTCAACCGCTACACCAACGAGGCCAAGCGCCTGTACGGCGTGATGGACCGCCAGCTCAAAGGCCAGCCCTGGATCGCGGGCAAGCAATACACCATCGCCGACATCGCCATCTTTCCCTGGTTGCGCAGCTGGCAGAACCAGGGCATCGACTGGGCCGACTACCCGCGCCTGAAGGACTGGTTCGACCGCATCGCCGCGCGCCCGGCGGTGCAGCGCGGCGTGGCCGTGCTGGCCGACGCGCGCAAGCCGCTCACCGACGACAAGTCGCGCGACATCCTGTTCGGCAAGACGCAGTACGAGAAACGCTGAACGCCACCCGAGGCCGAAAGGCCGGGCCGGGCACCATGCGGCCTGAGGGTAGAATCCGCGCCTTGTCGGAGCGTAGCGCAGCCTGGTAGCGCATCTGCTTTGGGAGCAGAGGGTCGCGAGTTCGAATCCCGCCGCTCCGACCATTTCACACCGAGAACGAAGGCCCACCCCCGTGGGCCTTTTTTCCAGCGGCACCCGCACCGCACTGCCCGTAGCTCAACTGGATAGAGCAGCTGCCTTCTAAGCAGCAGGTCGGGGGTTCGAGTCCCTCCGGGCAGGCCAGGACTTGGGTTCCAAGCTCAGAGCCCCAATTCCTCGCGCCGCCGGATCACGCGCGAGGCCAGGCCATAGGCGACGGCCTCCTGCGCCGGCATCCAGCGGTCGCGCTCGATGTCCTGGCGCACCCGCTCGAGCGGCTGGCCGGTTTCGAGCGCAATGACCTCGGCGATGCGCTCGCGGGCCTTGAGGATTTCCTGGGCCTGGATCGCCATGTCGCTGGCGGCACCGCCCGCACCGCCGCTGGGCTGGTGGATCAGGAAGCGCGTCTGGGGCAGGCAGACACGGCGCTCGCGGGCCGCGCCCAGATAGAGGTGGGTGGCGGCGCTGCCCACCCAGCCTGTGCCGACCATGTGGACCGGCGAGGCCACGAAACGCACCACGTCGTGGATGGCGTCGCCCGATTCGAGGTGGCCGCCCGGCGAGGAGACGATCATGGTGATGGGCGCGCGCGCCTCGGCGTCCAGGGCCAGCAGCTTGCGCACCGTCTCCGCGGCCAGCGCGTCGGTGATTGTTCCGAACACCAGCACGGTGCGGGCGCGAAAGGCCTTCTCCTCCAAGAAGGCGCTGTCCTGGGCGTTGGCGGGGCGGGTGGGCGTGTCGGTGTCCGGGGAAGGCATGGGAATCGCTCCTGTGTGTTAGCTTCATCCGGTAAACGAACGAGCGGGTTTTTTCGTGACAACTCCGGCCGACTCCCACCCCCTGATCGACGATGAAGCGCTGCGCCACCGCCTGGTCGCGCTGGCGCGGCACTGGCTGGCGCACGGCGATGAGGCCGAAGACCTGGTGCAGGACACCTGGCTGCGCACGGCGCAGGGCGGCCTACCACCCGATGCCAGTGGCCGGGAGGCCTGGCTGGTCACCGTGTTGCGCCACCTGTGCATCGACGCCTGGCGGCGGCGTCAGCGATACCACGCCCTGCTGGAGCAAGCGGGTGACCACGGCGCGACAGCCGTCGAGAGCGAAGCGCCACAGGCACTGGCCGAACAGGCGCAACGGGTCGAGCAGGCCTTGCGGCATGTGGTCCACACCTTGGCGGCAGCCGATGCCGCGGCCGTCCTGCTGGTCGAGGTATTCGACTTCAGCCACGCCGAGCTGGGGCGCCTGACCGGGCGCAGCGAGGCGGCCTCGCGCCAGCAACTGCACCGCCTGTTGCAGCGCTTGCGCCGGCCGGCGGCGCCGGCGCGGCCCTCGGACGAGGACACCGACTGCCTGCTGGCCCTGTGCCAGTGGGCGCTGGCGCAGCGCGATCCAGCGGGGCTGGTCGCCGTGTTGCAGGTGTCGAGTCCCCGGGCGATGGCCGCGTCAGCCCCCTTCGCCCATGCCGGGGCGCGCGAGGCCGCAGCGCCTGCGCCGGCGCCGATCGCGCGCCTCGTGCAGTTCGGCGACTTCCTGGCCTTGCAGGTCCGCACACCGGCCGGGCTGCTGGCCTGTCTGCCGCTGGGTGAGGCGGTCCGCGAGACGGTCTGACCAGACCCGGACCGCGGGCATGACCTCACGGGTCATCGCCAGCCGGGACACCCCGGGGGGAAGATGAAGGCAGGCCAAGGGGAGGTCCCGAGGCCCACCCACCGTCCGCCCGGAGATCCGCCATGACTGCCTACGCCATCGCTCACCTGCGCCACGTCGAGTGGGGCCCCGACATCGTCACCTACATCCAGGAGATCACCGACACGCTGGACGCGCACGGCGGCCGCTTCCTGGTGCATGGCGACAACCCGGTGGTCATGGAGGGACCCTTCCCCGGACACCTCGTGGTCATCGAATTTCCCTCGATGGACCACGCGCGCGCCTGGTACCAGTCCGATGCCTATCAGGCCATCCTGCCGCTGCGCACGCAAAACGCGGACGGCGCCACGGTGCTGGTGCAAGGGGTGGCGCCGGGCTATCGGGCCTCCGAGCTGCTGGCCAAGCACTGAGGCTCACACCTGCGGCGGGTCCGTCTCGCGCTCGGGGTGGCGGTGCCGCGCGATGGCGGCGACGAAAGCGTCCGCGCCCTCCTCGCCATCCGCCAGCACCAGGCCAGGGTCCGGATCGCCCGTGGCGGTGGTGGTGGGCACGCCCGCCATGTCCAGCAGCGTCTGCGCGGCGCCCACCAGCAGCAGCGCCTTGGCGTGGCGGTAGCCATCCTTGAGGGCCTCCATCGTGTGGCCATCCCGCGCCAGCGTGGCCACACCCTCCTCGCCGTGCGGCCAGGCGAGCGCGTCGAACAGGACGCCCGGCTTGTTCTCCAGCGAGGCCGTGGCCTCCAGGTCCACCCCATCGGCCCCCCGCACGCGGCCCACGCGCGGGGCCACGAACTCCACCACCGCACCCTGCGCCGCGAGCGCCGCCTGCAGCCGCTCGGCCGCCGCCCCCTGCACCCCATGGGCCACGATCACGGCAATGCGCCGTCCAGCGATGCGGCCGTCGCCCGGACGGGCCATCAGCGAGAGCGCGGGCGATTGCCTCACTTCGGGCTTGGCCGGCGTCGCCAGGGCGCGCGGCAACGGCGGGGGCAGTTCGTCCATCCCCAGGCCATCGGCCACCGCCTGCGCCAGCGCCTCGGATGCGTTGCGCAGCGAGGCGACCATGCGCGCGCGAATGGCCGGCACGGTGACCTTGCTCAGCTCGAAACGGAAGGCCGCCGCGATGTGTGCCTGCTCCACCGGCGTCTGGCTGTCGTAGAACAGCGTGGCCTGCGTGTGGTGGTCGGCAAACTTTTCCGGCTTGGCCCGCACCTTGCCCTGCTCTTCCTTGGCCTGCAGGCGCGCGGGCACGGAGACGAAGCCCTGCGCTGCGCCGGCCTGAAAGGGGCAGCCGCCGCCAAGCGAGTTGGGCTCGTAGGACACGCGGCCGCGGTGAATGGTCTGGCGGTGCATGCCGTCGCGCTGGTTGTTGTGCACCGGCGCAATGGGCGCATTGATCGGGATCTCGTGAAAGTTGGGCCCGCCCAAGCGGCTGATCTGCGTGTCCACGTACGAATGGATGCGCCCGGCCAGCAGCGGGTCGTTGGAGAAGTCGATGCCCGGCACCACGTTCGCGGTGCAGAACGCCACCTGCTCGGTTTCGGCGAAGAAGTTGTCGGGGTTGCGGTTGAGCACCATGCGCCCCACGGGCCGCAGCGGCACCAGCTCCTCGGGCACGATCTTCGTCGCATCGAGCACATCGAAGCTGAAGCGCTCGGCCTGCTCCTCGGTGAACACCTGCAGGGCCAGTTCGTACGTCGGGTAGGCACCGGCCTCGATGCGCTCCCACAGGTCGCGGCGGTGGTAGTCGGGGTCGGCACCCGAGATCTTCACCGCCTCGTCCCACACCAGCGAATGCGTGCCCGCCTGGGGCAACCAATGGAACTTCACGAACACCGACTCACCCGCCGCGTTCACGAGCCGGTAGGTGTGCACGCCAAAGCCCTGCATGGTGGCGTAGCTGCGCGGAATGGCGCGGTCCGACATGAGCCACATCAGCATGTGGGTGGACTCCGGCATCAGCGAGACGAAGTCCCAGAAGGTGTCGTGCGCACTGGCGGCTTGCGGCATGGCGTGGTGCGGCTCGGGCTTGACCGCGTGCACGAGGTCGGGAAACTTCATCGCGTCCTGGATCAAGAAGACCGGCATGTTGTTGCCCACCAGGTCCCAGTTGCCCTCGTCGGTGTAGAACTTCACCGCGAAGCCGCGCACGTCGCGCGCGGTGTCTTTGGAGCCGCGTTCGCCCGCCACGGTGGAAAAGCGCACGAACACCGGCGTGACCTGGCCCGCCGCCTGGAAGGGCGCCGCGCGGGTGAGTTCGGTGAGCGGCTCGTAGCACTCGAAGTAGCCGTGGGCCGCGGAGCCGCGCGCGTGCACGATGCGCTCGGGAATGCGCTCGTGGTCGAAGTGCGTGAGCTTGTCGCGCAGGATGAAGTCTTCCAGCAGCACCGGCCCGCGCAGGCCGGCCTTCAGCGAGTTCTGGTTGTCCGCGATGGCCACGCCCTGGTTCGTGGTGAGGGCCTGGCCGGCGGCGTCCGCGCGCACGCGGTCGAGCCGCCCATGCACCGCATTGAGACCCTCGGCCACCGGGTCGCCGGTTTTCTCCGAGGTGTTCGCCTCGGACACGGTGCTGCCGGTCGGCAGCGGACTCCGGGGCTGGGCCGTGACGCCTTTCGCGGGCGCCAGGCCCTGGGAAAAGCCGTGCTCCAGCGATTTGTTGTCGTTCCACGGCACGGCCTTGGCCAGGTCGTCGGTCTGCTGCGCCTTGCGGCGCAGGATCGCGTCCGCGGCGGAGGTCTCGCCGGGCGGGCCCTTGGCCGTGGGCCGGGTGGGTGGGGATTTGGCCATGCGGTTCTCCTGGGGTTGTCGCTGCGCTGTTCGCGATCCCCGCCGCTGGCAAACGGCACGCCCACCCATCCCCGCTACGGGTTAACCCGATGCCCCCTCGTCAAAACATGCACTAAAGTGCGTGTTATGCCCTCGATGCCCCCCGCCAAGCTGCTCATCCTCGTGGGCACCATGACCGACACGGCCACCTCCGTCGCTCGGGCCATCGAGATGGAGTGCGCGGATCTGATCGGCGCCATCGAGGTGCGGATGATGGACGGCCTGGACCCCAGTGTCTTCGATCAGGATGCACTTTACGTCATATGCACATCCACTTATGGCTCGGGTGATGTGCCCGACAACGCCCAGGCCTTCTGCGCCTCGCTCGACGCGCAGCCGCGCTACCTAGGCCACGTGCGTTTCGGCGTCATCGCCCTGGGCGACAGCGCGCAATACCCCATGACGTTCGCCAACGGCGGGCGCCAGTTCGATGAGCGCCTGCGCGACCTGGGCGCGGTGCGCGTGGGCGAGCTCTGTACCCTCGATGCCTCGACCGAGACCGCCCCCGAGGCGGCCGGCGCGGCCTGGTGCCGCGACTGGCTGGCGCTGGCCCTGGCGCCCAGCGAGGTGTCCTGAAGAACAAAACTGTTTGGAATTCAATCATTCAGGCTTCAAGCGGCTAGGGTAATTCTGGATCGCCAAGCCCCAGGCCCCCACCTACAGTGAGCCGCAGTCCGACCACAACCCCAGGAGACCCCAGATGACCACCCGCCGCCTCGTTCTGACCCGCAGTGCCGCCGTCATTGGCGCCGCGTCCACCGGCCTGCTGCTGCCGCAGATCGCGCGCGCCCAGTCCGACAAGGTGCGCGTGGGCTTCATGCTGCCCTACACCGGCACCTTCGCGCAGCTCGGCGTGGCCATCGAGAACGGCTTCCGCATGGCCGTCAACGAACAGGGCGGCAAGCTCGGCGGGCGCGAGATCGAATTCTTCAAGGTCGACGACGAATCCAACCCCGCCAAGGGCATCGAGAACGCCACCCGTCTGGTGCAGCGCGACAAGGTCGACGTGCTGATCGGCACCGTGCACTCGGGCGTGCAGATGGGCATCCACAAGGTGGCGCGCGAGTCCGGCGTGCTCAACCTCATCCCCAACGCCGGCGTGCACATCGCCACGCGCGCGCAGTGCGCGCCCAACGTGTTCCGCACCTCCTTCACCAACAGCCAGCCCACGCTGGCCCTGGGCAAGCCCATGATGGAGAAGGGCCACAAGAAGGCTGTGTGGATCTCCTGGGCTTACGCCGCCGGCGACGAGGCCTTCGAAGGCTTCGAAAAGAGCTACACCGAGGCGGGCGGCCAGATCGTCAAGAAGCTGAGCCTGCCCTTCCCCAACGTGGAGTTCCAGGCCCTGCTGACCGAGATCGCCGCCATCAAGCCCGACGCCGTGGCCTGCTTCTTCGCCGGCGGCGGCGCGGCCAAGTTCCTGCGCGACTACCATGCGGCCGGCCTGAGCAAGAACATCCAGCTCTGGGGCTCGGGCTTCCTCACCGAAGGCGTGCTCGACGCCGCCGGTGACGCCGCCAACGGCGTGCTCACCACCATGCACTACAGCGACTCGCTGGACACGCCGCGCAACAAGAAATTCCGCCTCGACTACGCCAAGGCCTTCAAGCTGCAGCCCGACGTCTACGCCGTGCAGGGTTACGACACCGGCCTGCTCATGGTCAAGGGCGCGAACGCCGTCAAGGGCGACCTGAACAACAAGCAGGCCCTCTACGCGGCCATGCGCGGCGCCGAGATCGACAGCCCGCGCGGCAAGTGGAAGATGAGCCCCGCGCACAACCCCATCCAGGACATGTACCTGCGCCGCGTGGAAAACGGCGAGAACAAGGTGATCGGCATCGCCGCCAAGGCCGTGGCCGATCCGGCCACCGGCTGCCGCATGGCCTGAAGCTTGCGTCCTCCCTCCTGCAAGCCGGCGCCCTAGCGGCGCCGGTTTGACGTCTGCACCCCATGGACTTCGCCAACTTCCTCATCCAGCTCCTCAACAGCGTCCAGTACGGGCTGCTGCTGTTCATGCTGGCCGCCGGCCTCACGCTGATCTTCGGCATCATGGGCGTGGTCAACCTCGCGCACGGCAGCTTCTACATGATCGGTGCCTACCTCGCGTGGTACCTCAGCTCGCAGCTGGGCAGCCTCACGCTGGCCATCGTGCTGGGCACGGTGCTGGCGGTCATCTTCGGCTGGCTGCTGGAGTGGCTGCTGTTTCGCCACTTCTACCAGCGCGACCACCTCGACCAGGTGCTGCTCACCTTCGGCCTGATCTACATCTTCGAAGAGATGCGCTCCATCTTCTGGGGCGACGACGTGCATGCCGTGCAGGTGCCCGAGGTGCTGAACTGGTCCATCCCCTTGACCGACACCCTCTCCTACCCGGTCTACCGTCTGGTGATGTCGGGCATTTGCCTGCTGCTCGCCGTGGGGCTCTACCTGCTCATCAGCAAGACCCGCCTGGGCATGAAGATCCGCGCCGGCGCCTTCAACCGCGAGATGGCCGAGTCGCTGGGCGTGAACATCCGGCTCATCCATGGCGTGGTGTTCGCGCTGGGCGTGGGCCTGGCCGCCATCGCCGGCATGATCGCCTCGCCCATCGCCAGCGTGTACCCGGGCATGGGCAGTTCGGTGCTCATCATGTGCTTCGTGGTGGTGGTCATCGGCGGCATCGGCTCGGTGCGCGGCGCGCTCGTGGCCGCGCTGCTGGTGGGCCTGGTCGACACCTTCGGCAAGGTGCTGGTGCCGCAGATCGCCGGCATGGCCGTCTACATGCTCATGGCCCTCGTGCTGCTCTACAAACCCGAAGGGCTCTTCAAGCAATGAGCACCGCCAAGGCCCAACTCGAAAAACTGCCGCGCAGCATCCAGTTCGTGCTCGCCCTGGGCGCGATCGCGCTGGCGGCCTTCCCGCTGCTGCCCGTGGAGGGCGGCGACTTCTACCTCGGCATGCTCTCGCAGATGATGATCCTGGCCATCTTCGCGATGAGCTTGGACCTGCTTCAGGGCGTGACCGGCCTGGTCTCGCTCGGCCATGCGGCCTTCTTCGGCCTGGCCGGCTACGCGCTGGCCTTCGTCACGCCGCAGGACGCGCCGATCGCGCTGTGGTGGTCGCTGCCGCTGGCCGCCGCCGCCGCCGGCCTGGCCGCGCTGGTCATCGGCTTCTTCGTGGTGCGCACCCACGGCATCTACTTCATCATGGTGACCATGGCCTTCGCGCAGATGGTCTATTTCCTGTTCTTCGACAACAAGGCCCTGGGCGGCTCGGACGGCATCTACGTCACCTTCCGTCCCGACGCCACCGCCCTGGGCATCGATCTCGACAACAAGCTGGTCTTCTACTACTTCACGCTGGTGGTGCTGCTGGCGCTGTACTTCGCGCTGCGCCGCCTGCTGTTCTCGCCTTTCGGCCGCGTGCTGGCGGGCATCCGCGTGAACGAGCACCGCATGCGCGCCGTGGGCTACGGAACCTTCGGCTACAAGCTCACGGCCTTCACGCTGGCCGGCGCGCTGGCCGGCGTGGCGGGCTACCTGTGGGCCGCGCAGACCGGCTTCGTGAACCCCGAGCTCATGGGTTTCCACATGAGCGCGCACGCGATCATGATGGTCATCCTGGGCGGCATGGGCAACTTCGCGGGCGCCATCGTCGGCGCCTTCGCCTTCGAGTACGTCATGCACGTCTTCAAAGACCTGACCAAGCACTGGCAGCTGCTCATGGGCGGCTTCATCGTGCTGGTGGTGATCGTGGCGCCGCGCGGCCTGCTGGGCCTGGTCGAGCGCTTCACCAAGCGCGGGGAGAAGGCATGAGCGATCCGCTGCTCTCCGCGAAGAACCTCACCAAGCGCTTCGGCGGCCTGGCCGCGGTGAACGATGTGTCGGTCGATCTGCACCGCGGCCGCATCCACGCGGTCATCGGGCCCAACGGCGCGGGCAAGTCCACGCTGACCAACCTGCTCTCGGGCGACCTGCCGCCCACCAGCGGGCAGATCCGGCTCAACGGCGAGAACATCACCGGCCGATCGCCGGAACGCATCGCCCGCCAGGGCCTGGGCCGCAGCTACCAGAAGACCAACATCTTCCTGCCCTTCACGGTGTGGGACAACGTGCGCCTGGCCGCGCAGTCGCGCGAACGGCACGCCGCCTTCAACCCGCTGCACTGGTTCAGCGCGGCCAGCCGGCTGACGAACGTGAACCAGCGCTGCGAGCGCGCGCTGGAACTCGCAGGCCTCACCGCACGCGCGAGCAACGTCGCGGCGGCCATCAGCCACGGCGAGCAGCGCCAGCTGGAGATCGCCATGACCCTGGCCACCGAACCCACCGTGCTGCTGCTCGACGAGCCCCTGGCCGGCATGGGCGCGGCCGAGGCCGAGTCCATGGTGGCGCTGCTGCAGCGCCTCAAAGGCGAGCACGCCATCATGCTGGTGGAACACGACATGGACGCCGTGTTTGCCCTGGCCGAGGTGCTCACCGTCATGGTCAACGGCCAGGTGATCGCCAGCGGCACGCCCGAGCAGATCCGCAACGACGCCGGCGTGCAGGCCGCCTACCTGGGCGAGGAACACTGATGACGGCGCTGATCGAAGCCAAGGGCCTGCACACCCACTATGGGCAGAGCCATATCCTGCGCGGCGTGGATTTCCACGTGGGTGCGGGCCAGACCATCGGCCTGATGGGCCGCAACGGCATGGGCAAGACCACGCTGCTCAAGTCGCTGATGGGCATCGTCAAGCCCAGCGGCGGCACCGTGCAGGTGAAGGGCCGGCACATGACCGGCGCCACGCCCTACGCTGTGGCGCGCGAAGGCATCGCCTACGTGCCCGAAGGGCGCGGCATCTTCGGCAACCTGAGCGTGAAAGAAAACCTGGTGATGGCCGCGCGTCCTGGCACCCGGGGCCAGCGCGAATGGACCTACGAACGCGTGCTCGACACTTTCCCGCGCCTGGCCGAGCGCCTGGGCCACGGCGGCCAGCAGCTCAGCGGCGGCGAGCAGCAGATGCTCACCATCGGCCGCGCGCTGATGACCAACCCGGACCTGCTCATCCTCGACGAGGCCACCGAAGGCCTGGCGCCGCTGATCGCGCGCGAGATCTGGCGCATCTGCGGCCTGATCCGCGAAAGCGGCATCAGCAGCGTCATCGTCGACAAGAACTGGAAACACGTGACCCAGATCACCGACCGCAACCTCATCCTGGTCAAGGGCGAGGTGGTGTTCGAAGGCAGCACCGAGGCGCTGCTGGCGCAGCCGGGGCTGCTGGAGCAGCACCTGGGGGTCTGAACCCACCGCCTAGAGCAGCGGCCGCAGCTCGCGCGCGGCGTCCATCAGCACCGGCAGCAGCTCGCGCCGCAGGCCGGCCGCGTCCATGCGGCCCGGCGACACCACCACGTTGAGCGCGGCCAGGGTCTCGCCCTTCATGTTGCGCAGCGGCACGGCGAGCGCGATCACGCCGAGTTCGTGCTCCTCGCTCGCGATCGCGAAGTCGTCGCGGCGCACGGTGTCGATCACCGCGCGGAAGGCCTTGGGCTCGTCCGTGGTGCGCGGCGTCAGGCGCGGCAGCGACCGGCCCTTGAGCCAGGACGTGAAGGCCGCGCGCGGCAGTGCCGCCAGCAGCACCCGCCCGGTGGAGGTGGCGTGCGCCGGCATGCGCGAGCCCAGGTGCAGGCCGTAGGGCATGAGGCGCGGCGCGCCCGGGGCGGCGCTGCGCGCGACGATCACCACCTCGTCGCCGTCCAGCACCACCGCGGAGAACGACTCGCGCGTGGCCGATGCCAGGCGGTTCAGCGTGGGCTGCACCAGGCGCGGCAGGCGCGCCGAGGACAGGTAACTGCCGGAGAAGCGCAGCACCTTGGGCGAGAGCCAGTAGTGGCTGCCGTCGGTGTCCAGGTAGCCCAGGTGGGCCAGGGTGAGCAGGTGCCGCCGCGCGGCCGCGCGCGTGAGGCCGGCGCGCTCGGCCGCCTGCGTGGCGTTCAGGCGCTGGCGCTCGGTGTCGAAACTCTCGAGCACGGCCAGGCCCTTGGCCATGCCCTCGATGAAGTCGGCCTTGGCGATGGTCGGGTCGGGCATGGCGGGGCGCTCCAGGAAGTGCGCGATGATCGCACAAAGCGCGCGATGATCGCGCAATGCTCGCCAGCCCTGCTTGTGGCGGATGCGGCGGCGCCCTAGCCTGCGGGTTTCGCCCGTTCCCCGGAGACAAGACCCATGCGAACCCAGGTCGCCATCATCGGCGCCGGCCCCTCGGGGCTGCTGCTCGGCCAGTTGCTGCACAAGGCCGGCATCGACAACGTCATCATTGAACGCCAGAGCCCCGACTATGTGCTGGGCCGCATCCGCGCCGGCATCCTGGAGCAGATCATGGTCGACCTGCTGCACGAGGCCGGCGTGGGCGAGCGCGTGGCCAAGGAAGGCACCGTGCACCACAGCATCGAGCTGGTCTACAAGAACACGCGCCACCCGATCGACGTGACCGGTCTCACCCAGGGCAAGGTGGTCACGGCCTATGGCCAGACCGAGATCACGCGCGACCTGATGGACGCGCGCCAGGCCGCCGGCCTGCCCACCGTCTACAACGCCGCCAACGTCAGCGTCCATGGCTTCGATGGCGCCAAGCCCAGCGTGCGCTACGAGAAGGACGGCCAGACGCACGAACTGCAGTGCGACTTCATTGCCGGCTGCGACGGCTTCCACGGCGTCTGCCGCGCCACCGTGCAGGACTCGATCACCGAGTACGAAAAGGTCTACCCCTTCGGCTGGATCGGCGTGCTGGCCGACGTGCCGCCGGTGTCGCCGCACGCGGTGGTGTACGCCAACAGCGAGCGCGGCTTCGGCCTGTGCTCCATGCGCAGCCTCACGCGCAGCCGCTACTACGTGCAGTGCCCCATCGACGACAAGGTCGAGCAGTGGAGCGACGACCGCTTCTGGGACGAGCTGCGCCGCCGCCTGGACCCGGCCATGGCCGAGGCCATCGTCACCGGCCCCAGCATCGAAAAGAGCATCGCGCCGCTGCGCAGCTTCGTCGCCGAGCCCATGCGCTTCGGCCGCCTGTTCCTGGCGGGCGACGCCGCGCACATCGTGCCGCCCACGGGCGCCAAGGGCCTGAACCTGGCGGCCAGCGACGTGAAGTACCTGTCCACCGCCTTCATCGAGCACTACCGCGAGAAAAGCGACGCCGGCATCGACCACTACTCGCAGCGCGCGCTGGCCCGCGTGTGGCGCGCCGAACGCTTCAGCTGGTGGCTCACCTCGCTGATGCACCGCTTCCCCGACACCGGCGGCTTCGGCCAGAAGGTGCAGGAAGCCGAGTTGGAGTACCTGGTGAACTCCGAGGCCATGTCGCGCTCGCTCGCGGAAAACTACGTGGGCCTGCCGCTGGACTTCGGCCAGAAGTAGCACTCAACCCCGCCGCGCTTCGCGCGACCCCCTCCAGGGAGCGACACCTGCGGCCCGGCAACGCCGATTCCGCGGCGCCTCTGGGTCAGGCCATCACCGGCGTTACAGTGGCCGCACCGTCAACACCGACCTGCGACCACTGCCCATGCCCACCCCCCGAAGCCCCCAGCCCCTGCGCGGCGTGCGCGTGCTCAGCCTCGCGCTCAATCTGCCCGGTCCGGCCGCCCTCATGCGACTGCGCGCCCTGGGCGCGGCCTGCACCAAGCTGGAGCCGCCCGCACGCGACGGCGCCAGCGGCGACCCCATGGGCCAGTACAACCCCCCGGCCTATGCGCGCATGCACGAAGGCGTGAAGCGGCTGACGGCCGATCTCAAGACCGAGGCCGGCCAAGCCGTGCTGCACAAGCAGTTGCTGCGCACCGACGTGCTGCTGACCTCCTTCCGCCCCTCGGCCCTGGCCAAGCTGGGCCTGTCGTGGCCGGCGCTGCGCAAGCGCTACCCCGCGCTGGCCATGGTGAGCATCGTGGGCGCGCCCGGCGAACGCGCCGAGGAGCCGGGCCACGACCTCACCTACCTGGCCGACGCCGGCCTGGTGACCGGCCTGGACCTGCCGGCGACGCTGTTCGCCGACATGGGCGGCGCGCTGATGGCCGCCGAGGCGGTGCTCAAGGCCGTGCTGCTGCTGCGCTCCACGGGGCGCGGCAGTGCCCATGAGGTGGCCCTGTCCGATGCCGCCGCCTGGCTCGCGCTGCCGCGCAGCTGGGGCCTGACGCAGCCGACGGGGGCCGTGGGTGGCGCGCACGCGGGCTACCGCGTCTACCCCTGCAAGGACGGGCGCGTGGCCGTGGCCGCGCTGGAGCCGCACTTCGCCGCCGCGCTGTGCGAAGCGGCGGGCGTGGCCGACGGCCAGCGGATGAAGACCCTGTTCGCACCCGCCACACATGAGGCCATCGCGCGCTTTCTGGCGGGCCGCACGCGCGCGCAACTGGACAAACTGGCGGTCGAGCGCGACATCCCGATGCACACGCTGGCCTGAGGCCTCAGCGCGGCGCCAGCAGCCCCTGGGCCCAGCGCGGCAAGGACGCCTCCCGAAAGGTGGGCACGCCGCGCCGCAGGCGCGCCACCAGGCGCGGCGGCACGATGTCCTGCCCGTGCGCGGCCGTGGTGTCGAACAGCAGGCACAGCTGGTCAAGCCGCGCGGCGTGCCCGCGCCGAGGGTGGCGCCGGCGCCCGCTGGCGATCGGCCTGCACCGTTTCTCGCACGGCCTGGGCCAGGCCACCGCTGGCCACCGCCTCGGCGAACCACAAGACCGACAATCCAGCGGCACCACCCTCCCCGAGGCCATGAAGAAGCAAGGCACCATCGTCCACTGGGACGCCGAGCGCGCGTCCGGTTTCATCCGCAGTCCCGACACCGCCGCCGAGGTGTACTTCCACCTGCGCGACTACGAAGGTCCACACCCCATCGCGCCGGGCACGGCGGTGGTGTACGAGGAGATCGTGGTCGGTGGCAAGGGGCCGCGCGCACTGTCGATCAAGCTGCCGCCCCCGCCGCCGCTGCGCGAGGCCGGCGCCCCCATTGGGCCGGCGCCCGAGCCGGTGCTGGCCCCAGCCGCCACGTCCAAGGCCCAGCGCTGGCGAGAGGAACGCGCGCAGCGCCGCCAGACCCAGATCGCCCTGGGCCTGCTGGGCGGCTGGCTGCTGCTCTGGCTCATCGGCATCGGTTCTGGCCGCTTTCCGTGGGTGGTGCTCACCGGCGTGGTGCTGGTGAACATCGCCACCGTCTTCCTGTACTGGCGCGACCAGCACGTGATGACCGAGGGCGGCGCGCCCTGGCCGCTGGAACTGCTGCACGCGGCGGCCGCGCTGGGCGGCTGGCCAGCGGCCTGGCTGGCCCAGCATTCGCTTCGGCACCGCCTGGACGACAAGCGCTTCCAGCAGACCTTCGTGGCCTGCGCCGTGTTCAACGTGACCGCCCTGCTGGCCTGGGTGGCCTGGCCGCTGTTCGCCGGCGGCGGCGCCTGAGCGCCGTCAGCGCGGCTTGGGCCGCCGCGCCGCGCCCGTGCCGGCGCGCGGCGGCAGGCCGGTGTGCTGCGTCAGCAGCTGACCCTTGCGCGGCGCGGGCGCCGCGGCCGGCGCGCGGGCGGTGGGCGTGCTGTTTTTGCGCCGCGCGCTCTGGTAGCCGCCGTCGGTGAGCGGCTGGAACGTGGGGATGAGGTGGTGCTTGCCGTTGCCGATGAGGTCGGCGCGGCCCATGGCCTTGAGCGCCTCGCGCAGCAGCGGCCAGTTGTTGGGGTCGTGATAGCGCAGGAAGGCCTTGTGCAGGCGGCGGCGTTTCTCGCCGCGCACGATGTCCACGCGCTCGCCGCGTTCGTCGCGGTGAATGCCCTTGAGCGGGTTCAGGCCCGAGTGGTACATGGCCGTGGCGGTGGCCATGGGGCTGGGGTAGAAGGTCTGCACCTGGTCGGCACGAAAGCCATTCTTCTTCAGCCACAGCGCGAGGTTCATCATGTCCTCATCGCTGGTGCCCGGGTGCGCGGCAATGAAGTACGGGATAAGGAATTGCTTCTTGCCCGCCTCCTCGCTGTACTTCTCGAACATCTGCTTGAAGCGGTCGTAGCTGCCGATGCCGGGCTTCATCATCTTCGACAGCGGACCGGTCTCGGTGTGTTCGGGCGCGATCTTCAGGTAGCCGCCCACGTGGTGCTGCACCAGCTCCTTCACATACTCGGGGCTCTTGATCGCGAGGTCGTAGCGCAGGCCCGAGCCGATCAGGATCTTCTTGATGCCCGGCAGCGCCCGCGCACGGCGGTAGATGCGCACCAGCGGCCCGTGGTCGGTCGTGAGGTTCTGGCAGATGCCAGGGTAGACGCAGCTGGGCTTGCGGCAGGCGGCCTCGATCTCGGGGCTGGCGCAGCCCAGGCGGTACATGTTGGCCGTGGGGCCACCGAGGTCGCTGATGACGCCGGTGAAGCCCTCGACCTTGTCGCGGATCTCCTCCACCTCTTTCAGGATGGAGGCCTGCGAGCGGCTCTGGATGATGCGGCCCTCGTGCTCGGTGATGGAGCAGAAGGTGCAGCCGCCGAAGCAGCCGCGCATGATGTTCACACTGAAGCGGATCATCTCCCACGCGGGGATCTTGGTTTCACCGTCGTGGCGGCCCTGCGCGTCGGCATAGGCCGGGTGCGGGCTGCGCGCGTACGGCAGGTCGAACACGTGGTCCATCTCGGCCGTGGTCAGCGGAATGGGCGGCGGGTTGATCCAGACGTCGCGCGCGGTCGCCCCCTCGCCGTGTGCCTGCACCAGGGCGCGCGCGTTACCGGGGTTGGCCTCCACGTGCAGCACGCGGTTGGCGTGGGCGTAGAGCACGGCGTCGCTCTTGACCTGTTCGTAGCTGGGCAGGCGGATCACGCTGCGATCGCGCGGCGGGCGCTTGGTCTTGCCCTGCAACGCGGGGTTGGGCACGAAGTTCAGCGCTTGGATCGACGCGCCCTGCGCCGCCGGCGCCTGCGCGGCCTCGTCCTTCGCGCACGATTGACCCGCCGACTGCGCCTGCTCGCTCGTGGTCTGGTAAGGGTTGATGTGCGCGTCCACCGGGCCGGGCTGGTCCACCTCGGTGGAATCGATCTCGAACCAGCCCTCGGTGGACGGATCACCCGGGCGGCGCACGAAGGCCGTGCCACGCACGTCGGTGATGCGCTCGATGGGCTCGCGCGCCGCGAGCCGGTGCGCCACCTCGACCAGCGCGCGTTCGGCGTTGCCATAGAGCAGCAGATCGCACTTGCTGTCCACCACCACCGAGCGGCGCACCTTGTCGCTCCAGTAGTCGTAGTGCGCGATGCGGCGCAGGCTGCCTTCGATGCCACCGAGCACGATGGGCACATCCTTGTACGCCTCGCGGCAGCGCTGGCTGTAGACGATGGCGGCGCGATCGGGGCGTTTGCCGCCCTCATCGCCGGGCGTGTAGGCGTCGTCGCTGCGGATCTTCCGGTCGGCGGTGTACCGGTTGATCATGGAGTCCATGTTGCCGGCCGTCACGCCCCAGAACAGGTTCGGTTTGCCCAGGGCCTTGAAAGGCTCGGCACTCTGCCAGTCGGGCTGGGCGATGATGCCCACGCGAAAGCCCTGCGCCTCGAGCACGCGGCCGATGACCGCCATGCCGAAGCTGGGGTGGTCCACGTAGGCGTCGCCGGTGACGATGATGACGTCGCAGCTGTCCCAGCCGAGCGCGTCCATCTCGGCCCGGCTCATGGGCAGGAAGGGCGCGGTGCCGAAGCGCTTGGCCCAGTAGGGCCGGTAGCTGGTGAGCGGCTTGGCGTTGCGCGCGAAGAGGGAGACGTCGATGGGAGCGTTCATGGGTGGGCGCGAACCCATGGCGGGCGCAGCGGGGCGAAGGGCGCGATTTTACCGGCGCCCCCCTTTTCCCGCTGCACGCGGGCCATCCCGCTTAGCGGGACTTGAGCGTCCAGTCGGGCACGCTGGCCGGCATGGGCCGCGCCTGGCGGCGGGTCTCCAGCCGCTGCGCGGCCAGCCGCGCGGTGAGCTTGAGTTTGGCCAGGTCCTCGGGGTTGGGCCGGCCATGGGCCTCGAAGCTGAAGCAGCACAGCGTGCCGTAGACCTCGCCGCTGGACAGCACCAGCGGCGTGCTGATGTGCGTGCCGATGGGAAACGGCAGGTCCTTGAGCAGCGGGGAGGCGGCGGGATCGCGCTTCGCGTCGGCGATGTACTGCCGCAGTCGGCCGTCCACCACGCGCTGACACCAGGACTCCTCCAGCCACGCGCTCTCGCCCTCAGCGATCACGCCCACGCCGGGCGCTTGGGCCACCTGGCGGAATACGCGCCGGCCATTGACGAATTCGGAGACGAAGACCACGTCCATCTGCAAGCGCTCGCGAAGCAGGCGCAGCACCTCGCCGATGGCCGCGTCCAATTCCGCGTCGGTCTGGTCGGAGGTGGCCACCAGCAACTCGGACACCCGCACTTCAAGCGAATCGGCACCAAAGTCCGTGGGAGCGAAGGGATTGCGCTTCATGTGAAGCGTTATAGCGACGATGCGCGTATCAAGGTGTATCGCCTCCAGCGCCCCCCGGGCGGCGCGGCGCGGCGTGCGCGATCAACCGGTCCACCAGCCCGAGCAACTGCCGCCGCTCGGCCACGCCCAGGCAGCCCATGATTTCGCGGTTGCGGCGGTCGATCAGGCGCAGCGCGCGCGCGTGCAGTGCACGCCCCGGGCGCGACAGGCGCAGCACCACGGCGCGCGCGTCGGTCTCGCTGGGCGCCTTGATCACACTGCCGCGCTCCACCAGCATCTGCGCGGCGCGGCTGGCCTGCGCCTTGTCCAGGTGGGCGTGCGCGGCCAGGTCGTTCACCGACAGCGGTTCGAAGGCGCCGATCGCGGCCAAGGCGCGCGCCTCGGCCACGCCCAGGCCCAATTCGCCCGCGTAGGCGGCGGCGGTCGCGGCGTCGGTGAGCTTGCCCAGGCGGTGCAGGCGCCAGCTCAGTTGCTGCTCCAGCGGCAGCGGCTTGGTGTCAGCGCTCATGCAAGGGCTCCTGTAGGCAGCGTTCGCGCGCCCGCTCGATCAGGGACAGGGCCTGCGCGGCGCTGTCCAGCCGGCCCAGCAGCGACAGGCTCAGCATGGCCAGCAGGAGGGGGGCCTGCTGTTCTCCCACCTCGCCCAGGGCGCGGCACAGCGCGGTGTAGCTCGTGTCGAGATCGGCATCGGTCATGCGGTGACTCCAGAGGATTGCAGGGCCGCGCGCAAGGGCGCGGTGTCCAGGCCGCGCCAACGGCCCATCACGTAGCCGTCGGGACGCACCAGCACCAGAGCGGGAGCGGCCTCGACAGGCAGACCATAGCGCCGCCAGGCCTGGCCGTGCGGGTCGGCTGCGGGGTGGATGGGTATGGCCCCCACGTCGCGCGGCAGGCCGCCCTCGGGCGGGCCGTTGAACACCAACGCCACGAAGCCACGACCGAAACGGCTGCTGAGGTGGAAGGCGTGGCCGTGCGCGTCGTGCAGCAGGGCCTCGGGTGCAGGGGCGCCGGGCCCGGCCTGCGCGCTCGCCCATTCACCAGACTCGCCCGCGTTGAGCGGCGAACCCAGGTACTGAATGGCCGAGGACTGGCGTGGGTTGATCAGTGGGCGAACGGTCTCGTCGTCCAGCGCGAGGCGCAGCGCGGCCTCGCGCATGAGGCGGAAAGCGAAGTCGGGCGGCGCCATGAACTCGGTGCTCTTGGCACCGTAGGCGATGTTCTCGCGCGTGGCGTGCACACGCTCCACGCTGTAGCTGTCGAGCAGTGCCTCGGGCGAAGCGCCGCGCACCACGCGGGCCAGCTTCCAGGCCAGGTTGCCGGCGTCGTCCAGGCCCGAGTTGAGCCCGCGCACGCCGAAGATGGGCACCAGGTGGGCGGCGTCGCCCGCGAAGAACACACGACCGTGGCGGTAGCTCGGCAGCGTGAGGCACTTGGCGTTGTAGATCGAGATCCACAGCGGCTCCCAGGGCTCGGTCTCGCCGATCATCTCGAGGTGGCTGCGCACGCGTGGCAATACGTTCTCCGGCTTGACCGCCTCGGCTGGGTCTTCGTCGTCACGGATCTGATAGTCGATGCGCCAGACGTCGTCGGGCTGGCGGTGCATGAGGATGGTGGAGCCCGGGTTGGACGGCGGGTCGAACCAGGCCAGGCGCTCCACCGGGCGCTGCGTCTTCTGGCGGATGTCGACGATGACGTAGCGGCCCTCGTATTGCGTGCCCTCGAACTGCAGGCCCAGTTGCTCGCGCACGGTGCTGCGCCCACCGTCGCAGGCCAGGAGCCAGTCGGCGCGCACGCGCCGGTGGCCGCGCGGCGATTCGATGTCGACCAGCACGTCACGCTCGCGCGCCTGAACGCGCTGCACACGCTCGCCCCAGCGCACGGTCGTGCCATCGGCGCCCGCTTCGTCGATGGCGCGGTGCGCGTATTCCTCGACGTAGAACTGCTGGATGTTCACCATGGGCGCGAAGCGCTGCGTGGGCTCGCTGGGCATCTCGAAGCGCAGCACCTCGGTCTGGCGGAAATGGCTGCGCCCGGCGGTCCAGCCCAGGCCCTTGGCCACCAGCGGCGCGTCGGCGCCCACCCAGCCCAGGATCTCCTGCGAGCGGCGCGAGATGCAGATGGCGCGGCTGCCGGTGCAATAGCCCTCGTCGGCCTCGATCACCTGGCTGCGGATGCCCTGACGCGACAGCAGCGCGGCCAGCGTAAGGCCCACCGGGCCGCCACCGGCAATGAGCACCGGCACGTGTTCTTCGGTTGTCTGGTCCATGAATGGTTCACCTATTTAGTTGCGCGCGCAACTGTATCGCCTTCGCGACTCCACGCCACAACCACCCGTCGATAAGATGGTTTTCACACCAACAAAGGAGACAGCCATGCCGAACTTCAACACCCTGCGCATCGACCAGGACCCCGCGAACCCGCGCGTGGCGCGCCTGCTGCTCAACCGCCCCGAGCGGCTCAACGCCATCAACGACGACACCCCACGCGAGATCCGCGCGGCGGTGGAATGGGCCAACGCCAACGACGACGTGCATGTCATCCTGGTCGAGGGAGCGGGCAAGGGCTTCTGCGGCGGCTACGACCTTTCCCACTTTGGCGAGGGCGACATCGACCACCCCTGTCAGCAGGAACGCCACCCCTGGGACCCCCTGGACGACTATGCCTTCATGAAGCGCAACACCGAGGACTTCATGAGCCTGTGGCGCAGCCCCAAGCCCACCATCGCCAAGGTTCATGGCGCGGCCGTGGCCGGCGGCAGCGACATCGCCTTGTGCTGCGACCTGCTGGTGATGGCCGAGGACGCGCGCATCGGCTACATGCCCACGCGCGTGTGGGGCTGCCCCACCACGGCCATGTGGACCTACCGCCTGGGTCCCACGCGCGCCAAGCAGCTCATGTTCACCGGCGACCTGATCGATGGCCGCACCGCCGCCGATTGGGGCCTGGCCAACGAAGCCGTGCCGCTCGACCAGCTGGAGACGCGCGCCCTGGCCCTGGCCGAGCGCATCGCGGGCGTGCCGCGCTCGCACCTGGCCATGCACAAGATGGTGGTCAACCAGGTGCTGCTCACCATGGGGCTGGAGCAGACGCAATCCCTGGCCACGCTGTTCGACGGCATCACGCGCCACAACCCCGAAGGCCTGTGGTTCCGCCGCTATTCCCAGGACCAGGGTTTCAAGGCCGCCGTGCAGTGGCGCGACAGCGGCCGTCCCATTCCAGAAGGCGACGAAGCCCGAGCGCTGATCCGCGACATGGAGGATCGCCGGCGCACCAACCGCTGAGGACCGTTGGTCGCCCGTTCATCTCGACACAGCTCTTACGGAACGGGCGCGAATGTAAGGGCCATGCTCCCTAGCATGGGGACTTCTGCCCACTACACCTCAGGAGAAACCCATGGCACTGCACTTCGGCAAACGCGACAACGAGCCTTCCCGCCCCCTGGGCAGCGGCGGCATGGCCACACCGCGCAACACGGCTTACGGTCAATCACAAACCTCCCCCAGCAGCAGTACGCCGGTGGTTCCCCAGGAGGCCGAGGTGAAACCTGCCACCAGCACCACGCCCACCACCACCCCCGAAGGCGGCAGCAAGCTCACCGTCGGGCCGAACATCAAGCTCAAGGGCGTGGAGATCACCGACTGCGACACGCTGGTGGTCGAGGGCACGGTCGAGGCGACCATGGACTCGCGCGTGATCCAGATCGCGCAGCAAGGCGCCTTCAAGGGCTCGTGCGAGGTCGACCTGGCCGAGATCTACGGCACCATCGACGGCAACCTCACGGTGCGCCAGAAGCTGGTGATCCACGCCACGGGCAGGGTCACCGGCCGCATCCGCTACGGCAAGATCGTCATCGAGGAAGGCGGCCAGCTCTCGGGTGACGTCGAGTGCGCCGCCAACGGCGCGGCCAAGGCGTCGTCGTCCGGCACCAAGCCGTCGATGCAGCTGGCGGCCTAAGTCTGCGCCGAACCCCCGGCGGGCGGTTTGCCCGCCCCGGGGGGCCCCGGTATGCTCGGGGCCATGTACGCCGAGTTTTTCGGGCTCCAGAGCGACCCGTTTTCGATCGCGCCCGACCCCCGCTACCTGTTCATGAGCGAGCGCCACCGCGAAGCGCTCGCTCATTTGCTCTATGGCGTGCGGGGCGGTGGCGGCTTCGTGCTGCTCAGCGGCGAGATCGGCGCCGGCAAGACCACCATCTGCCGCTGTTTCCTGGAGCAGGTGCCCGAGAACTGCAACGTCGCGTACATCTTCAATCCGCGCCTGACGGTCGCGGACCTGCTCAAGTCCATCTGCCGCGAGTTCCGCATTGAGGTCAAGCACGAGGGCCTGGGCCCGGCCACGGTGCACGACCACCTCGATCCGCTCAACGAATTCCTGCTGGCCAGCCACGCGCGCGGCGAGCGCAACCTGCTCATCATCGACGAGGCGCAGAACCTCACGCCCCATGTGCTGGAGCAGCTGCGCCTGCTCACCAACCTGGAAACCAGCGAGCGAAAGCTGCTGCAGATCATCCTCATCGGCCAGCCCGAGCTGCGCGGCATCGTGGCGCGGCCCGAACTGGAGCAGTTGGCCCAACGCGTGATCGCGCGCTTCCACCTCGACGCCCTGGACGCCGCCGAGACACGCCAGTACATCCAGCACCGCCTGCAGGTGGCCGGCCTCAAGGGGCCGCTGCCGTTCTCGCCAGCCGCCATCGAACGCATCCATGAGCTGTCGCGCGGTGTGCCGCGCCGCATCAACCTGCTGTGCGACCGCGCCCTGCTCGGCGCCTACGCGAACGGGCAGAGCCGCGTCGAACGCACGGTGGTCGACAAGGCCGCCGGCGAGGTGTTCGACGGCGCCGGCTTCCCGCCACCGCCCCGGCGTGCCCGTCCGATGGGTGCCGCGCGTCCCACCGGCCTGGGCACTGCGGGCATGGGCGCATTGGCCGGCGCTGTGGTGGGCGCCTTGGTCGCCGCCGCGGTGCTGTGGTTCTGGCTGCAGCGGTCGGGCACGCCGGCCGCCGCCGGGCCCGCCGCCCCAGTGGCCGCCGCCCCGGTCACCCCTCCCGTCACCGACCACCCCGCGGCCGCCCCCGGCATCAGCCCCAGCGCGCCGACCGACCCCGCCATGACCCGCGATCCCGCCCCCACCTCCGGCTGGCCCGCTGGCGATACCCTGCTGGCCACCGAGGCCGAGGCCTGGCGCGAACTGGCCCCGCTGTGGGGCGCCGCGCTGGCCGACAGCGGCGACCCCTGCGAACACGCGCTGGCCGGCGGTCTGCAGTGCTACCGCACCTCGCGCATGACCGTGCATGGCCTGCGCCAGCTCGACCGCCCCGGCATCTTGAACCTGCGCCTGCCCGGCGGCGACAGCGGCCGGCTGCTGCTCACCTCCCTCGACGCGGACAGCGCCGTGCTGGCACGCGGTGAGCGCCGCTGGCGCGTGCCCCTGACCGAACTGGCCGACGCCTGGCGCGGCGACTACGCCACGCTGTGGCGCCTGCCCCCCGGCCACACCGGCCGCCTGGCCGATGGCCGCGACGGCCCGGCTGGCCGCTGGCTCGGCGAGCGCATCGCGGCCTTGCAGGCCAGTGGCCGGGTGCCCGTCTCGGGCCAGGATCTGGCGGCGCGCCTGCTGGCCTTCCAGCGCGCGCAGGGCATCGACGCCGGCGGCCCGGCGGGCCCGGTGACCTTCATGCAAATCAACCTGGCCAGCGGGGTGGATGAGCCCCGGCTGCTGCCCCGCTCCTGAGCTTCCGATGTCTTACATCCTCGACGCCCTGCGCCGCGCCGACGCCGAACGCGAACGCGGCCGCGTGCCGGGCCTGCACACCCAGGTGCCGCCCTCACGGGCAAGCGAACCGCCGGCGGCGCGTGGTGGCGCGCGGCCCTCGCGCGGCCCGCTGTGGATAGGCCTCGGTGTGCTGGCGGCCGCCATCGCCGGCATCGCCTGGTGGTTGATGCGCGACGGCGCTTCGGCGCCGTCGCCTGGGCCGGTGGCCCAGGCCCCCTCGCCCGCACCGGCCTTCAAACCCGAGCCCCCTCCGGCGCCGCCGCCCCGCACGGGCGCGGCCCCTGCCCCTGCCCCTGCCCCTGCCCCTGCCCCTGCCCCTGCCCCGGCACCGGCACCGGCACCGGCACCGGCACCGGCACCGGCACCGGCACCGGCACCGGCACCGGCCGTGCCCGTGCAGCCTATCCTGGCGCCACCACCGCCACCGCCGCCCGCGCCCGCTCCGTCCGCCGCGCCGGCGCGCCCACCCACCCCACCCGTGGCGCCGCCCCCGGTCACGCCCTCGCCAATGCCCGCCCCCGCCACCAGCGGCGACACCCACCTGCCGCGCGTGAACGAGCTCAGCCCCACGGCGCGCGCGGCCCTGCCACCGCTCAAACTCAGCGGCAGCACCTACGCCGACAACCCCAAGCTGCGCATGCTCATCGTCGACGGCCAGGTGGTGCAGGAAGGCCAGGACATCGTGCCGGGGCTCAGGCTGGAGTCGATCGGCCCGCGCAGCGCGGTCATCGTCCACCAGGGCCAGCGGCTGCGCCTGCCCTACTGACCCCCCATGACCCCGCTGCTGCGCGCCGACCACCTGCGCTTCGCCTGGCCCGGCGGCCGGCCGCTGTTCAATGGCCTCTCGCTGGCGCTCGGCCCCGGCCTCACCTGGGTCACCGGCGACGATGGCTGCGGCAAAAGCACCCTGCTGTCGCTGCTGGCGGGCGCCCTGGCGCCCCAGGCCGGGCGGCTGTGGGCGGCCGGTCACTGGGCCGACGAGGACCCGGTGGCCTACCGCCGCCAGGTGTTCTGGATCGATCCCCAGACCGAGGCCCACGACGCCCTGCCCGCCGCCGGCTACCTGGAGGGCCTGAGCGCGCATTGGCCGGGCCTGAGCGAGGCCGCCCTGGCCGATCTCGTGGACGGCTTCGGCCTGGCGGAGCACCTGCACAAGCCGCTGTACATGCTGTCCACCGGCAGCCGGCGCAAGGTCTGGCTCACCGCCGCGCTGGCAACAGGCGCGCCCGTCACGCTCATCGACCAGCCCTTCGCCGCGCTGGACGCCCCGTCGGCCCGTTTTCTGGCCGACTGCCTGACCGAGGTCGCCGAGCACCCCAGCCGCGCCTGGGTGGTGGCCGATCACGCCGCCCCGCCGGATACCCCTGAAGGGTTCATCCTTCGCCTAAGCGGCGCTTGAGGCGGCACCGAATGGTGCGAACGTACTGCCAGCGCAGTACTGTGACGGCCTCATCGGGCCGGTTTTTAGCGCTGCTAAATCGTCCTTGCTAACTTCGAAATCGACAGGGTGACGGGGCCCACCTAGATTCGCGTCCATGCCGAGCCGGGGCCAGTCGCCGCCCACCAGGTTGCCGGCCGCCGTTGGGACCCAGGAGCCACCATGAGCCATGCCGCCTTTGCCGAGTCGCAACTGACCGCCTCCATGCTCGACATGCTGATGGCGCGTTGGCAGACGGCGCCCCGCCCGGCGGCCCCGCCGCACGAATCCCCAGCCGATGCCATGGAGCGCGCGCGCGGCATCGTCGTCCAGACGGTGGGCCACTACGTGAACTACCTGGAGGCCTCGGACCAGGCGCTCTACGCCACGCTGATCTCCCTCACCGACGCCGAAGCCCTGCGCGAATTGTTCTTCGAGTGCTTTGACCTCATGGTCAGGACCCGAGGCCCCGCCATCGCCGTGCTGCGCGTGCACGAGCTCTACCGCCTCGTGCGCTGACGGCCGCCGCGCCGTCGTCCCGCTTTAGGCCGCCACCACAGGATCCAGCGCCACGTGTTCCCGCAGCCGCTCCCGCAGCCAGCGGTGGGGCGGGCTTTGGTGGGTGCGGTGGTGCCACACCATGTAGTTCGGGCGCCAGGACCGGGGCAGTTCGGGCGGCAAGGGCAGTAGCCTCAGCCCGGGGGCACGTCGGCGCAGGTCATTTCCATCGATGGGCGCCACCGTGGCCAAACGGTCCGTCGTGGACAAGACGTGGGCCAGACGATCAATGGGATAGACCACACTGCAGGACCGCGGCGGCAGGCCAATGCTCTTGAGCCAGCGGTCGATGGGCAGCACGGCGGCCTCGGTGGCGCGCATCGTCACCGAGGCCAATAGGTGGTGCTCGGCCAGGTATTGCTGCAGGCTCAAGCTGTCGCCGATGCGCGGATGCGCCGCGCTGAGGCAGCAATGGGTGAACGTGGTCGCCGGCAACGGCTCAGCGTGCAAATCCGGGTCGTCCTCGGGGGGTGGCCACGCGGTCAGCAGAACGTCGGCGTCCGCGGTTCGCAGCCCCTCGTAGCCCCCGGTGGCCGCGTCGGGCTCGCGCACATCGAGCCGCACATGCGGCGCCAGGGCCACGATGGCGCTGTAGCAGGCGTTCAGGTCGACCCGCGTGAAGCCCTCGGCACTCATGATCCTCAGATGCGCCTCGCCGCTGGCGGGGTCGAAAGGCGCGCCCGAGGTGATGTCCTGCCACAGATGCACCATCTCCCGGAACGACGCCAGCACGCCTTGCCCCAGGGGCGTGGCCACATAGTCCGAGCCCTGGCGCTGCACAAGCTCGTCGCCGAAGAACTCGCGCAGTCGCTGCAGCGACTGGCTGGCCGCCGGCGGCGTGAGGCCCATGCGCTCCGCGGCCTGGCTCAGGCTCTGCGCGTCCAGCAGCGCCACCATCAGCGCGATCTGACGCATGTCGGCCGTGCCGATGGCGCGTGCAACGCGCGACCCACCGAAACCTTCGGTACTCACGCAGGCACCTCCATCGACCGGCCCGCGGCCCGTGACACCGCCCGCAGGCGCTCGCGCAGCCATTGGTGAGGGCGGCTGCGATCGGTCCGTTCGTGCCAGATCATGTGGAGCTCACTGCGCACCGCCGGAAAGTCGGGGGGCAAGGGCAGGCTGCGCACCTGGCTCAGCAGTGCCACCACCACGCGGGCGCCGTCGGCCGACATCGTCATGAGAAAGTCGCCCCGCGATACCAACTGCAGGCAGGTCCACAGGGACTGCACGTAGGTCGAGCGGCGCAGAACCTGGCCCCGCGCCTGCAGGGCGGCGTCCAGCGGGCTGCGCGACGCCGCGTCGAGGTTGCGGTAGTGCGCCACCACGTGTTCCTCGGCCAAGTACTGCGCCAGGCTGATGCGGTCACCCACGCGGGGGTGCGACTTGCTCAGCAGCACATGCGTCAGGGCGTGCGAACAGAGCAGCTCATGCCGCATATCCCGCGCGTCCGCCGGCGGCGGCGCGCTGGCGCAGAGCACATCGAGCCGGCCCGCGCGCAGCAGCTGGAAGTCAACCGCGTTGTACAGGGGCACCTGCAGATCGAGCCGCGCGCCCGGCGCCTGTTCGCGCAGATCGGCCTGCAGTTGCACGAAATCGGGCAGAGCCGAGTGGCCCACGCAGGCCACGTTGAACCGCATTGCGCTCTCGGACGGATCGAAGCCCTGCACGGCCTGCAGGCTCTCGTTCCAGCGTTTGACGATGGTCCGGATGCCACCGATCACACGCTCGCCGTGGGACGTGAGCCGGTAGGCATTGCCGTGCCGCATATACACCTCTTGCGCGAACGCGGCGCGCAAGCGGCTGAGCGACTGGCTGGCGGCCGACGGCGTCATGCCCAACCGGGCCGCTGCCTCGCTGAGGCTTTGCGTATCGATCAGCTCGCACATCAGGGCCAACTGCTTGATGTCGGCGTTTTTCATGGCCAAGCGCTCCAGCAACCACCGTGCCGAGCCACAGCCTACACCCATGCCAGCGGTTTGGCATGACCGGTTTCGGACCGCGCGTCTTCAGCGCCCGCCCAGGCCCATCTGCCGGGAGATCAGCTCCTTCATGATCTCGTTGGTGCCGCCGTAGATGCGCTGCACGCGCGCGTCGGCGTAGGCGCGGGTGATGGGGTATTCCCACATGAAGCCGTAGCCGCCGTGCAACTGCACGCACTCGTCCATCACCTTGCACTGCAGGTCGGAACACCAGTACTTGGCCATGCTGGCGGTGGCCGAGTCGAGGCGGTTTTCGTTGACGAGCTCGCAGCACTTGTCCACGAACACGCGCGCCACCTGCACCTCGGTCTGCAGCTCGGCCAGGGTGTAGCGCGTGTTCTGGAAGGCCGCCACCGTGCTGCCGAAGGCCTTGCGCTCCTTCACGTACTGCACGGTCCAGTCGATGGCGGCCTGGGCCGCCGCCACCGCGCCGATGGCGATCTGCAGCCGCTCCCAGGGCAGCTGCTCCATCAGGCAGACGAAGCCCCGGCCCAGAAAATCCGGCCCGCCGAGCACGTTGTCGGCCGGCACCGCCACGTTGTCGAAGAACAGCTCGGAGGTGTCCTGCGCCTTCAGGCCCAGCTTCTTCAGGCGCTTGCCCTTGTCGAAGCCGGGCATGCCGCGCTCCACCAGCAGCAGCGTGGTGCCTTTGGCGCCGGCCGAAGGATCGGTCTTGGCGACGACGATCACCAGGTCGGCGTGCCAGCCATTCGTGATGAAGGTTTTGCTGCCGTTGAGGCGATAGCTGCCGTCGGGCTGCAACAAGGCGGTGCTCTTGATGCCCTGCAGGTCGCTGCCGGCCGCGGGCTCGCTCATGGCGATGGCGCCCACCATCTCGCCGCTGGCCAGCCGCGGCAGGTACTTGCGCTTCTGCGCCTCGGTACCGTAGTGCAGGATGTAGGGCGCCACGATCTCGCTGTGCAGCCCGAAACCGATGCCACTGAAGCCGCCGCGCGCCAGCGCCTCCATCTGCACCACCGAGTAGAGCCGGTCGGCGCCCGCGCCGCCGTAGGCTTCGGGCATGGACGGACACAGAAAGCCGTTGGCCCCGGCCTGGCGCCAGACCTCGCGGTCCACGTAGCCTTGCTCTTCCCAGGCCTCGTGGAAGGGCGCGATCTCCTTGTCGACGAAGCGCTGGAAGGCGTCGGCGAAGGCCTGGTGGTCGCTGTTGAAGAGGGTGCGTTCGATCATGCTGTCACCGACTGGACGGTTGGGGGATTTTTGGCAAGCAACTGCTTGGCGAAAGTCAATATACTGGGCCGAGGTATCGGTCACCACCGGGGACAAACCATGAGCGCCGTCCCGCCGTTTCGAAGGCGCTCGCACCGCAGCCCGCTGCGCGGAGGTCATGACAATGAGCGAAGCCTTCATCTTCGACGCCATCCGGACGCCCCGTGGCAAGGGCAAGAAGGACGGCAGCCTGCACGAGGTCAAGCCGATCGATCTGCTGGCCGGCACGCTGAGCGCGCTGCAGCGGCGGCACGACTTCGACACCGCCGCGGTGGATGACGTGGTCATGGGCGTGGTCTCGCCCATCGGTGAGCAGGGCTCGGTGATCGCCAAGGTGGCCGCGCTCAAGGCCGGCTGGGACTGGCGCTGCTCGGGCGTGCAGCTCAACCGCTTCTGCGCCTCGGGCCTGGAAGCGGTGAACCTGGCGGCCATGAAGGTGCGCAGCGGCTGGGAAGAGCTGGTCGTGGCCGGCGGCGTGGAGAGCATGAGCCGCGTGCCCATCGGCTCGGACGGCGGCGCCTGGGCCCAGGACCCGGCCACCAACAGCGCGACGATGTTCGTGCCTCAGGGCATCGGCGCCGACCTGATCGCCACCATCGAAGGCTTTCGCCGCGAGGACGTGGACGCCTTCGCCCTCGAGTCGCAGCGCCGCGCGGCCAGTGCGCGCGGCGAAGGCCGCTTCGACCGCTCCGTGGTGCCCGTGACGGACATGCTGGGCCAGACCGTGCTGGGCGAGGACGAGTTCATCAAGCCCCACACCACCCTGGAAGGCCTCGGCGCGCTCAAGCCGGCCTTCGAACAGCTCGGCCAGATGGGCTTCGACGCCGTGGCCCTGCAACGCTACCCGCAGGTCGAGCGCATCGAGCACGTGCACCACGCGGGCAATTCCTCGGGCATCGTCGACGGCGCGGCGGCCGTGCTGATCGGCAGCGAGGCGGCGGGACGCACGCACGGCCTGACGCCACGCGGACGCATCGTCGCGGCGGCCCTGTCGGGCGCGGACCCGACCATCATGCTCACCGGCCCCATGCCGGCCAGCCGCAAGGCCCTGGAAAAAGCCGGCCTGACGGTGGTCGACATCGACCTCTTCGAGGTCAACGAGGCCTTCGCCGCGGTGCCGATGAAGTTCATGCGCGAGATGGGCGTGCCGCACGACAAGGTCAACGTCAACGGCGGCGCCATCGCCCTGGGCCATCCGCTGGGCGCCACCGGCGCCATGATCCTGGGCACCCTGCTCGACGAGCTGGAGCGCCGCGGCCTCAAGCGCGGCCTGGCCACGCTGTGCGTGGGCGGGGGCATGGGCATCGCCACCATCATCGAACGGGTCTGAACGAATGAAAACGATCCGCTACGAGCTGCACGACGGCATCGCCACCATCACCTTCGACGAGCCCGGCTCGCCGGTGAACACCATGTGCACGGACTGGCAGCGCGACCTCACCACGGTCACGGGCCTGGTGGTGCGCGACAAGGCGCTCATCAAGGGCATCATCCTGGCCTCGGCCAAGAGCACCTTCTTCGCCGGCGCCGACCTGAAGGGCACGATGCGCCTGAAGGCCAGCGACGCGCGCCAGGTCTACGCCGAGATCGAGCAGACCAAGAAGAACTTCCGCACGCTGGAAACCCTGGGCGTGCCGGTGGTGAGCTGCATCAACGGCGCCGCCCTGGGCGGCGGCTGGGAGGTGGCGCTGGTGGGGCACCACCGCATCGCCATCGACCACCCCAAGATCCAGCTCGGGCTGCCCGAGATCACGCTGGGCCTGATCCCGGGCGCCACCGGCATCACCAAGATGACGCGCCTGCTGGGCCTGCAGGGTGCCCAGCCCTTCATCCTGGAAAGCCGCCTGTTCGGTCCGCGCGAGGCGCTGGAGCTGGGCCTGGTGCACGAGCTCGCGCCCGACGCGCTGAGCCTGCGCGCCGCGGCCGAGGCCTTCATCGGCGCCCACCCGACGGCCCAGCACCCCTGGGACGCCAAGGACTACAAGATGCCCGGCGGCACACCGAGCAACCCCAAGGTGGCCGGCATGCTCAGCGTGGCGCCAGCCCTGTTGCGGCAGAAGACGCAGGGCCTGTACCCCGCGCCCGAGGCCGCGCTGGCCGCCATGGTGGAAGGCGCGATGGTCGACTACGACACGGCGCTGCGCATCGAGAGCCGCTACCTCGCCCAGCTCATCGTGAGCCCGGTGGCGAAGAACATGATCAACACCTTCTTCTTCGACATGAACGCCGTGCGCGGCGGCGGTTCGCGTCCGAAGGACCATCCGCGCTTCACGCCGCGCAAGGTGGGCATCCTGGGCGCCGGCATGATGGGCGCGGGCATCGCCTACGCCCAGGCCAGCCGCGGCATCAACACCGTGCTGGAGGACGTGAACCTGGAGACCGCCGACATCGGCAAGGCCTACAGCCAGCGACTCACGCAGATGCGCGTCGACAAGGGGCTGATGAGCGTGCAGGAGCAGCTCGGCCTGCTCGACCGCATCCAGCCCACCGACCACCCCAAGGACCTCAAGGGCTGCGACCTGATCATCGAGGCCGTGTACGAAAACCGCGAGGTCAAGGCGCAGATCACGCGCGAGGCCGAGGAGCAACTGGCGCCCGGCGGCTTCTTCGCCAGCAACACCTCCACCCTGCCCATCTCCAGCCTGGCCAAGGCCTGCCGGCGCCCCGAGAAGTTCGTCGGCATCCACTTCTTCAGCCCGGTGGACAAGATGAAGCTGGTGGAGATCATCCGCGGCCAGCGCACCGACGACGAGACCATCGCGCGCGCCTACGACTACGTGCTGGCGCTGGGCAAGCTGCCCATCGTGGTGAACGACGCGCGCGGCTTCTACACCAGCCGCACCTTCGGCACCTACGTGATGGAAGGCGCGGCCATGCTGGGCGAAGGCATTCCCGCGCCGGTGATCGAGAACGCCGCCGTGCAGGCCGGCATGCCCGTGGGCCCGCTGGCCGTGCTCGACGAAACCTCGCTCGCGCTCTCGGTGCACGTGCTCGACCAGACGCGCGCCGACTTCAAGGCCGAAGGAAAGGTCTACGAACCCGGCGCCGGCGAGTTGCTGGTCGAGCGCATGGTCAAGACCCTGCGGCGCGCGGGCCGCGCGTCGGGTGGTGGCTTCTACGAGTACCCGGCGGGCCAGCGCAAGCGCCTGTGGGTGGAGCTCAAGGGCCTATTCGAGGACCCCAAGCTGCCCTGGGAGCTGCAGGACGTGAAGGACCGCCTGCTCTACCGCCAGTCGGTGGAGACCGCGCGCTGCCTGGCCGAGGGCGTGCTCACCAGCGCGCACGACGCCAACATCGGCTCCATCTTCGGCATCGGCTTCCCGGCCTGGACGGGGGGCGCGCTGCAATTCATCTACGGCCAGGGCATCGAAGCCTTCGAGCGCCGCTGCGACCTGCTGGCGCGCCGCTTCGGCCGCGGCTTCCTGCTCGACGGCGCGGCGCGCGACGCCATCCGCCGCTTCCAACCCCAGTACTGACACTCCGAACGATGTCCCGACTGTCGAACAAGGTCTGCCTCATCACCGGCGCCGCCCAGGGCATCGGCCTGGCCACCGCCGAAACCTTCGCCCGCGAAGGCGCCACCGTGATCGTCGCCGACCTCAAGCCCGAGGCCGTGGACGCGGCCGTGCGCCGCTGCCAGGCCCTGGGCGCCCAGGCCGAGGGCCACGCGCTGGACGTGACCGAGCGCGCGCAAGTGGACGGGGTGGTGGCCAAGGTGTTGGCGCGCCATGGCCGCATCGACGTGCTGGTCAACAACGCCGGCATTACGCAGGACGCGCGCCTGCAGAAGATGACGATCGAGCAGTTCGATCGCGTCATCGACGTCAACCTGCGCGGCGTCTTCCATTGCGCGCAGGCCGTGGCCGACGCCATGGTGCGCCAGGGCCACGGCGTGATCCTCAACGCCTCTTCGGTGGTGGGCCTGTATGGCAACTATGGCCAGACCAACTACGCCGCCAGCAAGTTCGGCGTCATCGGCTTCACCAAGACCTGGGCGCGCGAGCTGGGGCCCAAGGGCATCCGCGTCAATGCCGTCGCGCCGGGGTTCATCGAAACGCCCATCCTCGCCACCATCCCCGACAAGGTGCTGGACGAACTGCGCCAGCGCGTGCCTCTGCACCGACTGGGCCGGCCCGAGGAGATCGCCAGCGTCTACGCCTTCCTGGCCAGCGACGACGCCAGCTACGTCAACGGCGCGGTCATCGAGGTCAGCGGCGGCATGTCGGTCTGAGGCGGCCCTCGGAATCTGGCATCCCCCAATGAGGGGATGTGAGGAATATCACACCCTGTCCAGCCGCCCGGCGGACAACCGGCGGCGGGCCAGCGTGTTACAAATCGGGGTTTTGCTCGCCCCAAGCCCCCGATGCAGCCCTCTCCGCCGCCCGCCTCAGAAGGCCCGCGCCTCGCGCGGCTGCGCGCGCTGGGCGTGCTCGACACCCTGCCCGACCGGGCCTACGACGGCATCGCCGCCCTGGCCCAGACCCTGTGCGACACCCCCATCGCCCTGGTCTCGCTGGTGGACGCCGAGCGGCAGTGGTTCAAGGCCCGCATCGGCCTGCCCCTGAGCGAAACCCCACGCGACTGGAGCTTCTGCGCCATCGCCATCCAGACGCCCGGCGAGGTGCTGGTGATCGAGGACATGCGCCACGACCCGCGCGTGCAGCACCACCCCCTCCTGCGCGAACAGCCCGACCTGGGTTTCTACGCGGGCGCGCCCATCGTGACCGCCGACGGCCTGGCCCTGGGCACGGTCTGCGTCATGGACGTTCGGCCCCGGCGGCTGTCCGCCCCCCAGGTCGACGGACTGCGCCACCTAGCCGCGCTGTCGGCCACCCTGCTGGAGCAGGGCGCGCAGGACGTCGAGACGCTCAAGCGCAACGAGGTCCGACTCAACCGCACCGTCGCGCTGCTGGAGCGCAAGACGGTGGAGCAGCAGCGCTTCATCTACATGCTTTCGCACGACCTGCGCGAGCCGGTCAACACCATCAACAACTTCAGCTCGCTGCTGGTGGAGGACCACCAAGCCGAGCTGATCCCGGCCGCGCAGCGCTACCTGGGTTTCGTGCGCGAAGGGGGCCGGCGCATCGGCCGCCTGCTTGACGACCTGGTCGAGTTCGCCCAGCTCGACACCCACCCGCTGCGCATCGAGCCGGTGGACCCGGCCGCCCTGGCGCAACACGTCACGCAAGACCTGGCACCCGTGCTGCAGCGTTGCCAGGGCCGCATCGAGATCAACACGGCCCTGCCGGTGGTCATGGCCGACGCCGGCCTGCTGCGCGTGGCCCTGCACAACCTCGTGAGCAACGCGCTCAAGTTCACGCGCCCCGGCATTCCGCCGGTGGTGACCGTGGGCGCCTCGCGCAGCGGCGAGCTCGACCAGATCCACGTGAGCGACAACGGCGTGGGCATCGCGCAGGAGCACCAGGGCCGCATCTTTGGTCTGTTCAACCGCCTGCACAACCGCCGCCGCTACGACGGCACCGGCCTGGGCCTGCCGATCTGCCAGCGCATCGCCGAACTCCACCAAGGCCGCCTGACGCTCGATTCGTCCACCGACGCCGGCAGCCGCTTCACCCTGCACCTGCCTCCGGCGGGTCGCGCCTGAGGACCCCCACACATGGCAGCCCCCGCGCGTTTCATCCTGATCGACGACAGCGACGCCGACAACGTGTACCACGAGATCATGATCCGCCGGGCCGGCTTCACCGGCGAGGTGCGGGTCTTCGACAACGGCGTGGACGCACTGAACTTCCTGCGCGACGACCCGCTCGCGCTGCCCACCTGCATCTTCCTGGACATCAACATGCCCGTGCTCGATGGCTTCGAGGTCGCGCACCAGGCCACCGATCTGCTGAGCGGCAAGCCGGCCACCGTGCTGCTGATGCTCACCTCGTCCGACGCGCCGCAGGACCGCCAGCGCGCCGCCGAGCTGCCGGTGATCCAGGGCTACGTCACCAAGCCCCTCACCGCCGACATGGTGCGCCGCATGCTGGCCCGCGATGCCTGAGCCCGCTCCCGACGAAGCCCCCCTGCGGCCGCGCTCGCGCGCCGAACTCTTCACCGCTTTCACCTGGCTGGCCCTGCAGGGCTTTGGCGGCGTGCTGGCCGTGGTGCAGCGCGAGCTGGTGGAAAAACGCCGCTGGCTCACGCGCGACCAGTTCGTCGAGGACTGGGCGGTCGCGCAGATCATGCCGGGCCCCAATGTGGTCAACCTGGCCTTGATGATCGGCGGGCGGCACTTCGGCCTGCGGGGCGCGCTGTCGGCGCTGGCCGGCATGCTGCTGGCACCGCTGGCCCTGCTGCTGCTGTTGGCCGTGCTCTACAGCCAGCTCGCCACGCTGCCGCAGGCGCAGGCCGCGCTGCGCGGCATGGGCGCGGTGGCGGCCGGGCTGATCACCGCCACCGGCCTGAAGCTGGTGGCGGCGCTGCGCAGCAACGTCATGGGGCCGGGCGTGTGCATCGGCTTCGCCGCCTGCACCTTCGTGGCCATCGCCTTGCTGCGCTGGCCGCTGGCATGGGTGCTGCTGGGCCTGGGCACGCTGGCCTGCGCCTGGGCCTGGCGCCAACTGGGCCGCACGGGGGGCTGAGGCCATGGCCCCCCTGCCCCTGGCCGTGGACTGGCTGGACCTGTTCACCCACTTCCTCACGCTCTCCCTGCTGGCGGTCGGCGGGGCCATCACCGTGGCACCGGACATGCACCGCTACCTGGTGGTGCAGCACGGCTGGCTCGGCGACGCGCAGTTCACCGCCTCGATCGCGCTGTCGCAGGCCGCGCCCGGGCCCAACGTGCTGTTCATCGCGCTGCTGGGCTTCAACATCGGCATCAACGCGGCGGGCGGGCCCGCGGCGGGCTGGCGCGCCTGGGCGCTGGGGCTGTTCGGCGCGGGTGTGACGATGGTGGCGATCCTGCTGCCGTCCTCGCTGCTCACCTACACGGCCACCCGCTGGGCGCACCGCCACCGCGAGCGGCGGGGGGTGCGCGCCTTCAAGGCGGGCATGGCGCCCATCGTGATCGCGCTGCTCATCGCCACCGGCTGGGTGCTCACTGCGGCGCACGACCAGCCGGCGCGCGACTGGCGGCTGTGGCTGCTGACGGCGGTGGCCGCGCTGATCGTCTGGCGCACCCGGCTGCACCTGCTGTGGCTGATCGGCGCGGGCGGGGTGCTGGGGGCGCTGGGCTGGGTCTGAGCCTCAGCGCCCGATCGCCAGGTAGTCGAAGCCCATGCGGCGCACGAACACCGGGTCGTAGAGGTTGCGGCCATCCACGATCAACGGCTGCTTCAGGCGCTCCTTGATCAGGTCGAAGTCCGGGCTGCGGAACTCCTTCCACTCGGTCACGATGACCAAGGCGTCGGCGCCCTCCAGGGTCTCGTTGGGCGTCTGGGCGTAGCGCACGCGCGGCTCGTCGCCCAGGATGCGCTGCGCCTCGGGCATGGCGGCCGGGTCGTAGGCCGTGACGGTGGCGCCCGCGGCCAGCACCTCCTCGATGAAGCTCAGGCTGGGCGCCTCGCGCATGTCGTCGGTGTTGGGCTTGAAGGCCAGGCCCCAGAGCGCGATGTGGCGGCCCTTGAGGTCGGCGCCCAGGCGCTGCTTGAGCTTGCGCGCCAGCACCTGCTTCTGCGCGTCGTTGGCGGCCTCGACGGCGCTCAGCACCTGCAGGTTCAGGTCGGCGTCGCTGGCGGCGGTCTTGATCAGCGCCTTCACGTCCTTGGGGAAGCAGGAGCCGCCGTAACCCGCGCCGGGGTAGAGGAAGTGGTAACCGATGCGGGGGTCGGAGCCGATGCCCTGGCGCACCATCTCGATGTCGGCACCCAGCTTCTCGGCCAGGTTGGCCAGCTCGTTCATGAAGCTGATGCGCGTGGCCAGCATGGCGTTGGCCGCGTACTTGATGAGTTCCGCGCTGCGCACATCGGTCACCAGCAGGCGCTCGCGGTTGCGCTGGAACGGCGCGTAGAGCGCGCGCATGAGGAAGATGGCCTGCTCGTCGCTGCCGCCCACCACGATGCGGTCGGGCTTCATGAAGTCGTCCACCGCCGCGCCCTCTTTCAGGAATTCGGGGTTGGAGACCACGGCATAGGGCGTGCTCACGCCGCGCTGGGCCAGTTCGTCGGCGATGGCGGCGTGCACCTTGTCGGCGGTGCCCACGGGCACGGTGCTCTTGTCCACCACCACCTTGTAGTCCGTCATCAGGCGGCCGATGCTGCGCGCCGCGGCCAGCACGTACTGCATGTCGGCCGATCCATCCTCGTCGGGCGGCGTACCGACGGCAATGAACTGGATGGTGCCGTGGTTCACGGCGCGCGCCACGTCGGTGGTGAAATGCAGGCGGCCGGCGGCCACGTTGCGTGCCACCATCTCCTTGAGGCCCGGTTCGTAGATCGGGATGCCGCCCGACTCGAGAATGCGGATCTTCTCGGGGTTCACGTCCAGGCAGAGCACGTCGTTGCCCACCTCGGCCAGACAGGCGCCGCTGACCAGCCCCACGTAGCCCGTTCCCACCACCGTCACTTTCATTGCGGATCCCTTGTTCGGCGTCCCTCATGGCGGGGACGCGGCATGATAGCGAACGAATATGGCACTTTCGTCGTACCCTCCCCCGTATGGGCGACGCCGCGTGAAGCTGTTCGCGCTGGCGCTTGGCCTTCTGTTGCTGTTGACCCTGGCACCGCTGGCCTGGCTGGCCGGCACCGAACGGGGCCGGGCCGTCTGGGACCAGGCCACCAGCCGCAGTCCCAACGAACTGATCCGCTACACCGAACGCCGGCTGCAGGGCCACCCCCGGCTGGAGCGCTGGCTGCTGCCGCCCTTGTACGCCCTGCGCTCGCGGGTGGAGCCCGAGCCGCCTCCGGGCCCCCTGCCCGACCTGGGCAAGGGCCAGCGCCCCGAGTCTTTTCCGCTCCCGGCCGGTCTCTCCACCCGCTGGGCGGTCGACACCCCGCAGGCCATCCGAGACGCCCTGCTGCGGGCCACGCCCGGCACGCAGATCGTGGTGGCGCCGGGCCTCTACCCCTTCGACGCTCCCCTGCGCCTGGGCCAGGACGGCAGGGCCGACGCCCCCATCGCCCTGCGCGCCGAGCGCCCGGGCACCGTGTGGTTCGCCTTCGCCCAGGTGGACGGCATCCGCGTCGACCGTCCGCACTGGGTGTTCGAGAACCTGGACATCCGCGGCACCTGCGCGCGCCACGGCGATTGCGAGCACGCCTTCCACGTGATCGGGCGCGGCGCGCGGGTGAGCATCCGCAACAACCGGCTCAGCGACTTCAATGCCCCAATCAAGGTCAATGGGCAGAACGGCAACTGGCCCGACGCAGGCGAGCTGGCCTGGAACACCCTGAGCAACACCAGCCCGCGCGACACCGCCCAACCCGTGGTCATGCTCGATCTGGTCGGCGCCCACCGCTGGCGCGTGCACGACAACCACGCCGCCCATTTCGTGAAAACCCAGGGCAACCGCGTGGCCTATGGCTTATTTGCCAAGGGCGCCAGTGAGGACATCCGAATCGAACGCAACCTGGTGGTCTGCACGCCCCAGGGCATTTCACAACCCGGCGAGCGCGTGGGCATTTCGGTGGGCGGCGGTGGCACCGACCCCCAGGTGTGCCGCGACGGCACCTGCCGGTCGTTTGAGCACCGCGGTGGCCTCGCCGCCAACAACGTGGTCGCGCATTGCAACGACGCGGGCGTGGACGTGAACCGGGGTGTGGACGTGCGGGTGGTGCACAACACGCTCATCAATACGGCCGGCATCACCGTGCGGGCGGGCTCCAGCGCCCGCCTGCAGGCCAACCTCGTCGACGGCGGCAGTTGGCGGCGCGACCGCAGCGTGGTGGACGAGCGCGACGCCGCCCCGCTGGCCCGGTGGCTGGACCCGGCGGCGGCACGGGCCCTGCAATGGCACTGGCGGCGGGCCCCGCTGGATGGCCCCGCCACCCCGGACATTCCCAGCGATTTCAATGGCCAATCGCGCGCCGGCCATTCGACACCGGGCGCGCTGCTCCCCTGAACTCACAATTCGTCACCGATTTTCAACAATCGGTGACAGGGATTTTCCATTCGGTCCGCCCCCAAGGCCGAATGAGTTACCAATTGACACGGCGATCAATGGCAATTCTCCGTCAATAATTCATTGACGGTATTTCGCGATATCGCACCCCTCTGATTCGCTCGAATCAGCCTCCCATCCGGCGCCTACTACCTATTCGGTACACCGATGAAGTGGTGGGTCAATTTGTGTCTTTTTGTACGAAGAATACCGTTCGTCGGCAAAAAATGCCGTGCGTTTCCGCGCACTTCCGCACATCGCCGATTTTGAACAGCCGATCAACTGTGCCGCTTTTCACGCTTTCACCCCCCCTAAAGTCATTCGCAGTGGCGTCGAGAAACAAGGCAATGGGGCCAAAAACGTGAGGCACTTCACGATCGGACTGCAGAACCCCAAACATTCGTATTAACGCTTTTGGCTGAAATTCGCCAGGCGTCGGAACTTTCAATTCAACTCATTGCGAACGCCAACCATCATGGAAATCGAATTGGTTAATCCCCGCCAGAAACGGCAGTTGTCCCGCCCGGTGTTGGCGGCCCTGTTCACCTGCGTGGCCTTGGCCGCCTGTGGTGGTGGTGGCGGTGGGGGTAGCGAAGGCGCCTCCGCGGCGCCCGTGGACAACGCGGCCAGCGCGGCGCCCCCGCCGCCCGCCAACGGCGGCTCGCCCACCCAAGCCGAGATGGACGCGGCGGCGGCCCGTGGCTGGTCCTGGAACAGCTTCAAGAAGTTCTGGGAATCGATCAAGTCGCCTGCTCCAGCACCTGCCCCCGCTCCGGCGCCTGCCCCCGCTCCGGCACCTGCCCCCGCGCCGGCGCCTGCCCCCGCTCCGGCACCTGCCCCCGCTCCGGCACCTGCCCCCGCTCCGGCACCTGCCCCCGCGCCGGCGCCTGCCCCCGCGCCGGCACCTGCTCCCGCACCGGCGCCTGCCCCCGCTCCGGCACCTGCCCCCGCGCCGGCGCCTGCCCCCGCGCCTGCCCCCGCTCCCGCCCCGGCGGTCGGCATCGGCGGCCTGGCCTGCGCCGCGGGCGCCATCACCTGCGTGGAGGTGAGCTCCGGCAGCGCCCAGACCAACCTGCCCATCACCTTCGGCCAGCCCTTCCGCAGCGGCGACCTTTCCACCAGCCAGGGCCTCAGCGCCCAGGACAGCGCCGGCAACACCGTGCCCGTGCAGATGGATGAGGTGTCCACCCATGCCAACGGCTCCGTGCGTTTCGCTGTGCTCAGCGCCAGCGTCCCCAGCCTGCCAGCCAACACCGCGCGCCTGATCAATTTCTACCCCGCCGCCAAGACCAGCCCCAGCGTCTCGGTGCCAGCCGATCCGGCCTGGAACCTGCAGGTCACGGCCAAGCTCGCCGACGGCAGCACCCTGGTGGCCAACCCGCAGCAGCAGCTCAAGCAGCAGATCGCCAGTGGCACCAACCGCCGCCTGTACGGCCCGGTGGCCAGCGAATTCACCGTGGTCGCGCCCATGGTCAACCAGGCCACCGGCGCCGCCCACCCGCACCTGGTCGCACGCCTGCACACCCGCCTGTACCAGAGCGGCCAGATCCGCACCGACGTGGTGATGGAGAACAACTGGGCGCTCAAGGCCTCGCCGTCTGACCTGAGCTACTCGTTGACCGTCACGGCCAACGGCCAGACGCTGCTGTCGCAGCCCTCGTTCACGCACCACCACCATGCGCGCTGGCACAAGGTGGTGTGGAACAACGGCGCCGCACCGAACGTTCGCCTGCGCCACAACATGCGCTACTTCCTGGATAGCCGCGCCACCTGGAACTACAACCTGGGCCTGACGATTCCTGAAACCGTGCTCGCCGCCGAGGCGAGCAACCTGGCCAAGACCAACACCGGCCCCATGGGCACGGCCATGCTGACCACCAACATGCCGGGCACCGGCGGCCGGGCGGAGATCGCCCCCGTGCCGCGCTGGACGGCGATGTACCTGGTCAGCCAGGACGACCGCGCCCGCGCCTCCATGCTGGCCAACGCCGACGCCGCCGCCAGCGCCCCCGTGCACTACCGCGACGAGGCCACCGACCAGCCCATCAGCGTGATCAAGTACCCCGGCATCGCGCTGCGCTACGGCTCCTCCAGCCCCGCCGTGCCGACCGCCAGCACGTCCAGCGTCTGGACGCCGGACATCGCGCACCAGGGGTCGTACGCCTATATCCCCTACCTGGTCACCGGCGACGCCTTCTACCTCGACGAAATGATGTTCTGGGCCGCCTGGAACGTCGCCGCCAACGACCCGTACTACCGCCAGCAGGGCAAGGGCCTGCTGATGCCCGAGCAGGTGCGCGGCCAGACCTGGGGCGCGCGTTCCCTCGCCGAAGCGGCCTTCGCCACGCCGGACAACCACCCCATGAACGGCTACTTCGACACCATGCTGTCGAACAACATGGCTTGGTTCCTGGATACCTACGGCCCGGGCAAATCGGGTCCGCTGTTCTCGCCCATGGGTGCGCTGATCTCGCAGTACAACAACAACCAGTCGCCGTCGTACGAGTCGGATTTCTTCGCCACCGTGATGAGCTGGCTGACGGAGAACAACGTGCCGAACGCCAGCGCCGTGCTCAACAGCGTGGGCCGCATGCAGATCGACCGCTTCCTGGCCACCTCCCAAACGGCCGGCTTCTGCACCAGCCGCGCCGCGGGCTACTGGCTGCAGACCATGAACGGCAGCTCGTACGTCAACACCTGGGCCGACTTCTACAAGCTGAACTACGGCACCGCCACCTGCGGCACCACCGCCCAGCCCAATGACCCGGCCTACCCCGACTGGGCCGGCGGCTACGCGGCCGTGGCGCGCGGCATGCTGGCGGCGGCGAAGAACGCCGGCGCGACCAACGCCTCGACCGCACAGGCCCGCTGGGTGCAGTTCACGCCCAACCTGGACCCGGACTTCAAGAACGACCCGTCCTACGCGATCGTGCCGCGCTGAGCGCCACGGAGTCCAGACCAAGCCCCGCGGCCCGCGCCGCGGGGCTTTTTTCTTGCGCGCATGCCCACCCCGCTGAGCACGGCGATGTGCCGCGCCGAGCGGACCCAGGCGCGGAGCGCCTCGTCCGTGGGAGGTCAGCCGCGCTGGCGCAAGGCCTCGTAGAGGCAGACGCCGCTGGCCACCGAGACGTTCAGGCTCTCGACCGCGCCGCGCATGGGGATGTGCACCAGCTCATCGCAGGTCTTGCGCGTGAGCTGGCGCATGCCTGGGCCCTCGGCGCCCAGCACCAGGGCCACCGGGCCCTTGAGGTCGACCTCGTAGACCGATTTGGGCGCGTCGTCGCTGGTGCCGATGACCCAGATGTTGCGTTCCTTGAGCTCGCCCAGCGTGCGCGCGAGATTGGTCACCATGAAGTACGGCATGGTCTCGGCCGCGCCACTGGCCACCTTGGCCACGGTGGCGTTCAGGCCCACCGCGTGGTCCTTGGGCGCCACCACGGCGTGCGCGCCCGCGCCGTCGGCCACGCGCAGGCAGGCGCCCAGGTTGTGCGGATCGGTCACGCCGTCGAGCACCAACAGCAGCGGTGCCTGGCCCGCGCCGTCCACCTGGTCCAGCAGATCGTCGAGCGAACGGGCCTGTTCGACGGGCAGCACGCGCGCGGCCACGCCCTGGTGGCCGTGGCTGCCGGCGAGCTTGGCGATGCGCAGCGCGTCGGCCTCGATCAGGCGCACGCCGGCTTCCTTGGCGCGTTCGAGGAACTGGCGCATGCGCGCGTCGCGCCGCGAGCTGTCCACGTAGACCTCGACCAGGCTCTGCGGCGCGGTCTTCAGGCGCACGCCAACCGCGTGGAAACCGAACAGGACTTTGGTGGCGGACGGGGCTTTGGGCGGGGCGGACATGGGCGCGATTATCGGCCCCCCGCCCCGGCGGCCCCGCCAGCCCGCGCGCGGCGCCTCAGGCCGCGACGCCGGCGCTGATGTCGGCCACCTGGCCCGCGCTGATGGTGATGCGGCGCTCGCAGCGCTCGGCGATGCCGCGGTCGTGCGTGACCAGCACCAGCGTGGTGTGCTGCTCGCGGTTGAGCTCGAACATCAACTCCATCACGCTGGCGCCGGTGGCGAAGTCCAGGCTGCCCGTGGGCTCGTCGGCCAGCAGCACGGCCGGGCGCACCACGAAGGCCCGCGCCAGGGCCACGCGCTGCTGCTCACCGCCCGACAGCACCTTGGGGTAGTGGTTGAGCCGCTCGCCCAGGCCCACGCGCTGCAGCATCTGCGTGGCGGCGGCGCGGGCGTCGCGCCGCCCGGCCAACTCCAGCGGCAGCATCACGTTCTCCAATGCGGTCAGGTTGGCCAGCAGCTGGAAGCTCTGGAACACGAACCCCACCTTCTCGGCGCGCAACGCGGCGCGGCGGTCCTCGTCCATGGCGAACAGATCGACACCATCGATGTGAACCGTTCCCTGCGTCGGGGTATCCAAGCCCGCGATGATCGACAGCAAGGTGCTCTTGCCCGAGCCGGAGGCGCCCACGATGGCCACGGTTTCGGCGCGGCGCAGGCTGAAATCGATATCGCGCAGAATGGTCAGCGTGCCCGTCGAGTCGGACACCGACTTGAACACATGGCTGACCGCAATCATCACATCGGACATGAAGCATTCCCTGAAGACGAACCGCCGCCACTTTAGCCTGAGCCTGGTGGCGGCGTGGGCGCTCGGCCAGGCGGGCGCGCTGCGCGCCCAGGGCAAGGCCGAGCCCGTGGTGCTGGTGGTGGGCGATTCGCTCAGCGCCGAATACGGCCTGCGCCGGGGCAGTGGCTGGGTCGCGCTCACCGAAGAGCGGCTCAAGGCCGAAAAGGTTCCGGCGCGGGTGGTCAACGCCAGCGTCAGCGGCGACACCACCTCGGGCGGGCGCTCGCGCCTGCCAGCGCTGCTCCAGCAGCACCGGCCCTCGGTCGTGGTCATCGAGCTGGGCGGCAACGACGCCCTGCGCGGCCTGCCGCTGAGCATGACGCGCGACAACCTGGCCGTCATGGCGCGCGCCGCCAAGGCCGCCGGCGCGCGCGTGCTGCTGCTGGGCATGGAAATGCCGCCCAACTACGGCGCGAAGTACGGACAGGAATTCCGCGAGCTGTTCGCCGCCGTGGCACGGCAGGAAAAGGCCGCGCTGGTGCCCTTTTTCCTCAAGGGCGTGGCCGACGGCGCCGACCCGCTGGCGCTGTTCCAGAGCGACCGCATCCACCCGAACGAGAAGGCCCAGCCCACCATGCGCGACACGGTCTGGCCTGAACTGCGCAAACTGATCGCGGCAGGATAATCGGGCCCATGCCCGTTGCCACCCTGAGCGCAGGCGACGCCCTGCGCCGCCTCGCCGAATTCGACACGATCATCGACGCCCGCACCGAGGACGAGCACGCGCTCGACCACGTACCCGGCGCCCTGAACTGGCCCACGCTGGACAACGCCGAGCGCATTGAGATCGGCACCATGTACAAGCAGGTGAGCGCCTTCGAGGCCAAGAAGCGCGGCGCCGCGCTCGCCGCGCGCAACATCGCCGCCCATATCGAGCGCGAGGTGCTCGACAAGCCCAAGAGCTGGCGCCCGCTGGTCTACTGCTGGCGCGGCGGCAACCGCAGCGGCGCCCTGGCCACCATCCTGGGCGCCATCGGTTTCCAGGTCACGCTCATCGACGGCGGCTACAAGGCCTGGCGCGCCGCGCTGGTGGACGACCTGCCCCGCCTGGCCGCGGGCTTGCGCTACCGCGTCGTCTGTGGTCCCACGGGCAGCGGCAAGACGCGGCTGCTGCACGCGCTGGCGGCTGAGGGTGCGCAGGTGCTCGACCTGGAGGGCCTGGCCTGCCACCGCAGCTCGGTGCTGGGCCACCTGCCCGGCCAGCCACAGCCCAGCCAAAAGGGCTTCGATTCCTTGCTGTGGGACGCGCTGCGCCGCTTCGACCCCGAGCGACCGGTGTACGCCGAAAGCGAAAGCAAGAAGGTGGGCAACCTGCGCGTGCCCGACGGCCTGATGGACGCCCTGCGCGCCAGCGAGTGCATCGCCCTGCGCCTGAGCGACGAGGAGCGCGTGGCGCTGCTGCTGGAAGACTACGACTACTTCGTGCGCGACCCCGAGCTGCTGATCGGGCGCCTGCAGGCCCTGCGCGCGCTGCGGGGCGGCGAGGTGGTCAACGGCTGGATCGGTCTGGTGCGCGCGGGGCGCACGCCGGAAATGGTGCGGGATCTGCTGGGCCAGCACTACGACCCCACTTACGCGGCCTCGACCTCGCGCAACTTCCGCCGCTTCGCCGAGGCCCTGCCTTGCGAGCCCACCGACCGGTCGATGGGGGCGATGCGAGCGGCCGCGCGCCGCCTCATCGACAGCGAAACGGCACCGGCCCCGAAGGCCGGTTGAGGCCTTCAGTTGGCGCCGCCGGCGCCACCATCGCCCTGCCCGGCATCGCCCGGCGCACCGGACGTCTCGCCATCGGGCTGGTCGGCACCGTCTGGGTGCTCGCTGGTCTTGCGCGCGGCCTTGGCGCGCAGTTTCTCTTCCTTCTTCTGCTTCTTGGCCAGCTCGCGCTGCCGTTTCTCGTAACCGTAGTTGGGTGTAGCCAAATCGCGCTTTCGTCGGGTTGAAGGGGGGTCAGGACCGCAAGCGGGGCAAGGCCTGCGCCAAGTCGGCCCGCAGGTCTTCGACGTGTTCCAGGCCGATGGCAAAGCGTACCAGACCCCCTGCGTGAGGCCAACCCAATGTCCGGATGGCGCTCATGCGGTACGGTGCGCACAGGCTGATGGGACCGGCCCAGCTCCAGCCCAGCTTGAACACGCGCAGGCTGTCGCAGAAGGCGTCGATGCGTTCCTGGGGAATGGACGCGTCGAAGGCTGCGCTGAACAGGCAGCCAGCCGCCTGGGCGTCGCGTTGCCAGGTGGCGTGGCCGGGCGAGCCCGCCAGCGCCGGATGGAAAACCTGCGCCACGCCGGGCTGGCCCTGCATCCAGTGCGCCAGCTCGCGCGTGGCGGCGTCCTGGGCGCGGTAGCGCAGTTCGATGCTGGGCAGACCGCGCAGCACGAGCTCGGCGTCGTTGCCAGCCACGCCCAGGCCCAGGCGCATGTGGCACAGCAGCACCGTGCGGTGCAAGGCCTCGTCGCGCGTGACCACGGAGCCCATGAGCACGTCGGCACCGCCGCTGGGGTACTTGGTGAGCGCCTGCACGGACAGGTCCACGCCCAGAGCGAAAGGCGCGAACGCGATGCCGGCGCCCCAGGTGTTGTCCAGCGCGGTGACGATGGGCCGCTCGCGGCCTTCGCTGGCCCGGCGCGCCACCGCCACCAGCGCGGGGATGTCGGGGAACTCGAGCGTGATGGAGCCCGGCGCCTCCAGCCACACCAGGCGCGTGGCCGACGAGATCTTCGCGGCCAGGTCGGCCGGGTCCATGGGATCGTAGAAGCGGTGCGCAATGCCCCAGGCCGCCAGTTCGCCCTCGGCGAAGGTTTTGCCGGGCCCGTAGGCGTTGTCCGGGATCAGCAGTTCGTCGCCCGTGCGCAGGAAGGCCATGTCCACCAGGGCCACGGCGGCCAGGCCGCTGGGCGCGAGCACGCAGTGCGCACCGCCTTCCAGGGTGGCGATGCGCTCCTCCAGGGTGAAGGTGGTGGGCGTGCCGTGCAGGCCGTAGGTGTAGCCGCTCTTGTCCTTCCAGTCGTAGGTGCGCAGGGCCTGCACGTTCGGGAAGATGACGGTGGAGGCCTTGTGCACGCCAGGCGCGACAGCCTCGAAGCCCTCGGGGGGCTTGTAGGGGTGGTGGATGAGCTGGGTGGACAGGCGCTCGCGGCTCATTCGCTCACAGCTTCCACTTTTCCAGCAGTTGCGCGGGGCGCAGGCTGTCGTAGCCCTCGAACGGCTGGTGGATCCACGGGTTGGTGGGCAGGTATTCCACCGAATAGTCGGGCGTGAAGGTGGACAGCTGCTTGGTCCAGATCACCGCGCTGCGCAACTCGGTGATAGGCGAGTAGTTGTTCTTGAGCAGGTCGATCACCACCTTGAGCGTGTGGCCCGAGTCGGCGAGGTCGTCGACCAGCAGCACCTTGCCGGCGATTTCGCCCTTGGGCGTGGTGATGTAGCGCGCGATGTCGAGCTTGCCCTGCACCGTGCCGGCCTCGGCGCGGTAAGAGCTGGTGGACATGATGGCCAGCGGTTTGTCGAAGATGCGGGAGAGGATGTCGCCCGGGCGCATGCCGCCGCGCGCCAGGCACAGGATGGTGTCGAACTCCCAGCCCGACTGGTACACCTTGAGCGCCAGCTTTTCGATGAGGTTGTGGTACTCGTCGTAGGAGACGTAGAGGTGTTTGCCGTCTTCGGTGAGCATGCGTGCGGACTCCAGGCTGGGAGGGTCGAAACAGTGTGTCGTGGGGCGGGCGAACGCCCTACCCGGGCTTACCCGTGCTCACCCCTGGAAGGGGTGCTGCAGCAGGATGGTGTGGTCGCGGTCGGGGCTGGTGGACACCACGTGGATCGGCACGCCGGTGGTCTCCTGGATCCGCTTGAGGTAGTGGCGCGCGTTCGCGGGCAGGTCCTCGAAGCGCGTGACGCCCACGGAGGACTCCGTCCAGCCGGGAATGGTCTCGTAGATGGGCTTGCAACGCGCGATCTCGTCGGCGCCCATGGGCAGGATGTCGATGCGCTCGCCGTCGAGCTCGTAGCCCGTGCAGAGCTGCAACTCGGTCAGGCCGTCGAGCACGTCGAGCTTGGTGATGCACAGGCCCGACAGGCCGTTCACCTGGGCCGAGCGCTTGAGCAGCGCGGCGTCGAACCAGCCGCAGCGGCGCGAGCGGCCGGTGGTGACGCCCTTTTCGGCGCCCACGGTGGCCATGTGCCAGCCCGGCGTGCCTTCCGTTTCCCAGTCGAGTTCGGTGGGGAACGGGCCGCCGCCCACACGCGTGCAATAGGCCTTGGTGATGCCCAGCACGTAGTGCAGCAGTTGCGGACCCACGCCCGCGCCGGCCGCGGCGTTGCCGGCCACGCAGTTGCTGGAGGTGACGAAGGGGTAGGTGCCGTGGTCGATGTCGAGCAGCGTGCCCTGCGCGCCCTCGAACAGCAGGTTGACACCCGCCTGGTGGGCTTCGTTGAGCTCGCGCGAGACGTCGGCGATCATGGGCTTGAGCTGCTCGGCCTGGGCCATGGCTTCGGCGTAGACGCGCTCGAACTGGATGGCGCCGTCCTTCATGTAGGGCGCGATCTTGTCGTCCCAGGCCATGTCGGCCGAATGCAGGTAGGTGGTGAGCACGTGGTTGTGCAGGTCCAGCAGTTCGCGCAGCTTGGCCGCGAAGCGCTCGGGGTACTTCAGGTCCTGCACGCGCAGCGCGCGGCGCGCGATCTTGTCCTCGTAAGCCGGGCCGATGCCGCGGCCCGTCGTGCCGATCTTCTCGGTGCCGGCCTTGACCTTGGCGGCCTCGCGCGCGATGTCCACCGCGGCGTGGAAGGGCAGGATCAGCGGGCAGGCCTCGCTCACGCGCAGGCGCGAACGCACCTCGACGCCAGCTTTCTCCAGTCCCTCGATTTCCTCGAACAGCTTGCCGACCGAGAGCACCACGCCGTTGCCGATGTAGCACTTGACGCCCGCGCGCATGATGCCGCTGGGAATGAGGTGCAGCGCCGTCTTCACGCCGTTGATGACGAGGGTGTGGCCCGCGTTGTGGCCGCCCTGGAAACGCACCACGCCCTGCGCGGTTTCGGTCAGCCAGTCGACCAGCTTGCCCTTGCCTTCGTCGCCCCACTGGGTGCCGACCACCACCACGTTGCGCCCGGGGGTTGCGGCGCGGTCCTTGTTGCTCATCTCGGTTTCCAGTCAAAGAGGCCGGACGGTCCAGCCGCCCGGGCGGCCGGTGTCGGGCACCAGCTCGCGGTCACACAGGAATTCATCGACCTCGTGCTCGTGCCCCGGCAGGGCACAGACCACGGTATGGCCCTGCGCGCGCAGGAGGGCCACCGCCTGGCGCAGGCCGGCGTCCATGCCCCAGGGAGCGCGGATGGCGGCCACCAGGGGGCGCGGGGCCACGCAGGCGACGAGTTCCTTGAGGTCGAGGCTGAAGCCCACGGCCGGGCGCTTGCGCCCGAACACGGCCCCCACCTCGTCGTAGCGGCCGCCGCGCGCGATGTCGGCGGCCGGGCCGCGCGCGTCGCGCGCGAAGACGGCGAAACGCACACCGGTGTAATAGGCATAGCCACGCAGGTCGGACAGATCAAACGAGACCGCCATGCCCTGCACGTGCTCGGCCAGCCACTGCAGCTCGTCCAGCGCGGCGTGCAAGGCCGGCGACGGCGTGAGCACGCGGCGTGCTTCGGCCAGCACCTGGGCATCGCCGAACAGCGTGGCCAGCGCGGTCAGGTCGCGCTGCACGGCCGCGGGCAGGGCCTTGGAGAGCAAGCGCAGCTCGGCCACGTCCTTGGCGGTGAGGGCGGCGTGCAGCAGGGCCACCCGCGCGGCGGGCAGCTTCAGCGGATCCAGCACGGCGTCGATGATGCGCACGTCAGCCAGATCGACCTGCAGCTCGCGCAGGCCGGCGCCGCGCAGGCAGGCCTGGGCCAGCTCCAGCGCCTCCAGATCGGCCTCCAGCCCGGCGTGGCCATATATCTCGGCGCCAAACTGAAGCGGCTCGCGGCTGGACGCCGGGCGCTCCATGCGCGTGTGCACCACCGGGCCGCAGTAGCACAGGCGTGCCACGCCCTGGCGGTTGAGCAGGTGGGCGTCGATGCGCGCCACCTGGGGCGTGCTGTCGGCGCGCAGGCCCAGCGTGCGGCCGCTGAGCTGGTCCACGAGCTTGAAGGTGCGCAGATCGAGCGATTCACCGGTGCCGGTGAGCAGCGACTCGATGTGCTCGAGCAACGGCGGCATCACCAGCTCGTAGCCGTGGGCGCGGGCGGTATCGAGCAGACTTCGGCGGAGTTCTTCGATGTGCCGGGCCTCGGACGGCAGGACATCGGCGATGTGATCCGGGAGGACCCAGGCGGACATGGCGTTTTCAGGCGCTGTTAAAAACCGGATTCTACCGGGACCCATGCGGGGCCCCGGCAGGCGCCGGCCTGGGCTCAGGCGAACAGGCCCGCAATCAGCAGGCCCGCGGCCACGCTGATGAGTCCGAAGAAGCGGATCTGCCCGTCGCGCAGCGAGAGCATCTGCGTGAAGACGCGGCGCCAGCCGCCGGGTGACAGCAGCGGGAGCAAGCCCTCGAACACCAGGACGAGCCCCAGCGCCAGCCACCAGGCGTCGCCGCCACCGCTGTTCATGTTCAGCGCTGCGTCGCCGCGCTCGGGCTGCGCAGCGCCCGGAAGAAGTCGGTCGAGGGATCGACCACCATCACGTCGTTGCGGCCCGTGAAGCTGGCCTTGTAGGCCTCTAGGCTGCGGTAGAACTGCGCGAAAGCCGGGTCGCGGCCGAAAGCCTCGGCGAACGAGGCCGCGGCGGCGGCGTCGCCCTCGCCTTTGATGCGCTGGGCGTCGCGGTAGGCCTCGGCCACGATCACCTCGCGCTGGCGGTCGGCGTCGGCGCGGATGGCCTCGCCCTCGGCGTAGCCGGTAGAGCGCAGCTCGTTGGCCACGCGCTTGCGTTCGGCCTCCATGCGCTGGTAGACGGAGGACACGATGGACTCGGCGTAGTCGACGCGGTTGATGCGCACGTCCACCACCTCCATGCCCCAGGGCTGGTTGGCGCTTTGCACCGCCGCCACCACGCCGCGCTGCACCTCGCGCATGAGCTCCTCGCGGTGCGTGGCGAGCAGCTCGCGCAGGGTGCGCTTGTTCACCTCCTGCTGGAACGCGTTGCGCACCACACGGTTGAGCTGCAGGGCGCCCGCGCGCTCGTTGGTGCCCACGTTGCGGATGTAGGCCTGCGGGTCGCTGATGCGCCAGCGCACGTACCAGTCAATCACCACGCGCTGCTTCTCGGCGGTGAGGGTCGGCTCGCTGTCCTGGCTCTCGAGCGTGAGCAGGCGCTTGTCGATGTAGGTGACGTTCTGGAACGGCGGCGGCAGCTTGAAGTTCAGGCCGGGCTCGGTCACGACCTGCTTGATCTGGCCGAGCTGGTAGACCACGCCGAACTGGCGCTGATCGACGACGAACAGCATGGAGCTGGCCACGGCCAGCAGCACGATGAGGGAGGTGACGACGAAACCAAGTTTGTTCATGTTCTGACTTCCCTTATCAGCGGCTTTCGCGCTCGCGCGAGCGGGCGCCGTCGCCGGAGCGCTCGGTCGGCACCGCCGTGGAGGCCGGCGAGGACGTGCTCGGCAGGGCATTGGCGGGCACGCTCGGCGGCATGGCGCCCGCGGACTGCATCAGGCGGTCGAGCGGCAGGTACAGCAGGTTGGAGCCGCCGTTCTTGGTGTCGACCAGCACCTTGGTCACGTTGCCGTAGATCTGCTGCATGGTGTCGATGTAGAGGCGATCGCGCGTGACTTGCGGTGCCTTCTGGTACTCGGCCAGCAGCGACTTGAAGCGCTGCGAATCGCCTTGCGCCTGGGCGGAGATGCGCGCCTTGTAACCCTCGGCCTCTTCCTTCAGTCGCGAGGCCGTGCCGCGGGCGCGTGGCACCACGTCGTTGGCGTAGGCCTCAGCCTCGTTCTTGGCGCGCTCGCGCTCCTGGCCGGCGCGCAGCACGTCGTCGAAGGCCGCCTGCACCTGCTCAGGCGGGCGCACGCCACCCTGCTGCAGGTTCACGGCCACCACGTCGATGCCCACCTTGTAGCGGTCGAGAATGGTCTGCATGAGGCTGCGCACGCGCGGCGCGATCTGGTCGCGTTCCTCGGCCAGCACGGCGTCCATCTTCATCTTGCCCACCACCTCGCGCACGGCGGTCTCGGCGGCCTTGAGCACGGCCAGGTCGGGGTCGCGGCTTTCGAACAGGAAGGCGCGCGCGTCACTCAGGCGGTACTGCACGACGAACTTGATGTCGACGATGTTCTCGTCCTCGGTGAGCATGGACGACTCGCGCAGGCCCGTCGCCGGCACGATGTTGTCGCGCCCCACGTCGACCGAGCGCAGCTGCGTCACGAACACCGTCTCATGCCGCTGCACGGGGTATGGCAGGCGCCAGTTGAAACCGGCCCCCACGGTGCTGTGGTAACGGCCGAACTGGGTGATGACGGCCTGCTGGCCTTCCTGCACGATGAAGAAGCCCGTGCCCAGCCAGATGAGCACCGCGATGCCGGCGATGAGGCCCACGCCCACGCCGGCCGCCTTGGGGTTGGGGTTGAAACCCTGGCCGCCGCCGTTGCCGCCGCCCGTGGGGCCACCGGGGCCGCCGGGCCGGCGGTTGCCCAGCAAGCCACCGAGCTTGCGGTTGAAGTCGCGCCAGAGTTCGTCCAGGTCGGGCGGGCCCTGGTTGGGGCCCTGCCCGCGCGGACGCTGCGGCGATCGCGAATCGTCCTCGCGGCCGTTTTGCTCACCGTCCTCGCGACCCCAGCGCGGGTCGTTGAGGTTGAACACGCCCAGCCAGCGGCGCCAGCCACGCGGACGGGCCGGCGCGGCGTCGCGCGCGGCCTGCGGGGTCCCAAGGTTCACATCCATGCTCGGTGTTGTTCCTGTTATCGACTCGGAGTTCACATTGTGCCCAATCAAACCAGCGGGTCGGCCGCTTCGGCGGGCCGCATGGGGTCTTGTTCGGCCGGCGCGCCGTGGCGGCGCGCCACCTCGGCCGCCAGCCAGGACCGCAGTTCGGGCAGACCTTCGCCCGAAAGCGCGCTCACGAAGACGCGCGGCACGCTCTGCCCATCGACCTCCATCGCGTCCAGCGCACGCAGGGGCCGGTTCGCCGGGTCCATGGCGTCGATCTTGTTGAAAACCAGCAACTGCGGCACCTCGGCCGCCCCGATCTCACCGAGCACACGCTGCACGGCGGCGATCTGCTCGGGGTGGTCGGGGTTGGAGGCGTCGACGACATGCAACAGCAGGTCGGCGTCGGCGGCTTCCTGCAAGGTCGCGGCGAAAGCCTCCACCAGGCCGTGCGGCAGCTCGCGGATGAAGCCCACGGTGTCGGACAGCGACACCGTGCGCCCGGCCTCGCCCAGGTAGAGCTGACGGGTGGTGGTGTCCAGCGTGGCGAAGAGCTGGTCAGCCGCATAGGTGCGGGCCTTCACCAGGGCGTTGAAGATCGAGCTCTTGCCGGCGTTGGTGTACCCCACCAGGGAGATGGTGAAGGCCTCGCGGCGCTGGCGCTGGCGGCGCTGCGTGGCGCGCTGCTTCTTGACCTTCTCCAGGCGCTCTTTGGTGCGCTTGATGGCCTCGCCGATCATGCGGCGGTCGAGCTCGATCTGCGTCTCGCCCGGGCCGCCGCGCATGCCGATGCCGCCGCTCTGGCGCTCCAGGTGCGACCAGCGCCGCACCAGCCGGGTTGACAAGTACTGCAGCCGCGCGAGTTCGACCTGCAGCTTGCCCTCGTGGCTGCGCGCGCGCTGCGCGAAGATTTCCAGGATCAGCAGGGTGCGGTCGTTGACCGGACAGCCCATGTGGCGCTCGAGGTTGCGCTGCTGGGCCGGGCTCAGCGCCTGATCGAACAGCACCTCGCTGGCGCCGGTGGACTGCACCAGCATCTTGATCTCGTCGGCCTTGCCCGAGCCCACGAACAGGGCCGGATCGGGCGCACGGCGCTTGCAGCTGACGCGGTCGGCCACGCGGTAACCCGCGGTCTCGGCCAGCTGGCCCAGCTCCTGCAGGTCGGCATCGAAATGGGGAAGCCCGAAATCAACCCCCACCAGGATGACCGATGGTGTGGCGTTCGGGAGAGAGGCGGTGGGAGATGTCAAATCGGTGGGGCAACGCGCCCTGCGTTGCCCACCCGGCCGTCAGGACGTGCCTGGCGGCTCGGGTTGCGCGTGTCTCGCAGCGGCGGACTCAGGCGGCGTTGGAATCGTCGGGGTTGTTGGCCGAGAACTGCACGGGACGACCGGGAACGATGGTCGAGATGGCGTGCTTGTAGACCATTTGCGTCACGGTGTTGCGCAACAGCACGACGTACTGGTCGAAGGACTCGATCTGGCCCTGCAGCTTGATGCCGTTGACCAGGTAGATCGAGACGGGGACATGTTCCCGGCGCAATTGGTTCAGGAACGGGTCTTGCAAGAGCTGGCCTTTGTTGTTGCTCACGATATGCTCCGTGTTCGGCTGGTTTTGGAGGGTGGAAACATACCACACGGGCATGCCCTGCGCCTCACCGGGCCATTATTTGCGCCTCGGTCATTCGGCTTTGAAGGGGTTGCTCGAGGTTCTGAACTCGATGCGCAGCGGGGTGCCGACGAGGTCGAAGGCCTTGCGAAAGCGCCCCTCCAGGAAGCGCCGGTAGGCGTCGGGCACCCGGTCCAGCGAGTTGCCGTGGATGACGATCACCGGGGGGTTCATGCCGCCCTGGTGGGCGTAGCGCATCTTGGGCCGGGCCTGGCCACCGCGTGACGGCGCCTGGAAGGCCACCGCCTCCTGCAGCAGGCGGGTCAGCACCGGGGTGGGCATCTTGCGCATGGCCGAGGCGTGCGCCTGGGCAATGGAGGCCCACAGCGGCGCCAGGCCCTGGCGCTTTTTCGCCGAAATGCGGTGCAGCGCGGCGAACTTCAGGAACGCCAGGCGGTTTTCGATCTGGCGCTCCAGCTGCTCGCGCTGGTAGCTGTCGATCGCGTCCCATTTGTTGATGGCCACCACCACGGCGCGGCCACTCTCCAGGATGTAGCCCGCGATGTGGGCGTCCTGGTCGGTCACGCCTTGGGTGGCGTCGAGCAGCAACAGCACGACGTTGGCGTTCTCGATGGCCTGGAGCGTCTTGATGACGGAGAACTTCTCGATCGCCTCGAACACGCGGCCCTTGCGGCGCAGGCCGGCCGTGTCGACCAGCTCGAAGCGTTGGCCATTGCGCTCGAAGGGCACGCTGATGGCGTCGCGCGTGGTGCCGGGCATGTCGAAAGCGACCAGGCGCTCCTCGCCGAGCCAGGCGTTGATCAGCGTGGATTTGCCGACGTTGGGGCGGCCCGCCACGGTCAGGCGGATGGTGCCGGTGTTGTCCTCGGCCTCGCCTTCCTCGTCCTCGGCCAGGCCGGGGACTTGGTCGAGGGCGGTCTCGATCATGGAGCGAACGCCCTGCCCGTGCGCGCCCGACACGGGCAGCACTTCGCCCAGGCCGAGTTCGAAGAACTCCACCAGCTGGGTGCCCTGGGTCATGCCCTCGGCCTTGTTGGCCACCAGCACGCAGGGCTTGCCCAGGCGGCGCAGGTAGTTGGCGATGTCGTGGTCCTGCGCGCTCAGGCCGGCGCGCGCGTCGACCACGAAGAGCACCACGTCGCTTTCGGCCACGGCTTGGCGCGTCTGCTGCGCCATTTCGCGGTAGATGCTGCCCTCGCCGGCGTCGGGCTCGAAGCCGCCGGTGTCGACGACGATGTACTCGCGTTTGCCCAGGCGGCCATTGCCGTAGTGGCGGTCGCGCGTGAGGCCGGCCAGGTCGGCCACGATGGCGTCGCGAGTGCCCGTGAGGCGGTTGAACAAGGTGGACTTGCCCACATTGGGGCGGCCCACGAGCGCGACGACGGGTTTCATGGAGGGCGAACGGGCCTTATTGCGGGCGCCAGGCGTACAGGCCGCCGCGCGCTGTCATGACCACCAGCGCGTCGCCGGCCAGCACGGGCGGCGACACGATGGCCGAGCCGTCGGTGCTCAGACGGGCCATTTCACTGCCGTCCTCGCGCGACAGCACGTGCACCAGGCCGGTGCCGTCGCCCAGCGCAATCACGCGGCCCAGGGCCAGCGGGGCGCTGAGTTGGCGGTACTTCAGGCGCTCGGAACTCCAGGCCTGTTCACCGCTGTCGCGCCGCCAGGCCAGGAGGGTGCCGTTGCTTTCGGTACCGAACAGCAGGCGGTCGTCGCCGTGCACGCCCACCACGCCCTGCGCCGGCTTGGTCCAGATCACGGAGCCGCGCACGCCGTCCAGGCAACCCACCGCGGCGCTGTAGGCGCGCACGCAGATGTTGGTGCCGATGCGGCTGACGGGCGCCAGCACGTCGACCAGGCGCTCGACCTCGTTGGTGCCGCGCGCCGTGGCCACGGGCGCTTCCCAGCGCACCGTGCCGTTGTCGGGGTTGAGGCCGACCAGGCGGCCGGACACGCCGGCCACCAGGGTGTCGCCCACGGCCGCGAGCGCGCCCGGCTGGTTCAGCGTGAGCGGGTCGCCCGAGCGGGTCTGGTTCCACAGGCGCGCCCCGTTGGCGGCGTCGAAGGCCACCACGCTGCGATCGGCGGTGAGCACGAACACCCGGCCGCCGGCCACCAGCGGCGGCGTGAAGGAACGCGCCGGCAGGCGCACGCGCCAGCGCGTCTCGCCGTCGACGATGGCCACCAGCACATTGGCGGCGGTGACGACGGCGGCGGTCTGGCCGTCGCTGCCCACGCCCGTGGCCAGGCGGGTGCGCAGGTCCACGCGCCAGGCGTCGGCGCCGGTGTTGGCGTCGATGGCGGCCACCACGCCGGTGGCGCCGGCCGCGAACACGTGGCCGGCCGCGTGCACGGGCACGAAGCCCGAGCCGCCCTCGCCCACGTTGGCGGTCCAGATCTGGCGCGTGCCCATCAGCTGGGTGGCGGGGCCCAGGTCCGCTGGCTGCGGCTTCTTGGGCCCGGAGGAGCAGGCCGCGAGCGTGAGCGCGGCCGCGAGGCACAGGCTGGCGGTGCGCAGGCGCTTCATGGCTTGGCTCCCGCGTCCACGGCCACGCCCAGCGAGGCCAGCTTCACCGCCACCAGGCGGCGCACCTCATTGCCGGCATCCAGCGCCTTCCAGGCGGCCTCGTACTGGGCCTTGGCCTCCTCGGTCTTGCCCTGGGCCAGCAGCACGTCGCCACGGCGGTCGGCCAGCAGCGGCTCGAAGGGCGCCGGCACCTTGGCCTGCAGCACCTGCAGGGCGGCGTCGGGCTTGTCGGCCTGCAGCTCCACCGAGGCCAGGCGCAGGCGGGCGACGGCCTGCAGCCCCTCGTCCTTGCTCTCGTTCAACACGGCCTGCAGGGCCTCGCGCGCCTTGTCGAGCTGGCCGCCGTCGAACAGCGCCTTGCCGGCCAGCAGGCCGGCCTGGGCGGAGAAGGTGGTGCGGGCGAAATCGGCGCGCATGTCGGCCAGCACGCGGCCCACGCGGTCCAGGTCCTTGGACTGCACGGCGCGGTCGACCTCTTCATAGAGCACCGCCGCCTTGGCCGCCTGGTTGCGCTGCCACCAGTTCCAGCCGTTGTAGGCGGCGAAGCCGCCGAACACCACGATGAGCAGCCAGCTGATGGCGTTGCCGTACTTGGCCCAGAAGTGTTTGATCTGGTCGAGCTGTTCCTGCTCTTCGAGGTCGAGGTGTTTGGCCATTGGACTCGTCGTTCGCGAAAGTGCTGGATTGTAGGTAGGCGGGCGACCCGCTCAGTGCGCGCGAAGGCGGGCAGCGATGGCGCCGGGATCGGCCAGGGGCAGCATCACCTGCCCCGCCGCCTGCTCGCGCTCGCCGCGCAGGGGCTTGAGCGCCACCTGGCCCAAGGCGATTTCCTCGGCACCGAAGATGAGCGCGAAGCGCGCGCCGCTGGCGTCGGCCTTCTTGAACTGCGATTTCATGCTGCCCATGCCCTCGGCGCCGGCGGCGTGCATCTGCACGCGGGCGCCGGCCTGGCGCAGAGCGCGCAGCAGCGGCATGACGCGCGGCAGCTCGGCGGCGTCGGGCACCACGGCGTAGGCGTCGGGCACCGGCGCTTCGGGCAGGCGGCCCTGCTCTTTCAGCAGCTCCAGGATGCGCTCCATGCCCAGGGCCCAGCCCACGGCGGGCGTGGGCTTGCCGCCGATCTGCTCGAACAGGCCGTCGTAGCGGCCGCCCGCGCACACCGTGCCCTGCGAGCCGAGCTGGGTGGTGACGAACTCGAACACCGTGAGGTTGTAGTAGTCCATGCCGCGCACCAGGCGCGGATTGACGCGGTACGCGATGCCGTGCGCCTCCAGCAGGGCCTTCACGCGCCCGAAGTGCGCGAGCGATTCGGCCCCCAGGTGGTCCATGAGCTTGGGCGCCGCGTTCACCAGCGCCTGCATGGCGGGGTTCTTGGTGTCGAGGATGCGCAGCGGGTTGCTGTGCAGGCGGCGCCTGGCGTCCTCGTCGAGCTGTTCGGCGTGCGATTCCAGGTAGGCGATCAGCGCCTGGCGGTGCGCCAGGCGTTCGGCGGGTTGGCCCAGGCTGTTGATCTCGAGCTCGATGCCCGTGAGGCCCAGCCTGGCCCACAGGTCGCAGGCCAGCACGATGAGTTCGACGTCGACGTCGGGGCCGGCGAAGCCCAGGGCCTCGGCGCCGAACTGATGGAATTGCCGGTAGCGACCACGCTGCGGGCGCTCGTGCCGGAACATCGGGCCCATGTAGTACAGGCGCTTGGGGCCGTCGTAGAGCATGGAATGCTCCAGCGCGGCGCGCACCACGCCGGCGGTGTTCTCAGGCCGCAGCGTGAGGTGCTCGCCGTTGAGCCGGTCCTCGAAGGAGTACATCTCCTTCTCGACGATGTCGGTCACCTCGCCCAGGCCCCGCACGAACAGCGCCGTGGGCTCCACGATGGGCGTGCGCAGGTTGCGGTAGCCGTAGCCCGCCATGAGCGCGCGCAGCGTGTCTTCCAGCCACTCCCAGTGCGCCGACTGCGGAGGGGCGATGTCGTTCATGCCTTTGACGGCAACCAGTTTCTCGGCCATGGAAAAAGGGGCGGTCAGGCGTGCAACACGCCGAACCGCTTCTCGATGTAGTTTTCGACGATGGTCTGGAACTCGCGCGCGATGCCCTCACCGCGCAGCGTGACGGCCTTCTGGCCGTCGATGAACACCGGCGCGGCCGGCGCCTCGCCGGTGCCGGGCAGGCTGATGCCGATGTCGGCGTGCTTGCTTTCGCCCGGTCCGTTGACGATGCAGCCCATGACCGCGACCTTCAGGCCCTCGACACCCGGGTAGCGCTCGCGCCAGACCGGCATGGAGGCGCGCAGGTAGTCGTCGATCTGCTTGGCCAGTTCCTGGAAGGTGGTGCTGGTGGTGCGGCCGCAGCCGGGACAAGCGGTGACGCTGGGCACGAAGCTGCGCAGGTCCAGGGCCTGCAGGATCTCCAGGGCGACCACCACCTCCTGTGTGCGCGCCTCGCCGGGCTGCGGCGTGAGCGAGATGCGAATGGTGTCGCCAATGCCCTGCTGCAGCAGCACCGACAGCGCGGCGGTGGAGGCCACCGCGCCCTTGGTGCCCATGCCGGCCTCGGTGAGGCCCAGGTGCAGGGGGTAGTCGCAGCGCTGCGCCAGCGCCTGGTAGACGGCGATCAGGTCCTGCACCGCGCTGACCTTGCAGGACAGCACGATGTTCTCGCCCGGCAGGCCGATGGCCTCGGCGCGCTCGGCGGACGAGATGGCCGAGGTGATGAGCGCCTCGTACATCACCTGCTTGGCGTCCCAGGGCTGGGCGCGCGCGTGGTTCTCGTCCATCAGGCGCGCGAGCAGGTCCTGGTCGAGGCTGCCCCAGTTCACGCCGATGCGGATGTGCTTGCCGTGGCGCGCGGCGATCTCGACCATCTGCGCGAACTGGCGGTCGCCCTTCTCGCCGCGCCCCACGTTGCCGGGGTTGATGCGGTACTTGGACAAGGCCTCGGCGCAGGCCGGGTGGTCGCTGAGCAGGCGGTGGCCGTTGTAGTGGAAGTCGCCGATCAGGGGCACGCTGATGCCCATGCGGTCGAGCTGCTCGCGGATGTGCGGCACGGCCTTCGCGGCCTCGTCGTTGTTGACGGTGATGCGCACGAGCTCGGAGCCGGCCTGGGCCAGCTCCTTCACCTGGATGGCGGTGGCGATGGCGTCGGCCGTGTCGGTGTTGGTCATCGACTGCACGCGCACCGGGGCGTCGCCGCCGATGGACACGCCGTGATCGCCCCAGCGCACCACGCCCTGGCGGGTGCGCCGGCGCGGGGCTTCGGGCAGGGGAATCGGGCCGTCGGACATGCGGGAACTCACTTGGCGTCGAAGCGCGCGACGTCGTTGCGCGCGACGCTGGCGACGTCGTAGGCGCGGCCGCGCAGCTTGACCTGCACCGCGCTGGCCTTGCCGATGGTCACCGCGTATGGCGGCGCGGCCGAGAACTCGACGCGCTCGCCGCGCTGCAGCAGCCGCTGCAGCACCACGGTGCCGGTGCCGTTCACCACCTCGGCCCAGGACTCGCCACTGGCCTCGATCTGCAGCACGGCGCCGCCCGGGGGCGTGGCCACGGCCGGCGCCTCGGGGGTGACGGTGGGTGCCGCGGCACTGGTGGGTGCGGTGGGCGCCGCGCCCGCGGCCGCAGGCGAAGGGGTGGGCGGCGCGGCCGCCCCGGTGTCGGCCGGGCCGGTGGTTTCCTCGCCCGCGGGCGCGCTGGGCGCGCCTGGCGTGGCCTCGGACGGCTGGAAGATCGGCAGCCCTGGCGCGGCGGCGGGGGCCGCGGGCGCGGCGGCCTCCTGGGCGGTGTCGGGCGCGCCCTGCACCACGTCCGCGGGTTCCATGTCGGGCAGGAACATGACCACCAGCGCCGCCAGCAGCAGGGCGATGGCGCCCAGCAGCGCGGGGCGCGACAGCCAGGTCAGCGGGCTGGCGGCGGGCGCCTCGCTCGCGGGCTTGAAGGGCGCGTTGATGGTGCTGTCGCTGTCGCGCAGCGCGGGCTTGGGGTTCAGCGGGATCTGCTCCAGCACCGGCGCCGGGTCGATCCGCAGCTGGCGGCAGGCGCTGGAGGCCAGGGCGCGCGCGAAGGTCAGGTCGGGCAGTTCCTCGTAGCGGCCGGCCTCCAGGGCCTCCAGCTTGCGCACAGGCACCTTGAGCGCGGCGGCCAGCGCCGCGATGTGCAGTCCCGCGGCCTCGCGGGCCTCGCTCAAACGCACCGGCCGGCTCGCCGCCGGTGCCGATTCGAGGGTCTGCTCCCCCAACTCACTCATTGAATGCCCCCCGTTGGTACGCCGCCCACTGGGGCGACTGTGGAAAACGCCGGCCCAGCTGCTGGGCGAGCTGCGCCGCCGCCACGTCGTTGTTGAGCTGGCGCTCGACCTTCACGCCAAGCCACAGCGTTTCGGCGTTGGCGAGCTCGGAGTTGTTGACGCGGCGGATGATGAACTGCGCCCCCTGGTTATCGCCCCGGCGGTGCTTGAGACTGGCCAGGTTGTAGGCGGCGATCGGGTTGCTCGGGTCGAACTCGTAGGCGCGCGCGAGCGTGGCCTCGGCGTCCTGCAGCTTGCCCGCGCGGATCTGGCAGACGCCCTGAACCAGCCAGGTGCGCGAGCGCCCGCCGTAGGTCGGCACGGCCAGGGCCTGGTTGAACATCTCGTCGGCCTGCACATAGCGGGCCTGCTCGCAGGCGAACAAGCCGTAGCTGTGCAGGGCCTGCGCGTCGCGCGGGTTGATCTGCAGCGCGCGGCGGAAGCTCTCCTCGGCCAGCGCCACGTCGTTCAGGCGCATATAGACCAGGCCGCGCAGGATGTAGGCCGGCGCGTAGTTCGGGTCGGCCTGCAGCGACAGCTTGATCTCGTCGAGCGCGACGGTGGTCTGGCCCTGCTCGTAGTAGCTGGCGGCCAGCTCGTAGCGGATGCGCGCGCGGCGCACCGCCGGCGGCTCGTCGGACGCGGTGATGGGCTCCACGCCCGGCGTGGGCGAGGCCGACACGCGCGGCGCCTGCGAGGAGGCGCAACCGGCCAACCACGCCAGCGCCAGCACCATGGATAAAAGCCACAGGGTTTGAACGGTTCGGCTGCGCGGCGGTCGGTTCGCGACGGAGGTCATGCCTGCCTTTCCTTTTCCTTGGTCATCAAACGGATGGGCTGCACCGATTCGCGGCGGCGCGCCATGCGGCGCGCGGCGTCGGTGCGGTCCAGCACGTCGCCGGCGAGCTGGCCGCAGGCGGCGTCGATGTCGTCGCCGCGCGTCTTGCGGATCGTGGTGACGATGCCGCCTTCGTTGAGCGCCTGGCCAAAGCGCTGCACCGCGGCGCGCGGCGAGCAGCGCAGGCCCGAATCGGGGAAGGGGTTGAAGGGAATGAGGTTGAGCTTGGCCGGCACGCCACGGCCGGCGTGCCCGCGCAGCAGCGTGAGCAGGGCCTGCGCGTGCTCGGGCTGGTCGTTCACACCGTCGAGCATGCAGTACTCGAAGGTGATGAAGTCGCGCGGCGCGGCCGGCAGGTAGCGCAGGCAGGCGTCGAGCAACTCGGCGATGGGGTATTTGCGGTTCAGCGGCACCAGGTCGTCGCGCAGCGGATCGAAGGGCGCGTGCAGCGACACGGCCAAAGCCACCGGGCAGTCCTGCGCCAGGCGGTCGATCATGGGCACCACGCCCGAGGTGGAGACCGTCACGCGCCGGCGCGACAGGCCATAGGCGTGGTCGTCGAGCATGGTCTTGAGCGCGGGCACCAGCGCGTGGTAGTTCTGCAGCGGCTCTCCCATGCCCATCATGACCACGTTGGTGATCACGCGTTCCCCGGGGCGGTTGAGAAACACGCGCAGGAAGAACTCGGCGTGCCAGAGCTGGGCCAGGATCTCGCCGGTGGTGAGGTTGCGCGAGAAGCCCTGGTGCCCGGTGGAGCAGAAGCGGCAGCCCACGGCGCAGCCTGCCTGCGAGGACACGCACAGCGTGCCGCGGTCGTCCTCGGGGATGAACACGGTCTCGACGGCGTTGCCGTCACCGACGTCGAACAGCCACTTGATGGTGCCGTCGGTCGAGTCCTGGCGCGAGAGCACGCGCAGGCCTTCGACGCGCGCCACGCCGGGCAGCTTCTCGCGCAGGCTGCGCGCGAGGTCGGTCATCTGGGAGAAATCGGACGCACCGCGCTGGTGGATCCAGCGAAACAGCTGGACGGCGCGGAAGCGCTTTTCGCCCAGGCCTTCGCAGAAGGCGGCCAGCCCCTCGAGATCGAAGTCGAGCAGGTTGACCGTCATGACATGGTCAACGCGAGTAGACGTTCATGCCGGGGAAGAAGAAACCCACTTCCACGGCGGCCGTCTCGGGCGCGTCGGAGCCGTGCACCGCGTTGGCGTCGATGCTGTCGGCGAAATCGGCGCGGATGGTGCCGGCGGCGGCCTTCTTCGGGTCGGTGGCGCCCATCAGGTCGCGGTTCTTGAGGATGGCGCCCTCGCCTTCGAGCACCTGGATCATCACCGGGCCGCTGATCATGAACTCGACCAGGTCCTTGAAGAAGGGGCGCGCGCTGTGCACGGCGTAGAACTGCTCGGCTTCGCGGCGCGACAGGTGGGCCATCTTGGCGGCCACGACCTTCAGGCCGGCGGCCTCGAAACGGGCGTAAATCTGGCCGATGACGTTCTTGGCGACGGCGTCGGGTTTGATGATCGAGAGGGTGCGTTCGATGGCCATGGGTTTCCTGAAGTTTTGAGAGCGATCGGAGCAGCGGACCCGTGGTCCGCAAAGCCCGCCATTCTACATGGCGGAAGTGTCAACCCCTGGGGCGGCGCCCCTGTGGACGGGGGGGTTTGCCGATGCCTTTGCCCGGGGCTTTGCCGCCCTGGCGGCGCTGGCGCTGCACCGCGTCGTGGCCGATGTAGCCCTGGCTGGTCTTCATGGGATCGGGCTGGCCGCCGGCGCTTCGACCGCGGGCCGCGGCGCCCTCGGCGCGGCGCGGCGCGGACGGCTTGGGCGGCGGCGATTTGGGGCCCGGCCCCTGGCGACGGCGCGCGCTGGCTGGGGCCGGGGCGTCGCCGCGCGGGCCCCGGGGCGGGGCATCGGCCAGGCCGGCCGCCTGGCCCAGGCGCTGCACGTCGCGCTCGCCCAGTTCGATCCAGGCCCCGCGCGGCAGGCCGCGCGGCAGCACCACGGCCCCGTAGCGGATGCGGATGAGCCGGCTCACGGCATGGCCCACGGCCTCGAACAGGCGGCGCACCTCGCGGTTGCGGCCTTCGCCGATGGTGACGCGGTACCAGCAGTTGGCGCCCTCGCCGCCCCCGTCCTCGATGGACTGGAACTGCGCCATGCCGTCTTCCAGCTGGACGCCGTCCAGCAGCCGCTGCCGCTCTTCGTTGGAGATGGCGCCGAGCACGCGCACGGCGTACTCGCGCTGCAGGCCGAAGCGCGGGTGCATCAGGCGGTTGGCCAGTTCGCCGGCGTTGGTGAACAGCAGCAGGCCCTCGGTGTTGAGGTCGAGCCGCCCCACCGACTGCCATTTGCCCTGGTGCAGGCGCGGCAGGCGGCGGAACACCGTGGGGCGGTTCTGCGGGTCATCGTGGGTGACGACCTCGCCAGCCGGCTTGTGGTAAGCCAGCACGCGCGGTGCTGGCGGCTGCAGGCGCACGCGCAGGGGCTTGCCATCCAGGCGGATCTGGTCGCCGTGCTGGATGCGTTGGCCGACGTGGGCGGGCTCGCCGTTGACCGAGAGGCGGCCCTGCACGATGAGCTGCTCCATCTCGAGCCGCGAGCCCAGGCCGGCCTGGGCCAGCACCTTGTGCAGCTTGGGCGATTCGGCCTCGGGCGCGAGCACGCGCTTGGCCGGCTCGGTGGGCGCCTCGGGGGCGTGCGACTGGGCCTCGTCGAAGGCGCCGCTGACGACCTCGTCGAAGCGCAGGGCGTCGGCGTCGGCCGCGGGTGCGTCCGCGCGCCGGGGGCGCTCGGTGCGCGGCTTGCCGACGCGCGCCGCTTCGGAGCGCGGCTGGCTGGCGCGCGGCCGATCGGACCGGGGCTTGCCGGCGGCGCTGGGCCGATCAGGCCGGGGTTTGCGTGGGGTGGCCGGGCTCATCGGGATCGTCCTCGGGGGCGGGTTCGTCGGCCGCGGGCGGTTCGCCCTCGGCCAGGGTGGCGGTGTCGTCGGCCGAGGGTTCGGCGGGCGGCTCGGCCGGTGTTTCGGCGGCAGGCTCGGCCGCGGCATCGCCAGCGGCCTCGCCGCCCTCGCCCGCCTCGGCCGGCAGCTGCGCCGCCAGGCTCTCGAAATCGAGCGAGCCCAGCGAGGACTCCTGCACCCCGCTGGCCTCCAGCGGCGGCAGCTGGTCGAGCGAGCTCAGGCCCAGGTCGTCGAGGAACTGGCGGGTGGTGGCGAACAGCGCCGGACGGCCCACCGTCTCGCGGTGGCCGATCACCTCGACCCAGCCGCGGTCCTCCAGCTGCTTGAGGATCAGCGAGTTGATGGTGACGCCTCGGATGTCCTCCATGTCGCCGCGCGTCACGGGCTGGCGGTAGGCGATGATGGCCAGCGTCTCCAGCGTAGCGCGCGAGTAGCGCGGCGGCTTCTCGGGGTGCAGGCGGTCCAGGTAGTGGCGCATCTCGGGCCGGCTCTGGAAGCGCCAGCCGCTGGCCACGGGCACCAATTCCACGCCGCGCCCGGTCCATTCGAGCTGCAGCTCGCCCAGCAGGGTCTTGAGGGTGTCATTGGCGAGTTCGCCGTCGAACAGCACCGAGAGTTCGCGCAGCGTCATCGGCTGCGCGGCACAGATGAGGGCCGTCTCGAGGACACGCTTGGCATCCGTGGTGTTCATGATGGTCTTGGTCGCTCGGCGCCGGGGCCGCGAAGAATGGGCTCTGGGTGGGCGGGGCCGGGGAAGAGGTCCCGGGCATGGGCCGCGGCACGGGCCGCGAAAGAAGCGTCCGCCGATGCGGGCGGATCAGTCGATCAGGCCCTGGCCGGCAGGGGGCGGATTGTACCGGAGCCCCCCGGCGGCCAAGGCGGCCGACAGGTCCTCGGGCGGGTCGCGCCAGAAGGCCAGCGGCGCCCCGGAAACCGGGTGCGACAGGCGCAGGGACGCCGCGTGCAGCGCCTGGCGCTGCAGGCCCCAGAGCGGCCGGCCGCCGTACAGCGTGTCGCCCACCAGCGGATGGCCCAGCCAGGCCATGTGCACGCGGATCTGGTGCGTGCGCCCGGTGTGCAGCTTGCAGGCCACCAGCATGGCCTCAGCGCAGCGGTCGAGGGCAAGGAAATCGCTCTGCGCCGGCTTGCCCGCGCCCTCGCCCACCACCGCCATGCGCAGGCGGTTGCGGGGGTCGCGACCGATGGGCTCGTGCACCGTGCGCAGGCCCTCGTGGCGCCAGGCGCCGTGCGCGATGGCCAGGTACTGGCGCCCCACCTCGCGGGCCGCGATGGCGCTCACCAGCGCCTGCATGGCGGGGCGCGACTTGGCGACCATCATCAGACCCGAGGTGTCCTTGTCGAGCCGGTGCACGATGCCCGCGCGCGGCAGCGCGGCGGCGCCCGCGTGGTGCGCGAGCAGGCCGTTGAGCAGCGTGCCGCCCCAGTGCCCGGCCGCCGGGTGCACCACCAGGCCGGCGGGCTTGTCGATGACCAGCAGGTGCTCGTCCTCGAACACCAGGTCCAGCGCCATGGGCTCGGCCACGAAGGCGCGCGCCTGCGGCGTGGGCCGCAACGTGACCACCACCGTGTCGCCCGCCGACACGCGCGTGGCGGCCTTGGTGCAGGCGCGCTCGCGCCAGAGCACGCCGCCGTCGGCCAGCAGCTGCTGCAGGTAGGAGCGGGAGAACTCGGGCACCAGCGCGGCCAGCGCACGGTCCAACCGCCAGCCGTGTAGCCCGGCGGGGACCTCGTGGCGGCGCTGCTCGGCCTGTTCGTCCCAGGGCTCGCCCTCGGGCGCCACACCCCCGGCCGATATACTGTCCGCTTCGTTCAACGAGTCCTGTTCCAGCGCCATGCCCTTGAAGTTGAGCCGTGGATTATCGGCCCCGTCCCTGGCCGCCGTCGCCCTGGCGCTGCTGCTGCAGGGCTGCAGCACGACCCCGGTCGATGAGACCATTGGCTGGAGCCCCAACCGCCTCTACAGCGAGGCCACGGACGAGCGCGACGCCGGCAACTACGCGCGCGCCGTCACCCTGTTCGAAAAGCTCGAAGGCCGCGCCGCCGGTACGCCGCTGGCGCAGCAGGCCCAGCTCGACAAGGCCTACACCCAGTACCGCGGCGACGAGCCCGCGCAGGCCCTGGCCACGCTGGACCGCTTCATGCGCCTGCACCCGGCCAGCCCCGCGTTCGACTACGCGCTCTACCTCAAAGGCCTGGTCAACTTCAACGACAACCTGGGTCTCTTCGGCTCGCTGGCGCGCCAGGACCTGTCCGAGCGCGACCAGAAGGCGGCCAAGGAATCCTACGAAGCCTTCCGAGAGCTGAGCACGCGCTTTCCCCAGTCGCGCTACACGCCGGACGCGGTGGCGCGCATGCGCTACATCGTGAACTCGCTCGCGCAGTACGAGGTGCACGTAGCGCGCTATTACTTCGGCCGGGGCGCCTACCTGGCGGCCATCAACCGCGCGCAGTCGGCGCTGACCGATTACACCGACGCACCCGCGCTCGAAGAGGCGCTGTACATCCTCGTGCAGTCCTACGACGCCCTGGGCATGACCCAGCTGCGCGACGACGCCGCGCGCGTGATGCGCGCGAGCTACCCGAACAGCGAGTACGTCGAGCACGGCTTCAAGAAGTCGAGCGATCCGTGGTGGAAGCTCTGGTGAGCGCCGCCAGTTCGCCCAGCCACGCGTCCACCTCCCCCTCCGTGTCCAGCCAGCGGCTGGGCGGCAGCGCCGCCAGCAGCGCCGGTCCGTAGGCGCGCCGGCGCAGGCGCACGTCGCCGATCACGATCAGGCCCCGATCGCCCGCGCGGCGGATCAGGCGCCCCACCCCCTGCCGCAAGGCCATCGCCGCGTCGGCCAGTTGCACCTCGCTGAACGGGTCGGCGCCCAGCGCCTGCGCGCGCGCCAGGCGCTGCCGCAGCCAGGGGTCGTCGGGCGGCGCAAACGGCAGCTTGTCGATCACCAGCAGCTGCAGGGCCTCGCCCGGCACGTCGATGCCCTGCCACAGCGCGCCGCTGGCCACCACCACCGTGGGCGCCGCACCGCCCGCGCGGCGCAGGGCCTCCAGCGCGGCATGCGTGGGGCGCTCGCCCACCAGCCACACCCGCCAGCCCGGCCGGGCGCGCGCCTGCAGGGCCTGCGCGATCCGCTGCGCCGCGCGCCGCGTGGTGGCCAGCACCAGGCAGCGGCCGCCCAGCCGCGCGATCCAGGGAACGATGCGCTCGGCCAGGGCCTGCGCGTGCGTGGCCTCGGCGGGCTCGGGCAGGTCATCGGGCACGAACAGCGCGGCGGCGCTGGGGTCTTGGTCCCCCGCCACCAGGCGCAGCGCGCGCGGCGACCAGGCGGCATCCACCGCCAGGGCCTGGCGGTGCCAGCCCAGGGCGTCGTCCAGGCCCAGCGTGGCCGAGGCGTGTACCACGCAGCGCGCGCCCAGCGGCGCCGCGGTGGCCAGGGCCAGCGCGGCCGCGTCCTGGCCCTGCGTCGCCGGCCGCAGGCAGGTCCAGTCCTCGGGCGAACGCCAATCGAGCCAGACCGCCGACGGGTCCTCGCTGCTCAGCAGCGTGTGCAGCACCTGCGCCATCGAGCGGGTGCGCTCCAGCAGGCGGCGCGGGCGTGGATCGGCCTCGCCGCTGGCCGTGAGCGCGGCCTGCGCGGCGGCGACGGCGTGGGCCAGCCGCCAGGGCGCCAGGCGATCGCCCAGGGGCCAGGCCTGCCGGCCTTCGCGCGGCGGCAGCGCCGCCAGCGCCTGGGCCAGCGCGCGCGTGGCCGATTGCCCGTCGTGCGCGAGCAGCCGCCAGGCCTGCAGGCCGCGCAGCGGGCCCTCGGCCAGCGCGGCGAGATCGGCCCACAGGCGCTGCAGCGCCGCCTGGTCGAAGGCCTCGGCGCCCAGTTGCGCGCGCAGCCCGTGCAGGGCATGCGCCTCGTCGAACACCACCACGTCCACCTCTGGCAGCAGGCGCGGGCGGCCCAGGCGATGGCGCTGCAGCTCGGCCAGCCACAGGTGGTGATTGATGACCACCACGTCGGCCGCCTGCGCGGCGCGGCGCGCGCGCTCCACGTGGCAATCGGCCCAGCGCGGGCAGGCCTGGCGCGCGCAGTTCTCGCTGGTGGAGGTGATGCGCCCGTGCAGACCGGCGATGGCGTCGGTGCCGGCCACCTGGTCGAGGTCGCCATCGCCGCCGCGCTCGGCCCAGGCCAGCAGTTCACGCAACCAGGCGTGTTCCGCCGGCACGCCCGCGCGCGGGCCCTGGTCCACCGCCGCCTGCAGGCGCGCCAGGCAGACGTAGCGCCCCCGGCCCTTGAGCAGGGCCACGCGCACCGGCTGGCCGGTGGCGCTGGCCAGGCGCGGCAGGTCTCGCTCGGCCAATTGGCGCTGCAGCACATGGGTGCTGGTGGAGACCAGCGCGCGCCGGCCCGACAGCAGCCAGGGCAGCAGGTAGGCCAGGGTCTTGCCGCTGCCCGCCGGGGCCTCGACCAACAGCGCGCCCCCGCCCTCGATGGTCTGCGCCACCGCCTGCGCCATGGCGGCCTGCGCCGCGCGCGCGGTCCAGCCGGGCCAGGTCCGGGCCAGCGCGCCACCGGGCGCGAGTGCCTGCGCCACGCGGGCGCCGAGTTCGCTCATGCGAACGCCTCCGCGCAGCGCACCGCGCGGCGGGCCCCATCGGGCGGCCGTGCGAGGCTCACGCGGGCTTCCCCCGTCCGGCCGGCCGGGGATTAGTGGATACCATTGCGACCACCGCGCCCCCGCCGCTCCAACCGATCGAATCCATATGAGCAAAGGCTATCGCATCCTGGCATCGACCGGCATCCACAAGGGTGACCGCGACTACCAGCAGGACCAGGTCGAACTGATGCAGCACACGCGCATCCCCAACTGCCTGCTGGCCGTGCTGGCCGACGGCATGGGTGGGCGCAGCGGCGGCCGCAAGGCCTCGGACCAGGTGATGCTCACGGCGCGCCAGCTGTTCAACCGCTTCGACCCCGAAACCGACGACCCGCGCGCCCTGCTCAAGCAGATCGTCAACGAGTCGCACATGGTGATCAAGCTGACGGCGGTATCGGCCGAGCAGGAACCGCACAGCACCGTGGCGGCCTTCTTGCTGCTGCCCAATGGCGAGAGCCACTGGGTGCACGCCGGCGACTCGCGGGTCTACCACTTCCGCCAGGGCAAGCTGCTGCACCGCACGACGGACCATTCCTACGTGCAGACCCTGGTCAACCAGGGCGAGATCACCGAGCAGGAAGCCCTGGACCACCCGCACGCCAACATCCTGATGGGTTGCCTGGGCACCGAGAACGACCCGCCGATCGACCTGCACGCGGTGCCCAAACTGAACGCGGGCGACGCGCTGATGGCCTGTAGCGACGGCATCTGGCACTACTTTTCGCCCGAGGAGCTGGCCAGCACCATCGCCATGCTTTCGCCGCGCGAGGCCTGCGAGTTCCTGATCCAGAAGGCGCGCACACGGGCGCGGGGGACCGGCGACAACCTCTCGCTGGTGGTCGTCAAGCTCGACCCCTTGATCTGAGCGCCGCGCTCAGGTCAGCGCCGTGTCCACCACCCGGTGCGGCAGGGCCAGGTACTCCTGCGACTGCATCTCCGTCAGGCGCGACACCGTGCGCGGGAATTCGTGCGACAGGGGCCCTTCGAGGTACAGCGCCTCGGGCGGCACGGCCGCCGACAGCACGAGCTTGCAGTGCCGGTCGTAGAGCACGTCCACCAGCCAGGTGAAGCGCCGCGCCTCCGACGCCATGCGCACCGACATCTGCGGCACGTTGGACAGCAGCACCGTGTGGAACTGGCTCGCGATCTCCAGGTAATCGTTCTGCGAGCGCGGTCCGCCACACAGGGTGCGGAAGTCGAACCAGATCACCCCGCCCGCGCGGCGCAGGGCCTGGATCTGGCGCGACTCGATGCCCATCACCGGGCTCTGGTCGCCCACCTCCGCGAGCTGGTTGAAGGTGGCTTCCATCGCCGCGTCGGCCGCGGGGCCCAGCGGCGTGTGGTACAGCGCGATGTGCGTCAGCGTGCGCTGGCGGTAGTCGGTGCCGTTGTCCACGTTCACCACCTCCAGCCGTTCCTTCAGCAGCTCGATCGCCGGCAGGATGCGGTCGCGGTGCAAGCCCTGCGGGTACAGCTGGTCGGGGTGGAAGTTCGAGGTGGTGACGAAACCCACGCCGTTGCGGAACAACGAGTCCAGCAGGCGGTGCAGGATCATGGCGTCCGTCACGTCGGCCACGTGGAACTCGTCGAAGCAGATCAGCTTGTAGCGCCGGGAGATGCGCTCGCCCAGCACGTCCAGCGGGTTCTGCGTGCCCTGCAGGTCACGCAGCTCGCGGTGCACCTCGCGCATGAACTCGTGGAAGTGCAGGCGCGTCTTGCGCTTGAGCGGCACGGCGTGGAAGAAGCAGTCCATGAGGAAGCTCTTGCCGCGCCCCACCCCGCCGAACATGTACACGCCGCGCGGGATGTCCGGCCGGTGGATGAGCTTCTTCAGCGCGTTGGAGCGCTTCTGCTTGTACTGCGTCCACTCCTGCGCGCAGCGTTCCAGCGCGTCCACGGCCCGCAGTTGGGCCGGATCGGGCGTGTAGCCGCGCTCCTTGAGCGCGGCCTCGTAGGCGCTGCGGACGCTCAAGGCGGTGTCAGAAGTTCAGTGAGCGCTTGTCGACGGCCAGCGCGGCTTCCTTCGTCGCCTCCGACAGCGAGGGGTGCGCGTGGCAGATGCGCGCGATGTCCTCGCTGCTGGCCTTGAACTCCATCGCCACCACGGCCTCCGAGATGAGCTCGCTGGCCATGGGGCCCACGATGTGCACGCCCAGGATCTCGTCGGTCGCGGCATCGGCCAGGAACTTCACCATGCCGGTGGTGTCGCCCAGCGCGCGCGCGCGGCCGTTGGCCATGAAGGGGAAGGTGCCGGCCTTGTAGGCGGCGCCGCGCGCCTTGAGCTGCTGCTCGGTCTCGCCCACCCAGGCGATCTCGGGGCTGGTGTAGATCACCCAGGGGATGGTGTTGAAGTTCACATGCCCGTGCTGGCCCGCGATGCGCTCGGCCACCGCCACGCCCTCTTCCTCGGCCTTGTGCGCGAGCATGGGGCCGCGCACCACGTCGCCAACGGCCCAGACGCCCGGCAGGTTGGTGCGGCAGTCGCCGTCGACCACGATGGCGCCGCGCTCGTCAAGCTGCAGGCCCACGCCCTCGGCGTTGAGGCCGATGGTGTTGGGCACGCGGCCGATGGAAACGATCAGCTTGTCCACCTCCAGCGTCTGCGCCTCGCCCTTGGCGGTGGTGTAGGCGATGGACACGCCCTTCTTGCCGGACTTGACTTCGCCGACCTTCACGCCCAGCTCGATCTTCAGGCCCTGCTTGTCGAAGGCCTTCTTGGCCTCCTTGGCGATCTGCTCGTCCACCGCGCCCAGGAACGTGGGCAGGCCTTCGAGGATGGTCACCTCGGCGCCCAGGCGGCGCCAGACGGAGCCCATTTCCAGGCCAATGACGCCCGAGCCGATCAGGCCCAGCTTCTTGGGCACCGCGCCCACGCGCAGGGCGCCGTCGTTCGAGAGGATGTTCTCCTCGTCGAAGGGCGCGCCGGGCAGCGCGCGCGCATTGGAACCGGTGGCCACGATGACCTGCTTGCCGACGAGGCTCTCCTCGCCCGCCTTGATCTCGTAGCCACCCGTGGAACCGGAGGTTCCATCCTCACCGGGCGGAACGGCCTTCACGAACGAACCGCGGCCGTGGAAGAAGGCCACCTTGTTCTTCTTGAACAGGAACTCGATGCCTTTGTTGTTCTGCTCGACCACGTGGTCCTTGCGCTTGAGCATCTGGCCCACGTCCAGGCTCAGGCCCTTGACCTCGATGCCGTGCTCGGCGAAGTGCTTGCCCGCGTGCTCGTAGTGCTCGGACGACTGCAGCAGCGCCTTGGAGGGGATGCAGCCCACGTTGGTGCAGGTGCCGCCCAGGGCGGCGCCGCCCTTGGCGTTTTTCCACTCGTCGATGCAGGCGACCTTGAAGCCCAGTTGCGCGGCGCGGATGGCCGCGATGTAGCCCCCGGGGCCGCCGCCGATGACGATGACGTCGAATTGCTGGCTCATCGTCTCGTCCTCAGATGTCGAACAGCAGGCGCGCGGGGTCTTCCAGCGCTTCCTTCATGGCGACCAGGCCCAGCACGGCTTCGCGGCCGTCGATGATGCGGTGGTCGTACGACATGGCGAGGTAGTTGATCGGCCGGATCACGATCTGGCCGTTCTCCACCACGGCCCGGTCCTTGGTGGCGTGCACGCCCAGGATGGCCGACTGCGGCGGGTTGATGATGGGCGTGGACAACATGGAGCCGAAGACGCCGCCGTTGCTGATGGAGAAGGTGCCGCCGGACATCTCTTCAATGCCCAGCTTGCCGTCCTTGGCCTTCTGGCCGTACTCGGCGATCTTCTTCTCGACGTCGGCGAAGCTCATCTGGTCGGCGTTGCGCAGGATGGGCACCACCAGGCCGCGCGGCGAACCCACCGCGATGCCGATGTCGAAGTAGCCGTGGTAGACGATGTCGTTGCCGTCGACCGAGGCGTTGAGCACCGGGTACTTCTTGAGCGCGTGCACCGCGGCCTTGACGAAGAAGCTCATGAAACCCAGCTTGACGCCGTGCTCCTTCTCGAACTTCTCCTGGAACTTCTTGCGCATTTCCATCACCGGGGCCATGTTGACCTCGTTGAAGGTGGTGAGGATGGCGTTGGTGGACTGCGACTGCAGCAGGCGCTCGGCGATGCGGGCGCGCAGGCGCGTCATGGGCACGCGCTCCTCCGGGCGCTCGCCCAGGTTGGGACCGGCCACCGGCACTTGCGGCAGGGCCTTGGTGGGCGCACCCGTGGGGATCGCCACCGGTGCGGCCACGGCACCGGCGGCTTTGGGCGCGGCCACGGCGGCGAGCACGTCGCCCTTGGTCACGCGGCCATCTTTGCCGGTGCCGGCCACGGAGCCCGCGGCCAGGTTGTTGTCGGCCATGAGCTTGGCGGCGGCGGGCATGGCCACGCCGGCCTTGCTGCTCGACACGGCGGCAGCGGCGGCGGGGGCCGGCGCGGGCGCGGCGGTCGCGGGGGCCGCCGCCGGTGCGGCGGCGCCGGCCACGGCGGCGGTGTCGATGCGCGCGATCACCTGGTCGGCGACGACGGTGGCGCCGTCGCCCTGCAGGATTTCGGTGAGCACGCCGCCGGCGGGGGCCGGGGTCTCGAGCACCACCTTGTCGGTCTCGATCTCGATCAGGATTTCGTCGGCGGACACCGCCTCACCGACCTTCTTTTTCCACTGCAGCAGCGTGGCCTCGGCCACCGATTCGGACAACTGAGGGACTTTGACTTCAACGATTGCCATGTTCTGTTCCGTGCGTTCGTTCTATGGGGGACGTGTCGGGCGCCTGGCGGCGCGACCGCGAGGCCACGCGCCCGACAGACTGTCTTTACTTGGTCAGGATGAAGCCCTTGAGCTTGCCGAAGGCGGCGTCGATCAGCTGCTTCTGCTGTTCCTGGTGCAGGTGGGCGTAGCCCACCGCCGGCGAGGCCGAGGCCGCGCGGCCGGCGTAGCCGAGCTTCTGGCCCTCGAGCATGTTCTCGTGGATGTAGTGCTGAACGAAGAACCAGGCGCCCTGGTTCTGCGGCTCGTCCTGGCACCACACGATGTCGGCCGCGTTCGGGAAGCGCTTGAGCTCGGCGGCGAAGGCCTTGTGCGGGAAGGGGTAGAGCTGCTCGACGCGGATGATGGCCACGTCCTCGCTGCCCTTCTCCTCGCGCTTCTTGACCAGGTCGTAGTAGACCTTGCCCGAGCACGCGATCACGCGCTTGACCTTCTCGGCCTTCTTCACCACCTCGGCGTTCTGCTCGGGGATCACGGTCTGGAAACCGCCCTTGGTGAACTCGGACAGCGGCGAGGTGGCGTCCTTGTTGCGCAGCAGGCTCTTGGGGGTGAACAGGATCAGCGGCTTGCGCAACGGGCGCACCATCTGGCGGCGCAGCACGTGGAAGATCTGGCTGGCGGTGGTCGGCTGCACGATCTGCATGTTCGTGTCGGCCGCCAGCTGCATGAAGCGCTCCAGGCGGGCCGAGCTGTGCTCGGGGCCCTGGCCTTCGTAGCCGTGCGGCAGCATCAGGGCGATGCCGTTGACGCGGCCCCACTTCACTTCGCCGGAGGCGATGAACTGGTCGATCACCACCTGCGCGCCGTTGGCGAAGTCGCCGAACTGCGCTTCCCACACCACCAGGGTGTTCGGGTCGTTCGACGCGTAGCCGTACTCAAAGCCCAGCACCGCCTCTTCCGACAGGATGGAGTCGATCACCACGAACGGGGCCTGGTTCTCGGCCACGTTCTGCAGCGGGATGTAGGTGCCCTCGTCGTACTTCTCGCGGTTCTGGTCGTGCACGACCGCGTGGCGGTGGGTGAAGGTGCCGCGGCCGCAGTCCTCGCCGGACAGGCGCACCGGGAAACCGCTGGCCACCAGCGAGGCGAAGGCCATGTGCTCGCCCATGCCCCAGTCCACCGGGATGTCGCCGCGGGCCATGGCCGCGCGGTCGGCGTAGACCTTCTTCACCAGCTGGTGCGGCGTCACGGTGTCGGGGATGGTGGTGATGCGCTCGGCCAGGCGGTTCCACTCGGTCAGCGGGATCGCGGTGTCGGCGCTGTCGCTCCACTTCTTGCCCAGGTAGGGGCTCCAGTCGACCGCGTACTTGCTCTTGAAGTTGGTGAGCACCGGGTCCACCGTGTGGCGGCCCTCATCGAGCGCGGCGCGGTAGGTCTTGACCATGTCGTCGCCCAGCGTCTCGCCCAGGCCCTGGGCCGCGAGGCGGTCGGCGTACAGCTTGCGCGTGCCGGGGTGGGCCGCGATCTTCTTGTACATCAGGGGCTGGGTCAGGCTGGGGGTGTCCTGCTCGTTGTGGCCCAGCTTGCGGAAGCAGACGATGTCGACCACCACGTCCTTCTGGAAGGCCAGGCGGAACTCGAGCGCGAGCTGGGTGGCGAACACCACGGCCTCGGGGTCGTCCCCGTTCACGTGCAGCACGGGCGACTCGATCATCTTCACGATGTCCGAGCAGTACAGCGTGGAGCGGCTGTCGCGCGGGTCGGAGGTGGTGAAGCCGATCTGGTTGTTGATGACCAGGTGCACCGTGCCGCCGGTGGAGTAGCCACGCGTCTCGGCCAGCGCCAGGGTTTCCATGACCACGCCCTGGCCGGCGAAGGCGGCGTCGCCATGCACCAGCACGGGCAGCACCTGCTTGCCCAGGGGGTCGCCGCGGCGGTCCATGCGGGCGCGCACCGAGCCCTCGACCACCGGGTTGACGATCTCCAGGTGCGAGGGGTTGAAGGCCAGCGAGAGGTGCACCGGGCCGCCGGGGGTGGCGACGTCGGAGCTGAAGCCCTGGTGGTACTTCACGTCACCGGCGGGCAGGTCCTCGGGCGCGGTGTGGTCGAACTCGGCGAACAGGTCCTTGGGCATCTTGCCCAGGGTGTTGACCAGCACGTTGAGGCGGCCGCGGTGGGCCATGCCGATGACGATTTCCTGGATGCCGGCCTGGCCGGCCTGCTGCACCAGCTCGTCCATCGAGGCGATGAAGCTCTCGCCGCCTTCGAGCGAGAAGCGCTTCTGGCCGACGTACTTGGTGTGCAGGAAGCGCTCCAGACCCTCGGCGGCCGTCAGGCGCTCCAGGATGTGCTTCTTCTTCTCGGCGTTGTAGGCCGGGCGGGTGCGCGTGGCCTCCAGCTTTTCCTGCCACCAGCGCTTCTGGTTCTGGTCGGTGATGTAGTTGTACTCGGCGCCGATAGAGCCGCAGTAGGTTTCGCGCAGCGCGTTCAGCAGGTCGCGCAGCGACATGGAATCGCGGCCGAAGAAGGTGTTGCTGGTGTTGAACACCGTCTCGTAATCGGCGTCGGTGAAGCCGTAGAACGAGGGCTCGAGCTCGGGAATGTGGGGGCGCTCGGCGCGCTTGAGCGGGTCCAGGTCGGCCCAGCGGGCGCCGACGTTGCGGTAGGCCGCGATGAGCTGCTGCACGGCGGTGCGCTTGCGGGCCAGCTCGGAATCGGCGCCGGAGGCCACCACCACGGTGGTGCCGCCCTGTTTGGCGCGCTCGGCGAAGGCGTTGATGACCGGCAGGTGCGGGACGTCCTTGGCGTTGCTGCCGTCGACCGCGGGAACGTTCTGCAGGGCGTCGAAGTACTCGCGCCAGTTGTCCGGCACGCTCGTGGGGTTGGCGAGGTAGTTCTCGTACATCTCTTCCACGTACGGCGCATTGCCGCCGAAGAGATACGAGTTGCCCTGATAGGCAACGTAGATGTTGCCCGCGTTCGATGGGGTATCGCTCATGGATCCGCTGACCTCCGTCTTCCTCGGGAAGACATTAGCTGGTTAAGACAACCTTCCGCGACACGGCTGGACCGGTTGGCGGATGCGACAGTGACTGGGAAGGACCTGACTGCGGACGGCATTGTGCCACCGCCCCGCGCCAAGGGGGCGATCATGGGCCAAAGCCCACGCCGATACTGTGACGGGTGGTGAAGCGGGCGTGACCGGCGGGCGTGCTCAGGGCGCCACGCGCGGCGACAGCCGCTCGGACGCCGGCACCGAGGCCGGCTCGTCCATCTCGATCGCGATCTGGGTGCAGACGGTGCGGCACAGCATCACGGCCTTCTCGCTCTGCACACGATAGAACACCTGCGTACCGTCCTTGCGCTTGGCGAGCACGCCCGAGCGGTAGAGCAGGTTCAGGTGCTGCGATAGGTTGGGCTGGGTGGTGTCGATCTCGCGCAACAGCTGGGAGACCGACTTTTCCTGATCGCACAGGGCGCTGAGGATGCGCAGCCGCATGGGGGTGGAGAGCACGCCGAAGAGTTCGGCGGCGAGTTCAAAGACCCGCCCTTTCTCGACCTGGGCATCACTGGCGATCATGTCGGCCATGGCATCCGCGCTTGGTTGGAAATATAAGCATGGATGATAGCCCTGGCCCCCGGCCCCCGCCTAGCCAGCCCGCCAGGGCCTGCGGCGGGAGGCGCGCTCAGCCGCCCTCGCCCGCCAGCGCCTGGCGCAGTTCGCGCTTGAGCACCTTGCCCATGGGGTTGCGCGGCAGCGCCGGCATCACCGCCCAGCGGCGCGGCACCTCGTGGCGGGCCAGGTGGGCGCGGCACCACTCGCCCAGGGCCTGCGTGTCCAGGGTGTGGCCCCGCGCCGGAACGACGCAGGCGGCCACCTCCTCGCCCAGCCGTTCGTCGGGTACCGCCACGACGGCCACGTCCGCGATGCCAGGGAAACGCATCAGCGCGGCCTCCACGGCGGCCGAGGACACTTTCAGGCCGCCGCGGTTGATCACGTCCTTCACGCGGTCGATGAAGCGCAGCAGCCCGTCCCCGTCGGCCACCACCAGGTCACCGGTGTGCAGCCAGCCGTCGCGGAAAGCGAGCGCGGTGGCCTGTGGGTCCTCGAAATAGCCAGCCGCCAGGCTGGGGCCGCGGAACAGCAGCTCGCCCGGGGTGCCGGGCCCGACCGGCCGCCCCGCCCCGTCCACCACGCGCAGCTCGCAGTGCGGCATGGCCTGGCCCATGAGGCCGGCCTTGGCCGGCAGCCAGTGCGGCGGCAGGTAGGCGCCGGCCGGACCGCTCTCGGTCATGCCCCAGACGTGCACCTGCTCCATCCAGGGCCAGCGGACCGCCGCGCGCCCGATGAGGGGCGCCGGCATGGCCGCGCCGCCGTAGGCCAGGCGCCGCACGCGCCACAGGCCCTCGGCGCCGCGCTCGGCCTCGGCCAGCATGAGCTGGATCACCGAGGGCACGCCGTGGTAGACGGTGGTGCCTTCGGCGTCGGCCAGGGCCAAGCGCTGCGCGCTGTCCAGGTGGTGCTCCATGACAAAACCCGCGCCATGCACCCAGGAGGACATGCAGCCCAGGTTCAGGCAGGAACTGGTGAAAAAGGGAAACGCGCCCTGGTAGAGGTCACCGGCCACCAGCCCCACCGCGGCGCCCATGGCCAGGCCCGCATGCAGCAGGCTGCGGTGGGTGTGCACCACCGCCTTGGCCTGGGCCGTGGTGCCCGAGGTGAACAGCAGGCAGGCGGGTTCGGTGGGCGACACGGGCGGGCCAGCCGCCTCGGCCAGCCCCGGTGCCGACCCGTCCAGGGTCGCCGGCCAGGCGGGTTCGGGCCCGTCCAGCAGCGCCAGGGGAACACCGCTGGCCGCCGCGAGGCGCGGCGCGCTGGCGGCCAGGCCAACCACCAGGCGGGGCCGCACCAGGGCCAGGGCCTGGGCCAGCTGCTCGTCGGACCCGCGCGTGCTGAGCGGCACCACCACCGCGCCGATGGCCCAGCAGCCCAGCGCCGTGAGCACCGCCTCGCGGCCGGCGTCGTTGTCCAGGTAGACAGCCACGCGGTCGCCGCGCGCCACACCCCAGCGGGTCAGGCCCTCGCCCACGCGGCGCTGCCAGCGCGCGAGCTGGGCATAGCTCAGGCGCTCGCGGTGCCCGGCGGCGGCGCGCGCGGACAGGGCGATGGCCGAGGGCCGCTGCAGCGCCCGCCGATCGATGAGCGCGCTCACGCTCAGCCCCTGCAGCTGCGCGGGCGATGGGGGCTCGAAGTCGGGACCGGCCATCGCTGCCTCAGCGACCGGTGAACACCGGCGCGCGCTTCTCGCGGAAGGCGTTCACCGCCTCCTGGTGGTCCTGGCTGCGGTTGGACAGGGCCTCGTAGGCGAGCGAGGCGTCCATGATCGAATGGGCCAGTTGCTTGAGCCCGATGTTCACGGCCATCTTGCTCCAGCGGATGGCCTTGACCGCCCCACCCGCCAGCCGATCGGCGAACTGCGCCACGCGCGCGTCCAGATCGGCCGCCGGCACGGCGTGGTTGATGAGCCCGATGCGCGCGGCCTCGGCGGCGCTCATCAGGTCACCGGTCATCAGGTACTCCTTGGCGCGCGCGTAGCCGATGAGCTGCGGCCAGATCACCGCGCCGCCGTCGCCCGCCACGAAGCCCACGCTGACGTGCGGGTCGCCGATCCTGGCGGTCTCGGCGGCGAACACCACGTCGCAGAACAGCGCGATGGTGGCGCCCAGGCCAGTGGCGTGGCCGTTGAGCTTGGCCACCAGCGGCTTCTCGCAGTCCAGCAGCGAGTAGACGATCTGCTTGCCCTCGCGGGCCGTGGTCTCGAAGGCGCCCGGCTCGTCGATCATCTTCTGCATCCAGTCGATGTCGCCGCCAGCCGAGAAGGCGCGGCCCGCGCCGCCGAGCACCACCACGTCGCTGTCCGGGTCGCCCGAGGCCTCGACGAAGACGCGCGCCAGCTCGGCGTGCATGCGCTCGTCGATGGCATTGAGCTTGTCGGGCCGGTTCATGGTGATCTCCAGCACGCGGCCCCGGCGCGCGAACTGAAGCGACGAATAGCTTGAAAAGTCCATGGGTTCCTCGCTCAGGCCGCGGCGCGGTAGACGTTGAGTTCCAGTTTTTCGCGCGCCATGGCGGCCGCCACCGGCGCCGACGCGGCCACGCGCTGCGCGTGCGCCCACAGCGCCGGCAGGCCCTGCGGGTCGATGCCCGCGTAGCCACCCCAGCGCAGCAGGGTGAGCGCGTAGGCGTCGTGGAAGGACGGCCGCTCGCCGAACCAGAACGGCGTGGCCTGCGCCACCCAGCCCTGGATGCGCTCCAGGTGATCGCGGAAGCGCTTGGTGTTGAAGCGCTTGAGCTCGGCGTGCACGGCCTCGTCCTCGGCGAACAGGTGGGGCTTGAAGACGTGGGCGAAGGTGGGGTGCGCGGTGTTGTTCATGAAGGCGAGCTGCGACATGGCCTGCGCGCGCGCCCAGGGGTCGGCGGGCAGCAGGCCCACCTGGGGGAAGCGGCGGTCCAGGTAGTCGGCGATGGCCAGCACCTGGGTCAGCGGCCGGCCCTCGACCACCAGCACGGGCACCTGGCCCAGGGGGTTGAGCGCCAGGTGCGCGGCGCTCAGGTGCTCGCCCTTGTGCAGGCGCACGGCGTGCGCCGCGAAGTCCTGGCCGATCGCCGCCCGGATGGTTTCCAGGCCGGCGTGGACCACGAACGAGCAAGTGCCCGGGCCATAGTGAAGTTCCAGCATGCAATGTGTCCTCGGTGGGGCCCGGGCGGTGCCGGGCGGGGTGGGAAGCGTCCGCCGGCCTCAGACGTCCAGGTCGTCGGGCACGGGGATGTCGAACTCCAGCAGCTGCTGGGCCATGCCCTTGCCCATGGGGTCGGGGCGCAGCGAACTGGGGCCGCCGCCGTCCAGGGCGCCGTCCAGCACGAAGTTCAGGGCGTGCAGGCCGGGCACCGCGTGGCGCACCACGGCGCCCTCGACCAGGTGGGCCAGGTAGGCCTTCACCGCCTCGGCGCTCAGCGCCGCCTCGATGAAGGGCAGGAAGGCCGGCCGGCGCGCGATGACGGCGATGTTGGAGGTGTTGCCCTTGTCGCCCGAGCGGCCCCAGGCCAGGCGCACCAGTGGCACGCGGCGCCCGCCGGGCCCGGTCGCGGTCGCGGTCGCGGCGTCGGCGCGCGGGGCCGCGGCCGGCGCCTCGGCCAACGGCGCACCGGCAGGGATGGGCACGCTCACGCACTGCCCGTCCAGCGTCACGCGCGGCGGCGCCAGCCGCGCCTTGTCCACCAGGCAGGTGAACAGGCGGTAGCGCGGCTCCACCACGGGCCGGCTGTTGAACATGAGCGCGCTGCCGGTGGTGGTGCCGGGCGCGAACGACACGCCGGGCACGCGCGCCTCGCGCGAGAACAGTTCCAGGGCCTCGCGGCGCGGGTGCGTTGCCGCCACGCGCGCGATCGCCTCGCGCAGATCGAAGGCGCGCGCGCGCGGGCCGTAGCCGTCCTCCGCGCCCACCACGCCCACGGCCACCTTCTCGAAATCGCCCAGGCCGCGCGCCAGCGCCATGGCGCGGGCCCGGCCGAGCAGCGCCTCGCCGGTGCGGCGCGCCTTGCGCACCGCGTCGATGCCGAACACCGGCAGCTGCGCCACGCAGCGGTAGCCGTCGAGGTAGGCGGCGGACAGCTTGTAGTGCGGGCCGGGTGCCTGGCCGCGCGCGCCACGCACCACCACGCGGTCGGGGCCGGCCTCGGTGACGGTGACGCCAGTGAAATCGCAGCAGACGTCGGGCAGCCGGTAGCGGGCCGGGTCGCCCACCTCGTACAGGATCTGCTCGCTGACCGTGCCGCGCGTGACCAGGCCACCGGTGCCGGCGGGCTTGCTCACCACGAAGTGCTCGGCGCCGTGGCATTCGATGACGGGGTAGCCGATGTTTTCCCAATCGGGCACGGTGTGCCAGTCGGTGTGGATGCCGCCCGTGACCTGCGGCCCGCACTCCAGGATGTGGCCCGCCAGCGAGCCCATGGCCAGGGCGTCGTGGTCGTCGGGCGTCCAGCCGTACTCGTGCATCAGCACGCCCAGCGTGGTCGCGCTGTCGACGATGCGCCCGGTGACCACGATGTCCGCGCCCATCGCCAGGGCCCGCGCGATGGGCAGCGCGCCCAGGTAGGCGTTGGCGCTGACCAGCTCGGCCGGCATGGACTCGCCGGTGTAGAAGTCCGCTGCGCCCGCCGCGCGCAGCGAGGGCATCAGGTCCAGGCAGTCGTCGCCTTCGACGCAGGCCACCGTCAGCTGGGTGCCCAGTTCGCGCTGCAGCCGTCCGATGGCCTGGACGCAGCCGGCCGGGTTCAGGCCGCCCGCGTTGGCCACCAGGCGGATGCCGCGCTGCTGGCAGGCCGGCAGGATCTCGCGCAGCGTGAGCTCGACGAACTCGCTGGCCCAGCCGGCCGCCGGGTCGCCCTGGCGGGTGTGGGCGAAGCTGGAGAGCGTCATCTCCGCCAGGTAGTCGAACACCAGGTACTGCATGCCCGGCACCGCCACCAGCTGGCGCGGCCCGAGGATGCTGTCGCCGACGAAGGCACAGGCGCCGCCGATGGTGACGGTCTTGGCGGTCTTGGAAGCGGTTCGGTTCATCAGTCGGCGCTCAGTCCCAGGCGGCGCACGATCTGGCCAGCGGTGTCGACCTCCTCGCGCAGGAAGGCGCTGAACTCGGCCGGCGTGCCGCCGATGCCCTCGGACCCCTTGCGCGCCAGCCGCTGCTGGAACTCGGGGTTCTTCATCACCTGGGCGATCTCGCGCGACAGCTTGTCCACGATGGCGGGCGGCGTGCCCGCCGGCGCCAGCAGGCCGGCCCAGGCGTAGGTCACCAGCTCCGGGTGACCCAGCTCGCCAATGGTGGGCACGGCCGGCAGCTGCGGCGAGCGCTGGTGGCTGGTCACCGCCAGGGCGTGCACCGCGCCCTTGGCGATGTGCGGCTCCATGGTGGGGATGGCGTCGAAGCTGAACTGCACGCGGCCGGTCAGCAGGTCGCCGCGCGCCTCGTTCGAGCCCTTGTAGGCCACGTCGAAGGCGCCGCGCAGGCCGGTGGCGACGGCGAAGCGCTCGCCCAGGATGTGGTTGGCCCCCCCCTTGCCGCTGGTGGCGTAGCTCAGCGGCGGCTGGCCCTTCTGGCCCAGGGCGACGAAATCCTTGAAGGCGCCCGGCATCTGCGGCGCGGCCACCAGCACCAGGGCCGTGCGCGTCATCAGCGACACCGGCACCAGCGACTGCGGCGTGTAGGGCAGCTTCTTGTAGAGCGACTGGTTGATGGCGTAGGCGCCGATCACCACGCCCAGGGTGTAGCCGTCGGGCGCCGACTTGGCCACGGACTCGGTGCCGATGATGCTGTTGGCCCCGGGCTTGTTGTCCACCACGATGGTCTGGCCCAGGCGCGCCGACAGCTCCTTCATCACCTCGCGGGTCATGTCGTCGGTGTTGCCGCCGGGCGGGTACGGCACCACCACGCGCAGCGGCCGGTTGGGGTAGCCGGCGTCGGCCTGGGCGGCGGCGCCGGTGCAGGCCAGCGCGGCCGCCGCCAGCAGCAGGCAGCGGAAGCGCAACGGGATCGAGGCGGGGGGCATGGCTTGTCTCCTGTCGTTGTTCATGGGCACTGTCGCCGGGCCATTGTGGAAGCGCCCTCCCCCGCATGGATGGCGAAACAGGGGTTTTCTGATAACGTTTTGGAATCGCAGAACATCGCCGCCAAGGCTCGCCCCATGCAACTCAAGGACCTTCAGGCCTTCGCCCGCATCGCCGAGCACGGCAACCTGCACGCGGCGGCCGACGCCCTGGGCCTGACGCAGCCGGCGCTGTCCAAGTCCGTGCGCCGGCTGGAAACCGAACTGGGCGTGCGCCTGCTGGAGCGCCTGCCGCGCGGCGTGGCCCTCACGGCCGCCGGCCGCCTGCTGCACGAGCGCGGCCGCTCGCTCGCGCGGCTGGTCGACGACACGCGCGTGGAGATCGCCGACCTCAAGACCGGCCAGTCGGGGCAGTTGCGCGTGGGCGCGGTGCCCACCATCCTGGACACCAAGCTGGCGCCGGTGCTGGCGCAGCTACTGGGCGGCGACGACCCGCTGCGCTTTTTCGTCAGCGTGCAGCTCAGCGGCGGCCTGCTGCGCGCGCTTCAGGCCGGCGAGCTGGATTTCGCGCTCGCCGCCATCCCTGAGCCGGTGCCGGACGGGCTGTCCTGCCTGCCGCTGTGGCGGCAGGAAACGCATATCGTGGCGCGCAAGGGACACTGGCTGCTGCGCCGCCCCGGCACCCTGGACGACCTGCGCCAGCAGCCCTGGCTGCTGCCGCCGCGCGGCATCATGACGCGCACCTGGGTCGAGGCCCTGTTCGCGCAGGCCGGCCTGGACAAGCCGCGCCTGATGGTGGAGGCCGACGCCTCGCCCGGCCTGTTCGCCACGCTGATCCGCAAGACCGACCTGCTGAGCGCCATGACGGTGGACACGCTGGCCTCGCCCATGGGCGCGGGTCTGGCCACGGTGGCCTCGCCGCAGGGCCCCTGGGTCACGCCCCTGGGCCTGTTCTGGCGCCGCACGGCCTACTTCTCCAAGCCCATGGAGCGCTACCGCGACCACCTGCTGGCCACCCTGGCCGAGCCCGCACCCGCCTGAACGGGCGCGGCGGGCCGCAACGGGCGGCCGCCGGCCGGGCGGTGGTCAGGCGGCGCCCACCAGGTCCTTGATCTGCTGCAGCGCGCCGGGGTCGTCCATGGTGGTCAGGTCGCCCGGGTCGCGGCCTTCGCACACGGCCTGGATCGCACGGCGCAGCAGCTTGCCGCTGCGCGTCTTGGGCAGCAGCGAGACGAAACGCACCCGCGCCGGCCGCGCCACCGCGCCCAGCTGCGCGTCCACCAGCTTCATGATCTCGCCTTCCAGCCGGAGCTGGGCCTGGGCGTCGCCCAGCGCCGAGGCGTCCTTGGCCACCACGAAGGCCATGGCCACCTGGCCCTTGAGCGAATCGGCCACGCCCACCACCGCCACTTCGGCCACGTTGGCGTGGCTGGCGATGCTCTCCTCGATTTCGCGCGTGCCCAGGCGGTGGCCGGCGACGTTGATCACGTCGTCCGTGCGGCCCAGGATGTAGTAGTAGCCGTCCTGGTCGCGGATGCCCCAGTCGAAGGTCGAATAGACCAGCTGGCCCGGGATGCTCTTCCAGTAGGTGTTGACGAAGCGCGCGTCGTCGCGCCACACCGTCTGCATGAAGCCCGGCGGCGTGGGGCCTTCGATCACCACCACGCCTTTCTGATCGGCGCCGGTCAGCTCCTCGCCGGTGGACTCGTGCAGCAGCTTCACGCGGTAGCCGTACATGGGCACGCCCGGGCTGCCGAATTTGCTGGGCTGCTTCTCCACGCCGTTGGCCACGGTCAGGATCGGCCAGCCCGACTCGGTCTGCCAGTAGTTGTCGATGATGGGCACGCCCAGGCCGTCGGCGATCCAGCGCGCCGTGGGTTCGTCCAGCGGCTCGCCGGCCAGGAACAGCGCCTTGAGGCTGGAGAGGTCGTATTGCTTGAGGTAGGCCGGGTCCTGCTTCTTGAGCACGCGCACCGCGGTGGGCGCGCTGAACATCACCGTGACCTTGTACTTCTCGACCAGCTTCCACCAGATGCCGCCGTCGGGGCGGATCGGCAGGCCCTCGTACATGATGGTCGCCATGCCCGCGATCAGCGGCCCGTAGACGATGTAGCTGTGGCCCACCACCCAGCCGATGTCGCTGGTGGAGAAATAGGTCTCGCCCGGCTGGCCCAGGAAGATGTGCCGGATGCTGGCCGCCAGCGCCACCGCGTAGCCGCCCACGTCGCGCTGCACGCCCTTGGGCTTGCCCGTGGTGCCGCTGGTGTAGATGGTGTAGCTGATGTCCGTGGCGTCGAGCCAGGTGCAAGGCACCTGCGCGTTCAGGTGCTGTTCGCGCAGGGCGGCGTAGTCGTGGTCGCGCCCGGCCACCCGCTCCATGGGCGCCAGGCCACGGTCCACCAGCAGCACCGAGGCGGGCTTGTGCCGGGCCAGGGTGATGGCCTCGTCCAGCAGCGGCTTGTAGGGCACCACCTTGCCACCGCGCGAGCCGGCGTCGGCGCTGACGATGGCCACCGGCGTGGCGTCGTCGATGCGGCTGGCCAGCGAATGGCTGGCGAAGCCGCCAAACACCACCGAGTGGATGGCGCCGATGCGCGCGCAGGCCAGCATGGCGAAGGCGGCCTCGGGAATCATGGGCATGTAGATGAGCACGCGGTCGCCCGGCTTCACGCCCTGGGCGAGCAGCACGGCGGCCATGCGCTGCACCTCGGCGTGCAGCGCCTCGAAGCTGTAGATCCGCTCCACGTCGGTCTCGGTGGACACGAAGATCAACGCGTTCTGCTGCGCGCGGTCCTTCAGGTGCCGGTCCACCGCGTTGTGGCAGAGGTTGGTGCGGCCGCCCTCGAACCAGCGCGTGAACGGCGGCTTGTCGTTGTTGCAGACGCGGGTGAAGGGCGTGTGCCAGTCGATCAGGCGGGCCTGCTCGGCCCAGAAGCCCTCGGGGTCCTCGACCGAGCGGCGGTGGAAATCGGCGTATCCCATGCGTGTCTCCTGGTGCGGCCGGCCCCGGCTGGCGGCCGCTTCTGAATTCTTAATTATGGAGACCTGGCTTGCGTGGGGCTGACGGGACTAACCCGCGCTGCCCGGGCCCGCGCCTAACGTCCGCTTAATCCTGCGCCGTTCTGATGCCGGCCGTGATCACCGCCCCCGCCAGGACGTGCCATGGACGCCATCAACCAGTGGCTGATGCCGCTGTGGAACCTCTCCCCTTCCGCTCCCGCCGCGCTGGTGCTGCTCGCGCGCGTCGCCAGCCAGTACCTCCCCTTGATCGCCTTTCTCTCGGTCGCCGTCCTGCTCAGCCTGGGCGAGCCCTGGCGGCGCACCGCCTGGCAAATGCTGCTGGCCATGGGCGCCGCCTGGCTGATCGCCAGGGGCTTGCACAGCCTGTGGCCGCAGGCGCGCCCGGCGGCGCTGGGCATCGGCACCCAGTGGCTGGAGCATGGCAATTCGCCGGCCTTCCCCAGCCGCCACGCCACCGTCGGCCTGGCCTTCGGGTTCGCCGGCCTGCTGGCCGCGCCCCGGCGCGCGGTCGGCGCGCTCTGCCTGCTCGCCGGCCTGCTCATCGCCTGGAGCCGCGTGGCCCTGGGCGTTCACTTCCCCCTGGATGTCATCGCGGGCGCGGCCATTGCCGCGGCCTGCGCCCTGGCCATGCACCGGCTGTGGCCGTGGACGCCCGCCGGCAGCGCGCCGCCGCCTTCCCCGATTTCCGTTTCCACCGACGCCGCCATGCCCTACCCCCCTGCCCTTGAAGTCTCCGTCCTGATACCGGCCAAGAACGAGGCCGGCAACATCGGCCCCCTGGTGCGGGAAATCGCCGCCGCCCTGGGCGCCGACTACGCGTTCGAGGTGGTGCTGGTCGACGACGGCAGCACCGACCACACCGGTGCGGAATTCCTGGAGCAATGCCGCCAGCGGGGCGTGCGCGGCCAGCTGCTGCGCCACGCCCGCAGCTGCGGCCAAAGCACCGCGCTGGCCACGGGGGCGCAGCACGCGCAGGGGCGCTACCTCGTCACCATCGACGGGGACGGCCAGAACGACCCCGCCGACATCCCCGCCCTGATCGCCGAAGCGCGCCGGCTCAGCGCGGCCGGCCCCGACTTCTGCATCGCCGGCTACCGGCGCAACCGCCGGGACACGCGCTGGAAGCGCCTGCAGTCGCGCATCGCCAATGGCGTGCGCCGGCGCGTGCTGGACGATGGCGTGCCCGACACCGGCTGCGGCCTCAAGCTGATCCCGCGGCAGACCTGGCAACGCCTGCCGTATTTCGACCACATGCACCGTTTCCTGCCCGCGCTCGTGCAGCGCATCGACGGGCGGATCGCCGTGGTGCCGGTCAACCACCGCCCGCGGCGCACCGGCGTGTCCAAGTACACCGCCTGGAACCGGGTGTGGGTCGGTATCGTCGACATGCTGGGCGTGCGCTGGCTGATGCTGCGCAGCCAGCACCCCACCCTGTCGTCCAAAGAGGTCGTTGGCGAGCCCATGCCGTGAAGACCGAGCTCCGCTTCTTCGCCAAGCCGCTGCTGCTCACCGCCGCGCTCAGCCTGGCCTTCGTGGCGTTGCATGAGGGCTGGCTGGGCGCCTTCACGGAGAAGGAGCTGCTGCACGCGCTGTTCCTCTACCACTGGGGCATCGCCTGGCCAGCCTTCGTGGCCATCGGCGTTGTCTACACGGCCCTGGGCGGCCCGCGCCAGGTGCTGGCCTTCAGCAGCGGCTACCTGCTCGGGGGATGGCAGGGCGCGCTGGTCAGCACGCTCATCACCGGACTCGGCGCCCTGTTGACCATGGTCGTGGCGCGCTACGCCGCCGGCGACTGGCTGCGCCGCCAGTACCCGCGGCGGGTCGAGGCGCTGCGCCAGCTCATGGCCGAGGACACCTGGAAGTGGGTCTGCATCCTGCGCCTGCTGCCGGTGGGCAGCAACCTGGCCACCAACATCGTCGCCGGGCTGTCGGGGCTGGACCTTCGGCCCATCGTCGTGGGCAGCCTGCTGGGCTACCTGCCGCAGATGCTGCTGTTCGCCTACGCGGGCTCGGGCCTGGCCCTGCACAACAGCGCGCACCTGTGGATCAGCCTGGCCACGCTGGCCGCCTCCACGGCGCTGGGCGTCTACCTGTACCGCCACGGCTTCAGGCAGCGCCTGGAGCGCCTGCGCGGCGAGGCCCAGGCGCAATGACCCACGCCGAGCGCCCCGCCGACGGCGGATGGGCCTGGCCCGTCGCGTTCATCCTGCTGGCCGCGCTCGTCGTGCTGGCGGCCGGCATCGGCCTGCGCTCGCCCTGGCCGGCCGACGAGCCGCGCTTCGCGCAGATCGCGCGCGAGATGGTCGAGTCCGGCCAATGGCTGTTCCCGATGCGCGGCGGCGAGCCCTATCCCGACAAGCCGCCCGTCTTCATCTGGCTGGTGGCCCTGTTCTACCTGGCCACCGGCCAGCTGAAAGTGGCCTTCCTGCTGCCCAGCGCGCTGGCCGGGCTGGGCACCCTCTGGCTGGTGCACGACATCGGCCGCCGCCTCTGGGGACGCGACGTCGCCCGGTACGCGCTGCTCATTCTGCTGTTCACGCCCCAGTTCTTCATGCAGGCCAAATCGGCCCAGCTCGATGCGCTGGTGACGTTCTGGATCACCCTCGGTTGCTACGGCCTGCTGAGGCACTTTGTGCTGGGCCCGTCCTGGGGCTGGTACTGCGGGGCCTTCGCGGCCATGGCGCTGGGCATCATGACCAAGGGCGTGGGCTTCCTGCCGGCGCTCATGCTCATCCCCTTCGCGCTCTGGGGCTCGCGCACCGGCGCGGGGCCTTCGGGCAAGGTCTGGGGCGCCAGGAGCTGGCTGGGCCTGCTGGTGCTGCTGGGCACGCTGGCGCTGTGGCTGGGGCCCATGCTGTGGACGGTCGCGGCCTCCGGCAGCGACGCCCTGCGCGCCTACCGCGACAACATCCTGTTCCACCAGACCGCCGGCCGCTACGCCAACCCCTGGGGCCACATCAACGCCTGGCACTACCTGTTCACGGTGGCCATCCCTTCCGTCTGGCTGCCCTTGCTGGTGCTGATGCTCACGCAGTGGCGGCGCCTGGGCCGCCTGCTCAAGGAGGACAGCACCGCCCGCGTGCTTTTCACCTGGGCGCTGATGGTGCTGGTCTTCTTCTCGCTGAGCCGGGGCAAGCGGGTGGTCTACATCCTGCCGGCGCTGCCCATGCTCTGCCTGGTGGCGGGCGCGCTCTGGCGGCGGGCGCTGGACGACGGCGGCACGCGCACCTCGGCCCTGGCGCTGCGGGCGGTGGTGGTGCTGATGGGCCTGGGCCTGGCCGCGCTGGGCGCGGTGGCCTGGCTGCACCCCGCCCTGCTGGGGCCCAAGGTCGACGACTACGGCGACGTGCTGGCCGTCATCGCCCTGCCCGTGCTGGGCATGGGCGTGGGCGTGCTGGCCCTGGCCGCCGCCACCTGGCGCCGCGACGCGCTGGCCTCGCTGGCCGCCGTATCGCTGCTGTGCTGGTTCGCGCTGTCCTGCTGGGTCTGGCCCGCGATGGACGCCCACCGCACGCCCAAGGCCTTGATGCAAGCGCTCGAGCGCGCCGTGGACGCCCGGCACGAGGTCGGCCTGCTGCAGTTCAAGGAGCAGTTCCTGCTGTTCTCGCACCGGCCGCTGACCCATTTCAGCGTCCTGGCCCCGGTGGCCGAGCAAGAGCGCAACGCCTGGCGCTGGATGCAGGAGGACCCCAGCCGTGTCCTGCTGGTGCCCGATTCGCTGGACCTGGCCTGCTTCGACATGCACCGGCTGCGCGTGCTGGGCAATGCCCACCGGCAGGACTGGGGCCTGCTCGACGCCGGCGCCATGAAGCCCCGCTGCGAGCCCCCGCTCAAGGCCCTGCGCTACACCTGGCGCCCGCAGCGCCTGGACATCCTGGACTGAGCCCGCGCCGCCGGCCTGGCCCACCGGGCCAGGCGGCCCGCGCGCCAGTGCCCGACCGCGCGGGCCTTACTTGATCAGCCCCTGCACCGCCTTGAAGTCGGGGTGCTCGGCCGTGCGCAGCCACTCGAAGGCCACCATCTCGGTGGTCAGCAGTTCGGCCCCGGCACCGGCCAGGCGGTCGAAGGCGGCGTCGCGGTTGCGCTCGGTGCGCGAGCCGCAGGCGTCCGTCACAACCCAGACCTCGAACTCCTGCTCCAGCAGCTCCAGCGCGGTCTGCATGAGGCAGACGTGGGCCTCGCAGCCGGCGATGACGATGCTGGGCCGCTCGGCCTCGCGCGGCGTCTGGGCGCGTTCCTTCTGCAGGTGCTTGGGCAGGCTGCGCACGTTGCCGCCCTGCGGGCGCGCGGGCGGGCGCAGCCAGTCGGCCAGGCCGTCGGCCACGGCGCTGAAGTGCATCTTGGCCAGGGTGCGGCGGCACAGGGCGCGCAGCTCGGGCGGGTTGGGGCCCAGCTTGTCGGGGTTCTGCTCGGTGCCCCAGGCGGGCACGTCCAGGGTCTGGGCCATCTGCGCCAGGCGCAGGGCGTTGGCCAGCACCAGCGGGCCTTCGTGGATGGCGGGCATGAGGCGGGACTGGTAGTCCACCAGCACCAGTTGGGAGTCGTCGGCGTCGAGCAGCATGGCGAGCGGGAAAAGGGTCAATCGGCGAACAGATCGCGCTGCGGCAGGGTGCGGCCGGGCGCGGCGGGGTCGAAGCGCTCGACCAGGCGGTCCACGTACTGCGCGAACAGCGCCTCCGCGGCCTGGCCGAACAGCCGGATGCGGCCGGTGTGCTTGAGCAGCAGCAGCCCCATGCCGTGGGCGAACAGGGCGGCATTCTCGCGTGCCGCGGCGTCGGGCGGCAGGCCCAGGTCCTCCAGCGCGTGTTCGCAGGGGCGCAGGGCCTCCAGCAGGCGCTCGTTGAGCGCGCGGTCCAGCTCGTGCGTCAGGCCATGCGGGGCCAGGCCATTGACGAGGTAGAAGCCCAGGTCCAGGTCGCGCGGGTGGCTGGCGTAGAAGCCGAACCAGGCCTGGGCCTTGGCCGCCAGGGCCTGGCCCGGCTGGCCCTTGGGCGCGCGCGCGGCCTGCACCTCGGCCAGCAGGCGGTCCAGCGACTCGGCCAGGAGCGCGCCGTAGATGGCCTCCTTGCTGTCGAAGTAGCTGTAGAGCGCCCCGGCGGTATAGCCCGCCTCGCGCGCGATCTCGCGGATGCTGGCGCCCTCCACGCCCTTGTCGGCGAAGACGCGGCGCGCCGCGTCCAGCACATGGGCCCGCCGCGTGTCCGACATGGCCAGCTGCCGCTGCTGGCGCAGCTCCAGCTGGCGCTGGGCCTCGGCCTGGTCGGCCGCGCTGGGCAAGGGACGAAGCTCGTCGAGGTGCACGTTCATGGCGCGCAGTGTAGCGAGGGAGGCGAACTTAGTTTTATTTCATGAACTCTTGTCAAAGAATTGAACACTGTTTAATCTTTTGATCGTCACTACCAAAATTCAACGGCAACAACGGCCCCCGAACAGGAGACAAATGCATGAACACCATGCCCCCCCCGCCAGCCCTGATGACCGGCGCCGACTACCGCGAGTCGCTGCGGCGCTACCGCCCTCGGGTGAGCGTGGACGGGCGCTGGGTGGACAGCGTGGCCGACGACCCGGCGCTGCGGCCCGGCATCAACGCCGTGGCCCTGACCTACGACTTCGCCCACCAGCCGAAGTACGCGCCGCTGATGACGGCCACGCAGCCCACCAGCGGGCGCACGGTGAACCGCATGACCCACCTGTCCACCAGCGCCGGCGACCTGCTGAACAAGCTGGAGGCGGTGCGGCTGATCTGCCAGGAAACCGGTTGCGCCCAGCGTTACCTCACCCACGACGCGCTGCACGCCATCGCCCAGCTCAGCGCCCGGCTGGACGACGCCAGCGGCGGGCGCGAACGTGGCGACCGCTTCCTGGCCTACCTGCACCGCGTGCAGGACCAGGACCTGACCCTGGGCGTGGCCATGACCGACGCCAAGGGCGACCGCAGCCGCCGCCCGCACCAGCAGGCCAACGCCGACACCTATGTGCACATCGTCGAGCGCAACGCCAAGGGCATCGTCATCAGCGGCACCAAGGCCATCGTCACGGGCGCGCCCTATATGCACGAACTGCTGGTCATGCCCTGCCGCAACATGGGCGAGGCCGACGCCGACTTCGCCGTCTGCTGCGCCGTGCCGGTGGACGCCGAAGGCCTGACCATCGTGGCCCGGCCCGCGGGCCGCCCCGGCGAACGGCTGGAGCACGGCGACGCCCTCTTCTCGCGCCGCTTCGGCCAGAGCACCGGCGTGTGCCTGTTCGATCGCGTCTTCGTGCCCTGGGAGCGCGTGTTCCTGGCTGGCGAGTGGGAACACTCCGGCCACCTCACCTACAGCTACGCCACCCACCACCGCCAAACCTGCATCGCCGCGCGCGCCGGCTTCGGCGACCTGCTGATCGGCGCCGGCGCGCTGATGTGCGAGGCCAACGGCTTCGACCCGGGTGCCGAAAGCCACCTGCGCGAACAGATGGTGGAGCTGATCACCATCGTGGAAGGCTTCTACGCCTGCGGCGTGGCGGCCAGCGTCTACGGACGGCGCGACGAACACGCCGAGGTCTTCATGCCCGACCCGGTGTTCGCCAACATCGGCAAGCTGCTGCTGGCCACCAAGATCTACGACATGCACCGCCTCGCGCACACCGTGAGCGGCGGCCTCATCGTCACCCTGCCCGGCCCCGACGAGGACCACAACCCCGAGACGGCGGGCCGGCTATCCGACGTGCTGCGCGCCAGCCCGGACGTGCCCTACGAGCAGCGCATCCAGGCCGCGCGCTTCATCGAAGACCTCACCGCCGGCTACCAGGGCGGCTGGTACAGCGTCATCAGCCTGCACGGCGGCGGCTCGCCGGCCGCCATGAAACAGGAAATCTGGCGCCACTACCCGGTGGGCGACAAGGTCGACCTGGTGGAGCGCCTGCTCGAGCGCGGCCTGAGCGCCGATCCGGCGCGCGCCATCACGCGCAACCGCCAGCCCGGCCGCTGCTGCGACAGCGGCTGCACCCAACCCGGCCAGCCCATGATGGTGAGCTTGCCAACGAATACCAAAGCAACAAAATCGGCCTGAATCAAGCAGTTACAAGGCTTTTTTCAGTTGACGGGAGAGGTGGCAGCCACTACCCTCCACGCCCATGCGCCGCTGGCTCCCCTTCCTCCTCCTTGGCTGTTCGGCCGTGGCACAGGCCGCGCCGCCCAGCGGGAGCTGGGAAAACATGGAGTCCATGCTCGCCGACAAGGGCTTCATCAGCCGCCTGGGCGAGCAGGTGCAGCAAGCCGGCACCACCGCCGGCCAGCAGGCCTCCAGCCTGGTGATCAACGCCCTGGCCTTCCTGGGCGTGCCCTACAAATGGGGCGGCAACTCCTTCGACACCGGCTTCGACTGCAGCGGCTTCGTGCGCGCCGTGTACGAGCAGTCCATGGGCAAGCTGCTGCCGCGCCGCTCCGACGAGCAGGCCGCCGCCACCCAGCCCATCGAGCGCAGCGAGCTGCAACCCGGCGACCTGGTGTTCTTCAACACCCTGCGCCGCTCCTTCAGCCACGTGGGCATCTACATCGGCGACGGCAAGTTCGTTCACTCGCCCCGCGCCGGCGCCCAGGTGCGGGTGGAGGACATGCGCGTGGCCTACTGGAACAAGCGCTTCAATGGCGCCCGCCGCGTGCCCGAAGGCGCCGGCCCCAGCCAGCCTTGAGACCGTCGCGGGCCGCGGAGCGCTGAGGCGGGCGCCGCCCCCGCGTGGCCTCAGGGAGCGGCGGGGAAGTCCAGCGCCAGGCCGAGGCGCTCGCCCCGGCGCACGCGGCCGATGGCGTGCCGCATCCGCACCCGGTAGTGGCCCCGGCCGCCCTGGAACGGGCGCTGGTCCGTGACGATGATGGCCGCGTCGCCCAGCCGCAGCGGCAGCACCAGCGGGCGCGACTGCATGCGCGGGCGCTGCTCGGTCATCACGAAGTCGCCGCCCTCGAAGTCCTGGCCGGGTTGCGACAGCAGCACGACGAGCCGCAGCGGGAACGCGGCGTCGCCCACCGGGCCCGGGTGCAGCAGCAGCTCGTCGCCGGCCCCGAGCCGGCTGAGGCAGCACGGCCACCGCACCGGCCCCGCCCGCCGCGGGTCCAACAGACGGCCGTCCAGCGCCGCCGGGTAGCGGCCATCGAGCCCCAAGGTCTCGTTCCACCGGTTGGCGATGCCCGCCAGGGGCCGGTAGAGCGCCGCGCGCCAGGCCGCCAGCGGCGCCGGCAGCGGCCCGTCGACGCCCAGCGCCTCGCCGCGCCCCAGGCCCAGGGCGGCCAGCGGCACGCGGGCGGTGGCCGAGGCGGCGAAGCGCCGCGCCAGGCCGCGCGCCGCCTCGCCGCCCAGCCAGCCGGGCAGCAGGGCGTGGCCCTCGCTGTCCAGCTGCGCCGCGAGGGAGGCCCAGTCGAGGTGCTCGACCGCCGCGTCGACGGGCGCGTCGATGGACACCGTGGCGCTCGGCCCCATCACGCCAGGGCCTCGCGGCGCAGCAGCTCGCGCTTGCGGTCCACGCCCCAGCGGTAGCCGGCCAGGTCGCCATCGCACCGCACCACGCGGTGGCAGGGAATGGCCACGGCCAGGCGGTTCGCGCCGCAGGCCTGCGCCACGGCGCGCACCGCCCGGGGCGAGCCGATGCGCTCGGCGATCTCCGCGTAGCTCGCGGTCGTGCCCGGCGGGATCTCGCGCAGGGCGCGCCAGACGCGCTCCTGGAAGGCCGTGCCCTGCACGTCCAATGGCAGCCGCAGGCCGATCGCGGGCGCTTCGATGAAGCCCACGACCTCGGCGATCCAGCGCTCGAAGGCGGCGTCGCCACCGATGAGCCGGGCCCGGGGGAACTGGTCCTGCAGCTCGCGCACCAGCGCCTCCGGGTCGTCGCCCAGCAGGATGGCGCAGATGCCGCGCTGGCTCTGGGCCACCAGGATCGCGCCCAGCGAGCACTGCCCCACCGCGAATCGGATCTGCGCCCCGGCGCCACCGGCCCGGTAGTCGCGCGCCCGCATGCCCAGCAACTGGTCGGCGGCCTCGTAGAAGCGGCTGTTGGAGTTGAAGCCCGCGCCGTAGATGGCGTCGGTGATGGACGCCTTGGGCGCGGCCAGTTCCTCGCGCAGCCGGCGGGCGCGGTAGGCCGAGCCATAGGCCTTGGGCGTCAAGCCCGTCTCGGCCTTGAACAGGCGGTGGAAGTGGAAGGGGCTCATGCCGAGCTCGGCCGCCAGGCCGTCCAGCGAGGGCGGCGTCTGCGCGGCCTCGATGAGCCGGCAGGCGCGCGCCACCCGCTCGGCCCGCGCGGCCGCCGCGCGGGTCTGGTCGCCCTGGGCGCGGCGGCTGGGTCGGTAGCCCGCCGCCTCGGCGGCGTCGGCCGAATCGAAGAAGGCCACGTTCTCGCGCCGGGGCCGCCGCGCCGCCGAGCTGGGCGGACCGTACACGCCGGTGGTGCGCACGGCATAGACGAAGTGCCCGTCGGCGGCGGCTTCCCGGGCCTGCACCGCGGCCCAGCGCTCGTCCTCGGTGCGGTAGGCGACGGTGATGCTGGCGTTCATGTTCATCCTGCCCGGCGGAACGTGAGGTTGATGCGCTGCGGGCCCAGCACGGCGTGGGACCCGTCCTTGAGCGGTGACACGCCGTGGAAGCGCAGGCGATCGGCGCCGCCCCAGACCACCACGTCCCCGTGCCGCAGCGGCAACTTGAGCGTCGGATCGGTGCGCGCCTGGCCGCCCCACAGAAACGTGGCCGGCAGGCCCAGCGAGACCGACACGATGGGCGCTGTGTCGTCGCGCTCATCGCGGTCCTGATGCAGCGACAGCCGCGCGCCGGGCGCGTAGCGGTTGATCAGGCAGGCGTCGGGCGCGAAGCCCTCGAAGCCCGCCGCGGCTGCCGCTTCGTGGGCCAAGCCGGCGAAGGCGGGCGGCATGGCCGGCCAGGGCCTGCCGCGCTCGGGATCGATGGCGCTGTACCGGTAACCCCGGCGGTCGCTGGTCCAGCCCAGCTCGCCGGCATTCGTCATCGCCACCGACATGGTGAAACCGCCCGGCGTCACCAGGTGCCGGAACGGCGACACCGCCTCGATGGCCGCGATGGCGGCCAGCAGCTGCGGCACGCACGGCAGGGCGAAGCCGTGCAGCAGCCAGGCACCGGGCCCCAGGCGCTGCTGGCGCTCGCCCGGCTCGAACAGATCCAGCGTTTCCATGCTCAACCCGCGTCGTGGAAGATGAGGCCCACCGTGTGCCGCAGGCCAGCGTGCACGCGGCTGACGCCGTGCCGCATGGCCAGCCGGCGCACGCCGCGCCGGCCCGTGGCCGGCCGTTGATGGACGGTGAACACCACCGCGTCGCCCTGGTCCAGCGGGACCACCTCCGCGCGCTGGCCCTCGCCCGATCGTTCGGTCATGACGAATTCGCCGCCCTCGAAGTCCCGGCCGGGCCGCGACAGCAGGATGGCCACCTGCAGCGGGAAGACCAGCTCGCCGTACAGGTCCTGGTGCAGGCAGTTGTGGTCGCCCTCGCCATACCGCAGGATCAGCGGCGTCGGCCGCGTCTGGCCGGCCCCATGGCAGCGCCGCAGAAAGCTGTCCAGCCCGTCCGGGTAGCGCGTGGCCAGGCCCAGCTGCTGACTCCAGCGGTTGGCGATGGGGGCCAGCCGGGGATACAGGGCGTGGCGCAGTTCGTGCAGCAGCGGCGGCAGCGGGTACGCGAAATACTTGTACTCGCCACGCCCGAAGCCGTGCCGCGCCATGACCACCCGCGAGCGGAAGCCTTGCTGGCGCGGATAAAGCGCCGCGAGGGCCTCGCATTGCGCCGCCGTGAGCAGGCCGGGCAGCACGGCGTGGCCATGGGCGTCGAGCGACGCTTCGATGCCCACCCAGTCGTGGGGCGCGGCGGTGTCCTGGCAGATGGCGCTTGGCATGGGGTCCAGTGTAGGAAGCCCCGCCGGCCAGAACACTCCGCTCCTTGCGCTTGAATTGCCCTGCCCCCAAAAAAAGCCCCCGGCCGTTGAACCGCCGGGGGCTTTTTGTCGCTCGGAGCGAGCCGGCTCAGCGCCGCGGCGGGGGCACGTCCGTGCAGCTGCCGTGCGCCACCTCGGCCGCCAGGCCCATGCTCTCGCCCAGCGTGGGGTGCGGGTGGATGGTCTTGCCGATGTCCACCGCGTCGGCGCCCATCTCGATGGCCAGCGCGACCTCGCCGATCATGTCGCCCGCGTGCGTGCCGACGATGCCACCGCCCAGGATGCGGCCGTGGCCGTGCGCCTCGGGCGAGTCGTCGAACAGCAGCTTGGTGAAGCCCTCGTCGCGGCCGTTGGCGATGGCGCGGCCCGATGCGGTCCAGGGGAACAGGCCCTTCTTGACCTTGATGCCCTGCGCCTTGGCCTGGTCCTCGGTGAGGCCCACCCAGGCCACCTCGGGGTCGGTGTAGGCCACGCTGGGGATGACGCGCGCATTGAAGGCGGCGGCGGCCAGGTCGGCCTTGCCCTGCAGCTCGCCCGCGATCACCTCGGCCGCCACATGGCCCTCGTGCACCGCCTTGTGCGCCAGCATGGGCTGGCCCACGATGTCGCCGATGGCGAAGATGTGCGGCACGTTGGTGCGCATCTGGATGTCGACGTCGATGAAGCCGCGCTCGGTGACGGCCACGCCGGCCGCGTCGGCGCCGATCTTCTTGCCGTTGGGGCTGCGGCCCACGGCCTGCAGCACCAGGTCGTAGGTCTGCGGCGCGGGCGCGTTCTCGCCCTCGAAGCTCACCTCGATGCCCGCCGGCGTGGCCTTGGCCGCCACCGTCTTGGTCTTGAGCAGGATGTTGTCGAAGCGCGGCGCGTTCATCTTCTGCCAGACCTTCACCAGGTCGCGGTCGGCGCCCTGCATCAGGCCGTCGAGCATCTCCACCACGTCCAGGCGCGCGCCCAGGGTGCTGTAGACGGTGCCCATCTCCAGGCCGATGATGCCGCCGCCCAGGATCAGCATGCGCTTGGGCACGCCGGCCAGGGCCAGCGCGCCGGTGCTGTCGACCACGCGCGGGTCCTCGGGCATGAAGGGCAGGCGCACGGCCTGCGAGCCGGCCGCGATGATGGCCTTCTTGAAGGCCACCACCTGCTTGCTCCCGGTCTTGTTCTGGCCAGCGCCCTCGGTGAGTTCCACGCCCAGGTGGTTGGGGCCGACGAAGCTGCCATAACCGCGCAGCACGGTGACCTTGCGCATCTTCGCCATGGACGATAGGCCGCCGGTGAGCTTGCCGATCACCTTGTCCTTGTGGCCGCGCAGCTTCTCGATGTTGACCACGGGGCGGCCGTACTCGATGCCGTAGCCGGCCAAGTGGTTCACCTCATCCATGACGGCGGCCACGTGCAGCAGCGCCTTGGAGGGGATGCAGCCCACGTTGAGGCAGACGCCGCCCAGCGTGGCGTAGCGCTCCACCAGCACCACCTTCAGGCCGAGGTCGGCCGCGCGGAAGGCGGCCGAGTAGCCGCCGGGGCCGCCGCCCAGCACGACGACGTCGCACGCCAGGTCGGCGGCACCGGCGTAAGCCGGGGCGGCGGGCGTGGCCGCGCGCGGGGCCGGCGCGGGACTGGCCGCGGCGGGTGCGGGTGCGGGTGCGGGCGACGCCGCGGGCGCCGGCGCGCTGGCCGCGCCCTCGCCGTCGATCACCGCGAGCAGGTCGCCGATGTTCACCTTGTCGCCGACCTTGACCTTGAGCTCCTTGAGCACGCCCGCCTGCGAGGACGGGATCTCCATCGAGGCCTTGTCGCTCTCCACGGTGATGAGCGATTGCTCGAGTTTGATGGTGTCGCCGGGTTTCACCAGCACCTCGATGACCGCGACGTCCTTGAAGTCGCCGATGTCGGGGACCTTGATGTCCATGAGAGGCATGTCGGTCTCCTTACAGCAGCACGCGGCGGAAGTCCGCCAGCACCTGGCCGAGGTACGCATTGAAACGCGCAGCGGCCGCGCCGTCGATGACGCGGTGGTCGTAGGACAGCGACAGCGGCAGCGTCAGGCGCGGCACGAACTGCTGGCCGTCCCACACCGGCTTCATCTGGCTCTTGGACAGGCCGAGGATGGCCACCTCCGGCGCGTTGATGATGGGCGTGAAGTGCGTGCCGCCAATGCCGCCGAGCGAGCTGATGGAGAAGCAGCCGCCGCTCATGTCGGCCGGGCCCATCTTGCCGTCGCGCGCCTTCTTGGCCAGATCGCCCATTTCCTGGCTGATCTGCAGGACGCCCTTCTTGTCGGCGTCCCTCAGCACGGGCACCACCAGGCCATTGGGCGTGTCGGCCGCGAAGCCGATGTGGAAGTACTGCTTGTAGACCAGGGTGTCGCCGTCGAGGCTGGCGTTGAACTCGGGGAATTTCTTCAGCGCCGAGACCACCGCCTTGATCACGAAGGCCAGCATGGTGACCTTCACGCCGGACTTCTCGTTCTCCTTGTTGGTGGCCACGCGGAAGGCCTCCAGTTCGGTGATGTCCGCCTCGTCGTTGTTGGTGACGTGCGGGATCATCACCCAGTTGCGGTGCAGGTTGGCGCCGCTGATCTTCTTGATGCGCGAGAGGTCCTTGCGCTCGACCGGGCCAAACTTGGTGAAGTCGACCTTGGGCCAAGGCAGCAGGTCCATGCCCATGCCGCCGCCACCGGCCGGGGCCTTGGCGGCCTGGGCCTGCGTCTGCGCGCTGCCCGCCATCACGGCCTTGGTGAAGTTCTGCACGTCCTCCAGCGTGATGCGGCCCTTGGGGCCGTTGCCCTTGACCTCGGCCAGCGGCACGCCCAGCTCGCGCGCGAACTTGCGCACCGAGGGCGAGGCGTGCGGCAGGCCCACGGGCGGCACGGTGGGGTTGTGCGCGGGGGCCTGGGCCGGCGCGGCCGAGGGCGCCGCCGCGGCGGGCGCCGGGCTGGACGCCTGGGCCGGGGCGGGAGCGGTGGCGGCCGGGGCGGGGGCCGGCGCCTGCGCGGGCGCGCCCGTGGCGGCCGACCCTTCCAGCACCGCGATCAGGTCGCCGATGTTGAGCTTGTCGCCCACCTTGACCTTGAGTTCCTTGAGCACGCCAGCCGACGACGAGGGAATCTCCATCGAGGCCTTGTCGCTCTCCACGGTGATGAGCGACTGCTCGACCTTGACCGCGTCGCCGGGTTTGACCAGCACCTCGATCACCGCGACGTCCTTGAAGTCGCCGATGTCGGGCACGCGCACCTCGACCGGGCCGGCAGGTGCCGCTGCGGCGGGTGCTGGAGCCGGCGGCTGCGCGGGCGAGGCAGCGGGCGCCGGTGCGGCTGCGGCGGGCGCCGGTGCGGCGGCAGCGTCGGCCTCCAGCACGACCACCACCGAGCCCTGCTTCACCTTGTCGCCGAGCTGGACCTTCAGCTCCTTCACCACCCCCGCGTGCGAGGACGGGATCTCCATCGAGGCCTTGTCGCTCTCCACGGTGATGAGCGACTGCTCGGCCTTCACGGTGTCGCCGGGCTTGACCAGCAGCTCGATCACCGCCACTTCGTCGAAATCCCCGATGTCCGGGACCTTCACTTCAATGCTTGCCATGTCGGTCTCCGGTGCTCAGGCGTGGAGCGGGTTGATCTTGTCGGCCTTGATGCCGTATTTCTGGATCGCCTCGGCCACCTTGGCCGCCGGCAGCTTGCCCTCGTCGGCCAGCGCCTTCAGCGCGGCCAGCACGATGTAGTGGCGGTTCACCTCGAAGTGCTCGCGCAGCTTGCTGCGGAAGTCGCTGCGGCCGAAGCCGTCGGTGCCCAGCACCTTGTAGGTGCGGTCCTTGGGCACGAAGGGACGGATCTGCTCCGCGTAGTTCTTCATGTAGTCGGTGGAGGCGATCACCGGGCCCGTGGTCTTGGCCAGTTGCTCGGTCACGAAGGCCGTGCGCGGCTTCTCGGTGGGGTGCAGCAGGTTCCAGCGCTCCACGTCCTGGCCGTCGCGCGTCAACTCGTTGAAGCTCGGGCAGCTCCAGATGCCAGCGGCCACACCCCAGTCCTTCTCCAGCAGCTCCTGCGCGGCGAACGCCTCGCGCAGGATGGTGCCGCTGCCCAGCAGCTGCACCGTGGGCGCGTCCTTCTTGAGCGCGGGCGCCTGCTTGCACAGGTACATGCCCTTGATGATCTGCTCCTCGGTGCCGGGCTGCAGGCCGGGCATGGGGTAGTTCTCGTTGAGCAGCGTGAGGTAATAGAAGACGTTCTCCTGGCGCTCCACCATGCGCTTGAGACCGTGGTGCATGATCACCGCCACCTCGTGCGCGAAGGTCGGGTCGTAGCTCACGCAGTTGGGAATGGTGCCCGCCATGATGTGGCTGTGGCCGTCCTCGTGCTGCAGGCCTTCGCCGTTGAGCGTGGTGCGCCCCGAGGTGCCGCCGAGCAGGAAGCCGCGGGCCTGCATGTCGCCCGCCGCCCAGGCCAGGTCGCCGATGCGCTGGAAACCGAACATCGAGTAGTACACGTAGAACGGCACCATGATGCGGTTGTTCGTCGAGTACGAGGTGGCCGCGGCGATCCAGCTGGCCATGCCGCCGGCTTCGTTGATGCCTTCCTGCAGGATCTGGCCCGCCTTGTCTTCCTTGTAGTACATGACCTGGTCTTTATCGACCGGGGTGTACAGCTGACCCTTGGGGTTGTAGATGCCGATCTGGCGGAACAGGCCTTCCATGCCGAAGGTGCGCGCCTCGTCCACCAGGATGGGCACCACGCGCGGGCCCAGCGCCTGGTCGCGCAGCAGTTGCGTCAGGAAACGCACATAGGCCTGGGTGGTGCTGATCTCGCGGCCCTCGGCCGTGGGTTCCAGCACTGCCTTGAAGGTCTCCAGCGCCGGCACGGTGAAGCTCTCGCTGCTCTTGGCGCGGCGGTGCGGCAGGTAGCCGCCCAGGGCCTTGCGGCGGTCGTGCAGGTACTTCATCTCCGGCGTGTCGTCGGCCGGCTTGTAGAACGGGATCTTGGGCAGCTCGCTGTCCGGGATCGGGATGTTGAAGCGGTCGCGCATGTAGCGGATGTCATCGTCCGACAGCTTCTTGGTCTGGTGGGCGGTGTTCTTGCCCTCGCCGGCCTTGCCCATGCCATAGCCCTTGACCGTCTTGACCAGCAGCACCGTGGGCTGGCCCTCGTGGTGGAAGGCGCGGTGGAAGGCGGCGTACACCTTCTGGGCATCGTGGCCACCGCGGCGCAGCGCCCAGATGTCGTCGTCGCTCATCTTGGACACCAGCTCCAGCGTGCGCGGGTCGCGGCCGAAGAAGTTCTTGCGCACGAAGGCGCCGTCGTTGGCCTTGAAGGCCTGGTAGTCGCCGTCCAGCGTGTCCATCATGACCTTGCGCAGCGCGCCGTCCTTGTCGCGCGCCAGCAGGGCGTCCCACTCGCTGCCCCACAGCAGCTTGATGACGTTCCAGCCCGAGCCGCGGAACTCGCCTTCCAGCTCCTGGATGATCTTGCCGTTGCCGCGCACCGGGCCGTCCAGGCGCTGCAGGTTGCAGTTGACGACGAACACCAGGTTGTCGAGCTTTTCGCGCGCCGCCAGACCGATGGCGCCCAGGCTCTCGGGCTCGTCCATCTCGCCGTCGCCACAGAACACCCAGACCTTGCGCTGGGAGGTGTCGGCGATGCCGCGCGCGTGCAGGTACTTGAGGAAACGCGCCTGGTAGATCGCCATGAGCGGCCCCAGTCCCATGGACACGGTGGGGAACTGCCAGAACCCGGGCATGAGCTTGGGGTGCGGGTAGCTGGACAGGCCTTTGCCGTCCACCTCCTGGCGGAAATTGAGCAGGTGCTCCTCGCTCAGGCGGCCTTCCATGAAGGCGCGGGCGTAGATGCCGGGCGCGCTGTGGCCCTGGATGTAGAGCAGGTCGCCGCCGTGCTTGCCGCCGTTGTCGGTGTCGTCGGCGTGCCAGAAGTGGTTGAAGCCGACCGCGAACATGTGCGCGAGCGACTGGAAAGAGCTGATGTGGCCACCCAGGTCGCCGCCGTCGGCCGGGTCCAGGCGGTTGGCCTTCACGACCATGGCCATGGCGTTCCAGCGCATGTAGGCGCGCAGCCGGCCTTCAAGCTCCAGATTGCCCGGGTTGCGGGCCTCTTCGCCGGGCTCGATGGTGTTGACGTAGCCCGTGGTGGCCGAGAACGGCATGTTCACGCTGTGCTGGCGGGCTTCTTCGAGGAGCTGCTCCAGCAGGAAGTGCGCGCGCTCGGGACCTTCTTTCTCGATGACGGCGGCCAGCGCCTCCATCCATTCCCGCGTCTCCTGGACGTCGTGGTCCACGGCGCCCGCGCCGCTGTTCGTGTCGTTCGCTGACATCGCTGTCTCCTGATGTATGAAGGCGAGCTTACGGAGCCCGTTCGGTGAAGTCTTGGATTCTTCCACAGCGGCCTGGGCATTTCAATATGCGCCTATTGATTTCTTTATGTGAAATTTCCAATAGGGGCCGGCCATGAAACCATTTCCCCTCACGTAGACTCCTCCCGCCATGTCATATACCCCCCCTGCCACCACCCCGCCGTGGTGGAAACGCTGGTGGCGCCGGCTGCCACCATCGCGGCAGGACCGCTTCGCCACGCTCGGCCCGCTGCTGGCGGTGCTGCTGTTCCTGGCCGCCATCGTGGTGGCCATCGCCTACCTGCGCTTCGAGGAGATCGACCGCGAGCGCGAGGCCGTCACGCGCGACGTCGAGTACGCCCAGCAGCGCTTGCGGCTGCGGCTGCTGGAACGCCAGGAGCAATTGATGCGCCTGGCCCGCGAGATCGACAACCAGGCCCTGGACACGGAGGAGTTCGCCTTCCAGGCCGAGACCCTGGTGAGCCAGTTCCCCGAGCTGCTGGCCATCACCTGGGTGGACAGCCGCCGCCGCGTGTTGTCGGGCTACACCTCGCCCAGCGCGCCCGTCGCGCTCATGCGCAGCGTGGGCAGCTCGCTCTCGCCATCCGAGACCGACGGCAGCTTCGACCTCGCGCGCGACCTGCGCCAGCCGATCTACTCGCGCCCGCTCGCCGACAACGACCCGCGCAGCGCGCGGCTGATGCTGCACGTGCCGCTGTCCGAGCAGGGCCGCTTCGCCGGCACCGTGATGGGCGAGTACTCGGTGGACGGCCTGGTGCGCTTCGGCATGCCGCCCGAGATCATGGCGCGCTACGCCGTGGCCCTGCTGGACGACAGCGGCACCGTGTTGGCCGGTAGCCTGCAGACGGCCGAGCCAGTGCTGTCCTTCCTGCCCTGGTCCACGCCCTCGCTGGAGCACGAGGTGCCGGTCTCGCCCGTGGGCAACGGCCTGATCCTCAAGGCCCAGGGCTACCGCACCTCGCAGGACATCGTGGGTTCGGGCTTTGTCGGGGTCATCGGCGCGCTGTCGGCGCTCACGGTGTGGATGCTGATCGGCACCTGGCGCCACACGCGCCGGCGCGTGCAGGCCCAGCAGGCCCTGGTGGCCGAGACCAATTTCCGCCGCGCCATGGAGAACTCCATGCTCACCGGCATGCGCGCGCTGGACATGCAGGGCCGCATCACCTACGTCAACCCCGCGTTCTGCTCCATGACGGGCTGGACCGAGGCCGAGCTGGTAGGCCGCACCGCGCCCTTTCCCTATTGGCCCGAGGAGGACCACGAGCTGCTGCACGCGCGACTGGACGACGAGCTCAACGGCCGCTCCACGCCCGGCGGCTTCGAGGTGCGCGTGCGCCGGCGCAACGGCACGGTGTTCGACGCGCGCATGTACGTCTCGCCGCTGATCGACCCGAAGGGACACCAGACCGGCTGGATGACCTCCATGACCGACATCACCGAGCCCAAGCGCATCCGCGAGGAGCTGTCGGCCTCCTATGAGCGCTTCACCACCGTGCTGGAGTCGCTGGACTCGGCCGTGTCGGTGGCGCCGCTGGGCAGCGAGGAACTGCTGTTCGCCAACAAGATGTACCGCCTGTGGTTCGGCACGCGCGGCCAGGGCCACCGCCACCTGGTGGACCTGGCGGGCAACCAGCCCCAGCCCAGCATGGACGACGCCGACCCGGTCGACGCCTTCGCCGGCATGCCCACCGGCACGCTCACCGACGCCGGCGTGGAGAACGCCGAGGTCTTCGTGCAGGAACTCGACCGCTGGCTGGAGGTGCGCACGCGCTACCTCACCTGGGTAGACGGGCGACTGGCGCAGATGGTGATCGCCAGCGACATCACGCCGCGGCGCGCCGCCGAGGAACAGGCCGCGCGCCAGACCGAGCGCGCCCAGACCGCCAGCCGCCTCATCACCATGGGCGAGATGGCCTCCAGCGTGGCGCACGAACTCAACCAGCCGCTCACCGCCATCAGCAACTATTGCACCGGCATCATTTCGCGCCTGCAGGAGCAGCGCATCTCACCCGAGGAAATGCTGGTGGCGCTGGACAAGACCGCGCGCCAGGCCCAGCGCGCGGGCCAGATCATCCAGCGCATCCGCGCCTTCGTGAAGCGCAGCGAGCCCAACCCCACGCTGTCGGATGTGGCCCAGATGGTGAACAACGCCATCGAGCTGGCCGACATCGAGCTGCGCCGCCAGCAGGTGCGGCTCACGCCCTACGTGGCCGCGCGCCTGCCGGCGCTGATGGTGGACCCGATTCTGATCGAGCAGGTGCTCATCAACCTGCTCAAGAACGCCGGCGAGTCCATCGTGCAGGCGGGCCGCCCGCTGGGCGAGCGCCTGGTGGAGCTGCGCGTGGCGCCGCGCCAGCTGGACGGCGAGGGCGTGGTCGAGTTCGAGGTGCGCGACTCGGGCAAGGGCGTGCCCGACGAGATGATCGAGCGCATCTACGAGGCCTTCTACAGCACCAAGAGCGAGGGCATGGGCATCGGCCTCAAGCTGTGCCGCAGCATCGTCGAGTCGCACCACGGCCGGATGCGGATGGAGAACCTCTACAATGGCACCGAGGTGACGGGGTGCTGTTTCAGCTTCTGGATCCCCGTCGCGCCGCGACTTCAACCCCAGGGTTCGTCGGACACTGCCGCCAACGAACCACTGACGGACACCGAGAGAGCGAGATGAGCCTGATCCCCAAAAAGGGCACCGTCTATGTCGTCGATGACGACGAGGCCGTGCGCGATTCCCTCCAGTGGCTGCTCGAGGGCAAGGACTTCCGGGTTCGCTGTTTTGAATCGGCGGAGGCCTTCCTCTCCCGGTACGACGCCCGCGAAGTGGCCTGCCTCATCGCTGACATCCGCATGGGCGGCATGACCGGCATGGAACTGCAGGACCGCCTGGTCGAGCGCCAGTCCCCCTTGCCCATCGTCTTCATCACCGGCCACGGCGACGTGCCCATGGCGGTCGAATCCATGAAAAAGGGCGCGCTGGACTTCATCCAGAAGCCCTTCAAGGAAGACCAACTGGTGGCCCTGGTCGAGCGCATGCTGGAACACGCGCGCGAGGCCTTCACGACCCATCAGCAGGCCGCCAGCCGCGACGCCCTGCTCTCCAAGCTCACCGGCCGCGAATCGCAGGTGCTCGAGCGCATCGTCGCCGGCCGCCTGAACAAGCAGATCGCCGACGACCTGGGCATCAGCATCAAGACGGTGGAGGCGCACCGCGCCAACATCATGGAAAAGCTCGGCGCCAATACGGTGGCCGACCTGCTCAAGATCGCCCTGGGCCAAACGCCCGCGAAAGCCTGACCCCACAGCCACCCACCAACGCCCGCCACCTTGGCGGGCGTTTCGTTTTCCCAGCCTTCACTCTCTTGCAGCCATGACCGCCCAGCTCATCGACGGCAACGCCCTCTCCCGCCAACTCCGCGCCGACGTGGCGCAGCGCGTGCAGGCCCTGCGCAACCGCGGCCTCACGCCCGGCCTGGCCGTGATCCTGGTCGGCGACAACCCGGCCTCGCAGGTCTACGTGCGCAACAAGGTCAAGGCCTGCGAGGACACCGGCATGCACTCGGTGCTGGAAACCTGGCCCGCCACGCTGAGCGAGGCCGAGCTGCTGGCGCGCGTGCAGGCCATGAATCAGGACCCGACGATCCACGGCATCCTGGTGCAGCTGCCGCTGCCCGCGCACATCGACGCGCAGAAGGTGATCGAGGCCATCTCCCCCGCCAAGGACGTGGACGGCTTTCACGTGGCCAGCGCCGGCGCGCTGATGACCGGCCTGCCCGGCTTCTGGCCCTGCACGCCGCATGGCTGCATGAAGATGCTGGAGCACATCGGCGTCGACCTGCGCGGCAAGCACGCGGTGGTGATCGGGCGCAGCAACATCGTGGGCAAGCCCATGGCGTTGATGCTGTTGCAGGCCAACGCCACCGTCACCGTCTGCCACAGCGGCACGAAGGACCTGGCGGCGTTCACGCGCCAGGCCGACGTGGTGGTGGCCGCCGTGGGCAAGCGCAATGTGCTGACGGCCGACATGGTCAAGCCCGGCGCCGTGGTGATCGACGTGGGCATGAACCGCAACGAGGCCGGCAAGCTCTGCGGCGACGTGGACTTCGACGGGGTCAAGGAAGTGGCCGACTGGATCACGCCCGTGCCCGGTGGCGTGGGCCCCATGACGATCACCATGCTGATGGTGAACACGCTCGACTCGGCCGAGCGCCAGGCCGGCGTTCAGGCGGGCTGATCGCCGCCCGCGGGCCGGGGCCCGCTCAGGCGCCACAGCAGGGCGCCGCTGCACAGCCACTGGCCCAGCACCAGGGCGCTGCCCGCGCCGTGCCAGAGCCTGAGATCGCCGCCGCTGGCGCGCGCGCTCACGATCTTCTGCGCCACGCCGTACTCCTGCAGCACGGCCAGCGCCATGGCCACACAGACCAGGGCCAGCGCGGTGCGGGCCATCGGCGAAGGGCCGCCCTGGCGCACCAGGATCAGCAGCACCAAGCCGATGACCAGGCCCGCCTGGCACTGCAGCGAGAACAGCTTCGCCGCCACCGGCCCGGCCACGGCCGGGTTGCCCAGGGCGGCGAACAAGGTGGGCACGGCCAGGAAGCTCAAGGCCGTGATGCCGCCCCACCAGAGAGCGGCCAGCATCAGCGCGGGGCGTTGCAGGCGCATGGTCCGCGCGCTCAAGCGTAGCGCACGGCCACGATTTCGTAGCGGCGCAAACCGCCGGGCGCCTGCACCTCGGCGGTGTCGCCCTCTTCCTTGCCGATCAGCGCGCGCGCGATCGGGCTGCCGATGTTGATCAGGCCTTCCTTCAGGTCGGCCTCGTCCTCGCCCACGATCTGGTACGTGACGGCCGAGCCGCTGTCCTCGTCCTCGAGTTCCACGGTGGCGCCGAACACCACCTTGCCGCCCGCGTTCAGGGCCGAGGGGTCGATGATCTGCGCCGTCGACAGCTTGCCCTCGATCTCGGCGATGCGGCCTTCGATGAAGCCCTGGCGGTCCTTGGCGGCGTCGTACTCGGCGTTCTCGCTCAGGTCGCCCTGAGCGCGCGCCTCGGCGATGGCGCTGATGACCGCGGGGCGGTCGACGGTCTTGAGGCGGTGCAGCTCTTCCTTGAGCTTTTCGGCGCCGCGCTTGGTGATGGGGATGGTGGCCATAGATGTCTCTCCACAAAAGCAAACCGCCGGGCGTTGCCGCTCGGCGGTGTCGTGAAAGGCATTATGCCCCGAAGGGCACGCGGGTCAATGCCGCGCCGGCGGATCGCGCGAGGCGCGGAGGTGGTGGGCCTCTGTTCAGGCCGCGATCAGCGCGTGCATGTCCTGCACCGAGATGACGTCCAGGCTGGCCATGTACTTCATGCCCTCGACGGCCGCCTCGGCGCCCGCGATGGTGGTGAAGGTGGTGACGCGCGCCAGCAGCGCCGAAGTGCGAATCGCGCGCGAGTCGGCGATGGCGTTGCGGCGCTCCTCCACCGTGTTGATCACCAGCGCGATGTCGCCGTTCTTGATCATGTCCACGATGTGCGGGCGGCCCTCGGTGACCTTGTTGACCGTCTGCACCGCCAGGCCGGCCGCCTCGATGGCGGCGGCCGTGCCGCGCGTGGCGATCAGCTCGAAGCCCAGGTCGACGAGCTGGCGCGCCACGTCCACGGCCCGCGGCTTGTCGCTGTTCTTCACCGTCAGGAAGACCTTGCCCGCCGTGGGCAGCTTGGTGCCCGCGCCGATCTGGCTCTTCACGAAGGCTTCGCCGAAGGTCTTGCCCACACCCATGACCTCGCCGGTGGACTTCATCTCGGGGCCGAGGATGGTGTCCACGCCCGGGAACTTGACGAAGGGGAAGACCGCTTCCTTCACGCTGAAGTACGGCGGCACCACCTCTTCACCGATGCCCTGCGAGTCGAGTGACTGGCCGGCCATGCAGCGCGCGGCCACCTTGGCCAGCTGAATGCCCGTGGCCTTGGAGACGAAGGGCACCGTGCGCGAGGCGCGCGGGTTCACTTCGAGCACGTAGATCACGTCCTTCTTCTGGCCGTCTTCCTCGATCTCCTGGATCGCGAACTGCACGTTCATGAGACCGACCACGTTCAGGCCCTGGGCCATGGCCGCGGTCTGGCGCTTGAGCTCGTCCACCGTGGCCTTGCTCAGGTAGTACGGCGGCAGCGAGCAGGCGGAGTCGCCGCTGTGCACGCCGGCCTGTTCGATGTGCTCCATCACGCCGCCGATGAACACGCGGCCCGTGGCGTCGCGCACGGCGTCCACGTCGCACTCGATGGCGTCGTTGAGGAAGCGGTCGAGCAGCACCGGCGAATCGTTGCTGACCTTCACGGCCTCGCGCATGTAGCGCTCGAGGTCGCGCTGCTCGTGCACGATTTCCATGGCGCGGCCGCCGAGCACATAGCTCGGGCGCACCACCAGCGGGTAACCCAGCGCGGCGGCCTTCTCGAGCGCTTCCGTCTCGGTGCGCGCGGTGGCGTTGGGCGGCTGGCGCAGCTTGAGCTCGTGCAGCAGCTTCTGGAAACGCTCGCGGTCTTCGGCCGCGTCGATCATGTCGGGCGAGGTGCCGATGATGGGCACGCCCGCGGCCTCCAGGCCCAGCGCGAGCTTCAGCGGCGTCTGGCCGCCGTACTGCACGATCACGCCGGCCGGCTTTTCCTTGTCGACGATCTCCAGCACGTCTTCCAGCGTGAGCGGCTCGAAGTAGAGGCGGTCGCTGGTGTCGTAGTCGGTCGACACGGTCTCGGGGTTGCAGTTGACCATGATGGTCTCGTAGCCATCCTCGCGCATGGCGAGCGCGGCGTGCACGCAGCAGTAGTCGAACTCGATGCCCTGGCCGATGCGGTTGGGACCGCCGCCCAGCACCATGATCTTCTTGTTGCCAGTGGGCTCGGCCTCGCACTCGGCCTGGCCGTGGCCTTCGTAAGTGGAGTACAGGTAGGCCGTGGTGGTGGCGAATTCGGCCGCGCAGGTGTCCACGCGCTTGTAGACCGGGCGCACGCCCAGCTCGCGGCGGCGCGCCCGCACGGCGGTGTCGCTGGTCTTGAGCAGCTTGGCCAGGCGGCGATCGGAGAAGCCTTTCTTCTTCAGGCCCCGCAGCGTGGCCACGTCCAGCGAGGCCAGCGCGCCCTCGCCCTTCTGCGCGGTCAGCGCGTCCATGGCGAGTTCGAGCTTGACGATCTCCTCGATCTGCACGAGGAACCACTTGTCGATCTTGGTGAACTGGTGCACCTCGTCGACCGTCCAGCCCGCGGCGAAGGCGTCGCCCACGTACCAGATGCGCTCGGGGCCGGGCTCACCGAGTTCCTTTTCCAGCGTCTCGCGGTCCTGCGTCTTCTCGTTCATGCCGTCGACGCCGACCTCCAGGCCGCGCAGGGCCTTCTGGAAGCTCTCCTGGAAGGTGCGGCCCATGGCCATGACCTCGCCCACGGACTTCATCTGCGTGGTCAGGCGGTCGTCGGCGTCCTTGAACTTCTCGAAGGCGAAGCGCGGGATCTTGGTGACCACGTAGTCGATCGAGGGCTCGAAGCTCGCGGGCGTGGCGCCACCGGTGATCTCGTTGCGCAGCTCGTCGAGCGTGTAGCCCACGGCCAGCTTGGCCGCGACCTTGGCGATGGGGAAGCCCGTGGCCTTGGAGGCCAGCGCGGACGAACGCGACACGCGCGGGTTCATCTCGATGACGACCATGCGGCCGTCTTTCGGGTTGATGGAGAACTGCACGTTGGAGCCACCGGTGTCGACGCCGATCTCGCGCAGCACCGCCAGGCTGGCGTTGCGCAGGATCTGGTACTCCTTGTCGGTCAGCGTCTGCGCGGGCGCCACGGTGATCGAGTCGCCGGTGTGCACGCCCATGGGGTCGAGGTTTTCGATCGAGCAGACGATGATGCAGTTGTCGGCCTTGTCGCGCACGACCTCCATCTCGTACTCTTTCCAGCCGAGCAGCGACTCTTCGATCAGCAGCTCATTGGTGGGCGAGGCCTCGATGCCGCGCTTGCAGATGGTCTCGAACTCTTCGGGGTTGTAGGCGATGCCGCCGCCCGTGCCGCCCAGCGTGAAGCTGGGGCGAATGACGACCGGGAAGCCCACGGTCTTCTGCACGCCCCAGGCCTCTTCCAGCGTGTGGGCGATGCCCGAGCGCGCCGAACCCAGGCCGATGCGCGTCATCGCGTCCTTGAACTTCAGGCGGTCCTCGGCCTTGTCGATGGCTTCGGGCGTGGCGCCGATCAGCTCGACGCCATATTTGGCCAGCACGCCGTGGCGCCAGAGGTCCAGCGCGCAGTTGAGCGCCGTCTGGCCGCCCATGGTCGGCAGGATGGCGAAGCCGCCGGCCGTTTTGGGGCGCTCCTTGGCGATGATCTTCTCGACCGTCTGCCAGGTGATGGGCTCGATGTAGGTGACGTCGGCCGTGGCCGGGTCGGTCATGATGGTGGCGGGGTTGCTGTTGATCAGCACCACGCGGTAGCCCTCTTCGCGCAGGGCCTTGCAGGCCTGCACGCCGGAGTAATCGAACTCGCAGGCCTGGCCGATGATGATGGGACCGGCGCCGATGATCAGCACGGTCTGGATGTCTGTTCTCTTGGGCATCTTGTGTCGCTCGCGGGTTATTGGTCCGCGCGTTGGTCTAGTTTGTTCAGCAGCGCCTGCGCGCGCTCGGCGGGGATGGCCTTCTGCATCAGCTGCAACAGGCCGTCACCCTGCACCAGGGGGCGCAGGACCTCGGCCTCGGCCTCGTGGAAGCGCGCGTCCCACGCGGCCATTTCGCTGTTGAAGGTCTCGTCGTCCCAGGTCTTGCACTTGGCCAGCAGCGTCACCAGCGGCACGGCCTTGTGGTCGAGGAAGGCCTTGCGGTAGGGCTTCTGCGCCCAGCGCTGCGCGAACCACTCCTTGTGCGGCGGCGGCAGCGTGAGCTGGCGCTTGGCGATGGCCTTCTCGATGGCGGCGGCGGGAAAGCTGAACAGCTTCATTCGGGCCTTCTCAGGCGGCGACCGCCGCGCGCTCCTTCATGAGCGCGACGAAGCGGTCGAACAGGTAGCCGATGTCGTGCGGACCGGGCGAGGCCTCAGGGTGGCCCTGGAAGCAGAAGGCCGGCTGGTCGGTGCGGGCCAGGCCCTGCAGCGTGCCGTCGAACAGGCTCACGTGCGTGGGGCGCAGGTTGGCGGGCAGGGTCTTTTCGTCGACCGCGAAGCCGTGGTTCTGGCTGGTGATGGACACGCGGCCGTCGTCCAGGTCTTTCACCGGGTGGTTCGCGCCATGGTGGCCGAACTTCATCTTGAAAGTCTTGGCGCCGCTGGCCAAGGCCATGATCTGGTGACCCAGGCAGATGCCGAAGGTGGGCAGGCCGGCGTCGATGATCTCGCGCGCGGCGGCGATGGCGTAGTCGCAGGGCTCCGGGTCGCCGGGGCCGTTGGAGAGGAACACACCGTCGGGCTGGAGCTTGAAGACCTCGGCCGCGGGCGTCTGCGCGGGCACCACGGTCACGCGGCAGCCGCGCGAGGCCAGCATGCGCAGGATGTTGTGCTTGACACCGAAGTCGTAGGCGACGACATGGAAGGCGGCCTGGCTGAGTTCGCCATAGCCCTGGCCCAGCGTCCACTCGGTTTCGGACCAGGCGTAGGGCTTGTCCACGGACACCACCTTGGCCAGGTCCTGCCCCGCCATGTTGGGCGCAGCCTTCGCGGCGGCAATGGCGGCGGCGCGGTGCGCGTCGGTGAGGGCTTCGCCCGCCGCCAGCGCCACGATGCAGCCGTTCTGCGCGCCGTGGGTTCGCAGGCGGCGCGTGAGCGCGCGCGTGTCCAGGTCGGCGATGGCCACGGTGTTCTCGCGGCGCAGGTAGTCGGAGAGGGTTTCCTCGCAACGGAAGTTGGAGGCCAGCAGCGGCAGGTCCTTGATGATCAGGCCGGCGGCGTGCACGCGCGTGGCTTCCACGTCTTCGCGGTTGACGCCGGTGTTGCCGATGTGGGGATAGGTCAGCGTGACGATCTGGCGGCAGTAGCTGGGATCGGTGAGGATCTCCTGGTAGCCGGTGATCGCGGTGTTGAACACCACCTCGCCCACGGTCTGGCCGGTGGCGCCGATGGAGATGCCTTCAAAGACCGTTCCATCAGCGAGCGCGAGAAGGGCTTTCGGGTGGACGGGCAGCACAGGGATCTCCAGAAAAGGGGTGGGCTGGCCGTCGCGCGCGGTCGGCAGGTGCCGCGCAGGCTTCGCGTCCACCGGCCGGGGGGGCGCTGGGTGGGCGAAATCCTGGGGTGTGGAGCCGCGGCGCGCGGGGCATGGCGCCGATTGCAGTTAAACCCTCGAATTATAGCGCGCCGCTGTGTTGCGGCGCAGCACCCAGGGCACCTGCTGACCTCAGTCGCCGGCGCCGTTGAAACGTCCGGCCGCGCTCGCGTGCAGACAGATGGCGGCCGCCGCGGCGACGTTGAGCGACTCCTCGCCACCGGGCTGCGCAATGCGCACGAAGCGGCTCGCACGCGCCATGAGCGCCTCGCCCACGCCCTGCCCTTCGTGGCCCATGACCCAGGCGCAGGGCCAGGGCAAGGCGGTCCGGTGCAACCAATCGCCCTGGTGCGAGCTGGTGACCAGCAGCGGCACCGACAGGGACGCCAGCGCCTCGGGCGCCAGGCCCTCGACCAGGCGCAGGGCGAAATGCGCGCCCATGCCCGCGCGCAGCACCTTGGGCGACCACAGCGCGGCCGAGCCCTTGAGCGCGGCCACTTGCGTGAAGCCGAAGGCGGCCGCGCTGCGCAGCACGGAGCCCACGTTGCCGGCGTCCTGCAGGCGGTCGAGCACCACGGTGGGCGCATCGGGCAGCAGCCCCGCCGCGTCGGGCAGATCGGTCACGAAGCCCATGGCGGGGGGCGACTCCAGGCCGCTCACGCTGGCCATGACGGCGTCGGGCAGGCGCACCACGCGCGGCGCGGCGGCCACCAGTTCGGCGTCGGCGCGCGGCCAGCCGGAGACGCTGAAGACAGCGATGGACGGCCGCTGGCCGCGCGCCAGCAGCGCGCGGCAGAGGTGGTCGCCGTCCAGCCAGACCCGTCCGCGCTGGCGGTAGGCGGTGTTGTCCTGCGCCAGCGCGCGCAGCTCCTTCACGAGCGGGTTGTCGCGCGACTGGATGTCCTGCGGCGTCACGGTCATGGCGTGGCCCGCGCGTCGGGCATGGCGGCGCCCAGGCCGTCGGCCGGCCGCACGGCGCTCACGCGCGCCGCGTGGGCCTGGGCCACGGGCGCGAAGGAACGCCGGTGCTCGGGCAAGGGGCCGTGCTGGCGCAAAGCGTCCAGGTGTTGCGCGGTGCCGTAGCCCTTGTGTTGGTTGAAGCCGTACTGCGGATGCCGCAGGTGCAGCTCGTCGAGCAGGCGGTCGCGCGTGACCTTGGCCAGGATGGAGGCGGCCGAGATGGCCGGTACCTTGGCGTCGCCTTGCACGATGGCTTCGGCCAGCACGTCCAGCGGCGGCAGGCGGTTGCCATCCACCAGCACCTTCACCGGCTTCAGGCGCAGCCCGGCGACCGCGCGCTGCATGGCCAGCAGGGTGGCCTGCAGGATGTTGAGCGTGTCGATCTCCTCCACCGAGGCCAGGGCCACGCTGCAGCACAGGGCCTTGGCGCGGATCTCGTCGTACAGCCGCTCGCGCCGCGCGGCGCTGAGCTGCTTGGAGTCGGCCAGGCCCGCTATGGGCTGCAGTTCGTCGAGGATGACCGCGGCCGCCACCACCGGACCCGCGAGCGGACCGCGGCCGGCCTCGTCCACGCCGGCGTGCAGGCCGGGCGTATCCCACACCAGCGTGGCCTGCTCAGCGAGCAAGAAGCGCTTCGATCGCATCGGTGGCCAGCGCCGCGGTGTCGCGGCGCAGCTGGTGGTGCAGTTGCGTGAAGCGGGCCTGCAGCGCGCGCACGCGCTCGGGCGCGTCGAGCCAGTCGAGCACGGCCTGCGCCAGGCGCTGGGGCGAGGCCTCTTCCTGCAGCAGCTCGGGCACGACGAAGTCCTGGCACAGGATGTTGGGCAGGCCCACCCAAGGCTGCAGGCGCTGGCGACGCATGATCTGCCAGGACAGCCAGTTCATGTTGTAGGCAATGACCATGGGCCGCTTGAACAGCGCGGCCTCCAGCGTGGCGGTGCCGCTGGCGATCAGCGTGGCATCACAGGCGGCCAGCACGGCATGCGACTGACCTGGCACCACCTGCACCAGGTCCGACACGCCCGCCTCGCGCGCCACGCGCTCGATGCGCTCGCGCTGCACGGGCACGGCGGGCAACACGAAGCGCAGCCCCTGGCGCGCCCGCCGCATGAGCCGCGCCGCCTCGAAAAATCGGTGCGCGAGGTAGTCGACCTCCGAGCCACGGCTGCCCGGCAACAGCGCCACCACCTCAGCGTCCTCGGGCAGGCCGAGCTGGCGGCGCGCGGCCTGGCGGTCGGGCTCCAGGGGCACCACGTTGGCCACCGGGTGCCCCACGTAGGTGGCGGCGATGCCGTGCTCGGCGAGCAGCGCGGGCTCGAAGGGAAAGATGCACAGCACGTGGTCGGCGCTCGCCTGGATCTTGCGCACGCGCTCGGGCCGCCAGGCCCAGATCGAGGGACAGACGAAATGCACCGTGCGCACGCCCGCCGCCTTGAGACTCGCTTCGAGTTCGAGGTTGAAGTCGGGCGCGTCCACCCCGATGAAAACGTCGGGTCGCTCGCCTTGCAGCAGGCGTTGGCGCAGCTGCTGGCGTATGCCCACGATTTCGCGGTAGTGCCGCAGAACCTCGACATAACCGCGCACGGCCAGCCGCTCGCTGGGCCACCAGGCGTCGAAACCCTGGGCGACCATCTGCGGACCGCCGATGCCCACGCCCGTGAGGCCCGGCCAGCGCTGGCGCAGGCCACCCAGCAGCAGGCCCGCGAGCAGATCGCCCGAGGCCTCGCCTGCCACCAGGGCGAAACGTGGCGATGCGCTCACGCCAAACCCCTCTTCAGCGAACGATGCCGCGCTGCGGCGAGGCGCCGCGCAGGAAGCCCAGCATCAGATCGACGTCTTCCCCGGCCTCGGGCTTTTCAAGGCGCAGCGCGTCGATGCGCGCCATGGCTTGCTCGAGCGTGCGGTCCTCGCGGTAGAGCGCCTTGTGCATGGCCTTGACGGCGGCGATGCGCTCGGCCGAAAAGCCGCGCCGGCGCAGGCCCTCAAAATTCATCGAGCGCGCACTGGCGGGCTGGCCCTGAGTCATCACGAACGGTGGCACGTCGGCAAGCAGCGCGGAGCACATGGCCGTCATGGCGTGCGCGCCGATGCGCACGAACTGGTGAACCACGGTGAAGCCGCCAAGGATCGCCCAATCGCCCACGTGCACGTGCCCCGCGAGTTGCGAGTTGTTGGCGAAGATGGTCTTGTTGCCCACCACGCAATCGTGCGCGAGGTGCACGTAGGCCATGATCCAGTTGTCGTCGCCCAGGCGCGTGAGCCCCTTGTCACCGGGCGAGCCGATGTTGAAGGTGCAGAACTCGCGGATGGTGTTGCGGTCGCCGATCACCAGCTCGCAGGGCTCGCCCGCGTACTTCTTGTCCTGCGGGATCGCGCCGAGGGAGTTGAACTGGAAGATGCGGTTGTCGCGGCCGATGGTGGTGTGGCCCTCGATCACGCAGTGCGGACCGACCGTGGTGCCGGCGCCGATCTTCACGTGCGGACCGATCACGGTGTACGGACCGACCTCGACAGTGCTGTCGAGCGAGGCCGAGGGATCGACGATCGCCGTGGGGTGGATACGCGTCATTGGCAGACCTCCGCGCAACGCGCTGCGGAGCGGGCCCCTTCGGGCGGCCGTGCGGTGCTCATGCGTCGCGCCCCGCCGTCAGGCAACCGTGCGCATGGTGCACATGAGCTCGGCCTCGCAGGCCACCTCATTGCTCACGCGGGTGACGCCCTTGAACTTGTAGATGCCGGCCTTGGCGCGTTCCAGGCTCACGTCCATCACGAGCTGGTCGCCCGGCTCCACGGGGCGCTTGAAGCGCGCGCCGTCGATGCCGGCGAAGTAGTAGACCGTCTTGTCGTCGGGTGCCACGCCCATGGTGTCGAAGGTCAGCAGCGCGGCCGTCTGCGCCATCGCTTCGAGCATGAGAACGCCCGGCATCACGGGCCGGTGGGGGAAGTGGCCGGTGAAGAACGGCTCATTGATGGTGACGTTCTTGAGCGCCTGGATGCGCTGGCCCTTTTCGATCGAGACCACGCGGTCCACGAGCAGGAAGGGGTAGCGGTGGGGCAGGAGTTTGAGGATCTGGTGGATGTCCATCAGGCGTCGTCCGTTCTGGTCTGGGCCCGCGCGATCGCTTGTTCCACGGCCTTGAGCCGTTCGCGCAGGCGGTTGAGCTGCTTGAGCGAAGCAGCGTTCTTTTCCCAGGCGGCATTGTCGTCGATGGGGAACATGCCGGTGTAATGGCCCGGCTGCAGGATGGAGCGCGTGACCACCGAGGCCGCCGAGATGTTGACGCCATCGGCCAGCTTGAGGTGACCCAGCACAACGGCGCCGCCGCCGATGGTGCAACGCGCGCCGATATCGGCGCTGCCGGCCACGCCCACGCAACCGGCCATGGCCGTGTGCGCGCCCACGCGCACGTTGTGGCCGATCTGGATCAGGTTGTCGAGCTTGACGCCATCCTCGATCACCGTGTCGTCGAGCGCGCCGCGGTCGATGCAGGTGTTGGCACCGATCTCCACCCCATGGCCGATGCGCACCGCGCCCAGTTGCTCGATCTTGATCCACTGCCCCTGGTGCGGCGCAAAGCCGAAGCCGTCGGCGCCGATCACCACGCCGCTGTGCAGGATGCAGCGATCGCCCACGGAGCAGCGCTCGCCCAGCGTGACGCGTGGGTGCAGCACGCTGCCCTCGCCCACCGCCGCGTCGCGACCGATCACCGCGTGGGCGCCGATGCGCGCGCCAGCGCCGACCCGGGCGCCTTCGGCGATCACCACGAACGGCCCGACATCGACGCCGGGCCCCAACACCGCGTCGGGGTGCACGCTGGCGAGCGGATCGATCCGCGGCGTGCGCGCGGGCTCGTGCCGTTCGCGCCACCACTGGGTCAGGCGCGCGAAATAGAGGTAGGGATCGTCGGTGACGATGCGCGCGACGCGATCGGCTGTGGTGGCCTCGAGCGCGGGTGGCACGATGAGGGCGCCTGCCTGGGAGGCCGCGATCTGGGTGGCGTAGCGCGCACTGGCCACGAAGGCCAGTTCATCGGCGCGGGCGCTGTTCAGCGGCGCGAGCCGCTGCACGAGAAAGGAGGCGTCACCGACCAGGCTGCCACCGAGGGCATCGACGATGGCGCCCAGCGGTGCTGCCACGGCGCGGCTTACTTGCCGTCGAGCTGGGACATCACGCGATCGGTGATGTCCACGCGCGGGCTCACGTAGTAGGCTTCCTGCACGATCAGGTCGTACTTTTCGGCCTCGGCGATCGTGCGGATCACGCGGTTGAGCTTTTCGACGACCTGCTGCAGGGCCTCGTTGCGGCGCAGGTTGAGCTCTTCCTGGAAGTCGCGCTGGCGGCGTTGCAGGTCGCGTTCCTGCTCGACCAGCTGTCGCTGGCGCGGGGTGCGCTGGCTCTCGGGCAGCGTGGGCGATTCGCGCTCGAACTTCTCGACGGCCTGGCGGAGCTGGTCGGCCGAGGCACGGAGGTCGCGCTCACGCTTGGAGAAATCCTGCTCCAGCTTGGCCGAGACGGCCTTGGCTGTGGAGGAGTCGCGCAGGATGCGCTCGACGTTGACGGCGCCAACCTTGGCACCGGCCTTGGCGTCCTGCGCCGCGGCACCGCCGACCATGGCCAACGCCAGCGACACCGCCAGGGCGAATTGCCGTGCGAACAGGCGAGTTGGGGTGTTCATCAAAAGGACGTTCCGATCTGAAACTGGAATCTCTGGATTCTATCGCCCTCGAACTTGCGAACGGGGTTAGCGAATGCAATACGCAAAGGGCCGATCGGCGACAGCCAGCTCACGCCAAGACCGACGGAAGCGCGCAGGTCGCGGGCATTGGGACGGGTGTCGTTCTCGCCAAAAACGTTACCCACGTCGAAGAAGCCAAACATGCGCAGGGTGCGGTCATTGCCCGCGCCGGGAAACGGCATGATGAATTCGGTATTGAGCGCAATGCTGCGATTGCCGCCAATGTTGATGACGGACCCGTTGGGGGAATTGATCACCGGCGAGGTCGGGCCCAGGGTGCCGCCCTCGAAGCCGCGCACCGAACCCAGGCCGCCGCCGAAGAAATTCTTGAAGACCGGGTACGGGCGGCCACCAAGGCCCTTGCCGTAGCCCAGTTCGGCGTTGAAGGCCAGGGTGTACTGGCGCGACAGCGGGTAGTACTGCTGGAACTGCAGGTTGGTCTTGGCGTAGCGCGCGTCGCCCGACAGGCTCATCTCGCCGTTGACGCGCATCAGCCGTCCCTTGGTGGGCACCAGCGCGCTGTCGCGGCTGTCGCGCGTCCAGCCCAGGGTCAATGGCAGGGTGTTGCTGGTGCGACCGAACTGCGCGGCGTAGTCCTCGTACGCCGTCGGCAGGAAGTTGCCCGGCTCGATGGTGGTCTGCTCCACGCCGGCGCCGAAGAACACGGTGTCGATCTCGGTGAAGGGCACGCCGAAGCGCACGCTCACGCCCTTGGTGACCAAGCGGTAGTCGCCATCCTGGTTGTCGTAGGGGCGCGTGGTGCGGTAATAGGCGTCGAAGGCACGCGAGACGCCGTCCTTGGTGAAGTACGGGTCGACCGTGCTCACCACCAGCTGGCGGTTGAACTTGCTGGTGTTGATGTCCAGGCCCAGGTAGTTGCCGGTGCCGAACACGTTCTCCTGGCGAATGCCCGCGATGATCGAGAGCTTTTCTTCCTGCGAGTAGCCCGCGCCCAGGGTCAGGTTGCCCGTGGGCTTTTCGACCACGGTGACGGTCAGGTCCACCTGGTCGGGCGAGCCAGGCACAGGCTCGGTGTTCAGGTCGACCGAGGTGAAGAAGCCCAGGCGGTCGATGCGGTCGCGCGAGAGGCGGATGCGGTCGCTGTCGTACCAGGCGGCTTCGAATTGCCGGAACTCGCGCCGGATGATCTCGTCGCGCGTGCGGTTGTTGCCCTCGACGTGGATGCGGCGCACGTAGACACGGCGCTGCGGCGTGGCGCGCAGCGTGAAGGCCACGCGCTTGTTGACGCGGTCGATGTCGGGCGTGGCCTCGACCTGGGCGAAGGCGTAGCCGAAGGCGCCGAAGTACTCGGTGAACGCTTTGGTGGTGTTGGTGACGTCCTCGACGTTGTAAGCCTCGCCGGGCTTGAGCGTGACGAGCGACTTGAACTCGTCCTCGCGGTCCAGGTAATCACCCTGCAGCACCACCGAGGACACCACGTAGCGGTCGCCTTCGGTGACGTTGATGGTGACCGACATGCTCTGCTTGTCGGGCGAGATGGCGACCTGCGTGGAGTCGATGCGGAAGTCGATGAAGCCGCGGCTGAGGTAGTAGGAGCGCAGCGTCTCGATGTCGGCGTTGAGCTTGGCGCGCGAGTAGCGGTCGCTCTTGGTGTACCAGCTCAGCCAGTTGCCCGTGTCGAGATCGAACAGGCCGCGCAGGGTCGACTCGGAAAATGCCTGGTTGCCGACGATGCGGATCTCGGTGATCTTGGCGATCTCGCCTTCGGTCACGCTGAAGTTCAGGTTGACGCGGTTGCGTTCGGTCGGTGTGACGGTGGTCACCACCTCGGCGCCGTAGAAGCTGCGGTTGATGTACTGGCGCTTGAGCTCCTGCTCGGCGCGGTCGGCCAGGGCCTTGTCGAACGGCCGGCCGTCGGTCAGGCCGATGTCGCGCAGCACGCCGCGCAGCACCTCGTCGCTGAACTCCTTGATGCCCGAAAAGCTCAGGCCGGCCACGGTGGGCCGCTCTTCCACGATGACGACCAGCACGTCGTTGCTGATCTGCAGCCGCACGTCACTGAACAGACCGAGGCCGAAGAGCGAGCGGATGGCCGCGCTGCCCTTGTCGTCGTTGTACTGATCGCCGATGCGAAACGGCAGCGACGCGAAGACCGTGCCCGGTTCGACCCGCTGCAAGCCCTCGACGCGGATGTCGCGCAGGGTGAAGGGATCGACCGCCCACGCCGGCAAGGCGGCCAGCAGGCCCATCGCGAGCGCAGAAAGACTCAGGCCGCGAAGACCTCGTTTGGATTGATTCATGCGAAGGAAATGTTCAGCCGGCGAGGCGGACGACATCGTTGAACAGGGCAACGGACATGAGCGCCATGAGCACCACGACACCACCACGCTGCAGGCGCTCCATCCACGCGTCCGACACGCTTCGGCCCGTGAGCGCCTCCCAAAGATAATACATGAGGTGCCCCCCATCGAGGACCGGCAGCGGCAGCAGATTGAGCACGCCCAGGCTCACGCTGATGAGGGCCAGGAACAGAAGGTAGGAGGTCAGGCCCAGGCTGGCCGACTTGCCGGCGTAGTCGGCGATGGTCAGGGGGCCGCTGAGGTTGCTCAGCGAGGCCTCGCCAATCAGCATGCGCCCCATCATCTTGAGGGTGAGCCAGGACATCTCCCAGGTTCTTTGCACGCCGCGCACCAGGCCGTCGACGGGGCCATGGCGCACGGTCAGCATGGCGGGGGCGTCGCCCACGTAGGCCTCCACCCGCGCGATCCATTGGCCGCCCTGCTGCTGCGGGCGTGGCGTCACCGCCAGGCTGAGCGCCTGGCCGCCACGGTCAATGTCCCAGCGCTGCGGTTTCGGCTGGCCCTGCGGGCCCACCGACTCGCGGATCAGGCGGCGCAGTTCCTGGCCGTCCCGCACCGGCCGGCCGTCGATGCGGCGCACCAGGTCGCCGTCGCGCAGGCCGGCGGCCTGCGCCGCCCCGCCATCGAAGACCTGCCCCACGCGCGGCGCGGTGTGCGGCGAGGTGATGCCGATGCGGCGGAACAAGGCGGCATCCGCCTCTCGCACGTCCAGGCCGGCAAGTGCCAGCGTGATCGGACGCGCTGGCGCCTCGGGCGCGGCGGCCACCCACAGGGTGAGGTCCTGGCCGTCCAGCGCCGCCTGGGTGATGCGCCAGCGCAGGTCCTCGAAGGATGCGACGCCCTCGCCCGCCGCCAAGCCATCGGAGCCGTCGTTGGCCTCGCTGGCGCGCAGCACCCATTCGCCGCCGCGCAGGCCGGCGCGCTCGGCCACGGTGCCAGCGGCCGGCGCCGACAGCACGGGCTGCGGCTCCTCGATGCCCACCCAATTGATCACCGAATAGATGAGGGTGGCCAGCAGCAGGTTGGCCAGTGGGCCAGCGGCGACGATGGCCGCGCGCGAGCGCAGCGGCTGGGTGTTGAAGGCCAGGTGGCGCTCGACGGGGTCCACCGGCGCCTCGCGCTCGTCGAGCATGCGCACGTAGCCACCGAGCGGCAACGCCCCAAGCACGAACTCCGTGGGCTTGCCGGGGCGGTGCCATCGCAGGATGGGTTTGCCAAAGCCCACCGAAAAGCGCAGCACCTTGACGCCACAGGCCACGGCCACGCGGTAGTGGCCGTATTCGTGGATCGCGATCAGCAGACCCAGGGCAACGAGGAAGGCGATGACGGTGAGCATGGGCGACTCGCTGCGCCAGGGGACAGGCCGGGCCGGCGCGAAGGATCAGGTCTGCAAACGGGTGACTTGCTGCCGCGCGCAGGCGCGGGCCTCTTCGTCGAGCGCCAGCAGGTCGGCCAGCGATTGTGGCTTGGAAGGGCTCACGCGCTGCAAAGTTGCATCGTTGACCGCGTGGATGTGGTCGAAGCGCAGCCGCCGGTCGAGAAAGGCCGCCACGGCCTCCTCGTTGGCGGCGTTGAGCACCGCGGTGGTACCGGCCGGCCCGCGCAGCGCGGACCAGGCCAGCGGCAGGCCGGGGAAACGTGTCTCGTCGGCGGTTTCGAAACTCAGCGTGCCCAGGGTGGCGAAGTCGAGCGCGCTGGCGCCCGAGGCGATGCGCTCGGGCCAGGCCAGGCCATAGGCGATGGGCACCCGCATATCGGGCGTGCCGAGCTGGGCCACGATGGAGCCGTCGCGGTACTGCACCATGGAGTGGATGACGCTCTGCGGGTGGATCACCACCTCGATGCGCTCGGGCGCCAGGCCGAAGAGGTAGCGCGCCTCGATGACCTCCAGCGCCTTGTTCATCATGGTCGCGGAGTCGACCGAGATCTTTCGGCCCATGACCCAGTTGGGGTGGGCGCAGGCCTGCTCGGGTGTGACATCGGCCAGCGTGCCGGGCGCGCGGGTGCGAAAAGGCCCCCCGGAGGCCGTGAGCACGATCTTGTCCACGCGCCGTTCCCAGCTCGCCGGGTCCTCGGGCAGCGACTGGAACACCGCCGAGTGCTCGCTGTCGATGGGCAGCAGCGTGGCGCCGCCGGCGCGCACGGTGTCCATGAACAAATCGCCGCCGACCACGAGCGCCTCCTTGTTGGCCAGCAGCAGTTTCTTGCCGGCGCGCGCGGCGGCCAGGCTGGGCGCCAGGCCGGCGGCACCGACGATGGCGGCCATCACGGCGTGCACCTCGGGCGCTTCGCTCACCTCGCACAGGGCCTGGGCACCCTGCCGCACCTCGACGGCCAGGCCGGCCTCGCGCACGCGCTCGCGCAGACGCGCGGCGGCGGCGGCGTCCACCAGCACCGCGATGCGCGGCTGGAAGGCCCGGCACTGCTGGAACAGGGCTTCGTCCTGGCGCGCGGCGGTGAGGGCGAACACGCGGTAGCGCCCGGGGTGGCGCGCGACCACGTCGAGCGTGCTTTGCCCGATCGAGCCCGTGGAACCGAGGATGGTGATGAATTGCGGGGCGTCGGACATGGATCAGAAGGAGACGAGCATCATGGCCAGCGGCAGCACGGGCAGCAAGGCGTCGATGCGGTCGAGAACGCCGCCATGGCCCGGCAGCAGGCCGCTGGAGTCCTTGACGCCGGCCGCGCGCTTGACCAGGGACTCGACCAGGTCGCCCACCACGCTCATCGTGGTGAGGAACACCAGGGCGGCCAGGGCCAGCGGCGGCCCCAGGCTCCAGAGCGTGTCGTACAGGTGGCCAGGCGCCAGCCAGCCCCGCTGGGTGCCCAGCAGCCAGACGCCGGCGAGCAAGAACACGCCGATGAGGCCGCTGATGGCGCCCTCCCAGCTCTTGCCCGGGCTGATGCGGGGCGCGAGCTTGCGGCGCCCGAAACGCTTGCCGCCGAAATACGCGGCGATGTCGGCCGCCCACACCAGCAGCAGCACGGACAGCAGAAAGCCCAGGCCGATCAGGCGCGCCTGGACCAGCGCCAGCCAGGCACAGGCGATCAGAAACAGGCCCAGCCACAGGCGGATCCAGAGTGGGCAGCGGGTCAGCGCCTCGGTGCCACCGCGCAGCAGCACCAGGGCCAGCAGCACCCAGACCCCGCACAGGCCCAGCCACAGGCGAGGCCAGGGACGCTCCACCCCGCCCAGCAGCCAAAACACCAGGCCCGCGACGCCCAGCGCCAGCCCGGCGCTCACCGCGCGGGTCTGGCCGCAGCCATTGAGCCGCGCCCATTCCCAGCCTGCCGTGCCGATCAACACCAGCGTGAAGGCCGCGAAGGGTTCGATCGACGGGTACAGCAGCGTGGGCAGGAAGACGGCGAGCAGCAGCAGCGCCGTGATGACCCGCTGTTTAAGCATCGCGGGTTCCGGCGTCGGCGGTCACGGCGGCGTCGGCACGCTGCGCGGAGGTCTGGCCGAAGCGGCGTTCGCGGCGCGCGTACTCGGCCAGGGCCAGGTCCAGCTGCGCGGCGTCGAACTCGGGCCAGAGGCAGTCGCTGAACACCAGCTCGGCGTAAGCCGCTTGCCACAACAGGAAGTTGCTGATGCGCTGCTCACCACCGGTGCGGATGATGAGGTCGGGATCGGGCACATGGGCCATGGCCATCGCGGCCGACAGGCTCTCTTCGGTGATGGCTTCGCCGCGCTCGGCCAGCCGTTGCGCGGCCTGCGCCATGTCCCAGCGCCCGCCGTAGTTGAAGCAGACATTGAGCACCAGGCGCTCATTGCCCTGCGTCGCCGCCTCCGCCGAAGCCAGGCCTTGCGCCAGGCGCGGCGACAGGCGCGAGCGGTCACCGGGGAAATGCAGGCGCACGCCACTGTCGGCCAGGCGCGGCACCTCGCGCGACAGCGCCACGGCCAGCAGGTCCATCAGGCTGGCCACCTCGTCCACGGGGCGGCTCCAGTTCTCGGACGAGAACGCGAACACGGTAAGCACCCGGATGCCGCGCTGCACGCTGGCCTCGACGATGCGGCGCAGCGCGTCCACGCCTTGCTTGTGGCCGGCCACACGCGGTAGCCAGCGCTTCTGGGCCCAGCGGCCATTGCCGTCCATCACGATCGCGACGTGATGCGGCAGGTTCTGGGCGACGGTGTTCTGCATGCCTCGGTCTGGCTCGAACGGGACCGGCGGCTCAGACCGCCATGATGTCCTGCTCCTTGCTGGCCACGAGCTTGTCCACCTCGGTGATCATGCGATCGGTCAGCTTCTGGATGTCGTCCTGGGCACGGCGCTCATCGTCCTCGGAGACTTCCTTGTCCTTCAGCAGCTTCTTGAGCGCTTCGTTGGCGTCGCGGCGCAGGTTGCGGATGGCGACCTTGGCGGACTCGCCCTCGCCCTTCACCACCTTGGTGAGCTCCCGGCGGCGCTCTTCGGTCATGGGCGGCATGGGCACGCGGATCAGGTCGCCCTGCGAGGCCGGGTTCAGGCCCAGGTCGGACTCGCGGATCGCCTTCTCGATCTTGGCGCCCATGCCCTTCTCCCAGGGCGCAACGCCGATGGTGCGGGAGTCGAGCAGCGACAGGTTGGCCACCTGCGACAGGGGCAGCATGGAGCCGTAGTAGTCCACGTGCACGGTGTCCAGCAAGGCCGGGTTCGCGCGGCCGGTGCGGACCTTGGTCAGGCTGTTCTTGAACGCCTCGATGGACTGCTGCATCTTGTGCTCGGCGTTCTTGCGGGTATCGGCAATGGTCATCTTGGGGGTCTCCTGTGGGCGGACGCGCTCAGACGTGAACGAGGGTGCCCTCGTCGGCGCCCATCACCACGTTGCGCAGCGCGCCGGGCTTGAAGATGGAAAACACCTTGACAGGCAGCTTCTGGTCACGGCACAGCGCGAACGCCGTCGCGTCCATCACCTGCAGGTTCTTGACCATGGCCTCGTCGAAGGAAATGGTGGTGTAGCGCGTGGCGCTCGGGTCCTTGTTCGGGTCGGCGGTATAGACCCCGTCGACCTTGGTGGCCTTGAGCACCATCTCGGCACCGATCTCGGCGCCGCGCAGCGCGGCCGCGGTGTCGGTGGTGAAGAAGGGGTTGCCGGTGCCGGCGGCGAACACCACCACCTTGCCTTCTTCGAGGTACTGCAGGGCCTTGGGGCGCACGTACGGCTCGACGACCTGCTCGATGCCGATGGCGGACATCACGCGGGCCACCAGGCCGGCCTTGTTCATGGTGTCGGCCAGCGCCAGCGAGTTCATGACCGTGGCGAGCATGCCCATGTAGTCGGCGGTGGCGCGGTCCATGCCCACGGAGCCACCGGCCACGCCGCGGAAGATGTTGCCACCGCCGATGACGATGGCCACTTGCACCCCGAGGCGGGTGACTTCGGCGATTTCGTCGACGATGCGCACGATGGTGGCGCGGTTGATGCCGAAGGCGTCATCGCCCATGAGGGCTTCACCGGACAGCTTCAGCAGGATCCGTTGGTAGGCGGGCATGAAAGGCTTTCTGGATCGGTTCGCGGCGCGGGCAGCCGCCAAGTGTAGCGGCGGTCCAGGGGGCCACTGGCCGCCCCGCCGCCGAAAAATGGTCAACACATATGACAACGGGCCTTGCGGCCCGTTGTCTGAGGGAGCAGGACGCTCAGGCGCCCTTGGCCGCCGCGACCTGGGCCGCCACCTCGGCGGCGAAGTCGTCGACCTTCTTCTCGATGCCCTCGCCCACCACGAACAGGGTGAAGGACTTCACCGTGGTATTGGCGGCCTTGAGCATCTGCTCCACCGTCTGCTTGTCGTTCTTGACGAAGGGCTGGTTGAACAGCGAGACCTCCTTGAGGTACTTCTGCACCGAACCTTCGATCATCTTGGCGGCGATGTCGGCGGGTTTGCCGGACTCGGCCGCCTTGGCGGTGGCCACCGAGCGCTCGCGCTCGATCAGCTCGGCCGGCACGTCGGCGCTGGTCAGCGCCACGGGCTTCATGGCGGCCACGTGCATGGCCACGTCCTTGGCGGCCGCCTCGTCGCCGTCGAACTCGACGACCACGCCGATGCGGGTGCCGTGCAGGTAGCTGGCCAGCTTGGACGAGCCGCTGTAGCGCTTGAAGCGGCGGAACGACATGTTCTCGCCGATCTTGCCAATCAGGCCCTTGCGCACGTCTTCCAGCGTCGGGCCGAAGCCGTCCTGGCTGTAGGCCAGGGCGCCCAGGGCGTCGACGTCGGCCGGGTTGTGTTCGGCGATGAGCTTGGCCGCGGCTTTGGCCAGGGCCAGGAAGCTGTCGTTCTTGGTCACGAAGTCGGTTTCGCAGTTGACCTCGATGAGCGCGCCGGTGTTGCCCTGCACGGCGGCGGCCACCACGCCTTCGGCGGTCACGCGGCTGGCGGCCTTGCCGGCCTTGGTGCCCAGCTTGACGCGCAGCAGTTCCTCGGCCTTGGCCATGTCGCCATCGGCCTCGGTGAGGGCTTTCTTGCACTCCATCATGGGGGCGTCGGTCTTGGCGCGCAGCTCAGCGACCATGCTTGCGGTGATTGCCATGTGTGTTCTCCTGGGGTCCGGCGCGTCGGGTGCGCCGGCGGGTCAATGATGGATTTCGGTTACGAAAAAGGGGCTACGCGAGCCCCTCGTTCGCGCGCGAAACGGGATCAGGCCGCGTCGTCCTGCACTTCGACGAACTCGTCGCCGCCTTCAGCCGACACGGCCTTGGCCACGTCGGACACGGCGTTGGCGCGGCCTTCCAGCACGGCGTCGGCGATGCCACGGGCGTACAGGGCCACGGCGCGGGCCGAGTCATCGTTGCCGGGGATCACATAGTCGATGCCGACGGGCGAGTGGTTGGTGTCGACCACGCCCACCAGCGGAATGCCCAGCTTCTGGGCCTCGAGCACGGCGATCTTGTGGAAACCCACGTCGACCACGAAGATGGCATCGGGCAGCGCGGTCATGTCCTGGATGCCGCCGATGTCCTTCTCAAGCTTTTCCATCTCGCGGTTGAACATGAGCTGTTCCTTCTTGCTCATGCTGTCCAGGCCGGCTTCCTTCTGAGCCTGCATGTCTTTCAGGCGCTTGATGGAAGTCTTGACGGTCTTGAAGTTGGTCAGCATGCCGCCCAGCCAGCGCTGGTCGACGAAGGGCACGCCGGCGCGGCGCGCTTCCTGGGCCACGATGTCGCGCGACTGGCGCTTGGTGCCCACCATCAGCAGGGTGCCGCGGTTGGCCGACAGCTGGCGCACGAACTTCTGCGCGTCGTGGAACATCGGCAACGTCTTTTCGAGGTTGACGATGTGGATCTTGTTGCGGTGCCCGAAGATGAAGGGCGCCATCTTGGGGTTCCAGAAGCGGGTCTGGTGACCGAAATGGACACCGGCTTCCAGCATTTCGCGCATGGAAATGGACATGAGTTGTTTCCTGAGGTTAGGTCTAAAATCCGGCCCCGATCGCGGCGGTAGCGGGTGGAGCAACTCCACGGCGGCCGACGCGACACCCGGATGGGCCGGTTTGCGATTGACTTTGCGCCGATGGGCTTCAGGCGAAGCCCCAGATGCAAAGCCTATCGATTATAGCACCCGGTGTCTGGGCGCCCTCTTCTCTTCCCTCCCTTTGCATGAACATCGCCATCGTGGGCGCAGGTGTCTGCGGCGTGACCACCGCCCATGAGCTGCTGAACGACGGTCACACGGTGACCCTGTACGAAAAGCGCGGCACGCCCGCCGAGGAAGCGAGCTTCGCGCCGGCCGGCCTGGTGTCCACCGCCTGGGCGCTGGCCTGGGCCGGCCCTGAGCACCGGCTGCACGCCCCCTGGGCGCCCCCTGGCCCTGGCGTGCGCTGGCGCGCCGGACTGGACACCGCCGCCTGGCGATGGTGGCGGCGCTGGCGGCGCGAGGAGCGCCGCCGCAGCGACGACGCCCTGCTGGCCCTGCGCGACCTGATCGACCGAGGCCTGCAGCGCCAGATTGAACTGACCGCCGAACTCGACCTGGACCACGACCGCAGCGACGACCTGTTGGTGCTGCTGAGCGACGCCCGCGAAGCAGCCAATGCGCAGCCCGCCATCGACCGCCTGCGCGGCCTGGGGCTGGAGCTGCGCGCGGTCTCGGCCGACGAGGCGCGCGCCATCGAACCCGCCCTCAATCCGACCGCGCCCCTGCATTCGGCCGTGCACCTGCGCGGCCCCGGGGTGGCCAACTGCCGCGAATGGACCATGCTCATGCGCCACCGCGTCGCGCGCCTGGGCGGTGCCTTGCACTTGCGCACCGGCGTCACCGGGCTGCGGCCGGACGGCCTGGGGTGGCGGCTGAGCGCCTCGGACGGCAGCGAGGCGCGCTTCGACGCCGTGGTGCTGTGCGCCGGCGTCGGCGCGGACGAGCTGCTCGGCAACCTCGGTTTGCCCACGCCCTGGACGGTGCTGTGGTCGCACTCCCTGAGCGCGGGGCTGCGCGAGCCCATGGACGCGCCCGTGTCGGCCGTGCTCGACCTCAAGTCACGCATCGCCATCACCCGCTTGGGCCAGCGGGTGCGCGCCTCGGGCGGGGCCGATCTCGGCGGCTCCGGCGCCGGCACCGATCCGGCCAGCCTGCGCCGGCTGGGCCAGGTGATGTCGCACTGGTTCCCGGCGGCGGCCCGTTTCTCGGGTCCGCAGGCCTCGATACAAAGCTGGCGCGGCGCCCTGGTCATGTCGGACGACGGCCTGCCCTGCATCGGCGCCAGCCGCCTGCCCGGCCTGTGGCTGAACCTGGCGCACGGCGCGGCCGGCTGGGCCATGGCCTGCGGCGCGGCGCGCCATCTCGCCGACGCCATCACCCACCCCTCCACCGAGGCCCCCGCCGCCTTTTCTCCCTCGCGTGTGGGGCTGTGAACCCGCGATCGCGTGGTGAAATGCCCACCATGCGATCCCTGCGCGCCGACCAACTCGAACCCCTGCACGACACGGCGGGTACGCGCGCGATCGAGCAGGCCCTGGCGGCCACCCTGCCCCCGCACGCCCTGATGGCCCGCGCCGGCGAGGCGGTGGCCCGCCTGGCCCTGGCCTGGCGGCCGCATGCGCGGCGCCTCTGGGTGGCCTGCGGCCCCGGCAACAACGGTGGCGACGGCCTGGTCGCCGCCCGCCATCTGTTTCAGGCCACTCCGCCCGGCTGGCGCGAGATCGTGGTGACGCACGACGCCCACCCCGAGCGCCTGCCAGCCGACGCCGCCTGGGCCTTGCGCGACGCCCTGGCCGCCGGCGTCACCGTGCAGTCCGCGCCTCCCGACAGCCCCGACCTGGTCATCGACGCCCTGCTGGGCATCGGCGCCCGCGCCTTGGGCCAGGACCCGCTGGCCACGCGCGTGCGCGAGGTGCGCGGCCATCGCGCGCCGGTGCTGTGCGTCGACCTGCCGAGCGGGCTGAACGCCGACAGCGGCGTGGACAGCGCCGGTGCCTGCCCCGACGCCGGCCCGCGCCAGACCCTGAGCCTGCTGACACTCAAACCCGGGCTGTTCACGGCCGGCGGGCGCGACGCCGCGGGCACGGTCTGGTTCCACGACCTCGGCGCCCCCGCCGACGGGGCGCCGCCCGCCGCCTGGTGGGGCGGGCACCTGCCTTCTGTGGCGGACCCGGCTGTCGGCCCCCACGCGGCCCACAAAGGCAGCCATGGGGACGTGGGCGTGCTGGGTGGCCAGCTGCCCGGCGCCACCGGTGTGGGCATGGCGGGCGCCGCCGTGCTGGCAGCGCGGGCCGCCCTGCACGCCGGCGCGGGGCGCGTGTACCTGGCACTGGTGGGGAACGGGCCAGCCCCCTCGCACGACCCGCTGTCACCCGAGCTGATGCACCGCCTGCCCGCCGCGCTGCTGGGCGCCGACGAGCACGCCCTGCCCGTGCTCGTCGCGGGCTGCGGCGGCGGCGAGGCCATTCGCGAATGGATGCCGCAGGCCCTGGTCTGCCCCCGGCTGGTGATCGACGCGGACGGGCTCAACGCCCTCGCCCGCGACCCCACGCTGCAGCGCCTGGCCGCGCGCCGCGCGGCGCGCGGCTGGCTGACGGTGCTCACGCCCCACCCGCTGGAAGCCGCCCGCCTGCTGGGGACCAGCACCGCCGAGGTCATGGCCGACCGATTGGGCGCCGCGCGCCAGCTCACCAAGCGCTTTGGCGCGGTCACGGTGCTCAAGGGGTCTGGAACCGTGGTGACCGAGCCCGGCGGCGCGCCCTGGATCAACGCCACCGGCAACGCCCGCCTGGCCACCGCCGGCACCGGCGACGTGCTGGCCGGGATGATCGGCGCGGCCTTGGCGCGCCCGCACGAACACGGCGCCGACGCCGTGCGCCGCGCCGTCGCCGCACACGGCGCGCTGGCGGACCACTGGCCCGCCGATCACACACTCACGGCCGGGCGGCTGGCGCGCGCGGCGCAGCCGCTCTGACACGCGCTACCGGGCGAATCAGCCCAGCAGCATCAGCCCCACCTGCAGGGCGATGATCACCACCAGCACCGACAGGTCGACCCCGCCCACCAGCGGGACCACGCGCCGCACGGGTGCCACGATGGGTGAGGACAGACGGTCGAGCAGCCCCATGAGGGGCGAGCGCGGCTGCACCCAAGACAGGATCGCGTAGACGATCAGCAGCAGCATGAGGCCCTGCAACAGGTCCCGCACCAGAAAACGCAGGCCCAGCACCGGCACGGCCGCCCAGGGCAACTCGCCGCCCGAGGCGATCAGCAGCCACAGCAGCGCGTGCAGCAGGGACAGCAGCACTGCGGCCACCAGGCTCGCGCCATCGATGCGGCCCTTGGCAATGGCCGCTGGCAACAGGCGGCGCAGCGGCTGCACCAGCCAGTCGGTGATTGCCATCACGAAGCGCCCGGGCTGCGCCTGCATGGGCACGCGCAGGTGGTTCATCCAGGCGCGCAGCAGCGCCGCGGCCACGAGGAAGAAAAAGACGGTGTCGAGCAGGAACAGGAGGATGCGCATGCCGGCGAGTTTAGGCCGTCGGGGACCTCAAGCCGCCAGGCGCTGACCGGCGCGCGGCGGCCGGGGGTCGAGTTCCAGGCCGGCGTCGAAGCGGCGCATGGCCTCGGCGCGCGAGGCCTCCAGAAAGTCCAGCATGATGGGCGAGCTGTCCACCAGGGCGTGGCGGCCATGGTGGAACTCGGGGTGCCACTGCACGCCGCGCGCGTAGGCCTCGCCGGTCCAGCGGATCGCCTCGACCAGGCCGTCGAGCGAGGACACGGCCTCCACCACGATGCCCTTGCCCAGGTCCGCCACCGCCTGGTGGTGGATGCTGGTGACGCGCAGCTGCGTGGACTTGGGGTAGAGATCGGTGAGCGCAGAGCCCTGGATGAAGGTGACGTCGTGCTCGAACTGGTCGTACAGCTCCACGTCCACGTGCTCGTGCGCGGCCGGGCATTGCGTGGCGATGTCCTGGAACAGTGTGCCGCCGAAAGCCACATTGAGCAGTTGCGCGCCACGGCACACGCCCAGCACGGGCTTCTTCTGCGCCAGGAAGCAGCGCATCAGCGCGAGTTCGTAGCGGTCGCGCACCACGTCGCCTCGCCACTCCTCGCGCAGCGGTTCCTGGCCGTAGGTTTCGGGCGCCACGTCCGCCCCGCCCTGCAGCACCAGGGCATCGAGTTCCTGCACCACGTGTTCAACCTTCAGGTGGCGCGCGGCCAGCTGGGTGTCCTGCGTAACGGCCGGCACCATGAAGGCCACGGCGCCATGCGCCATGATCCAGTGCGCCAGCGAGGCCTCGATGTACTGCAGGCTCTTGTTGCGAAAGCCCAGCTCGGGCGGCACATGGTGCATGAGCCGCGCCGACACGCCGATGCGCAAGGGCCGCTCCTGTTCGACGCGCGGCGATTTGCGGGCCCCGGCGCCGCCGAGGCTGCCCTTCGCACTCATCGCCGCGACGCTCACCGCTTGCCCCGCCTCGACTTGGAGGGCCCCGCGCGCGAGGGCTTGGCAACCGACTTCTTGTCGGCCGCACGGCGCACCGAGGACTTGAGTTCGGTGCCCGAGCGCGGCCTGGCCGCGCCCCGCTCCCGCCGCCCCGCGGCGGCCGAAGCGGCGTCGCCGCCGGTCTTGTCGCGCATGGCCTTGAACACCACGTCGTCCTCGCCGCTCACCAGGCGGAAATCGATGCGGCGACCATCCAGGTCGACCCGGCTGACCTGCACCTGCACGCGCGAGCCCAGCGTGTAGCGGATGCCCGTGCGCTCGCCGCGCAGTTCCTGGCGCGCCTCGTCGAAGCGGAAGTACTCGCCCCCCAGCTCGGTGATGTGCACCAGGCCCTCGACGTACATCGCATCCAGCGTAACGAAGAGGCCGAAGCTCGTGACCGCGCTGACCACGCCCGAGAACACTTCGCCCAGGTGCTCGCGCATGTACTTGCACTTGAGCCAGGCCTCCACGTCGCGGCTGGCCTCGTCGGCGCGGCGCTCGTTGGCGCTGCAGTGCAGGCCCGCGGCCTGCCAGCCCAGGGTGTCGGCCGAGGGCTTGCGCGCGTTGGGTGCCGGTGGCTTCACGCGGCTGGCCAGGCGCTTGCTGAGCTTGGCGTGCGCCTCGCCCGGCGTGGGCAGCTCGGGCAGCTGGTACTTCTGCTTGTGCAGGATGGCCTTGATCACGCGGTGCACCAGCAGGTCGGGGTAGCGGCGGATCGGGCTGGTGAAGTGCGTGTAGGCCTCGAACGCCAGGCCGAAGTGGCCGCTGTTGATGGGCGTGTAGATGGCCTGTTGCATGGAGCGCAACAGCATGGTGTGGATCTGCTGCGCTTCGGGCCGGTCCTGCGTCGCCTGGGCAATCTGCTGGAACTCACCTGGCTTGGGTTCCTCGCTGAGCGAGGCGTTGACGCCCATGGCCTTGAGGTAGTTGCGCAGCACCTCCAGCTTCTCGGGCGTGGGGCCTTCGTGCACGCGGAACAGGCCCGGGTGCTTGCCCTGCTCGATGAACTCGGCCGAGCAGACGTTGGCGGCCAGCATGGCTTCTTCGATCAGCTTGTGCGCGTCGTTGCGCGTGCGCGGCACGATGCGCTCGATGCGGCCCGATTCGTCGCAGACGATCTGCGTCTCCACGGTCTCGAAGTCCACCGCCCCGCGCGCGTTGCGCGCCGCCAGCAACGCGCGGTACACGTCGTGCAGGTTCAGCAGGTACGGCACCAGCGGCTTGCGGTTCATGGCCTCGGGGCCGCGCGTGTTCTGCAGGATCGCCGCCACCTCGGTGTAGGTGAGGCGCGCGTGGCTGAACATCACCGCCGGGTAGAACTGGTAGGCGTGGATCTCGCCGCGCGCGGTGATGAGCATGTCGCACACCATGCACAGGCGCTCCACCCCGGGGTTGAGCGAGCACAGGCCGTTGGACAGCTTCTCTGGCAGCATGGGGATCACGCGGCGCGGGAAGTAGACCGAGGTCGCGCGGTCGTAGGCGTCCACGTCGATGGGCGAACCGGTCTGCACGTAGTGGCTCACGTCGGCAATGGCCACCAGCAGGCGCCAGCCCTTGGCCTTGCCCACTTTCGCGGGCTCGCAGTACACGGCGTCGTCGAAGTCGCGCGCGTCTTCGCCATCGATGGTCACCAGCGGCACGTCGCGCAGGTCCACCCGGTGGCGCAGATCGCTCGGCCGCACGTGATCGGGCAAGGCGCGCGCCTGCGCCATGGCGGTCTGCGAGAACTCGTGCGGCACGCCGTACTTTCGGACCGCGATCTCGATCTCCATGCCCGGGTCGTCGATCTCGCCGAGCACTTCCTTCACACGCCCCACGGGCTGCCCGTACAGCGCGGGCGGCTCGGTGAGCTCCACCACCACCACCTGGCCCGGCTTGGCCGAGCCCGTGGCACCCTTGGGAATCAGCACGTCCTGGCCGTAGCGCTTGTCTTCTGGCGCCACGAGCCACACGCCGCCCTCTTGCAACAGGCGGCCGATGATGGGCGCCGTGGAGCGCTCGATGATTTCGGTGACGCGGCCCTCGGGACGGCCCTTGCGGTCGAGCCGCACGATGCGGGCCTTCACGCGGTCCTTGTGCAGCACCGCGCGCATTTCGTTGGAGGGAAGGTAGATGTCGGGCTGGCCGTCGTCGCGGACCACGAAACCGTGTCCATCACGGTGTCCGGAAACGACGCCATCAAATTCTGCAAGGAGGTTGTTTTTATCGCTCACTATTTCTCTGCTATACTGCTGGTTTCCTGAGATGCCCAGGTGGCGGAATTGGTAGACGCACTAGTTTCAGGTACTAGCGCCGAGAGGCGTGGAGGTTCGAGTCCTCTCTTGGGCACCATCATATAAGGGCCTGCAGTCCACAAGACTGCAGGCTTTTTCTTTGGCCGAATGCCGCAATGGCGCCGGCCAGGGCCGGCGGCCCCGGATCAAACGGGCAAGGCCACAAGGTCGTGACCGTCGGTATCAACAATACGGGCCCGCGTGAATTCGCCCACCTTCAGCGTCTTGCTGATCTTCTCGGGCGGCAGCAGCCGCACCACGCCATCGATTTCAGGCGCGTCCGCGTAGCTGCGGCCCACGGCCCCCTTCTTGCCCAGGCCGGGCGCGCTGTCCACCAGCACCTGCATGTTGGCGCCGATGCGAGCGCGCAGCTTGTCGGCCGACACCTGCTCGGCCACGGCCATGAAGCGCGCGCGGCGCTCCTCGCGCAGCGCCTCGGGCACCGGGTCGGCCAAGCCATTGGCGGCGGCGCCCTCCACCGGCGAATACGCGAAGCAGCCGGCGCGGTCGATGCGCGCCTCGCGCAGGAAATCGAGCAGGTGCTCGAATTCGGCCTCGGTCTCGCCGGGAAAGCCCGCGATGAAGGTGCTGCGCACGACGATCTGCGGACAGATCTCGCGCCAGCGCGCGATGCGCTCCAGGTTGCGCTCACCGCTGGCAGGCCGTTTCATGCGGCGCAGCACGTCGGGGTGGCTGTGCTGCAAGGGCACGTCCAGGTAAGGCAGCACCAGGCCTTCGGCCATCAGCGGGACGATTTCGTCCACGTGCGGGTAGGGATAAACGTAGTGCAGGCGCACCCAGGCGCCGAAGGGCTTGGCGAGCTCGCCCAATTCGCGCACCAGGTCGTGCATGCGCGTCTTCACCGGCCGGCCATCCCAGAAGCCGGTGCGGTACTTCAGGTCCACGCCGTAGGCGGAGGTGTCCTGGCTCACCACCAGCAGCTCCTTCACCCCCGCCTCGAACAGCTTGCGCGCCTCGGTCAGCACGTCACCGACGGGCCGGCTCACCAGGTCCCCGCGCATCGACGGGATGATGCAGAAGGTGCAGCGGTGGTTGCAGCCCTCGCTGATCTTGAGGTACGCGTAGTGGCGCGGCGTGAGCTTGATGCCTTGCGGCGGCACCAGGTCCACGAAGGGATCGTGTGGCTTGGGCAGGTGCTGATGCACCGCTTCCATCACCTCGTGCGTGGCGTGCGGGCCGGTGACGGCCAGCACGCTGGGGTGCATCTGGCGCACCAGGTTGCCGCCCTCTTCGCCTGCGCGCGCACCCAGGCAGCCGGTGACGATGACACGGCCGTTCTCGGCCAAGGCTTCGCCGATGGCGTCCAGGCTTTCCTTCACGGCGTCGTCGATGAAGCCGCAGGTGTTGACGATGACCAGGTCGGCGCCGTCGTAGGACTTGGAGGTCTGGTAGCCCTCGGCGCTCAGTTGGGTCAGGATCAGCTCGGCGTCGGTGAGCGCCTTGGGGCAGCCGAGGCTGACGAAGCCCACCTTGGGCACGGCGCCCGGGGCGGTTGCGGTGGATTCACTCATAGAGGCGGGATTGTCTCAGACCCCGCCCCAGCGTTCAGGCCATTCAGCGTTTGAGGCCCAGCGCGGCGAGCATCTGCTCACTGTTTTTCTGCATCTGCTCCTGCATCTGCGTGAAGGCGGTGCGCGACTGCTCAAGATAAGTGCCCATCATGCCCTGCATCATGGGCGACTGCAGGTTCATGAACTGCTTCCAGGCCTCGGGGTTGAGCCCGCCACCGCCCTGCTCCGCCATCTTCTGCTGCAGGTCCATAAAGATCTGGATGTTCTTTTCCAGATAGGACCCCATGAAGTCCTGCATGGCATGGCCGTAGAAACGGATGATGTTCGCCAGCACCTGTTCGGTGAAGATGGGCGCGCCGGCCGTTTCCTCTTCCAAGATGATCTGCAGCAGGATGCTGCGGGTGAGGTCTTCGTTGGTCTTGGCGTCACGCACCACGAAGGACTCGCTGCCCATCACCAAAGCCTTGACCTCGGCCAGGGTGATGTACGACGAGGTGTCGGTGTCGTACAGCCGGCGGTTGGGGTACTTCTTGATCACGCGCACGCCACGCGCACCCGCTGCTTCGGTCTTGGATTTGGTCGCCATTCCGGCATTCTAGGAACCGGCGGGGGGGTACCGGGCATGGTTTTCCCTGTGCAACCCGCCCCGCCTCATGGCCAAGACAAAGGGCCTGTCGCGGCGGCAACAGGCCCTTTGGGAAAGTTGGTAGGCGCGAAGGGACTCGAACCCCTGACCCCCACCATGTCAAGGTGGTGCTCTAACCAGCTGAGCTACGCGCCTTCGAACGAATCGAAGCCTCGCAGTATAGCAGTTCCTGGCCGCTCTATTTGCGCCGCACCATGCGAACGCCGTTCACGTCTCCCACCACGGCCATGGCGCGCGCCACCTGCCGGGCGTCTGCCACCTCGATGGTGAAGGTCATCCAAGCCACGCCCCTGACGGACTGGGTCTGTACCCCGATCACGTTCATCTTCTCGCGGGCGAAGACGTCGGAGATGTCGCGCAACAGGCCCTGACGGTCGACAGCCTCGATGGCCACGTCGACGGGGTACACCGCCTGAGAGCCGCCACGCGCGTCGTCGCGACCGGCCCAATCGACCTCGATCACGCGGTCAGGGCTCTTGCGCACCAGGTGCGCGAAGTCGGTGCAGTCGGCACGGTGAATGCTCACGCCCTTGCCTCGCGTGACGAAGCCGCGAATCTCGTCGGGCGGTGCGGGCCGGCAGCACTTGGCGAGCTGGGTCATCAGCGAGCCCACGCCCACCACCAGCACGTCGCCCTTGGGGCTTTCCTGGCCGCGACGCGGCTTGCGCACCCAGCTGCTGGGCTCGGGCGTGGCCTCGGGTTCGGGCGGGCGCAACTGGGTCTCGATCGAGCGCAGCGACAGCTCATCCTTGCCGACCAGCTCGAAGAGCTCGTCGGCGGAACCCAGGCCCATTTCAATGGCCAGGTCCTCGAACTTGAGTGCCGTGCGGCCTTCGCGCTGCAGCAGCTTTTCCACCGCCTCTCGCCCGCGCGCGATGGTCTCGGCCAGTGCCTGGGCGTTGAACCAGGCGCGCACCTTGCTCTTGGCGCGGTGGCTCACCAGATAACCCAACTCGGGGTTGAGCCAGTCACGCGAAGGGCCGCCGTCCTTCACGGACACGATCTCCACCGTCTGGCCGTTCTGCAGCGCCGTGTTCAGCGGCACCATGGCGCCGTCGACCTTGGCGCCGCGGCAGTGGTGGCCCAGGTCGGTGTGCACGGTGTAGGCAAAGTCGACCGGCGTGGCGCCCTGCGGCAGTTCAACGATGGCGGCGTTCGGCGTGAGCACGTAGATGCGGTCGTCGAACAGGCCCTGGGCGGTGCCGCTGAGGTCGCGCTCCCAGGCCAGCAGTTGGCGCAGCACGGCGATCTTGGCGTCGTACTCGGAGTTGGCCGTGACGCCCGAGTAGCCTTTGGCACCCGCTTCCTTGTAGGCCCAGTGCGCGGCCACGCCGTGTTCGGCGTGGTCGTGCATGGCCTGGGTACGGATCTGGATCTCGAAGGCCCGCCCCTGGGCGTCGCGCACCACCGTGTGCAGGGACTGATAGCCGTTGGGTTTGGGCTTGGCGATGTAGTCGTCGAACTCATCCGCCACCGGCGTGAAGTGCTCGTGCACGAAGGACAGCACGGCGTAGCAGTCAGCGGTTTCGAGCACGATCACGCGCAAGGCCCGGATGTCGAACACCTGCTCGAAGTCCAGCGCCTTGCCCCGCATCTTCTTGACGATGCTGTAGATGTGCTTGGGCCGGCCTTGCACCATGGCGGCGATACCCTGCGCCAGCAGCGCGCGCTGCAGGTCCTCGCGCACCTGCTCGACATGCGCCTCGCGCTCGGCGCGCTTTTCGTCGAGCAGCTTGGCCACGTTCTTGTAGGTCTGCGGCTCCAGGAAGCGGAAGGCCAGGTCTTCCATCTCCCACTTGATCTGCCAGATGCCCAGCCGGTTGGCCAGGGGCGCGAACACATGCAGGGATTCGCTGGCCAGCAGTTCACCCGGATCGCCCTTGATGGAGGCGAAATAGCGCAGCGTCTGCAGACGCGAGGCCAGGCGCAGCATCACCACGCGCAGGTCGCGCGAAAAGGCGAGCAGCATCTTGCGCACGTTCTCGGTCTGGCTGGCCGCGAGCTCGGACACGGGCGCCTTGGACAAGCCCGGCGCGGGCTGGCCCGCGTCTTGGGCAGCCAGGCGTTCCTCCTGCTTGCGCGCGAGCTTCTCCGCCGCCTTCAGACGCGCCTGCCGCTGCAACTGGACGAGCTTGGTGGTCTCCAGCGCCAGCGCGGCGTGCTGCTCGCCGAAGGCTTTGGCGATGACCTCCTGCGGCCGGTTCAGGTGCTGGCAGGCATACACCAGGTACACCACCGACTGCATGGCCTCGGACCCGCCGATGTCGGCCAGGATGCGCGCCACCGCCTCGGCGTGTGCCCAGGTGTTCTCACCCGTGTCCAGGCACTCGCCTTCCAGCAGGGGCTCGGCAAAGGCACGGGCGCGCGCCAGCGCATTGGCCTGCTGAGGCAGGCCCGCGGCGGTGGCGGCCACGATCGCGGCCGTGGCCGGCGCCGCGTCGTCCAACGAGGGGTTGGCCCGCTTCATGGCGAGAGCAGGAAGTCGAGCACGGCGCGCACCTGATCGTCGGCCATCAGCGTAGGCGCGTGACCCACGCCGGCGAAGCTCACGCAGCGCGGGCGCGGCCCGCGGGCCTGCATGGCCCGCACGGTGTCCATGCTGAGCAGGTCCGAGTCCTCGCCACGCAACACCAGGGTGGGCGCGGCGATCGCGTCGTACAGGTCCCACAGCGCGGCCTCGCCGGCGCGCACCGCCTCACGCAGCGCCTGCGTTTCCACGCCCTGCGTCATGGCCTTGAACGGCAGGGCGATGGCCGGGTCGTAGTGCAGGCGCACGCGCCCGCCGCGCTCGCGCAGCATGGGCAGGGACAGGGCCCGCCATTGCTCGGGCGTGTGGGGGCCGAAGCCCTTGGAAATGCTGGCCAGGTAGTCACTCGCCGCCTGCATGGAGTCGAAGTCGGGGTCCAGGCCCAGGTAGGTGCCGATGCGCATGAGCGCTTCCCACTGCACCACGGGTCCCACATCGTTCAGCACCAGGCGCGTGGGCGCCAGCAGCGGCTGCGCCGCCACACCCATGCCGATGAGTCCTCCCATGCTGGTGCCGACCCAGTCGATGCGCACGCCGGGTCGCTGCGCGCGCAACTGCTGCAGCAGCACGGCAAGGTCGGCCACGTAGGTGGGCACCTGGTAGGCCATGGGGTCGGCCAGCCAATCGCTGTGCCCGCGCCCCGCCACGTCCACCGCGACCACGCGGCAGAACGGTTGCAGCGCGCGCGCCAGGGTGTCGAAGTCGCGCCCCTGGCGCGACAGACCGTGCACGCAGACGACCACGTGATCGTCGCGCCCGCCGGTGCTGCGCCAGTCCCACCAAGCCATGCAGCGCGGGCCGCCTTCACGGGCCGCGGCCCCACCGACGACGGTGTGCTGGAGTTGGGGTTCGGTCATGGTGCGGCTCGGGGCTGGCGTCCGCCATCCATAATGCATGGCAGCACGTCGAACCAATCGTAATGGAACTGGAGTAACCCATGCTCACCGGGAAAACCGCACTCGTCACCGGATCCACCAGCGGCATCGGCCTCGGCATCGCCAAGGCCCTCGCACGCCAGGGCGCCAATGTCGTGCTCAATGGTTTCGGTGACAGCGCCGGCCCACAGGCCGAGGTGGCGGCACTGGGCGCCAAGGTCGGCTACCACGGTGCCGACATGAGCAAGCCGGCGGAGATTGAGGACATGATGGCCTACGCGGCCAAGACCTTCGGCCAAGTGGACATCCTCGTGAACAACGCGGGCATCCAGCACGTCGCCAGGGTGCAGGACTTCCCGGTCGAACGCTGGGACGCGGTGATCGCCATCAACTTGTCCAGCGCCTTCCATACCTCGCGTCTGGCCCTGCCGGCCATGCTCAAGGCCAACTGGGGACGCATCATCAACGTGGCTTCGGTACATGGGCTGGTGGGATCGGCGGAGAAGTCGGCGTACGTGGCGGCCAAGCATGGCATCGTGGGCCTGACCAAGGTGACGGCCCTGGAAACCGCCACCTCGGGCGTCACCTGCAACGCCATCTGCCCGGGTTGGGTGCTGACGCCGCTGGTGCAGAAGCAGGTGGACGCGAAGGCCGCCGCGCTGAAGCTTTCGAACGCGGAAGCCACCAAGCTGCTGCTGGGCGAGAAGGAGCCCTCGATGCAATTCACCACGCCCGAGGAGCTGGGCGAACTGGCGGTGTTCTTCTGCTCGCCCGCCGCCGGCAACGTACGCGGCGTGGCCTGGAACATGGACGGCGGTTGGGCCGCCCAGTAAGGCCTCAGCGCATTTGGATGGCGCCAGACACCGTGATGCTCACGGTGCTGGTGCCGGCGGCCACCGGAATGGCGGCGTCGCTCGCGGCCGCCTTGGCCTCCATGGCCATCATGCGCGGCATGGGTCGCTCGGGCATCTCGGCCGAGCTCACCGACACATCGCGCAGCGTGTAGCCGCTGAAGCCAAAGCCCTTGGCGATTTCACTGGCGCGCGCGCGAAAACGCTCGATGGCCTGCGCCTGCACCTGGGACTCCAGCGCCTGACGCGCTTCGCGCGAGAGCGAGAAGCCCATGTTGGAGACGGTGAGGGTCTGCACGCGACCAGCCACCGCGCTCACGTTGGCGATGTCGCGGCCCTCGATCACCACCTCGGCCTGACCCTGCCAGCCGCTGATGCGGCCATTGCTGCCATAACGGGGGTAGAGGCGCAGGTTGCCGGTGCGCACCTCCAGTTGCTGAGGCTTGGCCTGCGGCTGGGCGATCGCCAGCGCGGCATCCACAGCCACCTTGAGCTGATTCTGCACAGTAGCGGCATCGCTGCCCTCGCGGGTGGTGCTCAACACCACGGTGAGCCAGTCTTGCGGCACTTCCAGGTGGCCGCTGGCGGAGAGGCTCACCACATTGGCGGGCACCTCGGGCGCCTGCGCCAGCGCAACCGGCGAAGCGGCCACGGCGGCCATGAGGCTGAGAGCGGAAGCGGCGCGGCGAACCGCAGCCGCCGAGCGGGCGGGCAGATAGGGCATGGGCATGTGTGCTGGTTTTTTCAGGGCTGGCGATGGGACTCGAAGGGCGGTTGCACCCTGAGCTGCTCGCGCAGGCGCTGACGCTCCTCCACGGACAGCCGGAAAGGCTTGCCGCCGTCGTCCATGTCGTCAAAGGGTTGGCGCAGGGCATCGCGCAGCCGCATGGGCGCACGCGCCTCGCCACCATCGATTGAGATCGGCACCACCGTCACCGCCGCGGCGTCGGCGCCGATCACGCCGGCGTCGCGCGGACGCTCCGGATTGGCGTAAGCCAGACCCGCGGTCAAGCAAGCGATGGTTCCCATCCAAACGGACTTCATGGTGTGGAGGAGTATGAACAGAAGCCCGATTGTGCGAGTGAGGCCCGGGTCAAGCGAATGGCATGCGGGGCAACATCTGTAACAGCCTGTCAAAAAACCAAAAAACGAGCGTTGACAAGCACTTGCCGCTGCCAAAATCGGCTTTGTTACATTTATCGGAAGTTGCTCCCATGCCACAGAACCACCCCCGCCCCAACAAGGTTCTCGTCGTCGATGACGACGTGCGCATCCGCGACCTGCTGCGCCGCTACCTGATGCAGGAAGGCTTCGAAGTGATGCTGGCCGAAGACGGCAAGGCCCTGAACAGGGTCCTGCAGCGCGACGCCGTAGACATCATCGTGCTCGATCTGATGATGCCCGGCGAGGACGGGCTGTCGATCTGCCGCCGCCTGCGCGCCAATGGCGACCGCACGCCCATCATCATGCTGACCGCCAAGAGCGAGGACGTGGACCGCATCGTGGGCTTGGAGGTCGGCGCCGATGACTACCTCGGCAAACCGTTCAATCCGCGGGAACTGCTGGCCCGCATCCACGCCGTGCTGCGCCGCCGCCCGCCGGCCGAGGTGCCCGGCGCGCCCTCGCAGGACGCCGAGGTGGTGAAGTTCGGCCCCTACGAATTCGATCTGAGCCTGCGCACCCTGCGCAAGGACGGCAACGACCTACCCTTGACCACTGGCGAATTCGCCATGCTCAAGGCCCTGGTGCGCCACCCGCGCCAACCGCTGTCGCGCGAGAAGCTGGCCCAGTTGGCGCGCGGACGCGAATTCGAGCCCTTCGACCGCAGCCTGGATGTGCAGGTCTCGCGCCTGCGCAAGCTGATCGAGGACGACGCATCCTCGCCGCGCTACCTGCAGACGGTATGGGGCGTGGGCTACGTGTTCGTGCCGGACGGCAACACCTGATGGACAGCGAATCACGCGTACCGTTCGAGACCGAACCCACCGCGCTGGAAACCGCCCCGGCCCCGCTGGAGGTGCGGCCCACGCGCGGCGTGAGCCTGTTCTGGCGCACCTTCTTCTTTCTCACGCTGCTGCTCACGGGCTGCATCATCGCGTGGCTGCAAACCTTCCGCGCGCTGGAATATGAGCCGCGCGCCCTGCAAAGCGCGCAGCAGCTCGCTTCGCTGGTGAACCTCAGCCGCGCGGCGCTGATTCACTCGGATTCGATCGCGCGCGTCTCGCTCATCAAGACCCTGGCGTCCGAGGAAGGCCTGCGCATCGCTCCGCGCGAGCCCAACGACACCTTCCAGCTCTACGACACCGACCTGCTCAGCCGCAACGTGGCCGGACAGTTGAAGGCCCGCCTGGGGCCGGACACGGTGGTGGCGCGAGAGGTCAATCACCAGGCGGGGCTGTGGATCGGCTTCTCGATCGACGGTGACCCGTACTGGCTGCTGACCGACCCTTCGCGCATCGGCCCGGTGGCGGGCACCACCTGGCTGATCTGGCTGGGAACGGCTGCCCTGCTCTCTCTCGCTGGCGCCGCGCTCATCGCGCGCCTGATCAACCGGCCGTTGAAGAAGCTCTCCTTCGCGGCCAGTCGCGTGCGCGAGGGCGACTTCAACGCCAGTCAGCTCAACGAGACGGTGGCCACCAGCGAAATCCGCGAGGTCAACATCGGTTTCAACCGCATGGCGCAGCGCCTGTCCAAGATTGAGCAGGACCGCGCACTCATGCTCGCCGGCATCTCGCACGACCTGCGCACGCCGCTGGCGCGCCTGCGGCTGGAAACTGAGATGAGCGTGGCCGATCCGATGGCGCGCGAGCACATGTCGGCCGACATCGAGCAGGTCAACGCCATCATCGACAAGTTCCTCGACTACGCGCGGCCCGACCACATGAAGCCGGAGGAGGTCAACCTCAACGAGGTGATAGAGACCGCGCTGTTCGCGCTCGGCGACGATCCCAAGACGGTCATCAAGACCCGTATCGAGCCCGCGCTGTTCGTGCTGGGTGACCCGGTGGAGTTGCAGCGCGTGTTCAGCAACCTGCTGGAAAACGCCTCACGCTACGGCCGCGACCCCGACAGCGGCGTGGCGCAAATCGACATCGCCGCCAAGGCCAAGGACGACTCGGTGCTGGTCAAGCTGCGCGACCATGGCCGCGGCGTGCGGCCCGAAATGCTGGAGCAGCTGACCCAGCCGTTCTTCCGCGGCGACGCCGCGCGCTCCGACGCCACCGGCACGGGCCTGGGTCTGGCCATTGTGGAGCGCGCCATCACGCGCATGGGTGGGCGCTTCGCGCTGGCCAACAGCAGCACGGGCGGCCTGGCGGCGCACATGAAGCTGCGCCGCGCGCCGGGCTGAGCGCCGCCCGGCGTCTGCCGCTCAGACCTTGAACAACAAGGCCACGGCGCGGGCCTCGATGGCCTCGCCCTGCCCCACCGGCCCCATCTTCTCGGCCGTCTTGGCCTTCACGTTCACCTGGCCCACCGCCAAGTCGAGCAAGGCGGCGATGCGCTCGACCATGGCCGGGATGTGCGGCGCCAGCTTGGGCGCCTGCGCAACCACGGTGCTGTCGAGGTTGCCGATCTCGTAGCCTTCGGCGCGCACGCGCCGAGCGGCCTCGGCCAGCAGCGCACCCGAGTCGGCGCCGCGGAAGCGCTCGTCGGTGTCGGGAAAGTGGCGGCCGATATCGCCCAGCGCGGCGGCGCCGAGCAGCGCGTCGGTGATGGCATGCAGCAGCGCGTCAGCGTCGGAATGCCCCAGCAGGCCATGCGTGTGCGGCACGGTGATCCCCCCCAACACCAGTGGGCGACCGGTAACCAGGCGGTGGATGTCCCATCCTTCGCCGATGCGGATGGCGTTCATGTGCGGCTCCTGAGGATGGCTTCGGCCAAGGCGAAGTCGTACGGGTAGGTGACCTTGATGTTGCTGGCGCGCCCTTCCACCAGGCGCGGGCGCCGCCCGGTGCGCTCGATGGCGCTGGCCTCGTCGGTGATGCCCTCGAAGCCGGTGGCTCGCGCCATCAACAGCGCGTCCAGCAGTTCGCCCAGGCGGAACATCTGCGGTGTCTGTGCCAGCCACTTGTGGCGGCGCTCGATGGTGCGCGCCACGCGGCCGTCCACCTCGTCCTTCAGCGTGTCCGGCAACGGCAGCGCCAGCAGGCCGCCCACCGGGTCGCTGGCGCAGGCCTCGATCAGCGCCGTCACCTCCTCGGGCGTGACCAGGCAGCGCGCGGCGTCGTGCACCAGCACCCAATCGGCATCGGGCACGCCGGCTTCGCGCAGGGCCTGCAGGCCATTGAACACGGTTTCGGCGCGCGTGGCCCCGCCGCGGCGCAGGGCGAGCACGCCGTCGACATCGCCGGGCCAGTGCGCATCGTCGGGCGCCAGCACCACCACGATCCGATCCAGCCTCGTCACGCCGCGCAACGCAGCCAGGGTGTGCTGCACCAGAGGCCGCCCCGCGATGGGCTGGTATTGCTTGGGCAGCGGCGCGCCCGCGCGCGAACCGGTGCCCGCGCAAGGCAGCAGCGCATGGCAGCGGGGCAAGGACGATGGGGCGTGGAAAGGGGAAGCAGCGCTCATGGGCGCCGCCATTCTAGAATTCACCCACACCCCCGGCCCGATCCGACCGGGGGTATTTGCATTGTTGGTACCGACCGAATGTCCCTCACCCTGCCCGCGCTGAGCCCCGGCAAGCGCCACACCCTGCCCCACCCCGGCGGCTCGGCCGACGCGCTGTGGTTGGCCCGCCTGGCCGAGCGCGAACAGCGCGACGGCCGGCTCACCGCCATCGTCACGGCCGACGCGAACGACGCCCGGCGCCTGATCGACGAGCTGGCCTTCTTCGCGCCCGATCTGCGCACCACGCTGTTTCCCGATTGGGAAACCCTGCCCTACGACACCTTCTCGCCGCACCAGGACCTCATCAGCGAGCGCCTGGCCACCCTGTGGCGCATCTCCCAGCGCGCGCAGGACGGCGGCGCCGACGTGGTACTGGTGCCGGCCACCACGGCGCTCTACCGGCTCGCGCCACCGTCCTTCCTGGCGGGCTACACCTTCCACTTCAAGGTCAAGCAATCGCTGGACGAGGCGCGGCTCAAGGGCCAGCTCACGCTCGCGGGCTACCAGCACGTCACACAGGTGGTGAGTCCCGGCGAGTACGCCGTGCGCGGCGGCCTCATCGACCTCTTCCCCATGGGCAGCCCGGTGCCGTACCGCGTGGATCTGTTCGACGACGAGATCGACAGCATCCGCACCTTCGACCCCGACAGCCAGCGCAGCCTGTACCCGGTGAACGAGGTGCGCCTGCTGCCCGGCCGCGAATTCCCTATGGACGACGCGGCGCGCGCGCGCTTTCGCAGCCGCTGGCGCGAACTGCTCGAAGGCGATCCGACCAAGAGCCGCCTATACAAGGACATGGGCAACGGGGTGGCCACCGCCGGCATCGAGTACTACCTGCCGCTGTTCTTCGAGGACACCGCCACGGTGTTCGACTACCTTGGCGAGGCCGCAACCTTGGTGCTGCACGGGGAGCTGGAGCCCGCCTTCCAGCGCTTCTGGCAGGACACGCGCGAGCGCCACCGCCTGCTGCAGGGCGATCCCGACCGCCCCATCCTGCCGCCCGACGCCCTCTTCCTCAACGCCGAGCAGTTCTTCACCCGGGCCAAGGCGCATGCCCAGGTGGTGATGCGCCCGGGCGCCAGCGACGTGAGCGACAGCGCATTCGCCCAGGCACTGCCCGATCTGGCCGTGGTGCGCGGCGCCGACGAACCGCTGGCCAAGCTGCAGGCCCACCTGCGCGCCAGCCCGCAGCGCGCGCTGATCTTGGCCGAAAGCGACGGCCGCCGAGAAAGCCTGCTCGACTTCCTGCGCGCCAGCGGCCTGAACCCGCCCGCCTTCGACAGCCTGGCCGAATTCCAGGCCAGCGAGGAAAAGGCCGGCATCGCCACCGCCGCCCTGGCCACCGGCTTCGCCTGGCTGGAAGCCGGCATCGACTTCGTCACAGAGACCGAGCTCTTCGCCGCCGGCCCCACCACACGCCGGCGCCGCAAGCAGGAGCAGGTGAGCGACGTCGACGCGCTCATCAAGGACCTGTCCGAACTCAACGTGGGCGACCCGGTCGTGCACGCGGCGCACGGCATCGGCCGCTACCGCGGGCTCATCAACCTGGACATGGGCGAGAAAAACGCCGACGGCACGCCCGCGCTGCAGGAGTTCCTGCACCTGGAATACGCCGACAAGGCCGTGCTCTACGTGCCCGTGAGTCAGCTCGGCCTCATCGGCCGCTACACCGGTGTCAGCGCCGACGAGGCGCCGCTGCACAAGCTGGGCAGCGGCCAGTGGGAGAAGGCCAAGCGCAAGGCCGCCGAGCAGGTGCGCGACGCCGCCGCCGAACTGCTCAACATCTACGCGCGCCGCGCCGCGCGCCAAGGCCACGCCTTCCGCTACTCACCGCAGGACTACGAGGCCTTCGCCAACGACTTCGGCTTCGAGGAAACCGCCGACCAGCGCGCCGCCATCCACGCCGTGGTGCAGGACATGATCAGCCCGCGGCCCATGGACCGCCTGGTCTGCGGCGACGTGGGCTTCGGCAAGACCGAAGTGGCGCTGCGGGCGGCCTTCGTGGCCGTGACCGGCGGCAAGCAGGTGGCCTTCCTCGCGCCCACCACGCTGCTGGCAGAACAGCACTACCAGACCCTGGTGGACCGCTTCAGCAAGTGGCCGGTGAAGATCGCCGAGATGAGCCGCTTCCGATCGCAGAAGGAAATCACGGCGGCCATGAAGGGCATCGCCGACGGCTCGGTGGACATCGTCGTTGGCACGCACAAGCTGCTGAGCGAGAAAGCCCAGTTCAAGAACCTGGGCCTGCTCATCATCGACGAGGAGCACCGCTTCGGCGTGCGCCACAAGGAGGCCATGAAGCAGCTGCGCGCCGAAGTCGACGTGCTGACGCTCACCGCCACCCCCATCCCCCGCACCCTGGGCATGGCGCTCGAGGGCCTGCGCGACCTGAGCGTGATCGCCACCGCCCCGCAGCGCCGCCTGGCCATCAAGACCTTCGTTCGCAACGAAGGCAACGGCGTCATCCGCGAGGCCGTGCTGCGCGAGCTCAAGCGCGGCGGCCAGGTCTACTTCCTGCACAACGAGGTCGAAACCATCGAAAACCGCAAGGCCAAGCTGGAAGAGATCCTGCCCGAGGCGCGCATCGCCGTCGCGCACGGCCAGATGCCCGAGCGCGAGCTGGAGCGCGTGATGCGCGACTTCGTGGCCCAGCGGTACAACCTGTTGCTGTGCTCCACCATCATCGAGACCGGCATCGACGTGCCCACGGCCAACACCATCGTCATGAGCCGCGCCGACAAGTTCGGCCTGGCGCAGCTGCACCAGCTGCGCGGCCGCGTGGGCCGCAGCCACCACCAGGCCTACGCCTACCTGCTGGTGCCCGAGATCGAAGGCCTCACCAAACAGGCCGCGCAGCGGCTGGACGCCATCCAGCAGATGGAGGAACTGGGCAGCGGCTTTTACCTGGCCATGCACGATCTGGAGATCCGTGGCGCCGGCGAGGTGCTGGGCGAGAACCAGAGCGGCAACATGCTGGAGGTGGGTTTCCAGCTCTACAACGAGATGCTCTCGGAGGCCGTGAAGGCCCTCAAGGCCGGCCGCGAACCCGACCTGCTGGCGCCCTTGTCCGTCACCACCGACATCAACCTGCACGCCCCCGCCCTGCTGCCCAACGACTACTGCGGCGACGTGCACCTGCGCCTGAGCTTCTACAAAAAGCTGGCCACCGCCCGCAGCGCCGAGCAGGTCGATGCCCTGCTGGAGGAAATCGTCGACCGCTTCGGCAAGCCGCCGGCGCAGACGCAGACCCTCATCGACGTGCACCGCCTGCGCGTGCTCAGCGCGCCCTATGGCGTGGCCAAGGTCGACGCGGCGCCGGGCGTGATCAACATCACCTTCAAACCCAACCCGCCCATCGAGCCGATGCGCATCGTCGAGCTCATCCAGAAGCACAAGCACATCAAGCTGGCGGGCAACGAGAAGCTGCGCATCGAGCGCGCGCTGCCCGAGGTGAAGGACCGCGTGCAACTCGTGCGCGACGTGCTGCGCGCCCTGGGCCAACCCCAAAAGACCACCACCGAAACCGCATGACCGCCCCCGCCACTTCCATCGCCCCCGGCCTCACCGTGCGTGGCTTCACGCCGCCGCTCAAGCTCCGCGACTTCAAGCTCATCGCCTTCGACATGGATTCCACGCTCATCAGCATCGAGTGCGTGGACGAGATCGCCGACGTGGTCGGCAAGAAGGCGGAGGTCGCCGCCATCACCGAGGCCGCGATGCGCGGCGAAATCACCGACTACAAGGACAGCCTGCGCCGTCGTGTGGCCCTGCTCAAGGGCGTGACCGTGGCCGACATGGAGCAGGTGCTGGTCGAGCGCCTGCGCATCAACCCCGGCGCGGCCGAACTCGTGCGCGCCTGCCAGGACGCCGGACTCAAGGTGCTGCTGGTCTCTGGCGGCTTCACCTATTTCGCCTACCGTGTGCGCGACACGCTGGGCATCGACTTCGTGCGCGCCAACGTGCTGGAGATCGCGAGCGGCGCGAACTGCGGCGAACTCACGGGCCGCATGGTCGACCAGACCTGGGGCGACATCTGCGACGGCGCCGAGAAGCGGCGCACCCTGCTGGAGGTGGCCTCGCTGCTGGGCATCGAGCCCTCGGAGTGCATTGCCATGGGCGACGGCGCCAACGACCTGCTCATGATGGGCGCGGCGGGCCTGTCCGTGGCCTACCACGCCAAGCCCGCCGTGCGCGAACAGGCCATGGTGTCCATCGAAACCGGCGGACTGGACCGCCTGCTGGAGGTGCTGCGCTGAAGCGCGGGCGCCCGAGACAAAAGAAAAAGCCCGTCATCGCAAGATGACGGGCTTTCGCATAAATGGCGTGGCGGGATTCCAAGGAATCACCTAAAGCATTGATTTAAAACACATCAAAGCGCAGGATTTCGATTTCGTTCCCCGATTTGTTCCCCGGTCGAAGCCTCGATACCCTGCTCTCCGCACCGTTGAATCAGTGCTGCGGCGACGGCCAGCAAGTCTGCGGCAGCATGTCGCCAGCAGACCACAAGCCGCCGGTGCAAGCACTACTCGCACCACACCTCGCACTTGTTGCGGGTTCGGAGATTGAGCAATGTCGCGCTCACGCAGACCCCAAAAGGGCTTCCTTCCAGGAACATCACGTCGTCTCCCTCTTCCATGTTGAAGCAATAGGTTTTTGCCTCGAACTTTTCCCCGTTGATTACGAACAACTCGTCGTTGTGGGACACCTCGATTGGGTATGCGTCAGCACGCCGCACTCCACCAACACGCGGCACCGCGCCCTGGGGGTACTGTGCTGTCGGCGGCGCAGGATGTGCTCTCGGCGGTGTTACTCCCGACGTAAGCGCACGTATCTCGCGCTCAGCACAAGACCTGTAAATGCTTGGCCCGAGACTTTGCGGGCAGGACTGCTGCACCCACGCACGGTTCTCAGCACTCAGTCGATCAAGCGTAGGCATCCCAGCCTTCAGCGCATTCAACTCCCGAGACAAGCACGCAATGGTCAGATTTGGGCCCAATGAGGCAGGACAGCTTCTGTGTGCCCAGTTCCGATCCGATTCACTGAGGGCCACCCATCACGCGCCCCCCTTCAACAGCATGGGGTGCAACAGGTAGCGCTCGCTGGGCCTGCCACGGCCCAATGCATCGCCGGATTGCACGGTCTCACGCCCCAGCCACCGCCGGCCACGGCCTCGCGCACGTAGCTCTGCAACTTGCCGGGTTGAATGCCCCCCAGCATGGCCAGGCACACGCGCGGCACAAACGATTCGCCGCGCCCGATGCGGTCAACCGCGTGGCCTTGGTTGCCGTCATAGCCGGTCAGGTAGAAGCCCCGCGCCCCTTCCTGCCCTTGGCGATCCATGCTGCACAGCAGGCCGTGTATTTCATCGCGGTACACCAGCAGGCCCCATGCGTTCACCGTCAACAGGTCGGCCAGCTTTTCCACGGTGGCGTCGTTGACGACATAGCGCCGCATCGTGGGTTCCTCGGGCGCATCCACCGGGGCCAGCATCGCGCGGGCCTTGGTCGGTTCCTTGATGGCCAGCGCACGCGCCTGTTTCTCGTTGGCTTCTGCGGCCAGTTTGGCCACCTTGGCGTCAAGCTCCCATGCCTCATGCGCCGCCGCCCATTGCTCACGCTCGCGGGTTTCCAGGCGGTGCAAGGGCTTCAACACCTCGGACAAAGCAGGCGACTTCATCACCCCCGGCCTGCCGACGATGGCACCCCACAGATTGGGCACCACGCGCCAGTCATCGCGCGCCTTGGGTGCCACAACAACACGCGCGCCAATCAGGCCCGACAACGCCACCACGGCCCCCACTGCCGGAAAGTCCGGCGGGCACTGCATCCGGTGCGCTATGTCGGCCACCCAGCCGCGCAGCGTCTCGGGCAGTAACTCGGGGTCAAACGCCTGCACCGCCGGCAAGGCATCGGGCAATGGTTCCGGCTCGGGCCACTCGGGCGCGTTGGCCGATGGCTCGGCATGCGCAGCCGCCTCGATACACGCGCGCACCGCGTCGGCCCCCGCGATCTGGTGCAGGTCGTTGAAGTCGGTCGCGCCATCGGGCCGGTCGCTGCCGAAGTCGGGCACCGCCACATACCCGCCCACGCATTGCGCGGCCTCGGTCGCTTTGCTCAGGCCCGGATTGCCGGGGGTGCGTGCGTCGTCATCAGCGGCCATGATGATTTTCAGCGCCGGGTGTTTGTCGCGCAGCGCCTCAACCACGGCCCGCAGGTTGCCCGCATTGAAGGCTACGGCCACAGCGTGCCCGGTAGCCTCATGAATGCTCGCGCCGGTGGCGTAGCCCTCGCACACGATCAACAGACCGTCAGGCTTGCCAATGGCGTGATAGCAGCCCTTCACCCGCCCGCCGGGTTGAAAGCGCTTCACTCCATCCGGTGCGATGCTTTGCAGGCTGTGCAGCATGCCCGACGTGTCGCGCATCGGGATCAGCAGGTGGTGCCCGCTGCACCTCACGCCGTGGGCCTCGATGCCTTTGCGGGTCAGGTAGTCATGCCCGGTGGCCGGCGTTGCGACCTTCCAGGCGAGCGCCGCCGCCTCGCGGGCCTGCTGCTGCACCTGGGCATGTTCGGCCTCGCGCTGCGCCTGCATGGCCCTGATCCGTTGCCGGTGGGCCTCGCGCTCAGCCGCCGTCATGTCGTTGTCGGCCTTCGCGCACCAGCTCGATTGCCGGCCACTGCGCCAGCACCCGAAGGCCCCGGCGGGTATGCCATCGCCATGCAACACGTACCAGCCAGAAGCGTCACCACGCCGCCCATTGGTGGGAAAGCGGTGCAATCGACCATCGGCCACTATGTCATCCGGTGGGGTTAAACCAGCGGCCAGGATTTCGGCGCGGAATTGTTCTATGGGGTCGGTCGCAACCATCACAACCGGCCCCCGATCTGTGCCAGAAATTGCGCCGCGTCGTGCAAGGTGGGCAGGTAGCGCACCAACCCCCAGCGTTCGACCCAGTAGGTCACTTTGCCGTCGGCCGGGTCCGTGCGGTGCAGCGAATGGCCACGCAACTCAAACGCCGCGCGCAGCCGGGAAAACGCTTTGTCGTTTCGCTCGCCGGTGGGAAAATCCAGATCGTTGATCGCGCCGCCTGCCGTGGGATTGCCGTCCCCGGTGGGCATTTCTTTTGGGGTGGTGTTGATCGCCATGTCCACCCCCTCAAGCCGCCATCAGCACGGCCAGCTTTTCCGCCCGCATTGCGTGCAACTGCTTCACCAGCGCCCGGATTTGCTCATCGCTTGCGCCAGCAACTCGCGCCGCGTTGATGGCCTTCACCTCATCATCGGGCCAGCCTACGGCCCTTTGTCCGATGGGTACGGGATTGGTGAAAAGTCCCGCCCTGATAGCGTTGTAGATACTCGCGTGCGAGCGGTGCCCGGTTTCGGCCTTGACGGCCGGCATACGTAGTAGTGACATAGTGAGTAAGCAAAAAAAAGCCCGCTGGGCAAAACCATGCGGGCATAAAAAAACCGGCCACCCTTGCGAGTTAGCCGGTCACGGTTTTGCCCTTGCGGGCAAATTCAGTCGATCACATCAAAGTGACAGATACAAACAAAAAGCCCGCAGATCGCGGGCTTTCAAAGAGTTAACGCCCCAAGGAAAGGGGTACAGGGAAAATTAGAGCGAGCAAGGCTTAAGCAACGGGTGGCCACCGTCATGCAGTGGATCACCCCCCCTTCAGAAGCCATATCGCCGGGAGGGAACGTAGGAACTGCTGCGGTAAGTTGCAGTAGCCCGGAAGAATCGCCGCGCGACACACTCAGCAGTGCGTGCAATCGGCTTCGATTTCTACAGGCGTGACTAATCCCCAAAATGGGGCGCCTCTTTTTGCTCTACCGCCAACACAGCGGCTCTGTCGGCATTGATCATCGGCGGTATGGGAAGGTGACAAAAAGACGCACCTCGCTCCGCCGGAGCGAAGAGTAACACACTTGTCTTTCTTTGTCGCGATGTGTTGTCCGCTATACAGGACAAGAACTAGGAAGCCACCAGAACTGGTGGTTTCAAAGCATCGGGACATAGCTCCGCCATCTTTCGACGTGCCCCTTTTTGCTGTTGGCCAGAACACCCGGCCTTTCTCGGCGGGCGGAGTTTAACGTGACTTCTCCCGATCAGGCAATGGACGTCTTTGGTAGCCAATGCCTGATGTAAATCGATACTCGTGCGCAGGCTAAGCGGCGCGATTCAGTTGAATCACATCAGCACCGGCAGCTAACTTGTCCAGGTAGTCCGCCCACCGCTGCATCATGTCTGCGCGTTGCTTCAGGTAGGTGGTGCGGTTGTAGGCACGCCCGTTGGCATCCTTCACCGCATGCGCCAATTGCGCCTCGATTACCAGCGGATCAAACTCCAGCACCTCATCCAACAGCGTGCGCGCCGTGGCCCTGAAGCCGTGGACGGTTTGCACATCGGGGCCATAGCCCAGCGTCAACAGCGCCGCGCGCAGTGTGTTGTCGCTGATCGGGATGGATCGGCCTTTCTCGCCAGGGAATAGCAGCACACCGTCGCCGGTGAGGTGGTGCAATTCGCGCAGGATCGCGACGGCCTGCGTGGGCAATGGCACCAAGTGCGGATCGCCGTTGGCCTTGCCGTCGTAGGTGCGTTTCATGCGCTTTGCCTGAATCGTCCACAGCGCCGCATCAAGATCGAACTCGGACCATTCCGCCGCGCGTAGCTCGGTCGGTCGCTGAAACAGCATCGGGGCCAGTTGCAGCGCCGCGCGCACCACAAGCCCGCCCTTGTATCCCCGGATGGCCCGGATCAACTCGCCCACCCTCACCGGGTCGGTAAGCGCCGCGAAGTGTCGGCCCTTGTGTGGCGTCAATGCGCCCTTCAAGTCCATCGCAACATTGCGGCCCGCCTTGCCGGTGGCCACCGCGTAAGCGAACACGCCCCGCGCCGTGGTGAGCACCCGGTGAGCCACATCCAGCGAACCGCGCGCCTCTACCCGTCGAAGTGTCTGCAACAACTCCACCGGCTCGACTTCGGCAATGCGCCGCTTGCCGATCCAGGGGAAAAGGTCTTTCTCAAGGTTGCGAAGCTCGCGCGTCTTGTGGTGAGCACTCCACAGCGCAGATTTTTTGCCGTACCACTCGCGGGCCACATGCTCGAAGGTTTCGCCCTCGCTCATGGCTTGCTTCAGCCGGTCCAGCTTGCGCGCTTGCACTGGGTCGAAGCCATCGGCCTTTTTCAGCTTCGCCGCATCGCGGGCTTTGCGCGCCGCCGTGAGCGTCACCGCTGGGTAACTGCCCAGCGCCATGCGAGTTTCCTTGCCGCTCACGTACAGCTTTTGAAACCAGCGCTTCGACCCCGCTGGCGAAACCTCAAGGTACAGCCCGCCGGAATCGGTCAGGCGCTCCCGCCGTTTGTCAGGTGGGCATGTGGCGTTTCTGCACTGGGCGTCGGTCAGCATGGGCGTTCCCCGGTCAAAACGGGGGGGTTGTTCCCCGGTCTGGGGAAAAACGGGGTTTTGTTCCCCGGTATGTTCCCCGGCGCCGTGCTGGCTGTCAATGTCGGTCCCTGTACGCCATAGCAGGATAAACCGTTGATTTGGCAAAGAAAAAGCCCGCTAGGTGGATGTTCCTAGCGGGCTTCGTCAGTACTAATGGTCGGCGTGGCGGGATTCGAACTCGCGACCCCTTGCACCCCATGCAAGTGCGCTACCAGGCTGCGCTACACGCCGACAAGCCTCGCATTATAGCCGGCAAAAAAGCGCGCTCTCAGGCCGATAGCCGAAGCAACTCACGAATCTCAAGCAGTTCGCGGCGCATGTCGCTCAACAGCGTGGGTTCGGCCGATGCCGCTGGCGCGGCGTGCGACACCATGGCCGACACCACGGTGGTGTCGTCGTCGTGGATGACGGCGTCCAGGTCGATCACGTCGATCGGATCTTCATCGTCCTGGCGGCGCTTCTCGCGCTCGGCCTGGGCCAGTTCCTGCAGCTTGTTGCGTGCACCGCTGATGGTGAAGCCCTGGTCGTACAGCAGCTCGCGGATGCGGCGGATCATCAGCACCTCGTGGTGCTGGTAGTAGCGCCGGTTGCCCCGGCGCTTCATGGGGCGAAGCTGCGTGAACTCCTGCTCCCAGTAGCGCAGCACATGCGGCTTGACGCCACACAGCTCGCCCACCTCACCAATGGTGAAGTAGCGCTTCGCTGGAATGGGGGGCAGCGATTTTTCCATGTAAATCAAGGCGGTAGAAACCGAAGCTTGAATTTACTCTAAGTCAGGAAACCCCGGGGACTACCCCGGGGCTTTTCGTGCGAAATGTTGTAAGCGACCCCTATCGGGCCGCGCGACAGCGCCGTTCAGCCGCCGATGACCGCCGCCTGCACCTGCTCCTTGAGCTTGGGACTGGCGTGGAAAGTGACAACCCGCCGGGCCTGGATGGCCACCGGTTCGCCGGTGCGCGGGTTGCGGCCCGGGCGGGCCGCCTTGGTGCGGATCTGGAAGTTGCCGAAGCCCGAGATCTTCACGTCCGTGCCATTGACCAGGCTCTCGGTGATGAGATCGAAGAAGGCGTCGATCATGTCCTTGGATTCCCGCTTGTTCAGGCCGATCTGGTCGAACAGCAGCTCGGCGAGCTGCGCCTTGGTGAGGGCGGGGGTTTCCAGGCTTTCGACGGCCAGTTCCATCGGGTTCTCCTTCTTGTCGGTGTCGGGGCTCAAGCGCGCAGACGGGCTTTCACGCGCTGCTGCAGGGACACGAGCGTCTGCTGCACGGCGGCTTCGATCTGTTCGTCGGCCAGTGTAGCGTCCTCACGGTTCATGACGAGGCGCACGGCCAGGCTCTTCTCATGCTCCGCCAGGCCGGGCACCGTGGCGCCTTTCTTCGGTCGGTAGACATCGAACAGCACGGCGTCCTGCAGCCAGGGGTTGCCGGCGGCGCGGATGGCGGCCATCACGGCGTCGTGCGAGACGGCTTCGTCGACCACCAGCGCCAGGTCGCGCTGCACCGGCTGGTGGCGGCTGACCGCGCGGAAGGCCGGCACCGGCCGGGCCAGCACGGCGTCGAGTTCCAGTTCGAACAGCACCGGCGCCTGGGGCAATTCGTATGCCTGGCGCCAGCGCGGGTGCAATTCGCCCACGTGACCGATGCAGCGGCCGTCCAGCCACACGGCCGCGCAGCGGCCCGGGTGCATCGCCGGGTGTTCGGCCGCGCGGAACTCGGCGCGGCGCGGCGCCAGCAAGGCCTCCACATCGCCCTTGGCGTCGAAGAAATCGGCTCCGCGATCGCTCTCGCCCCACTGCAAGGCGTTCAGCGGCCCGCCCGCGAGGCCGGCCACGCGCATGGGCTGGTCGAAGCCGGCCACGGTGGTGTCGCTGTCGGCCACGCCCGCGTCCTTGCGGAACACACGGCCGATCTCGAACAGGCGCACGCGCTCGGCGCGGCGGTCGAGGTTGAACTTGCACACCGCCACCAGGCTGCCGATCAGCGAGGAGCGCATCACGCTCATCTGGCTGGCGATCGGGTTGAGCAACTGGATCGGGTCGGCGTTGCCCGCGAGCTCACGCTCCCAGCGCTCTTCGACGAAGCTGAAGTTGATCGTCTCCTGGTAACCCAGCTGCGCGAGCTGGCGGCGCACGGCGAAAGCGCCGCGGCGCGCCTCGGGACGCAGCTTGGCGGTGATCGGCGCCAGCGGCGGCGCGGTGGGCAGTTGCTCGTAGCCCACGAGGCGCACCACTTCTTCGATCAGGTCCTCCTCGATCTGCAGATCGAAGCGGTAGAGTGGCGGCGTCACGGTGACCGTGCCCTCGCCCTCCTGCAAGGCCAGACCCAGGCGGCGCAGCGCACCCACGCACTGCGCCTGCGTGAGCGGCATGCCGATGACCTTGGCCGCGCGCGCCACGCGCAAGGTGACGGGCTTGGCCTCGGGCAGGCGCGCCACCTGGTCGTCCATGGGACCGGCCTGGCCGCCGCAAATCTCCAGCACGAGCTGCGTGATGCGCTCGATGTGCTCGACCGTCGTGGACGGATCGACACCACGCTCGAAGCGGTGGCCCGCGTCCGTGCTGAAGTTGTAGCGGCGCGACCGCCCGGCCACCGCCTTGGGCCACCAGAAGGCGGCCTCGATGTAGATGTTCTGGGTGTCGTCGGACACCGCGGTGGCGTCGCCGCCCATGATGCCCGCCAGCGACTCGACCGCCTGGTCGTCGGCGATCACGCCCACGCCGGCGTCCACCGCGATGGTGTTGCCGTTGAGCAGCTTGAGCGTTTCGCCCTCGCGCCCCCAGCGCACCTGCAGGCCGCCGTGGATCTTGTCGAGATCGAAGATGTGCGAGGGCCGGCCGAGCTCGAACATCACGTAGTTGGAGATGTCCACCAGCGCGGTGACGCTGCGCTGGCCGCAGCGCGCCAGGCGATCGACCATCCAGGCCGGCGTCTGCGCCCGGGTGTTCACGCCGCGCACCACGCGGCCGCTGAAGCGGCCACACAGGTCGGGCGCCTCGATGCGCACCGGCAGCCGGTCGTCCAGCGACACCGGCGCGGCCGGGAAGCTGGGCGCCTGCAGCGGCGCGCCGGTGATGGCCGCCACTTCGCGCGCGATGCCGTACACGCTCAGGCAGTGCGCCAGATTGGGCGTGAGCTTCAGGATGAACAGCATGTCGTCCAGCGCCAGCTGCTCGCGGATGTCGCGCCCCACCACGGCGTCGGCGGCGAGTTCGAGCAGGCCTTCGTGGCTGTCGGACAGCTGCAGCTCGCGCGCCGAGCACAGCATGCCCTGGCTTTCCACGCCGCGCAGCTTGCCGAGCTTGATGGCGAAGGGCTTGCCGTCTTCGCCCGGGGGCAGTTCGGCGCCCACCAGCGCGCAAGGCACCTTGATGCCCACGCGGGCGTTCGGCGCGCCGCAAACGATATTGAGCGGCACGCCCTGCCCCACGTCCACCTCGCACACCCGCAGGCGATCGGCGTTGGGGTGCTGAGCAGCGGACTTGATCTCGCCCACCACGACCCGGGTGAACGGCGGCGCCACCGGGCGCAGCTCTTCGACCTCGAGCCCGGCCATGGTGAGGGTGTCGGCAAGTTGCTGGCTCGTCAGCGGCGGGTTGCAGAAGCTGCGCAGCCAGGATTCGGGGAATTGCATGGTGGTCGCTTATCGGAACTGGCTGAGGAAACGCACGTCGCCGTCGAAGAACAGGCGCAGGTCATTGACGCCGTAGCGCAGCATGGTCAGGCGGTCGGGGCCCATGCCAAAGGCGAAGCCGATGTAGCGCTCGGGGTCGAGGCCCATGTTGCGCACCACGTTCGGGTGCACCTGGCCGGAGCCCGCCACTTCGAGCCAGCGCCCGGCCAGCGGGCCGCTCTGGAACTGGATGTCGATCTCCGCGCTCGGCTCGGTGAACGGAAAGAAGCTGGGGCGAAAGCGCAGCACCAGGTCGTCGCTCTCGAAGAAGGTGCGGCAGAAATCGGTGAAGACGACCTTGAGGTCCTTGAAGCTCACGTTCTCGCCAATCCACAGGCCCTCGCACTGGTGGAACATGGGCGAGTGGGTGGCGTCGCTGTCCACGCGGTAGGTGCGGCCCGGCGCGATGACGCGGATCTCGGGCATGCCCTGGCCGGCGTCCAGGGCCGCGCGGTGGCGCTTGACGTGCTGCACCGCGTGGCGGATCTGCATCGGGCTGGTGTGCGTGCGCAGCAGATTGGGCGCTTTCGCCGAGCCGCCTTCCACGTAGAAGGTGTCGTGCATGGAACGCGCCGGGTGGTCCTCGGGGGTGTTCAGGGCCGTGAAGTTGAACCAGTCGGACTCGATCTCGGGCCCCTCGGCCACCTCGAAACCCATGGAGCCGAAGATGGCCTCGATGCGCTCCAGCGTGAGGCTCACCGGGTGCAGCCCGCCCGCGCCGCGCTGACGGCCCGGCAGGCTCACGTCCAGGGCCTCGGCCTTGAGCTGGGCGTCCAGCTCCGCGTCGGCCAGGGCCTGGCGGCGCTGCGTCAGCGCGCCCTCGATGGCCTGCTTGGCCAGGTTGATCGCAGCACCGCGGGTCTTCTTCTCGTCCACCGACAGGGCAGCCATGCCCTTCATCAACTCGGTGATGCGGCCCGACTTGCCCAGGTAGCGCGCCTTGGCGTTCTCCAGGTCGGCCGGCGTGGCGGCCTGCGCGAACTCGGCGCGCGCCGCCTCGGCCAGGTTGTCCAACTCGTTCATTCGATGCGTGTCCGATGCAATGAAAAAAGGGTTGAAGCCGGCGGGTCACCCCTCAAGCCTCAACCCCTTAGAACGGCAGCGGGCGCCTGCGCGCCCGGCCGGGAATCAAGCGGTGGCCAGCTTGGCTTTGACCTGCTCCACGATGCTGCCAAAAGCCGCCGGGTCGTTGACGGCCAGGTCGGCGAGGACCTTGCGGTCGATCTCGATCTGGGCCTTCTTCAGACCGTTGGCGAACTGGCTGTAAGTCAGGCCGCAAGCGCGCGCACCGGCGTTGATACGCGCGATCCACAGCTGGCGGAACACGCGCTTCTTGGTGCGGCGATCGCGGTAGGCGTACTGGCCCGCCTTCATCACCGCCTGTTTGGCGATGCGGAAGACGTTGCCGCGGCGGCCGCGGAAACCTTTGGCCAGAGCCAGGACTTTTTTATGGCGGGCGCGAGCCGTGACACCACGTTTGACGCGAGGCATATGCTTCTCCTAGTTCGTCTTGATTACAGGCCAGCGAACGGCAGCATCTGCGCCATGTGACCCATGTTGGTCTCATGGACGTTGACGGCCCCGCGCAGGTGGCGCTTGTTCTTGGTGGACTTCTTGGTCAGGATGTGACGCTTGAAGGCTTGACCGCGCTTGACGGTGCCACCGGGACGAACGCGAAAACGCTTCTTCGCGCTGCTCTTGGTCTTCATTTTGGGCATGGAAATGCTCCTTTTGATTTGTGCTCGCGAGGCGCCGCGGCAACCAGCCACGGTCTTGATGGGCCCCGAGCCACTTCTGGTAAGGCCCTTTCGGGTCTTCCTTTCGGCACCGGCCTTGCGGCTGGTACCTCAAGCCGGCAGGGGACCAACCCTGCCCGCTCAATTCTTCAAACAACCCCGGCGTCTCAGGCCGCCGTGGGGCTGGCCGCCGGCGCCGCCGTTTCGGCCGCGGGCTTCGCCGCCACCTTCTTGCGGCTCGGCGCGATCATCATGATCATCTGGCGCCCTTCCAGCTTCGGGAACTGCTCCACGATGATCAGGTCACCCAACTCGTCGCGGATGCGGTTCAGCAGCGCCAGACCGAGTTCCTGGTGCGTGATCTCGCGGCCACGGAAGCGCAGCGTGATCTTGCACTTGTCGCCGTCGTCCAGGAACCGGCGGATGTTGCGCATCTTGATGTTGTAGTCGCCGTCGTCGGTACCCGGGCGGAACTTGACTTCCTTGATCTCGATGACCGTCTGCTTGGCTTTCGCTTCGGCCGCCTTCTTCTGTTCCTGGTACTTGAACTTGCCGTAATCCATCAGGCGGCACACCGGCGGATTCGCGGTGGCGGCGATCTCCACGAGATCGACGTCGAGCTCGCCAGCCATCCGAAGGGCTTCCTGCAAGCTCACGATGCCCAAGGGCTCGTTGTTCGGGCCGTTGAGGCGAACCTCGGGGGCCATGATTTCCCGGTTCAGGCGGTGCGCGCGTTCTTCACGCTGGCGGCGGTCGCGAAAGTTGGTAGCGATGGTGCGTTTCCTTCAAGTGGGCCGGTGAATCAAAAGCGGCCTGTCGGCCGCGGGGCTGCTCGCACCATGGGCGCCCGGTGATGCGGCGGCTTCACCGGGCCATGCCCGAGGGCGTTCAAGCCTTGGATGAAACCGATGTCGCGACGAGCTGGGAGAAGGCCTCCAGCGACATCACGCCCAGGTCTTTGTTGCCCCGGGCCCGCACCGCCACGGCGCCAGCGGCCTTTTCCTTGTCGCCCACAACGGCAATGAAAGGCAGCTTTTGCAATGCGTGCTCCCGTATTTTATACGTTATTTTCTCGTTGCGCAGATCTGTTTCGACTCTAAGCCCTTGATTCTGCAGTGATTTCGCGATTTCACGACAGTAATCGGCCTGCGCGTCCGTGATGTTGAGCACCGCCACCTGCACCGGCGCCAGCCAGGTGGGCAGCGCGCCGGCGTGCTGTTCGATCAGGATGCCAATGAAACGCTCCAGGCTGCCAACGATGGCGCGGTGCAGCATGATGGGGCGCTGCCGGGAGCCATCTTCGGCCACGTACTCGGCGTCCAGGCGCTCGGGCATGTTCGGGTCGACCTGCATCGTGCCGCACTGCCACTGGCGCCCCAGGGCGTCCTTCAGCGTGTACTCGATCTTCGGGCCGTAGAAGGCGCCCTCGCCCGGCAGGTACTCGAATTCGCAGCCCGACGCTCGCAGGCCCTGGGCCAGGGCGGCCTCGGCCTTGTCCCAGCTCTCCTCGCTGCCGATGCGCTTCTCGGGGCGCGTCGAGAGCTTGTAGAGGATCTCAGTGAAGCCGAAGTCCTTGTAGACCTTCTGCAGCAGCGTCGTGAAGGCGGCGACCTCGGCCTGGATCATGTCTTCGGTGCAGAAGATGTGGCCGTCGTCCTGCGTGAAGGCGCGCACGCGCATGATGCCGTGCAGCCCGCCCGTGGGCTCATTGCGGTGGCAGTTGCCGAACTCACCGAAGCGCAGCGGCAGGTCGCGGTAGCTCTTGATGCCCTGCTTGTAGATGAGGATGTGGCCAGGGCAGTTCATCGGCTTGAGCGCGTAGTCGCGCTTTTCCGACTCCGTGGTGAACATGTTCTCGCGGTACTTGTCCCAGTGGCCGGTCTTTTCCCACAGCGCCTTGTCCAGGATCTGCGGACCCTTGACCTCCAGGTAGCCGTTGTCTCGGTAGACGCGGCGCATGTACTGCTCCACCTCCTGCCAGACCACCCAGCCCTTGGGATGCCAGAACACCGTGCCGGGGCTGTGCTCGTCCAGGTGGAACAGGTCCAGCTCGCGGCCCAGCTTGCGGTGGTCGCGCTTCTCGGCTTCCTCCAGCATCGTCAGGTATTGCTGCAGCTCTTCCTTGGTGGCCCAGGCCGTGCCGTAGATGCGCTGCAGCATCTCGTTGCGGTGGTCCCCTCGCCAATAGGCGCCGGCCACCTTCATGAGCTTGAAGTGCTTGAGCTTGCCCGTGCTGGGCACGTGCGGACCGCGGCAGAGGTCCTCGAACCCGCCTTCACGGTAGAGGCTCACGTCCTCGTTGGCCGGGATGCTGGCGATGATCTCGGCCTTGTAGTGCTCGCCCATGGCCTTGAAGTGGGCCACGGCCTCATCGCGCGGCAACACGCGGCGCTCGACCTTCTCGTCCTTGTTGGCGAGTTCGGCCATGCGCTTCTCGATGGCGGCCAGGTCGTCGGGCGTGAAAGGACGTTTGTACGAAAAATCGTAGTAGAAGCCGTTCTCGATGACCGGGCCGATGGTGACCTGCGCCTCGGGATACAGCTCTTTCACGGCGTAGGCCAGCAGGTGGGCGGTGGAGTGGCGGATCATCTCCAGGCCGTCGGCGTCCTTGGCCGTGACGATCGCGAGCGAGGCGTCGCGATCGATGGTGTAGCTGGTGTCGACCAGCCGGCCGTCCACCTTGCCGCCCAGCGCGGCCTTGGCCAGGCCACTGCCGATGGAGGCCGCGACGTCGGCCACCGTCACCGGTGCGGGAAAGCTGCGTTGCGAACCGTCGGGAAGCGTGATCTGGGGCATGGTGGGTATCCGGAAAACAAAAAAGCGCGGCTGGGGCCGCGCTTTCATGGGGAAGAGGAAAAGGACTCGGGCAGGCGCGAACTGCTGGCCTCAAGAGGCCGCGAAGAAAAACGCCTGAGTTCGCGGTGTCATAACCGACATGCCTTTCTCGCTCTTTCTGGTGGACGGAAACATAGATTGTCCCACAAAGGGCCCTGGCCGTCCCCTGCGGACAGGGCACGGCGTTTGCCGGCAAGACGTCCCATGAATCCCATCACCCTTCTGCGGGTCCAGGGCACCGACGTGGCGGTCCGCCTGAGTGGCGACCGGGGCCAGCCAGCCCTGCTGATGATCCACGGCTTCCCGAGCTCGTCCGGATCGTTCCGGCACGTGATCGACCCGCTCGCGCGCGACTGCTTCGTGATCGCACCCGATCTGCCGGGCTTCGGCCGCTCTTCGCCCATCGAGCCAGCCTCCTTTTCGCGCCTGGCGGACATCGTCGGCGAACTGTTGGAGCGACTCGGGGTGGCCTCTTTCCACCTCTACCTGCACGACCACGGCGCAGCGGTCGGACTCCACCTCGCCACGCGCACGCCGGACCGCATCCGCGGGCTCATCGTCCAGAACGCCAACGCCCATGAGAGCGGCCTGGGACCGCAATGGTTGGCCACCCGGGCCTACTGGAAGGCCCCCTCACCCGAGCGGGAAGCCGAGGCGACCGCGCACCTGAGCTTCAAGGGAACACGCGACCAATATGTGGCCGGCATACCGGACGACCTGGCCGCGCGCATCGACCCGCAACAGTGGGAAAGGGACTGGCGCACCATGAACCTGCCCGGCCGGCTGGCGACGCAGCGCCAGCTGGTGCTGGACTACCGCCACCACGTCGCGCGCTTCGCGGACATCGCCGACTGGCTCGCCCGCTGGCAACCGCCAGCGCTGATGCTGTGGGGCCGGCACGACGCCTTCTTCGCGCTCGAAGAGACCCTCTCGTGGATGAAGGACCTGCCGCGCATGGAAGCGCACATCCTTGATGGCCCGCATTTCCTGCTGGAAACACACGCGGCCGAATGCGCGGCCCTCATGCGCGCCTTCATCGAACGCGTGGAAACACGGCACCGACCGAACCCCTGACCCACCCAACGTGGCCCCGAAGGTCGCGCCGTCAGCGCCCCCTGCCGAAAAGAAGCCCCCCTGGCAGACAGCGGAGCGGCTGGCGGATCGGACCGCCGGGCGGCCGACTGTCCGCCCCCCAGCAAAAAGGCCGCCCCGAAGGGCGGCCCTGTCTCCTCGAGTGTCCTCGCGATCCGTGGATCCGGCTCAGTGGAACTGCTCTTCCTCCGTCGAGCCCGTCAGCGCCTTCACGCTCGACGAACCGCCCTGGATCACCGTGGTCACGTCGTCGAAGTAACCCGCGCCCACCTCCTGCTGGTGCGACACGAAGGTGTAGCCCTGCTCGCGCGCCTTGAATTCGGGCTCCTGCACCATCTCCGTGTAGTGCTTCATGCCTTCGCCGCGGGCGTAGGCGTGGGCGAACTGGAAGGTGTTGAACCAGTTGATGTGGATGCCGGCCAGGGTGATGAACTGGTACTTGTAGCCCAGCGCCGAGAGCTCGTCCTGGAAACGGGCGATGGTCTTGTCGTCCAGGTTCTTCTTCCAGTTGAACGAGGGCGAGCAGTTGTAGCTCAGCAGCTTGCCCGGGCTCTTGGCGTGCACGGCCTGCGCGAATTCGCGCGCGAAGCCCAGGTCGGGCGTGCCGGTCTCGCACCACACCAGGTCGGCGTAGGGCGCGTAGGCCACGCCGCGGCTGATGGCCTGCTCCAGGCCGTTCTTGACGCGGTAGAAGCCTTCCTGGGTGCGCTCGCCGGTGAGGAAGGGCTTGTCGTTGGCGTCGTGGTCGCTGGTGATGAGGTTGGCTGCCTCGGCGTCGGTGCGGGCCAGCACGATGGTGGACACGCCCATCACGTCGGCGGCGAAACGTGCAGCGATCAGTTTTTCGATGGCTTCCTGCGTGGGCACCAGCACCTTGCCGCCCATGTGGCCGCACTTCTTCACGGCGGCCAGCTGGTCCTCGAAGTGCACACCGGCGGCGCCGGCCGCGATCATGTTCTTCATCAGCTCGAAGGCGTTGAGCACGCCGCCGAAGCCGGCTTCCGCGTCGGCCACGATGGGCAGGAAGTAGTCGATGAACTCCTTGCTGCCCGGCTCGATGCCGCGGCCCCACTGGATCTCATCGGCGCGCTTGAAGGTGTTGTTGATGCGTCGGACCATGGTGGGCACCGAGTCGTAGGCGTAGAGCGACTGGTCCGGGTACATGGTTTCGCTGGTGTTGCCGTCGGCCGCCACCTGCCAGCCCGACAGGTAGACCGCCTCCAGCCCCGCCTTGGCCTGCTGCATGGCCTGGCCGGCGGAGATCGCGCCGAAGGCGTTCACGTAGCCCTTCTTGGCGCCGCCGTTGATTTTTTCCCAGAGCTTTTCCGCGCCGCGCTTGGCCAGGGTGTGCTCGATGTGCATGCTGCCGCGCAGGCGCACCACGTCGGTGGCGCTGTAGCCGCGCTTGACGCCTTTCCAGCGCGGGTTCGTCGCCCAGTCTTTCTCCAGGGCTTCGATCTGTTGCGCGCGGCTGAGCTGTTCGGTGAGGGACTGGGGCATGGGGACACTCCTTGGGGGGGTTGATGGGTACCGGGGCGGCGTTCGCGGCAAAGGCGTTGCCGTTGGACATGACTCTAAGTCTTGTAGAAGACTTAAATCGTCTCTTATGTCTTATACAAGACAAAAATTTTCTTCTTATAAATCAATGAAATTTTCATTGATTTTTTCAATACGAAATTCAATTTCCCATATCAAGAAATTTTTCCGCGACGCAGCATTCCACATTTTCTTGATGTGAAAAGCAAATTCCTCATCCCGAAACCCACGCCAGTGGCTGAGGCATGATGCGGACCACCCCGCCCCCGCCCACACTTTTCCCGTGACCTCCCTTCACCGTGCCACGGCCTACGCTTGCCTGGCCCTGAGCATGGCGCTCGTGGGCAGCTATGTGGCGCTGTCCAAGCCCCTGGTGCTGGTGTTTCCGGTGTTCCTGCTGGCCTGGCTGCGCTTCGGCATCGGCGCCCTGGCCATGTGGCGCTGGCTGCGCAAGCCCGCCGACGAGCCCCCCCTGAGCCCGCGCACGCGCGCCCTGCTCTTCCTCGAGTCCTTCCTGGGCAATTTCCTGTTCTCCATCTGCATGCTCTACGGCGTGAGCCTGACCACCGCCGTGGCCGCGGGCGTGGTGATGTCGTCCATTCCCGCCGTGGTGGCGGTGCTCAGCGCCATCTTTCTGCGCGAGCGCATCGGCGCGCGCAGCGCGGCGGGCATCGCCTGCGCGGCCTTGGGCATCGGCCTCTTTTCGCTCGACAAGGGCGCCGGCCCGGCCGTGGGCGGCGCCCAGGCCCTGCTCGGCAACCTGCTCGTGTTCGCAGCGGTGGTGTGCGAGGCGTCCTACGTGGTCATCGGCAAGCGCCTCACCGAGGGCCTGGGACCCAAGCGCATCTCGGCCATCATCAACCTCTGGGGGCTGGCGCTGGTCACGCCCCTGGGCGTGTGGGCCGCGCTGAGCTTCAACTTCGGCGCCGTGGCCCTGCCCACCTGGGGCCTGTTGGTGTTCTACGCGCTGGCGGCCAGTGTGTGGACGGTGTGGCTGTGGATGACCGGGCTCAAGACCGTGCCCGCCTCGCAGGCCGGCGTGTTCACCGTGATGCTGCCCATCAGCGCGGCGCTCATTGGCGTGGTCTTCATGGGCGAACGCCTCAGCGGCCTGCAGCTGCTGGCTTTTGGCATCGCTCTGCTGGGCCTGGTGCTGGCCACACTCCCGAGCCGTACCAAGACCTGACGCCGGGCGGCGGTCTTCACAAGCACCACAGACCCGTCGGTTGGGTGATGCCCATCCACAGGGCCCAGCCCGAGGCCAGCAGCAGCGCCAGCCCCGCGAGCCGGATGCCCCAGGCGCCCGAGCGCGCCTCGCGCAGGCGCAGCAGCAACCAGGGCCCGGCGAACAGCGACACGGACGAGCCGATGGCGAACAGCGCCATCACCGCCGCGCCCTGCACCGCGTCGGCCGAGAGCGAGGCCACCAGCAGCGCCGAATAGAGCAGACCGCAGGGCATGAGCGCCCAGCCGAAGCCCAGCACCCAGGGCGCGCGCGGGCCCAGGCGGGCGATGGCGGGTTTCGCGCGGCGCCAGATGCCCTGGCCCATGCCGTCAACCCACGCCGGCTGGCGCGCCCGCCAGAGCAGCCAGGCGCCCAGCAGCAGGGCCGCGACGTGGAACATGGTCCACAGCGGCCGGATCACCTGCGTGTGCGCGCCCAGCCAGGCCAGCCCCTGCACCGAGCCCGCCGCCAGCGCTCCCACGCTGGCGTAGCCAGCGACGCGGCTGAACTGGAACGCCAGCAGCGCGCGCGTGCCGCGCTCGCCGGCCACACGGCCGATGCCCGCGCAGGCCGCGCCGCACATGGCGATGCAGTGCGGCCCACCCACCAGGCCCATGAGCAGCGCCGTGATCAGCAGTGAACCGGACATCGGTGCGCTCAGAGAATCCTTGAAAACCGCGCGCGGTCCTGGTCGGCCTGCAGGTGGCGGTCGAACACCATGGCGATCGCGCGCACCAGGTACCAGCCGGTTTCGGTCACCTGCACGCCCTGCTCGTCCATGGTGACCAAGCCCTCGTCCACGAAGGGCTCGAGCGCGCGCAGCTCGTTGGCGAAGTAACGGCGACTGTCGATCAGGTGCCCCAGGTCGATGGCCTCGAACTGCAGTTCGCCCTGGCACATCAGGGACATGATCACCGCACGGCGCAGCACGTCGTCGCGCGTGAGCGCCAGGCCACGCACGATGGGCAGGCGGCCCTGGTCGAGCAGGTCCACGTACTCGTCCAGGGTCTTGGCGTTCTGGCTGTAGGTGGCGCCCACCCGGCCGATGGCCGACACACCGAGCGCGATGAGGTCGCAATCGGGCTGGGTGCTGTAGCCCTGGAAGTTGCGGTGCAGCCGGCCCTGGCGCTTGGCCACGGCCAGGGCGTCGTCGGGAAGGGCGAAGTGGTCCATGCCGACGTAAACGTAGCCCGCCGCGCGCAGGATGTCCAGCGAGGCCGATAGCATGGCCAGCTTGTCGGCCGCGCCCGGCAACTCGGCCGCCACGATGCGCCGCTGCGGCTTGAAGCGCGCCGGCAGGTGCGCGTAGGCGTACAGCGCCACGCGGTCCGGCCGCAGGGCCTGCAGCTGCGCCAGCGTGCGCCGGAAGGACTCGGGCGTCTGCAGCGGCAGACCGTAGATCAGGTCCACGTTGACCGACTCGAAGCCGATCTGCCGCGCCGCGTCGACCAGCGCGAACACCTGCTCGGCCGGCTGCACGCGGTGCACGGCCTTCTGTACGGCGGGATCGAAGTCCTGCACACCGAAGCTCAGGCGGTTGAAGCCCAGGCGGTGCAGCGCGCGCAGGCGTTCGGCGCTCACGGTGCGCGGGTCCACCTCGATGGAGTACTCGCCGCCCGGCGCGAGCGCGAAGTGGCGCCGCAGCATGGCCATCAGGTCTTCCAGCTCGGCATCGCTCAGGAAGGTGGGCGTGCCGCCCCCCAGGTGCAGCTGGGACACCGACTGGCCCGCGCCCAGGTGCTCGATCTGCAGGTCCAGCTCGCGCGAGAGGTGGCGCAGGTACTCGGCGCCGCGCGAATGGTGTTTTGTAATAACTTTGTTGCAAGCGCAGTAGTAGCACACCGATTCGCAGAACGGGATGTGCACATACAGCGACAGGGGCAGCGCCATCGACCCGGCCCGCCGCTGTCCCAGCGCCAGACGGTAGTCCTGCTCGGTGAAGGCCTCCACGAAGCGGTCGGCCGTGGGATAGGAGGTATAGCGCGGCCCCGGAACGTCGAAGCGACGCAGCAGTTCATCGGGGATCACATGGCTCACGGCGGGTCCTTCTGGCATGGCCCCACTGTGCCGGCTGGCGGGCCCAGACGCCTTGATCCTGGTCAAGCGGCTCTGTGATCCCGAACCCAAAGGGGTATGCTCGCTCCCTGTCATGCACTCAGGAACGACGCACATGGACGCGCAACGCATCAAAGTGGCGTGCTCAAGCTGCAACCTTCGCGAACTCTGCCTGCCCATGGGCCTGAGCGCAGAGGAAATGGGCCAGCTCGACACACTGATTTCCTCCCGCAAGCGCGTCAAGCGCGGCGAAGCCCTGTTCTCCGTCGGCGATCGCTTCACCTCGCTCTACGCCGTGCGCTCGGGCTTCTTCAAGACCTGCGTGACCACCGCCGACGGGCGCGACCAGGTCACGGGTTTCCAGATGGCGGGCGAGATCATCGGCCTGGACGGCATCGTGAGCGACCACCATGCCTGCGACGCGGTGGCGCTGGAAGACGCCGAGGTCTGCGTGATGCCCTTCAACCAGGTCGAAGAGCTGTCGCGCCAGTTCACCCCGCTGCAACACCACGTGCACCGCATCATGAGCCGCGAGATCGTGCGCGACCACAGCGTGATGCTGCTGCTGGGCAGCATGCGCGCCGAGGAGCGGCTGGCGGCCTTCCTGCTCAACCTGGTGCAGCGCCTGCAGGCGCGTGGCTTCTCGCCGTCCGAGTTCAACCTGCGCATGACGCGCGAGGAGATCGGCAGCTACCTGGGCATGAAGTTGGAGACGGTGAGCCGCACCTTCTCCAAGTTCGTCGACGACGGCATCATCGACGTCAAGCAGCGCTACGTGCACATCAAGGACACCGAGGCGCTGCGGCGCATCGTCAATCCGCAGACCTGCTCCTGAGCGCTTCCTGCGGCGGCAAGGCCAGCCACAGGCTCAGGCTGCAGGCGACGGCCGTCACCGCCCAGAACACGAAGAAGGCCACCGTGTAGACGGCGGGGCGCGACCAGTCGAGCGCGACGCCCTGCCAGTGCAACTCGCCCGGGTCCACCACCGCGAACACCAGCATCTCCAACACGCCGGCCATCAGGAATGACGGCCAGCCCACCCACATCCAGCGGCGGCCCATGTCAGTGGCCACCCTCGCGGACCACGGGCGAGGCCGCGTGGTTGCGCGCCTGGTGCGCGGGCTGCAGGCCGATCAGCGCCTCGTCGCGCTGCGGGCCCTGCAGGCGGCGTGCCTGCTCCAGTGTGGCCTGGTAGGCGGCCTTGTCGAGCACCGGGTCGGCGCCCTCGATGGCGATGACGGCGGTGCCGATGGCCGCCACCACCACCACCAGCGGCCCGCCCACCACCAGCCACATGGGGCCCACGCGCCACCAGGGCTCGGGCGCGTCGGTGCTCATCGGATCGGGGTTCATGGGGTCTCCTGCGAAAGCGTCATCGGGGAACGAGGAAGGTGCTCTTCTCACGCACCCGCACGCGCTCGTCCTGGGCGGCGCGCACTTCGAACTGGATGGGGTGCGAGCCGCTCGCGGCCACCCCGGGCGGCACCTGGACCCGCGCGGCGACGGCGCGCACCTCGGCGGGCGCCACCTCCACACGATCGCCAGACGCCAGGGCGATGCCCGGCAGGCCCTCCACGCGCAGTTCGTAGGTCTGCGCCACCTCGGTGGCATTCATGATCTGCAGCCGGTAGACGTTCTCGACGCGGCCTTGCTCCACCTCGCGCGCCAGCGCGCCGCGGTCGCGGATCACGTCCACCTTGAGCGGCGTGCGCAGCCAGAGGCTGCCCAGCACCGCCAGCGACACCGCCAGCAACACGCCGCTGTAGACCAGCACGCGCGGGCGCAGGGCGCGGCGCAGCATCTGCGCGCGGTTCCAGCCCTTGGCGACACCGTTCTGCGTGGCAAAGCGGATCAGGCCACGCGGGTAGCCCACCTTGTCCATCACCTCATCGCACACGTCCACGCAGGCGGCGCAGCTGATGCACTCGTACTGCAGGCCTTTTCGGATGTCGATGCCGGTGGGGCAGACCTGCACGCACAGGGTGCAATCCACGCAACTGCCCAGACCAAGGGCCTTGGGGTCGGCCTTGCGGCTGCGCGCGCCACGCGGCTCGCCGCGCCCCTCGTCGTAAGTGACGATCATCGTGTCCCGGTCGAACATGGCGCTCTGGAAGCGCGCGTAGGGGCACATGTACTTGCACACCTGCTCGCGCAGGAAGCCCGCGTTGCCGTAGGTGGCCAGGCCGTAGAACAGGATCCAGAAGGTCTGCCAGGGCCCGAGCGACAGGCTGGCCACCAGGCCCGCGAGCTCACGGATCGGCGTGAAGTAGCCGACGAAGGTGAAGCCCGTCCACAGCGACAGCGCGCCCCACAGCCCGTGCTTGAGCGCGCGTTTGCCGAACTTGGCCGCGCTCATGGGCGCGGCGTCCAGGCGCAGCCGCGCGGAGCGATCGCCCTCGACCCGGCGCTCGATCCACATGAAAATTTCCGTGTACACCGTCTGCGGGCAGGTGAAGCCGCACCACAGGCGCCCGGCCACCGCCGTGAACAGGAACAGCGCCAGCGCCGAAATGACCAGCAGCCCGGTGAGGTAGATGAAGTCCTGCGGATACAGGATCAGGTCGAACAGGTAGAAGCGCCGCGCCTCCAGGTCGAACAGCACGGCCTGGCGGCCGTTCCAGGGCAGCCAAGCCAGGCCGTAGAACACCAGCTGCGTGGCCCACACGAAAAACCAGCGCCAGCGCGCGAACACGCCAGTGACCGAGCGCGACTGAATCTTCTCCTGCGCGGCATAGAGCGAAACGACGATTTCCTCGTCGTCGCCGGGCGGCGCGGGCTGGATCGGAATGGTCTTCATGTCGTCTGGCGGGCCCGACGCGCGGGCCGCCGCCGGGTCCTCAGGGTTTGGCGGGCCGGTTCGACAGGCCCCACACGTAGGCCGTCAGCACGCGGATCTGGTCGGCGTTGAGCAGCTGGTTCTGCGCCGGCATGCGGTTGTCGATGCCGTTGGTGATGGCGCGCACGATGGCCTCCTCGCCCCAGCCGTGCAGCCACACACCGTCGGTGAGGTTGGGCGCGCCCAGCGCGGTGTTGCCCTTGCCGTCCATGCCGTGGCAGGCCGCGCAGGCGGCGAACTTGGTTCGGCCCTGCGAGGCGCGCACGCGGTCGTGCGGGCTGTTGGACAGGCTGAGCACGTAGTGGGCGACGTTGCGCACATCGTCGGCGCTGCCCACGGCCGCGGCCATGGGCGGCATCACGCCGTGGCGGCCCTGGGTGATGGTGGTCTCGATGGCCGCGGGCTCGCCACCGTGCAGCCAGTCGCCGTCGGTGAGGTTGGGGAAGCCCTTGGAGCCGCGCGCGTCCGAGCCGTGGCACTGGGCACACTGGTTCATGAACAGGCGCTCGCCGATCGCCATGGCCTGCGCATCGCCGGCCAGGCGCTCGGGCGGCTGGTCGTGGAACTGCGCGTACAGCGGCGCGATGGCTTCCTGGTGGCGCTGCACCTCGACGGTGTGCTGGCCGCTGGACGTCCAGCCCAGCACGCCCGCGTAGCGGCCGTACATGGGGTACAGCAGGCCATAGGCCAGGGCGAAAACGATGGTGATGACGAACAGCCAGACCCACCAGCGCGGCAGCGGGTTGTTGAGTTCGCGCAGGTCGCCGTCCCACACGTGGCCGGTCGTGTTGTCCTGGCCCGGCTTGACCTTGGTGGTGCCGGCCACCCACAGCAGCACGCCGCAGGCCAGGATGCTGACCACCGTGATGGCGCCGACGTAGATGGACCAGAAGTCGCTGGTGAAATCGCTCATGATGGTTCCCGTGTGTGGGGGTGGCTCATTCGTCCTGGAACGGCAGGCGGGCCGCCTCGTCGAAGCGCTCGCGGTTGCGGCGCGACCAGGCCCAGGCCACGATGCCCAGGAAGACCAGCAGGCTGATGACGGTAACGATGGAACGCAGGGTGTTGATGTCCATGGCAGCCTCTCCTTACTTCAAGGCGGTGCCCAGCACCTGCAGGTAGGCGATGAGCGCGTCCATCTCGGTCTTGCCCTTCGCCGCCTCGCTGGAGGCGGTGATCTCCTCGTCGCTGTAGGGTGCGCCCAGGGTGCGCAGCGCCTTCATGCGCGCCGGCAGGCCAGCGGCGTCGACGGTTTTCTTCTCCAGCCAGCTGTAGGCCGGCATGTTGGACTCGGGCACCACGTCGCGCGGGTTGTTCAGGTGGATGCGGTGCCATTCGTCGCTGTAGCGGCCGCCCACGCGCGCCAGGTCGGGGCCGGTGCGCTTGCTGCCCCACTGGAAGGGGCGGTCGTAGACGAACTCGCCGGCCACCGAGTAGTGGCCGTAGCGCAGGGTCTCGGCCTGGAAGGGGCGGATCATCTGCGAGTGGCAGTTGTAGCAGCCTTCTTTCACGTACACGTCGCGGCCCGCGAGCTGCAAGGCGGTGTAGGGCTTGAGCCCTTCCACCGGTTGCGTGGTGGATTTCTGGAAGAACAGCGGCACGATCTCGACCAGGCCGCCGACCGAGACCACCAGGACGATCAGCACGATCATCAGGAAGTTGCTGGTCTCGATGCGCTCGTGCGTGAAGCCGGTGGGTTTGTCTTGTTGCGACATGCGATTCACCTCAGGCGTGGGCGGGTTGGGCGGCCGGAATGCGCACCGGCTCGATGCGGCCGTTGCGCGCCGTCATCACCGTGTTCCAGAGCATCACGCACATGCCGGCCAGGTACAGCAAGCCCCCGGCCAGGCGGATGACGTAGAAGGGGAAGGTCGCCTTGACCGATTCGACGAAGGTGTAGGTCAGGCTGCCATCGGGGTTGACGGCGCGCCACATCAGGCCCTGCATCACGCCGGCGATCCACATGGCGGCGATGTAGAGCACGATGCCGATGGTGGCGATCCAGAAGTGCAGCTCGATCGCGGGCACCGAGTACATCTTCTTCTGGCCGTACAGGCGCGGGATCAGGTAGTACATGGAGCCCATGGTCACCAGGCCCACCCAGCCCAGCGCGCCCGAGTGCACGTGGCCGATGGTCCAGTCGGTGTAGTGCGACAGCGCGTTCACCGTCTTGATGGACATCATCGGACCCTCGAAGGTCGACATGCCGTAGAACGAGAGCGAGACGATCAGGAAGCGCAGGATCGGGTCGTCGCGCAGTTTGTGCCAGGCGCCCGACAGCGTCATGATGCCGTTGATCATGCCGCCCCAGCTGGGCGCCAGCAGGATCAGCGAGAACACCATGCCCACGGACTGCGCCCAGTCAGGCAGCGCGGTGTAGTGCAGGTGGTGCGGACCCGCCCACATGTAGGTAAAGATCAGCGCCCAGAAGTGCACGATGGACAGCCGGTACGAATACACCGGGCGCTCGGCCTGCTTGGGGATGAAGTAGTACATCATCCCCAGGAAGCCGGCCGTGAGGAAGAAACCCACGGCGTTGTGGCCGTACCACCACTGCACCATCGCGTCCTGCACGCCCGCGTAGGCCGAGTAGCTCTTGGTGAGGCTCACCGGCAGGGCCGCGCTGTTGACGATGTGCAGCAGCGCCACGGCCAGGATGAACCCGCCGAAGAACCAGTTGGCTACGTAGATGTGGCGCACCTTGCGCAGGCCGATGGTGCCGAAGAACACCACCGCATACGCCACCCACACCAGCGCGATCAGGATGTCGATCGGCCACTCGAGCTCGGCGTATTCCTTGCCCTGTGTCATGCCCATGGGCAGCGTGATGGCCGCCAGCACGATGACCACCTGCCAGCCCCAGAAGGTGAAGGCGGCCAGACCGTCGGAGAACAGCCGGACCTGGCTGGTGCGCTGCACCACGTAGTAGCTGGCGGCGAACAGGCCGCAGCCGCCGAAAGCGAAGATGACCGCGTTGGTGTGCAGCGGTCGCAAGCGGCCGTAGCTGAGCCATTCGATGCCCAGGTTGAGGGCCGGCCAGGTGAGCTGCGCGGCGATGATCACGCCGACGAGCATGCCCACCACGCCCCAGAAAACGGTGGCCAGGGCGAACTGCCTGACCACCTTGTCGTTGTAGACCGTGGGGTCGGCGGATGCCTTGTTGTTGACGGCCATGCGGATACTCCTCTCGATGTTGCACCGGGAGTGTCCCGGCCCGGCGGCCGGACCGGCTTGACCTAGGTCAAGCCGGTGTCATTCCTCGTGGAGGATGCGTTCGCCTTCGCGCTCGACGCCGTCGAACTGGCCCGACTGCAGCGCCCACCAGAACACGCCGATGACGCCAAAGACGATGAGGACCGACAGCGGGATCAACAGGTACAGGACATCCATGGCGACTCAGCCTTTCGGTGCGGGTTCGGGGCGGCTCAGGCGCCAGGCGTTGCCGATGACCAGCAGCGAGCTGGCGGCCATGCCCAGGCCAGCCAGCCAGGGCGGCATCCAGCCGATCAGCGCCAGCGGCACGCAGACCGCGTTGTAGAGCGCCGCCCAGGCCAGGTTCTGGCGCACCACGCGCCGCGTGCGCCGGGCCTGCAGCAGGCTGTCCACCACGTCCATCACGCGCCCGCCCTGCACCACGGCGTCGCTGCGCGCCTGCGCCAGCGGCGCGGCGCGGCCGAGCGCGAAGGACGCGTCGGCCCAGGCCAGCACGGGGCCGTCGTTCAAGCCGTCGCCCACCATGGCGACGCGCCAGCCTTGGCGCTGCAGGGCCTGAACCTCGGCCAGCTTGCGCTCGGGCGTGGCCTCGGCCAGCACATGGTCCACGCCCACGGCCTGGCCAATGCGGTGGGCCTGCGAGGCGCGGTCGCCCGACAGCAGCCATGTCTGCATTCCCAGGGCGCGCAGGCGCTGCACGGCCACGCGCGCGTCCTCGCGCAGGCCCTCGCTGAGGGTGATGGTGGCCAGCCAGCCGTGCTCGTCGACCAGGTAGGTGCGCGGGCCTTCGGCGTCGTGCTCGGGCATGGCGCCGGTGAACAGGGGCGAACCGAGCTTGAGCCAGCGACCGTTGGCCAGGCGCGCGGAAATGCCCTGCCCCGGCTCCTCGTGCCAATCGAACAGGGGCTCGTCGGCCGGCGGAGCCGCCGCCGCGACGGCGCGCGCCACCGGGTGCAGCGAATCGCGCGCCAGCGCGGCCGCCAGCGCCAGCACCTGGGAGCGGTCGGCGCCGCTGCGCAGCAGCACCTCGCGCAGCATCAGGTGCTCGCGCGTCAGCGTGCCGGTCTTGTCGAACACCACGGCGTTCACCGAGGCCATGGACTCCAGGGCCTGCAGGCGGCGCACCAGCACGCCGCGGCGTGCCAACGCGCCGGCCGAGGCCAGCATGGCCGCCGGCGTGGCCAGCGACAGCGCGCAGGGACAAGTGACGATGAGCACGGCCACGGCGATGGCCAGGGCGCGCGAGGGATCGACCTGCCACCAGGCAAAGGCGGCGGCGGCGGCGGCCAGCATCACCAGCACCAGGAAGGGCCCGGCGATGCGGTCGGCCAGCACGGCCAGACGCGGCTTGTCGGTGGCGGCGCGCTCCATCAGCCGCACGATCTGGGCGTAGCGCGTGTCCACGCCCACGCGGTCGAGCCGCAGGCGCACCGGCCCGGCGAGGTTGAGGCTGCCGGCCACCAGGGCATCGCCGCAGCGCCGCGTCTGCGGGCGCGCCTCGCCGGTGAGCAAGGCCTCGTCGACCGAGGCGCGCGCGTCGAGCAGCACGCCGTCGCCAGGGAAGGCCTCGCCGGCGCGCACCCAGACCACGTCACCGGCCGCCAGCCGGCGCACCGAGACGGTTTCGCGCGCGCCGTCCGCGCGCTCGCGCTCGCAGGTGGCGGGCAGGCGGTTGATCAGCGCGTCCAGCGCGCCGGCCGTGCGCTGGCGCAGGCGCGCCTCCAGGTAGCGCCCGCCGAGCAGGAAGAACACGAACATCGTGAGCGAGTCGAACCAGACCTCATGCCCCCAGGGGCCGCTGGGGTCGAAGGTGGCGGCCGAGCTGGCGAGGAAGGTGACCAGGATGCCCACGGACACCGGTGTGTCCATGCCGACGCGGCGGGCCTTGAGATCGGCCCAGGCGCGTTCGAAGAAAGGGCCGCTGGCGAAGAACACCACCGGCAGGCTGATGACCCAGCTGGCCCAGCGCAGCAGCTGTTCGATGTCGGGCGGGATGTCGCCCGGCGCGGCCACGTAGGCGGGCCACGCGTACATCATCACCTGCATCATGCAGAAGCCGGCGACGAACAGGCGCCACAGGGCCTGGCGGGTCTCGCGCAGGCGCTCGTCGATGGACAGGGCCTGCTGCAGCGGCAGCAGGCGGTAGCCGCGGTCGCCCACGCGCCGGGCCACTTCCGACAGGCGCACCCGGTCGGGGTCCCAGCGCAGCTGGAGGCGGCGCGTGCCGGCGTGCACGCGAACCAGTTCCACGCCGGGCACGCTGTCCAGCGCGGACTCGATGGTGTCGGCGCAGGCCGCGCAGTACATGCCCTGCACCACCAGCACCGACTCGCGCTGCGCGTCCACCCCGTCCACGGGCTGGGTGAACGCGGCCTGCTCGACGGGGTCGTCGAGCACGGCGAAGTCATCGGTGACCGTGAGGGGGCCCCGGTGCTCGCTCGACCAGGTGGCGGAACTCATGGGGGCGTAGGGTACTCGCAAAGGCTGCGCCATCCCCTTGACGCAGGTCAAGCCGGGCGGTGCCGCCCGGGGGTAGCCTGGGGCTCCGTTTCATCATTCCATGAGGAGAAGAACCATGTACAAGCGCATCCTCGTCGCCACCGATGGCTCCAAGCTGTCCCAGAAGGCAGTGGAGCACGCCCTGTCCCTGGCGGACCTGACCGGGGCCGAAGTGGTGGCCCTGAAGGTGGTGCCGCGCTACCCGCAGACCTATTTCGAAGGCGGCGTGACCCTGGCGGCCTCCGAGGTGGCCCGCATCGAGAAGCAGTGGCAGACGGACGCCATGGACGCGGTGAACGCGGTCAAGGCGGCCGGGCAACTGCTGGAAGTGAAGGTCAAGCCGGTCACGGCCAAGGGTGACCTGATCGCGGAAGCCATCATCGCCACGGCCAAGAAGCAGAAGTGCGACCTGATCGTGATGGCCTCGCACGGGCGGCGCGGCATCAAGCGGCTGCTGCTCGGCAGCGAGACGCAGCAGGTGCTGACGCACTCGCACACGCCGGTGCTGGTGCTGCGCTGAGCCAGGCGCGGGCGCCGCCGGGCGCCCGCCCCCGCCTTCAGGCGAACAGTCCCTTGTACTGTTCGCGCAGCAGGTTTTTCTGCACCTTGCCCATGGTGTTGCGGGGCAGTTCGCTCACCACGAAGCAGCGCTTGGGGATCTTGAAGTTGGCCAGCCGCGCCTTCAGCGCCCCGATCAGCACCTCCGGGTCCGGCGCGCCTTCCGGGCGGGGGATCACGATGGCCACGCCCACCTCGCCGAAGTCGGGGTGCGGCACGCCCACCACCGCGCTCTCGGCCACGCCGGGCATCTCGTTCAGCGCACCCTCGATCTCGGCCGGGTAGACGTTGTAGCCGCCCGAGATGATCAGGTCTTTGCTGCGCCCCACGATGGTCACGTAGCCGCGCTCGTCGATGCGGCCCACGTCTCCCGTCTTGAAGTAGCCGTCGGTGGTGAACTCCTCGGCCGTCTTCTCGGGCATGCGCCAGTAGCCCGCGAACACGTTGGGCCCACGCACCTGGATGCCGCCGATCTCGCCCGTTTCCACCGGACGGCCCGCCTCGTCGACCACGCGCAGGCTCACCCCCGGCAGCGGGAAGCCCACCGTGCCGCCCCGGCGCTCGCGCTCGCCGTTGTGGCGCTCGTCGGGCGCGTAGGGGTTGGAGGTGAGCATGATGGTCTCGCTCATGCCGTAGCGCTCCAGGATGGTGTGGCCCGTGCGTTCCTGCCATTCGTTGAAGGTCTCGATCAGCAGCGGCGCCGAGCCCGAGACGAACAGCCGCATGCCCGCCACCCGTTCCCGCGTGAGCGCGGGCTCGGCCAGCATGCGCGTGTACAGCGTGGGCACGCCCATGAACACGGTGGCGCGCGGCAGCAGGCCAATGACGGCCTTGGGGTCGAATTTGTTGAGCCACAGCATGGCGCTGCCATTGATGAGCGCGCCGTGGATGGCCACGAACAGGCCATGCACATGGAAGATGGGCAGCGCGTGGATCAGCACGTCGCCCTTCTGCCAGCCCCAGTACGACTGCAGCACGCGCGCGTTGCTCAGCATGTTGCCGTGCGTGAGCATGGCGCCCTTGCTGCGCCCCGTGGTGCCGCTGGTGTAGATGATGACCGCGAGGTCGTCGGGCCCGCTGTGCGCCACGGCGTGCGTGTCGGCGTGGTGCGAGGCGCGCTCCAGCAGCGTGCCGCCGCGGTCTTCGCCGAGCGTGAACACGTGGCGCGTGCCGGCCTTGAACGCGATCTTGCTGACCCAGCCGAAGTTGGCCGGGCTGCACACCACCACGGCGGGCTCGGCATTGCCCACGAAGTACTCGATCTCGCCGGACTGGTAGGCGGTGTTGAGCGGCAGGTACACATGGCCGCTGCGCAGCACCGCCAGGTAGAGGATGAGGTTCTCGACCGACTTCTCCACCTGCACCGCGATGCGCGAGCGCGCCGGCAGCCCCAAGCCGTCGATCAGGTTGGCCAGCATGGCACTGGCGCGGTCGAGGTCGCGCCAGCTGTAGCACAGGCCGTCGCTGGCGCCACCCACCACCTCCACGGCGGTGGTGTCCAGGTCGGCGGGGAAGGCCGCGCGCAGCGCGGCGTAGAGGTTGTGGTTCTGCGGGTTCATGGAGGGACTCAGAAGGCGGGCGTTCGCTTGTCGAGAAAGGCGGCGATGCCTTCCCGGTGCTCGGCGTGACCGGCGTAATCGTAGGCGCTGTCGAGCAGCGCGTCGGCGGGCGCGCCGCCGGCCAGGGCGCGCAGGGTGCGCTTGTTCAGCCGAGCGGCCTCGGGGGAGAGCGTGGCCATGCGCCGTGCGCGCGCCAGCACCTCCTCGGCCAGCAGGGCTTCGGGCACCACGGCGTGCAGGAAGCCGCGCGAGAGCATGGTGGGCGCGTCCAGCACGGCCGCCTGCAGCAACATCTCGCGCGCGCTGGCCAGGCCTGCCTCGCGCGCCACCAGCTCGGCCTCGCGCGGGGCCATGGGAAACCCCAGGCGCGCGATGGGCGCGCCGAAGCGGGCCGAGGCACTGGCCACGCGGATGTCGCAGCAGCTGGCGATCTCCACGCCCGCGCCCATGCAATGGCCGTCGATCATCGCGATGACGGGCTTGTCGCAGGCCAGCAGCGCGGACAGGCCGCCCCAGACCTCGCGCTCGTGGAAGTCGCGCAGGCTGGCCTCGTCGAAGCGGAAGCCGGGGTACTCGGCGATGTCGCCGCCCGCGCAGAAGTGGCCGCCCTCGCCCGCCACGACCAGCGCGCGCACCTCGGCGCGCGCGGCCACGGCGGCCAGGGCTTCGGCGAGTTCGCGCCACATCGCGCGCGACATGGCATTGAACTTCGCCGGGCGGCGCAGGGTCAGGCGCGCGATGGCGCCGTCGATGGCCAGGTGCAGTCCGTCGGCGGGCAATCCATCACTCCAGCTTGGCGCCCGAGGCCTTGACCACCTGGGCCCACTTGCGCACCTCGGCGCTGACGAACTGGCCGAAGGCCGGGCCGGTGATGTCGGGGAACTCGGCGCCCTGGGCAGCCCACACGCCCTTGGCCTCGTCGGTGCTGCAGGCCTTGCGGATCTCCTCGATCGCGCGCGCCTGCGCGTCGGCCGGCGTGCCCTTGGGCGCCCACACGCCGTACCAGGTGGTCACGTTGTACTGGGGCAGGCCCACCTCGGCCGCGCAGGGCACGTCGGGGAAGGCCGGGTTGCGCTTGGCGCCCGACACCATCATGGGCTTGATGCGCCCGCCCTTGATGTGGCCGGCCGAGGAGCCCAGGCCGTCGAACATGACGTCCACGTTGCCCGCGATCAGGTCGGCCAGCGCCGGGCCGGCGCCCCGGTAGGGAATGTGCGTGATGAAGGTGTTGGTCTGCTGCTTGAACAGCTCGCCCGCCAGGTGGTGCGAGGTGCCGCTGCCGGCCGAGGCGTAGTTGAGCTTGCCCGGATTGGCCTTGACCTGCGCCAGGAAGGCCTTGAAGTCGGGTGCGGTGATGTTCTTGGGGTTCACCACCACCACCTGCGGCACGCTGGCCACCAGGATCAGCGGCACCAGGTCGGTCTCGATGTTGTAGTCCAGCCTGGGGTACATGCTGGGCGCGATGGAGTGGTGCACGGCGCCCATGAACAGGGTGTAACCGTCGGGCGCGGCCTTGGCCGCGATGCTGGCGCCCACGGTGCCGCCGGCGCCGCCGCGGTTGTCGATGACCAGCGCCTTGCCCGACAGGCGCGCGAACGAGGCCGCCATGGGGCGCGCGAAGGCGTCGGTGCCGCCGCCGGCCGGGAACGGCACGACCATGGTCACCGGGCGCGAAGGCCAGGTCGATTGCGCGCGCGCGACCTGGCTGCCGATGGGGCCGAGCACGGCGCTCGCGGCAGCGGCGCGCAGCAGCGCGCGCCGTTGGATGGGCTGGTTCATGTGGTCTCCTTGGTGGTTATGAAGCCGACGCGACCTGGCGCCCAGGTCCGCGTCAACGGTACAGGGCCTCGACGGCCCCGCCTATCGGGACTTTTCCCGCTGCCAGCATGGCCCTGTGCTTGTCCAGGCGCCGCAGATCGTAGAGGTAGTTCACCATCAGGCCGAAGGACTGCTTGTTGCCCTTGGCCGAAGGATCGCCGCCCCAATGGATGCGCTCGATCCGCGCGCCGTTGCCCAGGTGGAATCGCGCCACCGGGTCCAGCGGCTCGCCGTTGCGCAGCTCCTGGCCCAGGTAGCGCGCGGTCCAGGCGAGCAGGGCCTGGCGCTCGGGCGCCTTCTCGTCGAGTTCCGTCCAGCGCTCCCAGGCGGCGAGCAGCTCGGGCGGGGCCTGCCGGGACAGCCAGGCGCGCAGGCCCGGAATGGGCGACAGGGTGGCGAAGGTGCGCAGGCGCGGAAACTCCTCTTTCAGCGTCTCCACCACGCGCTTGATCAGCGAGTCGCCGAAGCTCACGCCGCGCAGGCCGACCTGGGTGCTGCTGATGGAATAGAAGATGGCGGTGGTGGCGCGCGAGAGGTCGGCCGGCGCGGCCGACTCGTCCAGCAGCGGCGTGATGCTGCCAACGATGTGATTCATCAGCGCCACCTCCACGAAGATCAGCGGCTCGCCCGGCAGGCGCGGGTGGAAAAAGCCGTAGCAGCGGCGGTCGCTGTCCAGCCGGTTCTTCATGTCGGCCCAGCCGCGCACGTCGTGCACCGCCTCGTAGCGGATGAGCTTTTCGATCAACGAGGCCGGCGAATCCCAGCTGATGCGGCGCAGCTCCAGGAAGCCGACGTCGAACCAGGTGGAGAACATGTACTCCATCTCCACGTCCAGCGCCTGCAGGCGCGGCTCCTGGCGCAGCGCGGGCTGCAGTTCGGCGCGCAGCGCCACCAGGAAGGGAATGCCCTGGGGGTTGGCGCTGAAGCGCTGCAGGATGCGCCGGCGCGGCGACACCGTGGCGCGTCGGTAGCGCACCTCGGCGGCGGCCTCGTCGGGCGTGCCCACGGCCGCCTGGTACTCCGACTGGGCCCGCTTCACCTTCTGCGGGTCGGCCATGAAGTGCTCGCTCATGAGCAGCCAGAGGTCGCGGCGCTGGGCGGGCTCGGCCTTGCCGTACCAGTCGATCAGGGCCTGCGCCCGCCGCCCGCCCTCCACCTCGCTGACCATGGGGTCCACCACCGCCTTGATGTCGTCCAGCAGGCGGCGCAAGGCGCGCGGCGCCAGGGCCTCGCCTTCCTGGCGCAGGCGCGCCCCCAGGCGCTCGGCGGTGGAACGCGGCGCGGGCGCCGGCGCGGCCGGGGCCGCCGGGCGAAGGCGGGAGACGCGCTCGGCGATCCACTGCGGGGCGTCGAGGCGGATACCCCCACGCTGCGCGCGCCGCGCCGCGGACCGAAGGCCTTGCCAAGGCTGGGCAAGGCTCATGCGCTCAACCTCGACTTCTGCTGCCGCGCCAGCTCGCGCAGCGCCACGCGCTGGCGCGTGAGGTGGGTGCGCATGGCCGCCTCGGCGCCCTCGGCGTCGCGCGCCTTGAGCGCGGCGAACACGGCCAGGTGCTCCGACAGGCTCTGCTCCAGCCGGCCCGGCGCGCGCAGCTGCTGCTGCCGGGCCAGCTTGAGGATCTTGCGCAGGTCGCCGATGACCTGGGCCAGCCAGCGGTTGTCGGCCAGCGCGATGATGGCCTCGTGGATGGCGTAGTTGACGGCGTAGTACTCGTTGATGCGCTTGGCGCGCGCGGCGCGCTGGAGCTTGTCGTGCAACTGCTCCAGCGCGGCGAGCTCGGCGTCGCTGGCGTTGCCCGCGGCCTCGAAGGCGCAGCGGCCCTCCAGCAGCGCGATCACGGGGAAGATCTCGTCGAGGTCGCGCTCGGTGACCTCGGCCACGAAGCAGCCGCGGCGCGGTTCGTGGCGCAGCAGCCCCTCGGCGGTGAGCACCTTGAGCGCCTCGCGCAGCGGCGTGCGCGAAATGCCCAGGGCCGCGCACAGGGCGGGCTCGTCCAGGTAACTGCCGGGCGCGAGCTCACCCGAGAAGATGCGCTCGCGCAGTTGCGAGGCCGCTTCATCGTGCAGGGAGTTGAGCACCACGCGCATGGGTAATCACTGGTAATTACAGCTAATTCTTTCAGCCCCAAACGGCGTCCCGGCACGGGGAAAACCCGTGCCACCGACCGGCGGCGGTTCAGCCCCCGGCCTTGGGGTACAGCACCATCTGCGTGCAGCGGAACAGCGCCAGGGTCTTGCCGGTCTCGCGGTGGGTCACGGTGGCGTCCCACACCTGGGTGGTCCGGCCCAGGTGCGCGGCCTTGGCCACGCAGTCCAGCGTGCCCTCCAGCGCCGTGCCCAGGTGGTTGGACTTGAGTTCCACCGTGGTGAAACCGTTGGCCCCGGGCGGCAGGCTGGCGAGGCAGCCGCAGCCGGCCGAGGTGTCGGCCAGCGTGACCAGGCTGCCCGCGTGCAGGAAGCCGTTGGGCGCCATCAGGGCCTCGCGCACCGGCAACTCGGCACGCACCTCGCCCGAGGCGACGTGGGTGACAACAAGGCCCAGGTGGCCGGGCAGTTTGCCGGCGCTGCGCTGGTTGAAGCTTTCGGGGGTGATCATGGCTGGCTCTCCTCGCGTGGCGGCAGCGGCTGCGCCGGTGGCGGCGCCCATTCTGCGGCATCCCTTCGATCCGCCCCACGGCCTCGTCCCACCACGCAGCTGTGACGGCGCCTCGCCAGCGGGAACCCCCACCAACCGCCCGCGACGAATCCGCGCCCGTGCCCGACGGCACGCCACACAAAGGTCCAGCCCGCCATGCGCCGCGCCTCCGGCCCCGATGCCCTCACCAAGACCCGTTCCCGCAGCCTCTCCATCGGCAAAGCCACCGAGGCCCCCAAGTCCAGCGCCCTCACGCCACCGCATCCGCCCCAGCACCCCAAAGGCCCGCCTGAGCCTCCCACCGAAACCCCGGTACCGGACCACTGGACGCACCCCGCCCTGGCGCCACGAGGTCACCCAAAAGACGGCGACCCGCGCCAGGTGATCGAACAGAGGTTCAACCACCGCCTAAGCGCGATCGCGTCGTACGGCCAGCCGGAGCGCGTGCGCCACGCCCACCAGGCCGCCACCGCGCTGATGGACTTGTTCGCGCTGTTCGGCTGGCCGGGCGCGCTGTGCCTGTCGTTGGTGCAAGACAACGCGCTGTGGGACGCCTTCCTTCTGCCGACCCATGCGCCGCATATCCAGCACGACAGTGCGCCGCACAGGGCGCAGTGGCCCGGCCCGAGCCTGCGGCCACCGATCAATGGCCGCGTCCTGGCCTCGGTGATCGCGGCCTTGCTGGCGCTCGGCGAACACACCCGTGCGCAAGCGGTGCTCGACGCCTGCCCCCAGGCCAAGAACCGGCGGGTCGTGCTCAAGTGGCTGCTCAGACACCCCGGCGCCCCTTTGCTGCGGCTGAAATCCACCGACGCGGCCGCCGCCTTCGAGCGGGTGCTGAGGGACATGCTCAAAGAAGAGCACGCCGGCTTCTATGGTCGGTACGGACCGGCGATCGAGGCCCTGCTCGTCCACTGGCACCCCCCCGCGAACCCGTCTACCGTCGACGGCATTCGCGACACGCTCATCGAGCTGGGCGTCGCCATCGTGTTCGACCCACACGGCCATGCGCTGCTGGTCGCCCAGAGAGACCTGGCCTCCCCGGCGCTGGACAGCCTGGCGGACTATGTCCACCAGGCCCTTCCCCATCCCGACTGGAGCCCGTCCGTGCCCGGCGTGGTGTGCGATGCGCTGGCCCTCCTGGGTGTCGTGGTCAATTTCCAGGGCCGCTTTCTCTTCCATCGCAAGGGCGGACCGGCCCAGATCCGCCGCGACATCGCATCGCTGACGCCGTCCAGGTACCGCGAAGTGGCGCGCTTCGTTCGCCGGTGCGCCACGGCACTGATGGCCAATCATCAACACCCCGCGCTGACCCTGACCTTGATTCGGCTCTGCGCCGAGATGGACGACCCCGAACGGGCCGGCGACGGCGCCTTTCAGCAGGCCGCTCGGCAGGCCATGCTGAACCACGGGGTCATCCACTCCGGTCTCCTCGGTTATGACCCCGGATCCGGGCGCATGCCCCTGCGCGAGATGGACGCCCTGCTGGACGAGGTGCAGGAGATCCTGTCGCCCGAGACGGCGCTCCTGTTCATCGTCGGCGCCATGCGCTACCTCGCGCAGATCCAGCCACAGGACCCGTCGCCGGAGAACGCGCGCGCACAGGCCGAATGGCGGCAACTGCGTCAGCGCCTGCTCGACCGCCTGGTGGAAGCCTTCACCCGACTGACACACCGTTGCGCGGAGCCGCTGGACCCCGACTGGATGGCCCTCGCGCGCTGGGTGTGGGTGACGCAGGCCACGCTGCGCCTGCTGCCGCCCGACGAAGACCGGCTGCCGCCCCGCTCAGACAGCGCCGTGCATGCCCCTTGCCTCGCTTTGTTCGCCTCGCAGAGCACGGCCTTGCGCCACACCCTGAAGCTGCTGTGCGAGCCCGCCTTGCTCGAAACCACACCGGCCATGCCCTACGCCCCGGTGACCGCGCCAGAGCTGTTCCTGCTCTGCGCGCCGCCGACCCGTCTCGCCGTTCTGCGCCTGCCCTTGCCAGGGCTCTGGCTCTCCATGCCACCGGCGTTCGACCCGGACCTGTTCTTCGCCAACATCCCCGAACTGCCCCTCGAAACCCTGGCCGATCAATGGGCGCATCTGCTGCCCTACATCGAGCCCCACATGCATTTCAGCGACATGAGCGACACGCTGTACCGCTTGCTGGAGGCCGCCAACATCGGCGCGCTGATCGACCATTTGCGCCAGCGTCCACAGGGCCATCGGTGGGCCTACTACCTGCTCAGAGCCTTTCGCGAGCGCCTTGAAGAGTCGCCGTCCATGCTTCGCCCCCGGGGCCTGCCAGCGCTGCTGGCGTGGTGCGGGCGGGTCGCGCTGTTGTACTTGGCCCAGGGCAACCGCGACCCCTGGGCCAACTGGCTGCATTTCCTCAGCGAATGCGCCAACCGGGAAAACTCACATGAACCGCAGGAGCCGCTGTCGGTGGCCGATTGGCTCGTCCTCGGCCACTACCTGCCGCTCTGCCCCGATCGGGACATCGCCCGCACCCAACTCGAACAACTGTCGGGCGATCGGCTCGGCGCGCGGGCGCACGCCTACCTGCTGCTGGGCTGGCTGCGCCAGCGCTTCGCCGAAGTGGCCAGCCCCCCGTGCCGCGAACAAGCGGTGCCCACGGTCCCTCATTGGCTGTTCCAGACCGTGGCCAAAGCGGCGAAGTCCCTCACCCGAAGCTGGGCCGAGGCCGAGAAGCTGGCCTTGCGCAACGAGCTCAAGCCCATGGCCACGCAGTACGGGGCGCTCAGGAAGAAGCACCCATGAGCTGGACGCGGGCCGCGTCCAGCACCACCCCATCGGCGTCGGCGTCTTCACCGCTGTCGTCGCCATTCGTCCCGTCCACCGGGCCCAGGCCACGGCGGGGCAACAAGGCGCGGCCCGAAAGGTCATCGACCCGGATGGCGTGCGCCGTCGCGACCCACTCCACCGCGACCCACTCCACCGCGACCCAGGCCGCAGCGTCCGCCCGCGGCTCCCGTTCGAGCAGCACCCCGGGAGCATCCTGCATCGCCTGTGTCAACCGGCCAGTGGTCGCGCCGTCCCCCTGCACCCTCCGCAGCAACTGGTCGAACGCCACGCCGCGTCCTGTCCCGATCAGGCCGCCGTACCGCGCCGCCCGCTCCACCACCACAGGCCGATGCCGCCCACGATCATGGGCACGCACAGCCACTGGCCCATGCTCAGGCCCAGGGCCAGCAGGCCCAGGTAGGCATCGGGTTCGCGGAAGAACTCGGCGATGAAGCGGAACACGCCGTAGCCCAGCAGGAACAGGCCCGAGACCTGGCCCGTCCGGCGCGGCCGGCGCGCATAGAGCCACAGCAGCACGAAGAGCAGCACCCCCTCCAGCAGGAACTGGTAGACCTGCGAGGGGTGGCGCGGCAGATCGCCCGCGCCGCGGAACACCATGCCCCAGGGCAACGAGGGATCGGCCACGCGGCCCCACAGTTCGCCATTGATGAAGTTGCCCACGCGACCGGCCGCGAGGCCCGTGGGCACGCAGGGCGCGACGAAGTCCATCACCTGAAAGAAAGGCCGGCCGCGGCTTCGCGCGTACCAGACCATGGCCAGCATCACGCCAATGAGCCCGCCGTGAAAGCTCATGCCGCCCTGCCACACGTAGAACACCTCCAGCGGGTGCTGCAGGTAGTAGGCCGGCTGGTAGAACAGGCAGTAGCCCAGGCGACCGCCCGCCACCACGCCCAGCACGCCGAGGAACAGGATGTCCTCCACGTCGCGCGCTTCCCAGGGGCGCGGCTGGGTGATGCTGGCGTACGGCTCGTGGCGCAGACGCAAGCGGCCGAGCCAGAAGAACAGCGCGAAGGCCGCGAGGTAGGTCAGGCCGTACCAGTGGATGGCGAGCGGCCCGATCTGCAGGGCCACGGGGTCAATCTGGGGGTGTTGCAGCATGCGGCTATTGTGAACGCCCGGCATCGATGAAGCGCTGCAGCGCCGGGCTGAGCGCAGCGTCGCGCCAGACCAGGCTGGTCTCGCACTGCGGCACGGCCTGGCCGCGCGGCAGAACCACGGGGCGATAGACCACGCCGGGCCGCTGGAATTGCCGCACGCTCTGCGGCACCCAGGCCAGACCCAGCCCGGCCGACACCAGGTTCACGATGGTCTGCATCTGGATCGCCTCCTGCGCCACCCGAGGCTCGCGCCCGGCGGCGCGGTACAGGCGCGTGAGTTCGTCGAACACCTCGGGCAGGATGCGGCGCGGGAACATCACCAGCGGCTCGTCCGCCACCGCCGCGAGCGACAGGCGCGTTCGCGCCGCCAGCGGGTGCGCCTCGGGCAAGGCCAGCACCAGCGGCTCCGTCACCAGGGCCCAGTGCTGCAGGCCCGGAGCGCTGTCGCCCGGCGCGTGCAGCACGAAGCCCGCGTCCAGGTCGCCGCGGGCGATGAGATCGCGCTGCACGTCGCCCGTGGCCTCGATCAGCTCCAACGCCACCCCTGGCCAGCGCTCTCGAAACGCCCGCACCCAGGGTGGCAGCAGGCTGAAGCCCACGGTGGAGACAAAGGCGATGCGCAGCCGCCCGCTTTCGCCCTGCGCCGCCGAACGCGCCAGCGCGGGCAGCGCCTGCGCCCGGCGCAGCAGCTCGCGCACCTCGGGCAGCAAGGCCTCGCCCGCCGCGCTCAGGGCCACCTGGCGGCGGCTGCGCTCGAACAGGCGAACGCCCAGCGCCGCCTCCAGCGAGGCGATGGCCTGCGTCAGCGCGGGCTGCGTGAGGTGCAGCCGCGCCGCTGCGCGGCCGAAGTGCAGCTCCTCGGCCAGCACGGCGAACTGGCGCCATTGTCGCCATTCGCCGCGCTGCGGGTTTTGTCCTTTGTTCATAAGCCCAGCATATCAATGAGCCCAGCCGATCCGATTGGATGCCCCTGCGGCGCTGGCGCATACTGCGAAGCTTTCCCCTCCTTCCCACGAGACCCGAGAGAGACGACATGGCCGACAAGACCCCCCGACAGGTTCTGCGCAGCGACAACATCACCCAGGGCAAATCGCGCGCGCCCAACCGCTCCATGTACTACGGCATGGGCTACAAGGAAGGCGACTTCGGCAAGCCCATGGTGGGCGTGGCCAACGGGCACAGCACCATCACCCCCTGCAACAGCGGCCTGCAGAAGCTCGCCGACGCGGCCGTGCAGGGCATCGTGGAAGCCGGTGGCAATCCGCAGATCTTCGGCACGCCCACCATCTCCGACGGCATGGCCATGGGCACCGAAGGCATGAAGTACTCGCTGGTCAGCCGCGAGGTCATCGCCGACTGCATCGAGACCTGCGTGCAAGGCCAGTGGATGGACGGCGTGGTCGTCGTCGGCGGCTGCGACAAGAACATGCCCGGCGGCCTCATGGGCATGCTGCGCGCCAACGTGCCGGCCATCTACGTCTACGGCGGCACCATTCTGCCGGGCAAGTGGAAGGGCCAGGACCTCAACATCGTCAGCGTGTTCGAGGCCGTGGGCCAGAACGCGGCCGGCAAGATCAGCGACCAGGAACTCAAGGACATCGAGCAGCACGCCATTCCCGGCACCGGCTCCTGCGGCGGCATGTACACCGCCAACACCATGAGCTCGGCCTTCGAGGCCCTGGGCATTTCCCTGCCCTACTCGTCCACCATGGCCAACCCCCACGACGAGAAGCAGAACTCGGCCAAGGAATCGGCCAAGGTGCTGATCGAAGCCATCAAGAAAGACATCAAGCCGCGCGACATCGTCACCAAGAAGGCGATCGAGAACGCCGTGGCCGTGATCATGGCCACCGGCGGTTCCACCAACGCGGTGCTGCACTTCCTGGCCATCGCGCACGCGGCCGGCGTGGAATGGTCCATCGACGACTTCGAGCGCATCCGCCAGCGCACGCCGGTGCTGTGCGACCTCAAGCCCAGCGGCAAATACCTCGCGGTGGACCTGCACAACGCCGGCGGCATCCCGCAGGTGATGAAGATCCTGCTCAAGGCCGGCCTGCTGCACGGCGACTGCCTGACCATCAGCGGCCAGACCATCGCCGAGGTGCTGAAGGACGTGCCCGACGAACCGCGCAAGGACCAGGACGTGATCCGCCCGATCAACGATCCCATGTACGCCCAGGGCCACCTGGCCATCCTCAAGGGCAACCTCTCGCCCGAGGGCGCGGTGGCCAAGATCACCGGCCTGAAGAACCCGGTGATCACCGGCCCGGCGCGCGTGTTCGACGACGAGCAGTCCGCGCTGCAGGCCATCCTGGACGGCAAGATCAAGGCCGGCGACGTGATGGTGTTGCGCTACCTGGGCCCCAAGGGCGGCCCCGGCATGCCGGAGATGCTGGCGCCCACGGGCGCGCTGATCGGTGCCGGCCTGGGCGAAAGCGTGGGCCTGATCACCGACGGCCGCTTCAGCGGCGGCACCTGGGGCATGGTGGTGGGCCACGTGGCCCCCGAGGCCGCCGCGGGCGGCAACATTGCGCTGGTGCACGAGGGCGACTCCATCACCATCGACGCCCACCAGCTGGTGCTGGAACTCAACGTGGCCGAGGCCGAGCTGGCGAAACGCCGCGCCGCCTGGAAAGCGCCGGCCCCGCGCTACACGCGCGGCGTGCAGGCCAAGTTCGCGTTCAACGCGGCCAGCGCCAGCAAGGGCGCGGTGCTCGACAACTTCTGAGCCGACGCGAGCGGCGGGCGCTGCCTCAGCGGCGCCTGCCCGTCTTGATCCCCAGCGCCTCGCGCTGCTTGTCGAGGCGGTCGCGCTTCTTCTGGTCCATCTTTTCCACGGCCTTGCGCTTGGTGTAGCCCGAGAAGTCGGCCCAGGCCCACCAGGCCGCGGCCAGCGCGAACGGGGCCAGCACGATCCACCAGGACCATTCGGCGACCGGGCCGAATTCCAGGTATTTCATCAGCAAGAGCGCGATGCCCAGACCCAGCAAATACATCTCAGCCTCCGGTAAATGACCGGTAAATTCCGGCAAAGAAAATCCGATAACAGGGGCTCGGCCAACCCAGTCGATAGAATTTGCCCCGTTCGCCCCTGACATTCCAAAGGACATCCCATGAAACGTGCGCTTCTGATTATGGCCGCCATGACCACCCTGGCGGCACCCGCCATGGCCGACGAGGCCCTGGCCAAGGCCAAGAACTGCATGGCCTGCCACGCGGTGGACAAGAAACTGGTCGGCCCTGCGTACAAAGACGTGGCCAAGAAGTACGGCAACGACGCCAAGGCCGTCGACATGCTGGCCACCAAGATCATGAAAGGCGGCTCGGGCGTGTGGGGCGCGATTCCCATGCCCGCCAACCCGCAGGTGAGCGAGGCCGAGGCCAAGAAGCTCGCGGCCTGGGTGCTGAGCCAGAAGTAATTTCACGCCCCCACAAAAAATGCCGGCATCGCGCCGGCATTTTTTATGGGCCATGTCAGCTACGCCAGGGCAGCTCCAGTGCCTGCCCGTCGGGCAGGCGCACGGGCACCGGCGTCTGCCCGAACACGCCCGTCAGCTCCAGGGACGTGGCGCCCACGCTGAACAGTTGGTGCAGCTTCTCGCGCGGCAACACCACGCTCCGGCCGGCGCCGAAGCGCTGGACCTCGCCGTCGATGTGCAGCTCGCCTGCGCCCGCCCGACATGCCCATCCACCGGCTGATGCCCACGCAGCGGCTCATGCCGGCGCTTGGGCGGGTGCTGGCCGATGCGCTGACCGAGGCCTTCGCCGCGCGCTGACTCACAGCGCGTTCACCGGAATCTTCAGGTAGGACACCCCGTTGGCCTCGGGCGGCGGCAACTCGCCCGCGCGGATGTTGACCTGCACCGACGGCAGGATCAGTGTCGGCATGTCCAGCGTGGCATCGCGCTTCGTGCGCATCTCGACGAACTGCGCCTCGCTCACGCCGTCGTGCACGTGGATGTTGTTCGCGCGCTGTTCGGCCACCGTGGTTTCGAAGCGCACTTCGCGGCCATTGGGCGGGTAGTCGTGGCACATGAACAGGCGCGTGTCGCCCGGCAACGAGAGCAGGCGCCGCACTGAGGCGTACAGCGTTTTGGCGTCGCCACCGGGAAAGTCGCAGCGCGCGGTGCCCACGTCGGGCATGAACATCGTGTCGCCCACGAACACCGCGTCGCCCACGTGGTAGGCCGCGCAGGCGGGCGTGTGGCCGGGCACGTAGAGCACCTCGGCCTCCAGTTCGCCGATGCGAAAACGCTCTCCCTCCTGAAAGAGGTGGTCGAACTGCGAGCCGTCGAGGCGGAACTCAGGCTCCAGATGGAACACGGCCTTGAACACTTTTTGCACCTGCGTGATGCGCCCACCGATGCCGATGCGCCCGCCCAGGTGCTTCTTCAGGTAGGGCGCGGCCGACAGGTGATCGGCGTGCGCGTGCGTTTCCAGGATCCATTCGACCTTGAGGCGGTTGGCGCGCACATAGTCGATCACCTGGTCGGCCGAGGCCGTGCGCGTGCGGCCCGACTTGGGGTCGTAGTCCAGCACAGAGTCGATGATGGCCGCGGGCGTGCCCGGGCCGTTGTGCACGACGTAGGTGACGGTCCAGGTGGCGGGGTCGAACAGCCCTTGGACCTGGGGCCGGACGGTGGTGGCGACGGACATGGCAGGCTCCTTTCAATAAGTGAACAACAATATATTGACAAACAATCTATCAGTCAATATAGTGTAGACCGTACCGCCGATGAACGGCACATTGAATGGAGTGTCCCATGCCTGCTGCCAAGCTCGACATCGATGACATGCAATCGGCCGCCGCCGAGGCCTGTCGCCTCATGAAGGTGCTGTCCAACCCCGACCGCCTGATGCTGCTGTGCCAGCTGTCCCAAGGCGAACACAACGTGGGCGAACTCGAGGCCGCGCTGGGCATCACGCAGCCCACGCTGTCCCAGCAGCTCACGGTGTTGCGCGACGAGGGGCTGGTGCTCACGCGCCGCGAGGGCAAGCACGTTTTCTACAGCATCGACAGCCCACCCGCGCAGGCCGTCATCCGCACCGTGTACCAACAGTTCTGTTCCCGTTGAAGGAGTTTTCCACCATGACGATCGATTGGGTCAATTTCACGCCCTGGGCCTCTCTGGCCGGCGGGCTGCTGCTGGGCCTGGCCTCGGCGCTTTTCATCCTGCTCAATGGCCGCGTGCTGGGCATCAGCGGCATCGTGGGCGGCCTGCTGAACCCCAAGGCCGGGGACATCGGCTGGCGCCTGGCCCTGGTCGCGGGCCTGCTGGTGTCGCCGCTGGTGTTCGTCTGGCTGGCGCCCGCGGGCTGGCTGAGCGCGCCGCGCATCGACGCCAGCACCGGCCTGGTGGTGCTGGCCGGCCTGCTGGTGGGCATCGGCACCCGCTACGGCTCGGGCTGCACCAGCGGCCATGGCGTGTGTGGGCTGTCGCGCCTGTCGCCGCGTTCGCTGGTCGCCACGCTGGCCTTCATGGCCACCGGCTTCGCCACCGTGTTTGTCATCCGTCACCTGATCTGAGGACACCAACCATGCAGAAACTCTCCGCATTTTTCATCGGCCTGTTGTTCGGCCTGGGCCTGATGCTGTCGGGCATGACGGACCCCGGCAAGGTGCAGGGCTTCCTGGACCTGGCCGGCGCCTGGGACCCCTCCCTCGCCTTCGTCATGGGGGGCGCGATCGCCGTGGGCCTGCTGGCCTTCGCGGTGGCCAAACGGCGCACGCGCAGCTTCCTGGGCTCGGGCATGTACCTGCCCAAGGCCACGGAAATCGACCGCCGGCTGGTGCTGGGCAGCCTCACCTTCGGCGTGGGCTGGGGCCTGGCGGGCTTTTGCCCCGGGCCGGGGCTGGTGTCCATGGCCGCGGGCGAGGTCAAGGGTCTTGTCTTCGTGCTGGCCATGCTCATGGGCATGGTCGTGTTCGAATGGCTGGAGCGCATGAGCGCGAAGACCCGCACGACCTGAAGGATGACCATGGACCTCAAACGCCTCACCCCCACCCTGTCCGTTGCCCCCCAAATCGCGCCGGACGACCTCCCCGCCGCCGCCGCCGCCGGCTTCACCACGCTGATCTGTAACCGGCCCGATGGCGAGCAGCCCGGCCAGCCCGACCACGAGACCATGGCGCGCGCCGCTCAGGCGGCCGGCCTGCGCTTCGTGTTCCTGCCCGTCGTGACCGGACAACTGAACGAAGCACAGGGCCGCGCCTTCGGCGAAGCGCTCGCGCAGGCCGAGGGCCCCGTGCTCGCGTACTGCCGCAGCGGCACGCGCAGCACCCAGCTCTGGGCGCTGTCGCAGGCCGGCCAGCGCCCCTGGGCCGAGGTGCTGCAGGCGGCCGCCGCCGCGGGTTATGACCTCAGCCGAATGCCCCCACCCTCAGCGCGGACCTGAGCGCCGCCACACCGCCATGAACCTGTCCACACGCCACTGGTGGCCCGACCTGCCCATGAGGCATTGGGCCCGCGGGTACGGCCGCGACACCCTGCTGCGCGACGCCGTCGCGGCGGTCATCGTCACGCTCATGCTGATCCCGCAGAGCCTGGCCTACGCCCAGTTGGCGGGCCTGCCGCCCGAAGTCGGCCTGTACGCCAGCGTGGCGCCACTGCTGGCCTACGCCCTGCTCGGCACCAGCCGCGTGCTGGCGGTCGGCCCGGTGGCCGTGGTCTCGCTGATGACGGCCGCCGCCGTGGGCGAACACGCCGCGGCCGGTAGCGCCCACTACCTGGCGGTGGCGATCACGCTGGCCTTCCTCTCGGGACTGATCCTGCTGGCCATGGGCCTGCTGCGCCTGGGCTTTCTCGCGCACTTCCTGAGCCACCCGGTCATCGCGGGCTTCATCGCGGCTTCGGGCCTGCTGATCGCGGCCAGCCAGCTCAAGACCTTGCTGGGGGTGTCGGCCGGCGGGCACAACCTGGTGGAGATGCTGGCGGCGCTGTGGGCGCAACGCGGCCAGGTGCATGGCCTCACACTGGGCATCGGCGCGGCCAGCCTGGCCTTTCTGTTCTGGGTGCGGCGCGGCCTGCAGCCGCTGCTGCGCCGCCTGGGCGTGCCGCCGCGCGCGGCCGAGCTGGGGGCCAAGGCCGGGCCGGTGGCCGCCATCATCGGCGCCACGCTGTTCACCTGGGCGGTCGACGGCGGCGCGCGGGGCGTCAAGCTCGTGGGTGCGGTGCCACAGGGCCTGCCGCCATTCACCCTGCCCTTGTGGGACCTGGCGCTGTGGCAAACGCTGCTGGTGCCCGCGCTGCTGATCAGCGTGGTGGGCTTCGTGGAGTCGGTCTCGGTGGGCCAGACGCTGGCCGCAAAGCGCCGCCAGCGCATCGAGCCCGATCAGGAGCTGGTCGCCCTGGGGGGCAGCAACCTATCAGCCGCGTTCACGGGCGGCTTTCCCGTCACCGGCGGCTTCGCGCGTTCGGTGGTGAACTTCGACGCCGGCGCACAGACGCCCGCCGCCGGCTTGTACACCGCCGTCGGCATTCTGCTGGCCTCGCTGCTGCTGACGCCGGCCCTCTTCCACCTGCCGCAGGCCACGCTGGCCGCCACCATCGTGGTGGCCGTGCTGTCGCTGGTGGACGTCGGCATCCTGCGCCGCACATGGATGTACTCGAAGGCGGACTTCATCGCCGTGCTCGCCACGCTGGTGGCCACGCTCGCGGTGGGCGTGGAAAGCGGCCTGGTGGCCGGCGTGGGCGTGTCGCTGGCCCTGCACCTGTGGCGCACCAGCCAGCCGCACATCGCCGAGGTCGGCCAGGTGCCTGGCACCGAGCACTACCGCAACGTGCTGCGCCACCAGGTCATCACCCACCCGCAGGTCTTGGCCCTGCGCATGGACGAGAGCCTGTACTTCGCCAACGCGCGCGCGCTGGAGGACCGCATCAACGCCGCCGTGGCGCAGCGCCCGGCCTTGCGCCACGTGGTGCTGCAGTGCTCGGCCATCAACGACATCGACGCCAGCGCGCTCGACAGCCTGGAGGCCATCGACCAGCGCCTGCGCGACGCCGGCCTGCAGCTGCACCTCTCGGAAGTGAAAGGCCCGGTGATGGACAAGCTGCAGCGCAGCGACTTCCTGCAGCGCCTGAGCGGGCGCGTGTTCCTCACGCACCACCAGGCCGCCGTGTCACTGGCGCCAGCGGACGACTGAGCGCCCGGGGCTTACTTCGCGGCGTTCGGGAAAAACAACTGCTCGCCGCCGATCTTGTAGGCGGCGATGGCGGCCTGGCCGGCGGGGCCGGTGACCCAGTCCACGAACTTCTGGCCCTCGGCGGTCTTTACCTGCGGGTGCTTGGCCGCGCTCACCAGCATCACGCCGTACTGGTTGAACAGGCGCTGGTCGCCCTCCACCAGCACCGTCAGGTCGCCCCGGTTCTTGAAGTTGAGCCAGGTGCCGCGGTCGGTGAGCACGTAGGCATTGGCGCCCGAGCCGATGTTGAGCGCCGGGCCCATGCCGCAGCCACATTCCTTGTAGCCACTGCCCTTGTCGTCGCCCCCGGTCATCTTCCAGAAGCGCAGTTCGGCCGCGTGCGTGCCGCTCTTGTCGCCGCGCGAGATGAAGGGCGCGTTGGCCGCCGCAACCTTCTTGAGCGCGGCCACGATGTCCTTGCCCGCGGTCTTGGCCGGGTCGGCCTTGGGGCCCACGAGCACGAAGTCGTTGTACATGACCTCCTGGCGCTTGGCGGCGAAGCCCTCGGCCACGAACTTCTCCTCGGCCACCTTGTCGTGCACGAAGAGCACGTCGGCGTCGCCGCGGCGCGCCATGTCGATCGCCTGGCCGGTGCCCAGGGCCACCACCTTCACGTCGATGCCCGTGGCCTGCTTGAACTGCGGCAGGAGGTGACCGAACAGCCCGGACTGCTCGGTGGACGTGGTGGACGCCACGACGATGCTCTGCGCGAGCGCGGCGCCGCCGATCAGCAGGCCGGCGGCCAGGGTGAGGACGGAACGGATGGGTTTCACCAGCTTTCTCCTTGAACGAACAAATGGGCGTGCGGGCACACGGCGCGCAACAGGTCGGCGTTGAAAAAATCGTGCACGGGCAGGTCGGCGAGCACACGGCCCTGCTCCAGGTAGACGACGCGGCTGGCCAGGCGCTTGACCTGGCCGAGGTTGTGGCTCGCGAACACCAGCGTGGTGGGCTGGCCCTGCGCGGGCGTGGTGGTGAACTCGGCGATGAGCTGCTCGACCTCGCGCTTGGCGTGCGGGTCCAGGCTGGCGGTGGGCTCGTCGAGCAGCCAGATGTCGGGCTGCAGGGCCCAGGCGCGCGCCAGCGCCAGGCGCTGCTGCTGCCCGCCCGAGAGGGCGCGGCCGTTGCGCTGTGCGAGCTCGGCCAGGCCCACGCGCCGCAGGGCGGTGAGCGCCAGTGTGCGCGCCTCGCCCCAGCGCCGCCCCTGCAGCCACAGGCCCAGGGCCACGTTGTGCAGCGCGCGGATGCGCAGCATGTGCGGACGCTGGAACAGCATGGCCACGCGCTGGCCGCCCGGCGCCCGCAGCGTGCCCGCCGTGAGCGGCAACAGCCCGTGCAGGGTGCGCAGCAGCGTGCTTTTGCCGCTGCCATTGGCGCCGATGAAGGCCACGCGCTCGCCGGGCAGGATGCGCAGGTTCACCTCGTCCAGCGCGGGCGGGCGCGGCGCCGGCCCCAGGCGCACCTGGGCGCCGCGCAGCTCGAAACACGGCTCGGCGATGGCGGTGGGCGGCACCCCGCTCATGCGGCCGCTCCAACGGGCAGCAGCCCATCTTGCCGCTCGCGCCAGCGCCGCACCAGAGACACCAGGGCATTGAGCACCAGCACCACGGCCAGCAGCACCAGGCCCAGGCCCAGCGCCAGCGGCAGGTCGCCCTTGCTGGTTTCCAGGGCGATGGCGGTGGTCATGACGCGCGTGAAGCCGTCGATGTTGCCGCCCACGATCATCACGGTGCCGACCTCGGCGATGGCGCGGCCGAAGGCCGTGATGAAGACCGTGAGCAGCGCGTAGCGCTCGTCCCAGGCCAGCAGCAGGCTGCGCGTCAGCGTGCCCGCGCCCATGGAACGCAGCTGCTCGCCGTGGCTGCGGTCGGCGTCCTCCACGGCCTGGCGCACCAGGGCGGTCACCAGCGGCAGCACCAGCACGGCCTGCGCCACCACCATGGCCTCGAAGTTGAACAGCCAGCCCAGGAAGCCGAGCGGCCCCGAGCGCGACAGCAGCAGGTACACCACCAGCCCCACCACCACCGCCGGCACCGCCAGCGCGGTATTGAGCAGCGTGAGCACCGCGCCGCGCCCGGCGAAGCGCGCGGCCGCCAGCCAGGCGCCCAGCCACAGGCCCAGGGCGTAGGCGATGCCAGTGGCGGTGACGCTGACCGCCAGCGACCGCCACACGATGGCCCACAGGCCCGCATCGCCGGAAAGGATGAGCCCGATCGCGGTCGCCACGCTATCGGCAAAGGTGTTCATATGTGGGCGAGCTTAGCGAGCCAGAGACCTGCCCGCGCTACGTACTGACGCGGTATGAACCTTGGTGCATAAGACACCTTGATGCACACTTGACGACCATGCGACGAATCGAGCTGGCGTACCAACTGAGCACGCGCGAGCGGCCCGCCGGCAATGGATCGGCCCTGCTGCGCAACCCCATGATGGACGTGCTGCACGCCGTGAAGGCCTCGGGCTCCATCTCCGGCGCGGCGCGCGAGCTGGGCCTGTCCTACCGCCACGTGTGGGGGCAGCTCAAGGAATGGGAGGCCGATCTCGGCCAGGGCCTGATCTTCTGGGAGCGCGGCCAGGCCGCGCGCCTCACGCCCTTCGGCGACAAGCTGCTGGCGGCCGAGCGCCTGGCCCAGGCCCGGCTGGGCCCGCAAATGGAGAACCTGCGCGCCGAGCTCGAACGCGCCTTCGCGCTCATGCTCGACGGCGAGGCCGCCGAGCACCCCCAGCTCACGCTCTACGCCAGCCACGACCACGCCCTCGCCGAGCTGGTGGACTTCGCGGCGCGCGACGCCGGCGGCAGCGGCCAGGGGGAAGCCCAGCGCCTGCACCTGGACGTGCAGTTCTGCGGCAGCGTGGACGCCATCCGCGCGCTCAACGAGGGCCGCTGCAAGATCGCGGGCTTTCACACGCAACCTTTCGCTGCAGCCAATACGCTGACGGCCCGCACCTACCGCCCGCTGCTCAAGCCGGGTCTGCACAAGATCATCGGCTTCGCGCGGCGCACGCAGGGTCTGATGGTGGCGCCCGGCAACCCGCTGCGCCTGCGCGACGTCGCCGACGTGGCGCGGCTGCAGGCGCGCTTCGTCAACCGCGCCAAGGGCACAGGCACCCGCCTGCTGCTGGACGAGCTGCTGGCCCAGGCCGGCCTGCCACCGGGCGACGTGGACGGCTACGAGCGCGTGGAGCGTTCGCACGCGGCGGTGGCGCACGCCGTGGCCAGCGGCAGCGCCGACGTGGGCCTCGGCACCGAATACGCGGCGCGCAGCGCCGGCCTGGGCTTCGTGCCCGTCACCGACGAGCGCTACCTGCTGGTCTGTCTGAAGAACACCCTGGACGAGCCGCCCCTGCAGCGCCTGCTGGAGCGGCTGCGCAGCCGCGCCTGGCAGGAGCGCCTGGCCGCCCTGCCCGGCTACCGGCCGGACCACTGCGGCGAGGTGGCGGCTATGAAGCGGCTGCTGCCCTGGTGGGGCTGAGCCGCCCGCGCCCTCACAGCAGGTTCGCGCTGCGCGCGGCCGCCTCGATGCCCTTGTAGTTGTCCGCCTTGGTGGGCACGAAGCGGGTGGCGCGCTGCAGGTCCAGCACCTCTTTGCCTTGCGGCGTGGCGCGGTCCAGCTTGAGCAGCGCGGCGGCGAGCTTCTCGCGCTGCGCGGCGGGCATGTCGGCGTGCACCGACCAGTTGTAGTCGTAGTACGGCGGGGTGGTGAAGATCACGCGCACCTTGGTCGTGTCGACCTTCTTGTCGGCCACGAACTTCTCCCACACCGAGATGTTCAGCGCCCCGCCCTGCACCTTGCCCGAGGCCACGGCCGCGATGGTGGCGTCGTGCGCGCCGCTGTAGGCCACGCGGGCGAAGTCCTTCTCGGGGTTGATGTTGGCCTGCAGCAGGAAGCTGCGCGGCATGAGGTGGCCCGAGGTGCTGCTCTGCGAGCCGAAGCTCACGTCCTTGCCCTTGAGGTCGGCCAGCGACTTCACGGCCGGGTCGCTGGAGATGAAGACCGAGCGGAACTTCTCGTCTTCCTCGCGCTGCACCAGCGGAATGATCTTGCCGCCCGAGCGCACATTGGCCTGCACGAAGGTGAAGCCGCCGAACCAGGCCATGTCCACCTTCTTGTTCACCAGCGCCTCCACGGCGGCGGCGTAATCGGTCACGGGCGTGTACTCCACCTTCATGCCCAGCGCGCCCTCGAGGTACTTCACCAGCGGCGCGGCCTTGCGCGCCAGCTCGGTGGGCGATTCGTCGGGGATGGCGGTGACGCGGAACACCTGCTGGGCCTGCGCGGCGGCGGTTATCAGGCCGACGCCCAGCACAAGGGCGTTGCGAAAGCGGTGGAGCGGGGAAAGGCGGGTCATGGTGGTTTCCTGATGAAGGGAGGAAAGGACTCAAGGAAGCGGCAACGGGCGCGGCCTTGCGAGAAAGGAAGGCGGCATGCCCTGGCGGGGCCCGGCGCGCGGGCGGCGCATCGGACCGCGAATCCTAGTCCACGCGGCATCCGTCAGGCCGTCGACCGACTGCCTTGCAACAAACGGAATGGCGGACGTTACGCAGATGGCCGCGACCCCCCACCGTCCACTGACCCACCGCCCCATCCCTCAATGAAACGCACCAGCGCCGCCATTTCGAATCCCCAGCCCACCGGGACAAGCCACCAGACAAGGTTCAACGGATCGACACAAAAACCCGCTGAATCGCCCCCCCCGCTGACTGCGGCCAGCGCCGGCCAGCGGGTCATGGACATCCTCAACACCGCCGCATCCAGCGCCTGTGAGCTCTCCCCCTTGTTTCGCGAAATGAACAATCAAGGGATACGTGAACTGAAATTGAGCGGCCAGCTCCGCGAAGAGGGTTATGCCGCGTTGCTGGAGCTCTTTTCATTCCATCAATACCTTCTGCGCAATGAGGTCAACGCGCTGGATTTTTCACACATGGAACTTCCGCAATTGAGCTCACTGCTGAAGCTGTTCGAAGAACAGGCGCAGCTGGAATCCATCGATTTTTCTTATGTGGGTTTCCCGGCCTCAAAGGGGTCGACAACGCAAAAGCCTTCTCTTCAGGTCAGCCATCTCGCCGCCATTGCCAGGATCGTTGAAAACAGTGGCGGCCTGAAGCACCTGAGCCTGAACGGTGCCAGGCTCATGGGCAGCGACAAGCCCAGCCACGCGCTGATCTACTTCAGAGACGCGCCGCTCTTCAAGCTGTTGAGCGCCTGCGCGAAGGCGCCCCGGATGGAGCGCCTGGAATTGCGCGATTGCCACCTCACCGAACGCGACCTGGACAACCTCCAGGGTGTGCTCGACCAACCAGCCAAGGACGGCGGCCTCAAACCACTCGGCGCACTCAAGTCATTGGATCTGAGTGGCGACCAGCAGGCCGGTCTCTACCAATGGAAGCACTTCTTCAGGAGCCTCGCCCGGCATGCCCACCTGCAAACACTGTCGCTGCCGGACGGGGTGGCCCAATACGTGCAAGCACAGTCTGCGCAAGTGCGGCAGGAAATCGCGCGCGACATTGCGAGCTGCCCCCAGCTGGCAACCCTCACGCCCCCGGCATTGGCCAACGTCCCGGAAATCTGGCAGGCCATGCTGAAAAGCCATGCGAAACAGCAGCAGGAGCTGCTACAGAACGTGGCGCTGATCGCTCGAAGCTACCCCGGCATGCACAACGTTGCGCTGGGACTCACGCTCCAGGCCGTGAACAAAGAGCTGGCGCTGGACCCCGACAACCTACCGAAGAGGCTTGACTTCCCCCCTGCCCAAGAAGATTTCAAGATGCCGGTCTATTCGCCCACCACCACGGGCCCCCTCCACAACAGCTGAGGCCCGGCCCTCACCCCGGCCATTCGCCCAGCAGCTCGTCCGGCGAAGGCTTGTGAAACTTCGGCTGGCCCACGCCCACCGGCGTGCCCAGCACCATCCAGCCCACCAGGGTTTCGCCGGGCCGGCAGAAGGCCGACATCACGGCTTCGGCGCGCACCTTGCTGCCCGAGAGCATCTTGCCGCCATAGCCCAGCGCGTGAGCTGCCGTCAGGAAGTTGGCGAGCGCGCCGCCCAGGGCGATCCACTGCTCATGCACCGTGGCCACCGGGTGGCCGGCGTCGATGCGCGCGACCACGGCCACCAGCAGCGGTGGTTCGGTGGCGCGCCCGCGGTCGCGCCGCGCCTGCTCGGCGGGCTTGCCCTGCGCCAGGGCCACGGATTCGAAGAGGTCGGCCAGGCGCTGCCTGGCCTCGCCACGCACCACGGCGAAGCGGTAAGGCACCAGGCCCGCGTGGTCGGGCGCGCGCAGCGCGGCGGCGGCCATGCGCCGCAGATCCTCGGGCGGGGGTGCGGGCTCGCGCAGGTACTTGGTACCAACCGACAGGCGCGACAGCAGAGGCTCAAGCGGGTCGGCGGGCGCGGGATCGCGGGGGGTGTTCATGGCGGCGGGCTGTGCGGTGGGTGTGTCAGAACACGAGTGTGCGCCAACGCAGGTCGCTGGCGCGGGCCATGAACCTGGGGCTCGGCCCCTCAGGGCCGGCCAGCGCGCTCAGAACGCCTCTTTCTCCGCTTCCAGGTACGCCAGGCTGGTGTACTTGCCGATGTTGCTGTCGAAGCCCTGCATGCGCGCCGCGCGCGAGGCCACGCGCGGATCGGCCAGCACCAGGCCCTTGGCCTTGTCCAGCGGCAGGCCTTCTTTCACCGCCTTCAGGCAGGGCTCGTAAATGCCGCGCAGGAAGTCGCCGTAGGTCTGGAGCAGGTCGCGGCTGGCGTGGCCGTGGCCGGGCACCCAGAGCTGCTCGCCCAGGTCCTTCATGAGCGTGTCGTAGGTCTTGAAGGTACCCACGTAGGAGCCGTCGTCGATGTTGGCGATGCGGTTGCCCATGGCGATGTCGCCGACGTAGGTGAGGCGGTCCTGCACCACCTCCATGCACAGGTCGGACGGCGTGTGCGCCACGCCGTGGTGGTGCAGGCGCAACTGCACGTCGCCGTAGTCGAACACCTGGCCGGGCCGCACGTCGGTGTTGGGTGCGACGATCTTCGTGCCCAGCGTGGCCTGGTTGGTCCAGCGCTCCATCATGCCGCGCCAGGCATTGCCCTCGGCCCCCAGGATCTGCTCGCGCGTGTGCGGCAGCGCATGGATGGGCACGCCGGGGAAGGCCTCGGCGAAGGCGTGGTTGCCCAGCCAATGGTCGCCGTGGTAATGGCTGTTGAACACGGCCACCACGGGCCGGTCGGTCACGCGGCGGATCATGCGGATCGCCATCTGCCCGATCTGCAGCGAGCCCCCCGAATCCAGGACCACCACGCCCTTTTGCGTGACCACGAAGACCACGTTGGCCATCATCCCCTGGTTCTGCGGGGTGGGAAATCCGTCCTCGGCGAACACCATCCACACGTGCGGGGACAGCTGTTGCGCGGGGATGTCGGGCATGGGCGGGCCGAGCACGAAGTCGCGCACCTGCTGCGCGAACAGCCGCGCCTCGGGCACGGCGGCCAGGCCGGCGGCGCCCAGCGCCAGGCCGGCACCGGCGCGCAGCCAGTGGCGACGGGTGAGGCCATCGGTGGGGAGGTGGCGGGCGGGCATCGGCGTATCCATCAGTTGTTGCTTATTTTTGGATCATAGCCAGACCGACGGGGAACGGCGCGGCGCCCGGCCCTTGTCGACCGCTCACCGGGGCCGGGACAGACCGTCCAGGGGTGTGGCGTGGCGCGCCCGGATGGCTTCGGCCTGCCGCGCGACCTCGGCGCGCAGCGCCGCCGGCGCCACCACCTCGACCTCGGCGCCGTGGCCCAGGATCTGCCGCGCGCCGTGCTCGACCGATTCCAACGCCCACAGGACGCAACGCCAGCCGTCGGGCGCCCTGTCCTGCGGCGTCACCGGCACCTCGGCGAAACGGTTGCGCTCGTGCTCCAGCCAGCCCATCGCCCGGGGCGACGCCAGCACCCGGGCCTGCAGCGGCCGCAACCCGGCCTCGAACCGCGCCGACGACTCCTGCCAGTAGCGCGCCAGGTCGAAGCCGCGGGGGCGCCGGAAGCCGCTGCCCAGAAGCGCCAGGTCCTGCACGCTGGCCAGGCGGTAGGTGCGCACGGCGGTCTGCCCGGTTTCGCGCGCCGCGAGGTACCAGGCGCCGGCCTTGAGCACCAGCCCCAAGGGCTCCAGTTCCCGCCGCGACAGGCCGCGCCAGCTCATGTAGTCGACCCGCAGGCGCTTGCCGCTCCAGACGGCCTGCGCCGCTTCCCGAAGGAAGGCCGGTGTGTCGGAGGTCCGATACCAATCCAGGGGATCGATGTGCAGCCGCTCGGCCACCACGGCCGCCTGGTCGCGCCAGGGCGCCGGCACGCTGGCCATCAGCTTGAGCCGCGCCGACGCGGCGGCCTCGCCCAGGCCCAGCGCCGTTGCCGGCCCCGGCAGGCCGGCCAGCCACAGGGCGTTCGCCTCGTCGCCGGTCATGCCGGTGAGCTGCGTCGTCCAGCCCGGCTGCAGCTGGAATCCGCCCTGGTGGCCTCGCTCGCCCCACAGGGGCACGCCGGCCGCTGAGAGCTGATCGATGTCGCGCAGGACGGTGCGCTCGGACACCTCGAGCGAGCGCGCGATGGCGCCGGCCGTCAAACGACCGTGGGCCTGCAGCAGCATGAGGATGGACAACAGGCGGTGGGCTTTCATGGCCGCTCAATCATGACACCCCTTGTCATATTGATGGTGCCAGCATCGCCCCTCCTTCATCACCACAAGGCAGGCGCACCATGAACACCCCAGACCCCGGCGCAACGAGCGCGAAGCAGGACTTCGATTTCCTGGTCGGCCACTGGACCACCCGCCAGCGGCGCCTGAAACAGCGCCTACAGGGCAGCGACGAATGGGAAACCTTCACCGCCTCCACCACCAACCAGCACCTGCCGGGCGGCGTGATCAACTTCGACACCCTGGTCGCGCCGACCTGGAAACCGGGCTGGGTGGGCATGTCGCTGCGCCTGTTCAACCCCGCGACCAACCTCTGGAGCATCTACTGGGTCACCAACGAAGGCGGCGGCATCGACCCCGCGACGGGACAGCTCGGCGCCCCGGTGGTCGGCCGCTTCCAGGGAAGCGAAGGTGTGTTTGAGGGCGAGGACCGGTTCGAGGAACGCACGGTCCGCGTGCGCTTCCATTGGCAGCGCTGGGGCAGCGAGCGGGCGCGCTGGCAGCAGGCCTTCTCCGACGATGGCGGGCGCAGCTGGGAGGTCAACTGGATCATGGATTTCGAGCGCGAGGCGCCTTCCTCGGCCGACCCTTGCTCGAACCGCAGGAAGCATTGGCCAGGGCCGTGATGGGCCGGTTCCGCGACCTCGATGCGCCCGACCACTTCGTCTGGCTGCGCGGCTGTGCCAGCAGGGGCAGCCGCACCCACCGCGCGTTCGGCGATCCAGGCCTGAGCGCCACGGCCGCCGGAGTCGCTGCTCAGCGGCGCGGCAGCCGGCGGGCGATCTCGCTCACGAGTTGGCGCGCCAGGGCCAGCTTGGCGGCGCTCGGCAACTCGGTGCTGCCGGCCTCGTCCACCAGCAGCAGCGCGTTGTCGTCGCGGCCGAAGGTGTCGGGCCCGATGTTGCCCACCAGCAGCGGCACGCCCTTGCGCGCGCGCTTGGCCTGGGCGTGGGCGAGCAGGTCGTGGCTTTCGGCGGCGAAGCCCACGCAATACAGCGCGCCGGCCTGGGCGCGCGGGCTGGCGGCCACGCCGGCCAGGATGTCGGGGTTCTCCACGAAGGCCAGGGCGGGCACCTCGCCGCTGCCGTCCTTCTTGATCTTCTGGCCGGACGTGCTGGCGGGGCGCCAGTCGGCCACGGCGGCGGCGGCGATGAAGACATCGGCCGCGTCGGCGCTGGCCAGCACGGCGCGCTGCATGTCCTGGGCGGACATCACGTCCACCCGCTGAACCCCGCGCGGCGTGGGCAGGGCCACCGGGCCGGCCACCAGCGTCACCTGGGCACCGGCCTCGTGAGCGGCGCGCGCGAGCGCGAAGCCCATCTTGCCGCTGGAGCGGTTGGTGAGGCCGCGCACCGGGTCGATGGCCTCGAAGGTGGGCCCGGCCGTGATGAGCACGTGCCGGCCCGCCAGCGCCTTGGGCCGGAAGTGGCGCACCAGCTCGTAGAGCAGTTCGTCCGGCTCGAGCATGCGGCCATCGCCGGTTTCGCCGCAGGCCTGCTCGCCCGCGCCCACGCCCAGCACCACGGTGCCGTCGGCGCGCAGCTGCGCCAGGTTGCGCTGGGTGGCGGGGTGGGCGTACATCTCGCGGTTCATGGCCGGGGCCACGATCAGCGGCACGCGGTCCAGCGGCCGGGCCAGGCACAGCAGCGAGAGCAGGTCGTCGGCGCGGCCGTGCAGCAGCTTGGCCATGAAGTCGGCGCTGGCCGGCGCGATGACGATGGCATCGGCCTCGCGGCTGAGGTTGATGTGGGGCATGTTGTTGCCCTCGCGCGGGTCCCACTGCGAGCCGTAGACCGTGCGGCCCGACAGCGCCTGCATCGTGACCGGCGTGATGAAGTGCTCGGCCGCCTCGGTCATCACCACCTGCACCGTGGCGCCGGCCTTCACCAGGCCGCGGCAGAATTCGGCGGCCTTGTAACAGGCCACGCCGCCGCTGAGGCCCAGCACGATGTGTTTTCCCGCGAGATCGCTCATGGAGGCGCAATGTAGCAGCGCTCCGCGAGAAGCCCTGGCGGACGGGCCCAGCGGGAGGGGCCACCTATAATCGGAATTTCCCACCTGAGCCAGCCCCCGGGCTGGCCCGAGTCATGACCAAATACGTGTTCGTCACCGGCGGTGTGGTGTCCTCCCTGGGCAAGGGCATTGCTTCTGCGTCTCTCGCCGCGCTGCTCGAATCGCGCGGCCTCAAAGTCACCCTCATCAAGCTCGACCCGTACATCAACGTGGACCCGGGCACCATGTCGCCGTTCCAGCACGGCGAGGTGTTCGTCACCGACGACGGCGCCGAAACCGACCTGGACCTGGGCCACTACGAGCGTTTCATCGAAACGCGCATGCGCCAGTCCAACAACTTCACCACCGGCAAGATCTACCAGTCGGTGCTGGAGAAGGAGCGCCGCGGCGACTACCTCGGCAAGACCGTGCAGGTGATCCCGCACGTCACCAACGAGATCCAGGAATTCATCCGCAAGGGCTCGGGCGAAGGCACGCCCGACGCGGTGGACGTGGCCATCGTCGAGATCGGCGGCACCGTGGGCGACATCGAGTCCCTGCCGTTCCTGGAGGCCGTGCGCCAGATGAGCCTGCGCCTGGGCCCCAACAGCTCGGCCTTCCTGCACCTGTCCTACCTGCCCTGGATCGCCGCCGCCGGCGAACTCAAGACCAAGCCCACGCAGCACACCGCCAAGGAGCTGCGCGCCATCGGCATCCAGGCCGACGCCCTGCTCTGCCGCGCCGACCGCCGCATCCCCGACGAGGAACGCGCCAAGATCAGCCTGTTCAGCAACGTGCCCGAATGGGGCGTGATCAGCATGTGGGACGTGGACACCATCTACAAGGTGCCGCGCATGCTGCATGAGCAGGGGCTGGACGGCCTCATCTGCGACAAGCTGCGCCTGAACACGCCGCCGGCCAACCTCAAGCGCTGGGACGACCTGGTGCACGCGGTCGAGAACCCGCAGGGCACGGTGCACATCGCCATGGTCGGCAAGTACGTCGACCTGTCCGACAGCTACAAATCGCTCAACGAGGCCCTGCGCCACGCCGGCCTGAAGAACCAGGCCAAGGTGGCCATCGAGTACGTCGACTCCGAAACCATCGCACCGGCCAACGTGGCCCAGGTGCTGGGTCGCTTCGACGCCGTGCTGGTGCCCGGCGGCTTCGGCAAGCGCGGCATCGAGGGCAAGATCTGCGCGGCGCGCTTCGCCCGCGAGCAGAAGGTGCCCTACCTGGGCATCTGCCTGGGCATGCAGGTGGCCACCATCGAATACGCGCGCCACGTGGCCGGCCTGAAGGACGCCAACAGCACCGAGTTCGAGCCCAGCACGCCGCACCCCGTCATCGCCCTCATCACCGAGTGGAAGGACGCCGACGGCAGCATCCAGCAGCGCGACGCCAATTCCGACCTCGGCGGCACCATGCGCCTGGGGGCGCAAAGCTCCGACGTGGCCAAGGGCACGCTGGCGCACAGCATCTACGGCGACGTGGTGACCGAACGCCACCGCCACCGCTACGAGGCCAACGTGAACTACCTCGACCGGCTGCGCCAGGCCGGGCTGGTGATCTCCGCGCTGACCCAGCGCGAGCACCTGACCGAGATCGTGGAGCTGCCGCAGGCCGTGCACCCCTGGTTCATGGGCGTGCAATTCCACCCCGAGTTCAAGTCCACGCCCTGGGCCGGCCACCCGCTGTTCAACGCCTACATCAAGGCGGCGCTGACTCACCAGGCGCAGCGCCGGCCCGCCCGGGCCGTGGCCTGAGACCCCGACGGAGAGCCCCACGATGAAGCTCTGCGGTTTCGACGTCGGCCTGGACAAGCCCTTCTTCCTCATCGCCGGCCCCTGCGTCATCGAGTCCGAGCAGCTGCAGATGGACGTGGCCGGGCGGCTGAAGGAGATCACCGGCTCGCTGGGCATCCCCTTCATCTTCAAGAGCAGCTTCGACAAGGCCAACCGCAGCAGCGGCAAGAGCTTCCGCGGCCCCGGCCGCGAGGCTGGCCTGGCGGTGCTGGCCAAGGTCAGGGCGCAGCTCGGCGTGCCCGTCATCACCGACGTGCACAGCGAGGACGACATCGCCCCCGCCGCCGCCGTGTGCGACGTGCTGCAGACGCCGGCCTTCCTGTGCCGCCAGACCGACTTCATCCGCGCCGTGGCGCAGAGCGGGCGGCCGGTGAACATCAAGAAGGGCCAGTTCCTCGCGCCGCACGACATGAAGAACGTGATCGACAAAGCCCGCGACGCGGCCCGCGACGCTGGCCTGCCCGAGGACAGCTTCCTCGCCTGCGAGCGCGGCGCGAGCTTCGGCTACAACAACCTCGTCTCCGACATGCGGGCCCTGGCCATCATGCGCGAGACCGGCGCGCCGGTGGTGTTCGACGCCACCCACAGCGTGCAGCTGCCCGGCGGACAAGGCACCAGCTCGGGCGGCCAGCGCGAGTTCGTGCCCGTGCTGGCGCGCGCCGCGGTGGCGGTCGGCGTGTCCGGCCTGTTCATGGAAACCCACCCCGACCCGGCCAAGGCCTTGAGCGACGGCCCGAACGCCGTGCCGCTCAAGCACATGCCCGCGCTGCTCGAAACGCTGCTCGCGCTCGACGCCGTGACCAAGAAGAACGGCTACCTCGAAGACCGCTTCAACGCCTGAGCCGCGCCCTGTTTTCTTTGACTTTCCGAACCAGAGGACCCTTGATTCATGAGTGCCATCGTTGACATCGTCGGCCGCGAAGTGCTGGACAGCCGCGGCAACCCCACCGTCGAGTGCGACGTGCTGCTGGAGAGCGGCGTCATGGGCCGCGCGGCCGTGCCTTCGGGCGCGTCCACCGGCTCGCGCGAGGCCATCGAGCTGCGCGACGGCGACAAGAGCCGCTACCTGGGCAAGGGCGTGCTCAAGGCGGTGGAGCACATCAACACCGAGATCAGCGAGGCCGTTCTGGGCCTGGACGCCTCCGAGCAGGCCTTCCTGGACAAGACCCTGATCGACCTGGATGGCACCGAGAACAAGAGCCGCCTGGGCGCCAACGCCATGCTGGCCGTCTCCATGGCCGTGGCCCGTGCCGCCGCCGAGGAAGCCGGCCTGCCCCTGTACCGCTACTTCGGCGGCATGAGCGCGGTGCAGATGCCCGTGCCCATGATGAACGTCATCAACGGCGGCGCGCACGCCAACAACAACCTCGACCTGCAGGAGCTGATGATCATCCCCGTGGGCGCGCCGAACTTCCGCGAGGCCCTGCGCTGGGGCGCCGAGGTGTTCCACGCGCTCAAGAAAATCCTGCACGACAAGGGCATGAGCGTGGCGGTGGGCGACGAAGGCGGCTTCGCGCCGAACGTCGAGAGCCACGAGGCCGCGCTGCAGCTGCTGATGGACGCCATTTCGGCCGCCGGCTACACCCCGGGCGACCAGATCGCGCTGGGCCTGGACTGCGCCGCGAGCGAGTTCTACAAGGACGGCAAGTACGCGCTGGACGGCGAGGGCCTGCAGCTCAGCGCCGAAGAGTGGACCAACATGCTGGCCACCTGGTGCGACAAGTACCCCATCGTCAGCATCGAAGACGGCATGGCCGAGGGCGACTGGGACGGCTGGAAGGTCCTCACCGAGCGCCTGGGCCAGCAGGTGCAGCTGGTGGGCGACGACCTGTTCGTCACCAACACCAAGATCCTGAAGGAAGGCATCGACAAGGACATCGCCAACTCGATCCTGATCAAGATCAACCAGATCGGCACGCTGACCGAAACCTTCGCCGCCATCGAGATGGCCAAGCGCGCGGGCTACACCGCCGTCATCAGCCACCGCAGCGGCGAGACCGAGGACAACACCATCGCCGACATCGCCGTGGGCACCAACGCCGGCCAGATCAAGACCGGCTCGCTCTCGCGCTCGGACCGCATGGCCAAGTACAACCAGCTGCTGCGCATCGAGGAAGACCTCGGCGAGGTGGCCGTGTACCCGGGCCGCGCCGCCTTCTACAACCTCCGATGAAAACAACCGTGCGACGCATGAAATGCCCGGACCAGGGGGTGCCGCGGAACCGGCTTTGCCGGGCCGCAGGCGCCGCCCCCTTGAGGGGGTCGCACGAAGTGCGGCGGGGGTGAGACCAGTATGGCCAACCGCCTGATCCCCGGCCTGCTGGTCGCGCTGCTGCTGGTGCTGCACGCGCAGCTCTGGTTCGGCCGGGGCAGCGTGCCGCAGGTGGCGCAGCTGCGCCGCGACCTGGCCGCCCAGCTGGAGGCGAACGAGCTGGCGCGCCAGCGCAACGCGCAGATCGCCAGCGAGTTGCGCGACCTCCAGGAAGGGCTGGAGATGGTCGAGGAACTGGCGCGCCAAGACCTCGGCATGGTCAAGCCCAACGAGGTTTTCGTGCAGATCGCGCGCTGATCCCCGCGGATCGGCGCCCTTCCCCTTCCCGTCCCATGCTCACCGTGGCGCTGCTCGGCGGGCCGCTCACCGGCAAGCGCACGCTGGCGCGCCAATTGCGCGAGGCCCTGGACGCGCGGGGCATCGCCGGGGTTGTGATCGCCGACGCCACCGCGCTGATGGCGGCGGCCCACAACGAGCTTCGTTTCAATGACCGCGGCCTCTGGCCCGAGGCCCTGGCCGCGCAGCGCCGCATCGGCCTGACGCTGCTGATGGGCCTGGACCTGCCCTGGGTGCCCGACGGCCGGTTCCGCGACGGCCCCGCCGTGCGCGAGGCCATCGACGCCCTGTTGCGCCGGGAGCTGCAAGGCGCGGGCATCGGCTTCCAGACGGTCTATGGCCAGGGCGCGCGGCGCCTGCAGGCCGCGCTGCGCGCCGTGGGGGCCGCCCTGGGCCGCGAACTGCTGCCCGACGACCCGCTGCTGCGCGAGGGTTCGGGCCGCTGGGCCTGCGAGGCCTGCAGCGACCCCGACTGCGAGCACCGCCTGTTCAGCGCCCTGCTTGCGCGCCGCGGCGGCTGAACCTCACTGCGGCCGGTCGGTCCCGGGCGGCTGCGCCAGCGGCTGCAGGAACACCTGCGCGGCATCCACCGGATCGAAGGTGTATTGCGCGCCGCAGAAATCGCAGTTGACCTCCACCTGGCCCTGCTCTTGCAGGATGGACTCGATCTCCTCGCGCCCCAGCGAACGCAGCATGCCGCCCACGCGCTCGCGCGAGCAGGTGCAGGCGAAGCGCGGTCCCGCGCCGGCCAGCAGCGGGTCGAAGCGGCGCAGGTTCTCTTCCCAGAACAGGCGGCGCAGGATGGTGTCGGCGTCCAGCCCCAGCAGCTCTTCGCGCTTGAGGCTGCTGGCCAGGATCGCGATGCGCTGGTAGTCCTCGTTGCGGCCGATCTGGTCCTCGTCGCGCTGCACCGACTGGCCGGCCAGGTTGGCCTCACCCTGCAGCGGCAGGCGCTGGATCAGCAGGCCGGCGGCCATCTTGTCGTTCGCCGCCAGCACCAGCTTGGTGTCGAGCTGCTCGCTCTGCAGCATGTAGTGCTCGATCACCTCGCTGAGCTTCTCGAGCTTCTCGTGGCGGTCGCCGAACAGCGGCACCACGCCCTGGTAGGGCTGCTGACCGGGCTGGCGGTCCTTGGGATCGAGGGTGATCGCGCAACGGCCCTGGTTGGTGGCGTTGACCATGTGCGACAGGGGCGCGTCGTCCGCCACCTCGCCGGCCACCGTGGCGGTGGCGCGCAGGCTCAGGTCGGGCTGCACCTCGGCCACGGCCAGCTTCACCGGGCCGTCGCCGTGGATCTGCATGACCAGGGCGCCGTTGAATTTGATGTTGGCCTGCATCAGCGTGGCCGCCGCCGTCATCTCGCCCAGCAGCTCGGTCACGGCCGCGGGGTAGCCGCCGGCTTGCGCGCGGCGCTGCAGGATCTCCTGCCAGGCGTCGGTGATGCGCACCAGCATGCCGCGCACCGGCAGGCCCTCGAACACGAATTTGTGGAGCTCGGACACGGGGTTCCTTCGACCAAAGCGGCTCAGGTGGCGCTCAGCCGGTCTTTTTCAAGCCCTTGCGGTAGCGCTGGGCGTTCTCGACGTAGTGGGCCGCGCTGCGGCGCAGGCCCTCGATCTGCTCGGGCGTGAGCTGGCGCACCACCTTGGCGGGGCTGCCCAGGATCATGGAGCCGTCGGGAAACTCCTTGCCCTCGGTCACCAGGGCGCGCGCGCCCACCAGGCAGTTCTTGCCGATCTTCGCGCCATTGAGCACGGTGGCGCCGATGCCGATCAGCGACTCGTCGCCGATGGTGCAGCCGTGCAGCATCACCTGGTGGCCGATGGTCACGCGCTCGCCCACCACCAGCGGGAAGCCGACGTCGGCGTGCATCACGGTGCCGTCCTGCACATTGCTGCCCTGGCCGACGGTGATGGTCTCGGTGTCGCCGCGCAGCACCGCGCCGAACCAGACGCTGCTGTCTTCGTGCAGGTGCACGTTGCCCATGACCTGCGCGCTGTCCGCGACCCAGGCCGAATCGGCCAGGGTCGGTGCCACGCCATCGAGTTCGTACAAAGCCATGCGGCGGTCTCCTCGGGTGCTCGGGTGTCGAAACCTAGAATTGTAGGGATGCCCCCCACCGTACCCGCCGAGACGCCCGCCAGCCTGCGCGAGCAGGCCCTGGAAGCCCTGTGCACGGCCGATCCCACGGCCAAGGCGGCGGCCACGCACGCGCTGTGGGCCCGTTGGCGCGCCCTGGGCGGCGCCGACGAATCGGCCTGGGCCGCGCAGGCCGGCATGGCGCCCGACCCGGCGCGCCCGCTGCCTGGCCGGCCCGAGCGGCCCGAGCTGGTGCCACCCCAGGTCGTGGCCCAGCGCTCGCCCTTCACGCGCGAGGGGCTGGCCGCGCTGCTGCACGCCATCGCCCACATCGAGTTCAACGCCATCGACCTCGCGCTGGACGCGCTGTGGCGCTTCCCCGGCCTGCCGCTGGACTTCTACCGCCAGTGGTTGCAGGTGGCGCACGAGGAGGCCACGCACTTCGGCCTGCTGCGCGAGCTGCTGCTGACCCTGGGCCACGACTACGGCGACTTCCCCGCCCACAACGGCCTGTGGGAGATGTGCGTGAAGACCCAGCACGACCCGTTGGCGCGCATGGCCCTGGTGCCGCGCACCCTGGAGGCGCGCGGCCTGGACGCCACGCCGCTGATCCAGTCGCGCCTGCGCCAGGTGACGGCGCGCGAGGTGAAACAGGAGGCCCAGCGCGCGGTCGAGATACTGGACACCATCCTGCGCGACGAGATCGGCCACGTGGCGGTGGGCAATCGTTGGTACGGCTGGCTGTGCGCGCAACAGGGCATCGAGCCCCTGAGCCACTACCGCCGCCTGGCGCGCGAGCACGCGGCGCCGCGCCTGAGGCCGCCGTTCAACGACGCCGCCCGGCGGGCGGCGGGCTTCACCCAGGCCGAACTGGACGCCCTGCTCGGCCCCTGACGCCGGCGAACTGGGCAAACCCGGACAATCGGAGGGATGACTTCCGCTTCCCCCACCGCGTTCAGCGCCCTCCCCCTGTCCCCCGCCACCCTGGCCAACCTGGAGCAGCTGGGCTACACGGCCATGACGCCGATCCAGGCCGCCGCCTTGCCGCCGGCCCTGCTGGGCAAGGACCTCATCGCCCAGGCCAAGACCGGCAGCGGCAAGACGGCCGCCTTCGCCCTGGCGCTGCTGGCCAACCTGAACCCGCGCCGCTTCGCCGTGCAAACGCTGGTGCTGTGTCCCACGCGCGAGCTGGCCGACCAGGTGAGCACCGAGGTCCGCCGCCTTGCGCGTGCGGCGGACAACGTCAAGGTGGTGGTGCTCTGCGGCGGCGTGCCGCTGCGCGGGCAGCTGGCCTCGCTGGAGCACGGCGCGCACATCGTGGTGGGCACGCCGGGGCGGGTGATGGACCACCTGGAGCGCGGCAGTCTGCGGCTGGACGCGCTGAACACCCTGGTGCTCGACGAAGCCGACCGCATGCTCGACATGGGTTTCTTCGACGACATCGCCACCGTCGCCAAGCAGTGCCCCGCGGCCCGCCAGACCCTGCTGTTCTCCGCCACTTACCCCGAAGGCATCGCCCAGCTCAGCGCGCGCTTCATGCGCGAGCCCATCACCGTGAAGGTGGAGGCCCAACACGCGGGCGCGCAGATCGAGCAGCGCTGGTACGAGGTGAGCGAGACCCAGCGCCTGGACGCGGTGGGCCGCCTGCTCGCCCACTTCCGCCCCGCCAGCGCGCTGGCCTTCTGCAATACCAAGGCGCAGTGCCGAGACCTGGTGGCCGTGCTGCGGGCCCAGGGCGTCGGTGCGCTGGCGCTGTTCGGGGAGCTGGAGCAGCGCGAGCGCGACCAGGTGCTGGTGCGCTTCGCCAACGGCAGCTGCCGGGTGCTGGTGGCCACCGACGTGGCCGCGCGCGGCCTGGACATCGCCAGCCTGGGCGCCGTCATCAACGTGGACGTGACGCCCGATCCCGAGGTGCACATCCACCGCATCGGCCGCACCGGCCGGGCGGGCGAAAGTGGCCTGGCGCTGAACCTGGCCAGCCTGGACGAAATGGGCAGCGTGGGCCGCATCGAGCAGCTGCAGGGCCAGGCGTCGGCCTGGTTTCCCCTGAGCGAACTGGTGCCCACCGGCCAGGGCCCGCTGCTGCCGGCCATGGCCACCTTGCACATCCAGGGCGGCCGCAAGGAAAAGATCCGCCCCGGCGACGTGCTGGGCGCGCTCACGGCCGACCTGGGCTACACGCGCGAACAGGTCGGCAAGATCAACGTCAACGACTGGTCCACCTATGTCGCGGTGGAGCGTGGCATCGCGCAGCAGGTGGCCAGCCGGCTGAACGCCGGCCGCATCAAGGGCAAAGGCGTGAAGGTGCGGGTGCTGGAAGACTGAGTCCCATCGGGCGGGCACCGCGGTATCGGGCGTTGCCCGCCGATCAAACGGCAAGGGTTAACCCTTTGTCCGACGGGCTGGCACCGTGCGCCGTGACGCGTTGCGCAATGAGCGGGGCCACGACGCGCTCAACCTCTGCCCCGCTTGAGCCGATACGTTTGGTGACATAACATGCCGCAGGGGAGGAACGCCTTGCCATGCCGAGCAACCGCATCGAACTCGACGACTACCTGGGTCAGGCATTCCACCGCATGCCCGTCGCCATGATCGTGGTGAACCAGCGCGGCCAGATCACACGCCTCAATCAGCTCGCCGAGACCACCTTCGGCTACGAGGCCAGCGAGCTCATCGGCCAACCCGTCGAGGCCCTCATTCCCCAGCGCTTCCGCGCCGCCCACCCGCACTACCGCCAGGGCTTCCTGGCCGAGACCAGCGCGCGCCCCATGGGCCTGGGCCGCGACCTGAGCGGCCTGCGCAAAGACGGCAGCGAGTTCCCGGTGGAAATCGGCATCAACCCGGTGGAAACCGACGAGGGACCGATGATCCTGTCGGTGATCCTGGACCTGTCCGAACGCAAGCAGGCCGAGAAGCGCATCCAGGACGCGCTCACGCAGAAGGACCTGCTGCTGCGCGAGGTGCACCACCGCGTGAAGAACAACCTGCAGGTGATCCACAGCCTGCTCGACCTGCAGGCCCTCAAGCTGGCCGACCACGAGGTGGTGGAGGTGCTGCGCGACAGCCAGAACCGCATCCGCTCGATGTCGCTGATCCACCAGACGCTGTACCAGTCGCGCAACTTCGCGCGCGTCGATTTCCAGCGTTTCCTCGACGAGCTGCTGCCCAGCCTGACCGAGTCCTACCGCTCGGTGGCGGGCCTGGTGTCCATCGCCATCGACGCGCACGAGGTCAAGCTGCCCATCAACGAGGCCATCCCCTGCGGCCTGGTCATCAACGAGCTGGTGAGCAACGCGCTCAAGCACGGCTTCACGCAGGGGCGCGGCGGGCAGATCACGGTGTCCGTGCAGCAGCATGGCGAGCGCACGATCGAGCTGTCCGTCAGCAACGACGGCCACGCCATCCCCGGCACGCTCGACCTCGAACAGACCACCACGCTGGGGCTGCAGCTCGTGCAGCTGCTCACGCGACAGCTCAACGGCAGCTTGGACATCCAGCGCGCGAACCCCACGCGGTTCACGCTGCGCTTCGACCTGGAGGGGGAGGCATGACCGCCGCAGCGAGTGCATCGAAGATCCTGATCGTGGAAGACGAAGGCATCGTCGCCTTCAACCTGCAGCAGCGGCTGCAGCACATGGGCTACCGCATCACCGGCCTGGCCGAATCGGGCGCCGAGGGCCTGGCGCTGGTCTCGCGCGAGCGGCCCGACCTGGTGCTCATGGACATCCACATCAAGGGCGAAATGGACGGCATCGAGCTGGCCCGCGCGCTCAACCGCGACTTCGACCTGCCCATCATCTACCTCACCGCGTACTCGGAAGACACCACGCTGGAGCGCGCGCGCCGCACGCGGCCCTACGGCTACCTCATCAAGCCCTTCTCCGAACGCGAGCTGCACGCCACCGTGCAGATGGCCCTGGAGCGCCACGCGATGCAGTCGGCGCTGAGCGAGAGCCAGGCGCTGCTGCGCCAGTCGCTGGACGCCGCGGCCATGGGGCTGATCGACTGCCTGCCCACGGCCGACCGCCTGCACCTGAGCGGGCCGCCGGCCGAACGGTTGGGACTGGACCCCGCCGGGGAGCACCCGCTGTCGGCCCTGTTGGCGCGGCTGGACGAGGCCGGGCGCGAGCGCCTGAGGGACGACTGGGCGCAGCCCGGGCCGCGGCGCCACACCCTGCGCGCGCGGACCATGGACGGCGGCCACCGCTGGCTGCAGCTCGACACCGTGGCCGACCCGGACGGCCGGGTGCGCGGCGTGGTGCAGGACGTCACGGAACGCGAACAGGCCCGCCTGGCGATGCAGCGCGTCAACGAAGAACTCGAAGACCGCGTGCTGGAGCGCACCGCCGAGCTGCGCCAGCACGTGCGCGAGCTCGAGGCCTTCAGCCACACCGCGGCGCACGACCTGCGCTCGCCCATCCGCGCCATCTCGGGCCTGGGGCAGATCCTGGCCGAAACCCACGGCGCCGCGCTGGGCGACGACGGCCGCCGCATGCTCGATCGCATGTCGCACGCGGCGCACCGCATGGGCGAGCTCATCGATGCGCTGCTGAGCCTGTCCAAGCTGTCGCGCGCGCCGCTGTACCGCGCCGAGGTGGACCTGGGCGCGCTGGCGCGCGAGGTGGAGCGCGCCCTGCGCGAGGCCGAACCCGCGCGCGAGATGCGCGTCGAGGTGGCCGACGGCCTGCGTGTGCAGGCCGACCACGCGCTGATCCGCAGCGTGATCGACAACCTCATGCGCAACGCCTGGAAGTTCACTCGCGAACGGGAGCAGGGCCTCATCGAGGTCGGCCGGCAGGACGAGGACGGGCGGGTGGTGTACTTCGTGCGCGACAACGGCTGCGGCTTCGACATGGTCCACGCCGACAAGCTCTTCGGTGCCTTCTTCCGCCTGCACGACGAGCAGCACTACGGCGGCTCGGGCCTGGGGCTGAGCATCGCCCAGCGCATCGTGCAGCGCCACGGCGGCGAGATCTGGGCCCAGGGCGAGGTAGGCCGGGGCGCCACGGTGTACTTCACGCTGGGCGGCTGAACCCTCACGGCGGGTGGGCCTCCAACCGCCCATGCACCGCCGAACCCTGCTCCTCTCCTTCCCCTGGCTGTGCGCCGCACTCGGCGCCACGGCAACGGCCCGCGCGGCGGACGCCGACCAGGGCAAGCCCGCCGGGTACGCCGTCTCCACCGAGCAGATACAGCAGGCGCTGGCGCAGCGCTTCCCGCTGCGTTACCCGGTGCCCGGCGTGCTGAACCTGGACCTGCAGACGCCCCGCCTGCGCCTGCTGCCCCAACGCAACCGTCTGCTCGCCGAGATGGCGGTGCAGGCCAGCGGCCCGGCCCTCCACCGCACGCACCAGGGCGGTTTCGACGTCGACTTCGCCCTGCGCTACGAGGCCAGCGACCGCACGCTGCGCGCGCAGCAGCTGCACCTGAGCCGCCTGCGCTTTCCCACGCTGCGGCCCGAGGTGGTGGACATGCTCAACGCCTACGCTCCCGCGCTGGCCGAGCAGTCGCTGCGCGACGTGGTGCTGCACCAGCTGCAGCCACAGGACCTGAAGGCCGTGGAGGCCATGGGCCTGCAGCCGGGCCCCATCACCGTGACCGAGACGGGCCTGGTGATCGGCCTGGTCCTCAAGCCACTGTGACGGCCCTCAGCCGCGCGGGTGGTGCTGCGCCACCACCGTCTTGAGCCGCTCGCGCGCCACATGGGTGTAGATGGTGGTGGTGGAGATGTCGGCGTGGCCCAGCAGCATCTGCACGGCGCGCAGGTCGGCGCCGTGGTTGAGCAGGTGGGTGGCGAAGGCGTGGCGCAGGGTGTGCGGCGACAGCGGCGCGGTGATGCCGGCCTCGCGCGCGTAGCGCTTGACCAGCTGCCAGAACATCACGCGCGTCATGGCCGAGCCGGCGCGCGCGCCGCGCGAGGTGACGAACAGGTCCTCGCTCGCCAGGCCGCCCAGGATCGCCGGCCGGCCTTCGGTGAGGTAGCGCTGCAGCCAGTCGCCCGCCACCTGGCCGAAGGGCACCAGCCGCTCCTTGTTGCCCTTGCCCGTGATGCGAAGCACCTGCTCGGCCAGCCCCAGGTGCCAGGTCTTGAGGGTGACCAGTTCGCTCACGCGCAACCCGCTGGCGTACATCAGCTCCAGCATGCTGCGGTCGCGCAGGCCCAGCGGGGTGCCGTCGTCCGGCGCGGCCAGCAGGGCCTCCACCTGGGCCTCGCTCAAGGTCTTGGGCACGCGCAGCGGCTGGCGCGCGGGCGCCAGCCGCAGGGTCGGGTCGGCGGTGATGAAACGCTCGCGCAGGGCCCAGCGGTAGTAGCGGCGAAACACCGTGAGGCGGCGGTTCGCCGTGGTGGCCCGCGTCTGCGCGTGGCGCTCGGCGAAATAGCCGTGGATGTCGGCTTCCAGCGCCTCGGGCAGGGCCTTGCCCTGGCCGCGCAGCCAGGCGTCGAAGAGCGCCAGGTCGCGGCGGTAGGCATCCAGGGTGTTGCGCGACAACCCCTCTTCGAGCCAGAGGCTGTCGATGAAGGCCGACAGCGTGGGGTGCTCGTCGGCCTTCTTGCTGGGGGCCATCCGCCGAATCAGTCGAGCCGCAGCTTCTGCTTGGCCACCACCTGCTTGTAGACCTCGAACTCGGCCTTGATCTGCGCCGCGAACTCGCTCGGCGAGTTGCCCACCACCAGCGAGCCGGTGTCCTCGATGCGCTTGCGCACCGCCGGATCCTTCAGCGCCTCGGCGGCGGCGGCGTGGATCTTGTTCACCACATCGGCCGGCAGGCCCTTGGGACCGATCAGGCCGTAGTAGGCCATGCGGTTCACCGGCTCCAGGCCCATTTCCTTGAAGGTGGGCACGTTGGGCAGGGCCGCCACGCGCTGCGGCGCCGCCACCGCCAGCGCGATCAGGCGCCCGCCCAGGATATGCGGCAGCGCCGAGGGCAGGTTGTCAAAAATGATCGGCACCTGGCCACCGATGGTGTCGTTGAGGGCCGGGCCCGCGCCGCGGTAGGGAATGTGCGTGATGAAGGTGCCCGTCAGGCTCTTGAACAGCTCGGTCTGCAGGTGGCCGATGCCGCCCGTGCCCGAGCTCGCGTAGCTGTACTTGCCGGGGTTCTTCTTCACCTCTTCGAGAAAGGCCTTGAAGTCCTTGGCCGGGAAGCTGGGGTGCACCGCGATCACGTTGGGCGTGGCCGCGATGTTCATGATGGGCGTGAAGTCGTTGAGCGTGTCGTACGGGATCTTGGGGTTGATCGCCGGGTTGGCCGCCGTGGTCGACACCGTGGCCACGCCGATGTAGTGGCCGTCGGGCGTGGCGCGCGCCAGTTCCTGCGCCCCCACCACGCCACCGCCGCCGGCGCGGTTGAGCACGATCACGTTCTGGCCCAGCGCCTTGCCCAGCGGTTCGGACATGACGCGGGCGATGATGTCGGTGGTGCCGCCGGGCGCGAACGGCACCTGCAGCGTGACGGGCTTGCTGGGAAAACCCTGGGACAGCACCGGGCCGGCGGCAAGAACCAGGCCCATGGCCAGGGCGGCCAGGTTGACGGAGCGACGTAGGACCATGCGATGGACTCCAAAGGGGGAAATGACGGCGACGCGGCACGCAAACAGCATGCCCACGGCGGGCGCCATTGTGGGCCACGGCCCCACGACAGGCATCCGTGGTGCTACGGCCTGGGGAAAACCCGGGGCCGCCTACGCGTTTCCCGCGAAGCGCGGGGGCCGAACCCTGGGTTAAGGTCGCCCATCCCTCATCCACCACAACATCAGGAGACATCGCATGCGTCTGATCCGCCACATCGGCCTGGGCATCAGCCTGGCCGCCGCACTCGCCGCCAGTGGCGCCGCCCTGGCGCAACAACAGTTCGTCAACGTGCTGACCGGCGGCCAGGCCGGGGTGTACTACCCGCTCGGCGTGGCGCTGGCGCAGGTGTATGGGCAGAGCATTCCGAACGCGCGCGCCACCGCGCAGGTGACCAAGGCGTCGGCCGAAAACCTCAACCTGCTGCAGGCCGGCCGCGGTGAACTGGCCTTCTCCCTGGCCGACGCGGTGTCCGACGCCTGGAACGGCAACGCCGAGGCTGGCTTCACGAAGAAGCTCGACAAGCTGCGTGGCCTCTCGGCCACCTACAACAACTACATCCAGATCGTGGCCAGCGCGGACTCGGGCATCAAGACCTTGGCCGACCTGAAGGGCAAGCGGGTGTCCGTGGGCGCCGCGCGCTCGGGCACCGAACTCAACGCCCGCGCCATCTTCAAGGCCGCGGGCCTGGGCTACCAGGACCTGGCCAAGGTGGAGTACCTGCCATTCGGCGAATCGGTCGAGCTCATCAAGAACCGCCAGCTCGACGCCACGCTGCAGTCCGCCGGCCTGGGGGTGGCCTCCATCCGCGACCTGGCCACGGCGGTGAAGATCGTGGTGGTGCCGATCCCCGCCGAGGTCGTTGCGAAGGTCGGCGATCCGGCCTATCAGCCGGCCACCATCCCGGCCAACACCTACGGCGGCCAGGCGGCCGATGTGCCCACGGCGGCGATCCCGAACTTCCTGGTCACGCATTCCGGTGTTTCCGACGAACTGGCCTACCAGATGGCCAAGCAGCTCTACGCCAACCTGGACAAGCTGCACGCCGCGCACAACGCGGCCAAGGCCATCAACCCCGCCAATGCCATCAAGGGCATGCCGGTTCCCCTGCACCCGGGCGCCGAGCGCTACTACAAGGAAGCGGGCCTCATCAAATAGGCCTTCTGCCTTGAACACACGGCCCCGCACGGGGCCGTTCTGCTTTCTTGCCCGTCCCGAGTCGAGGATTTCATGAGCGACGCGACACCCTCTGCCGACACCCCCACCCACGCGCCCTTGCGCGGCGCCATCTTCTGGGTGGCCATCGCCTTCTCGGCCTACCAGATCTGGATGGCCTCCTTTCATCCCCTGTCGAGCCAGGTGATTCGGGCCATCCACGTGGGCTTCGTCCTGCTGATGATCTTCGCCCTGTACCCGCCCTTCGGACAGCGCGAGGGGGCACTGGGCGCGCTCGGCCGAGCGCTGGGGTGGGTGCTGGGCGGGGTCGGCTTCCTGTTCGGGCTGTACCACTGGGTCTACGAAGCCGACCTGACCGCGCGCGCGGGCGAGCTGATCGCACCGGACTGGGTGGTCGGTGTGGTCACCATCGCACTGGTGTTCGAGGCCGCGCGACGGGTCATGGGCTGGGGCCTGCCGCTGATCTGCGCGATGTTTCTTGCCTACGCCCTGTTCGGCCAATACCTGCCCGGCGTGCTCGCCCACCGGGGCTATGGACTCGACCAGGTCGTTGGCCAACTCGGCTTCGGCACCGAGGGCATCTACGGCACGCCCACCTACGTGTCGTCCACCTACATCTTTCTGTTCATCCTGTTCGGCGCCTTCCTGGAACAGGCCGGCATGATCCGCCTGTTCAACGACTTCGCCATGGGCACCGTGGGCCACACCCGAGGCGGCCCGGCCAAGGTGTCGGTCATCTCCTCCGGACTGATGGGCACCATCAACGGTTCCGGCGTGGCCAACGTGGTCACCACGGGCCAGTTCACCATTCCGCTGATGAAACGGTTCGGCTACTCGCCGGCCTTCGCCGGCGGCGTGGAGGCCACCGCCAGCATGGGCGGGCAGATCATGCCGCCGGTGATGGGCGCGGTGGCCTTCATCATGGCCGAGACGATCAACGTGCCCTACGTGGACATCGTCAAGGCCGCCCTGATTCCCGCCATCCTCTACTTCGGTACCGCGTTCTGGATGGTGCATCTCGAAGCCGGCCGCAAGGGCCTGCTGGGACTGCCCAAAGACGAATGCCCCAATCCCTGGACCGCCGTCAAGGACCGCTGGTATCTCCTGCTGCCACTGGCCGGCCTGGTCGGCCTGCTGTTCTCCGGCTACACACCGCTGTTCTCGGGCACGGTGGGGCTGGGGCTCACGGTCATCCTGATCTTCGGCGCCGCCGTCATCAGCGGCGTCAAAGGCCATACGCTGCGCGTGCTGGCCTGGGTGCTGCTGGGCCTGGCCACGGCGGGCTTCTACCGCTTCGGGGTGGGCACCTTCTACGTGATCACGCTGCTGTTGATCGCCCTGACCTTTGCGCTTCGCCGCGGCGGCGATGCCCGCCAGCTGGCCGTGCAGAGCCTGGTGGATGGGGCGCGCCACGCGCTGCCGGTGGCCATCGCCTGCGCGCTCGTGGGCGTGATCATCGGGGTCATCAACCTCACGGGCGTGGCGGCCGAAATCGGTGGACGCGTGATCGCCATCGGGCACGACAACCTGTTCCTAGCCCTGCTGCTGACCATGCTCACCTGCCTCGTGCTGGGCATGGGCATTCCGACCATCCCCAACTACATCATCACCAGCTCGCTCGCCGCACCGGTGCTGCTGGAACTCGGCGTGCCGCTGATCGTCTCGCACATGTTCGTTTTCTACTTCGGCATCATGGCCGACCTCACGCCACCGGTGGCCCTGGCCTGCTTCGCGGCCGCGCCCATCGCGCGGGAGACGGGGCTGAAGATCAGCGTTCAGGCGATCCGCGTGGCCATCGCCGGGTTCATCATGCCCTTCATGGCGGTGTACTCCCCCGCGCTGATGCTGCAGAGCGACGACTGGGGCGCCGTGGCCTACGTCGTCCTCAAGGCGGTGCTGGCCATCGCCATGTGGGGGGCCGGCGCCATCGGCTTCCTGTTCGCGCCGCTGGCGTGGTGGGAACGCCTGTGGGCGGTGGTGGCTGCCTGCTTCCTGGTGGCCGCCCTGCCACTCACCGACGAGATCGGCCTGGCGGCGATCGTGCTCTTCGTCGCCTGGCACTGGTGGCGCACGCGCCGCCCGGCGATGGGCCGGGCCGGCGCGCGCTGAGGCGGGCGGCCAAGTGTCGGCGGGTCTGCTGGGGCTGTGCCTGGCGCTGGCCGCCGCCCCGCAACAAGTGGTCTTCGTGCCGGGCCGGCACTTCACCCTGGCGTGGACGCACAGCATCGAAAAGGTGCGCTGGGAAGAAGACTACGAGGTGAGCGGACCGCCCGCGCGCCTGTTGGCCAGCGCCGCGCGCATCAAGGGCTCCGCGGCGGGCATGGAACCGCCGCCCGACGCGCGGTTGCGCGACGGCTGGTACCACTACACGCCCACGGAGCGATCGCCCCGGCGGCTGCCGCTCACGCGCTCGGAGTTCACCGCCGACTTCGAGTTGTGCGTGAACGGCCGCTGCCAGCCCATGGGCCACTGGCTGCCCTCCGATGGCAACGTCACCGAAATGACGGCCTGCGAGCGGGCGGCGTCGCGCTGAGGCCACGTCGCGCCCTTACGATTCGCGCCGTGAACTTCGCCCAACTGCTCTTTCCCGATTTCTCGCTCATCCTGTGCGGCTACCTGGTGTGCCGCTTCACCAAACTCAACCGCCCGGTGTGGGAGCAGGTCGAGAGCCTGGTCTATTACTTCCTGTTCCCGGTGCTGCTGTTCCAGAGCATCGTCAAGAACCCGCTGGACCTGGGGGCCGCCTCCGCCCTGGTCGGCGCGGCCGTGTCGCTCGCGCTGTGCGCCATCGCCCTCACCTACTCGCTGCCGCACTGGCCCTGGCTGGGCCGGCGCATCGACGTGCGGCTGCACGCGGCCAGCGCGCAGGTGGGCTTTCGCTTCAATTCCTTCATCCTGCTCGCGCTGGCCGACCGGATCGCCGGCCCGCAGGCGCTGCTGATGGTGGCGGTGATCATCGGCTGCTGCGTGCCCATCTTCAACGTGGGGGCCGTCTGGCCCATGGCGCGCCACGCCAACAAGGGCTTCGGGCGCGAGCTGCTGCGCAACCCGCTGATCATCGCCACCGCCTCGGGCCTGCTCGCCAACCTGCTGGGCTTCTCGCTGCCCGACTGGCTCTCGCCCACGGTCAACCGCATCGGCCAGGCCTCGCTGGCGCTGGGTCTCATGGCGGCCGGCGCGGGCATGCAGTTCGGCAGCATGGCCTCGGCCAAAACCCTGGCGGTGGCGGTGCTGGCCATCAAGCACCTGGCCATGCCGCTGATGGCCTTCGGCCTGGCCCGGCTGTTCCGGCTGGACGCCACGCAGACCGCCGTGCTGCTGACCTTTTCCGCCGTGCCCACGGCGTCGAGCTGCTACGTGCTGGCTGCGCGCATGGGCTACAACGGGCCCTACGTGGCGGGACTGGTGACGCTGTCCACGCTGCTGGGCATGCTGAGCCTGCCTTTCGCGCTGGGGGTGCTGGGCGGCCTTCGCTAGGGCTTCCCCCGGCTCGCGCCAGGGGCGCTGGGACGCCCGGTTGTCGACCGTCGGGCGGCGGCCCACAATCCCCGCATGAAACGCCGCCACCTCTGCCTCGCCGCCCCGCTGGCCCTGCTGGGCGCCCCCTTTGCCCGGGCGGGCGCCTGCCCCGCCCTGTTGAACCACCGCTTCCCCCGCCTGCAGGACGGCGCGCCGCAGGACCTGTGCCAGTACGCGGGCAAGGTGCTGCTGGTGGTCAATACCGCCAGCTACTGCGGCTTCACCAAACAATACGAAGGCCTGGAGGCGCTGTTCGCCAAGTACCGCGAGCAGGGGCTGGTGGTCCTGGGATTTCCGTCGAACGATTTCGCCCAGGAAACCGGCGATGCGAAGCAGATCGCTGAGCTGTGCTTCAACACCTACGGCGTGCGCTTCCCCATGTTCGACAAGAGCGTGGTCACGGGCGCGCAGGCCAACCCGCTGTACCTGCAGCTGCGCCAGGCCACCGGCGTGTCGCCGCGCTGGAACTTCCACAAGTACCTCGTCGGCCGCGACGGCCACGTGATCGATCAGTTCGCCAGCGCCACCGAGCCCATGGGCCACACCCTGACCCGGGCCGTGGAGGCGGCACTGGCGGCCAAGGGCTGAGCGCCGCCCGCCCAAAGAAAAAGCCACCGCGAGCGGTGGCTTTTTGCTTGCCGAGGGCTGAGGGGATCAGCGGATCACGGCGATGGTGGTGCGGTTGCCGCCCTTGTAGGTCATGAGCGTCAGGGCACCGTTCTTGATGTCGCCCTTCTCGTCGAACTCGATCTTGCCGGTCACGCCGTTGTAGTTCGTGGCCTTGAGCGCGGGCAGGTAGACCTTCGGGTCGGCCGAGCCGGCGGTGACCATGGCGTTGGCCATGACCTTGACGGCGTCGTACACGTACGGGGCGTACACCTGCACGTCGGCGTTGAACTTGGTCTTGAAGTCGGCGCGGAACTTGTCCATGCCGGCCTTCTGCTCGCCCTCGACACCACCGGCCTCGGCGCAGTAGACCTGCTCGTCGCTGATGCCGTCGCCGGCCAGCTTGGGCAGCTCGGAGGTGCAGATGCCGTCGCCGCCCATGAACTTGGCCTTGATGCCGAGCTGCTTCATCTGCTTGAGCATGGGGCCGGCCACGGCGTCCATGCCGCCGAAGAACACCACGTCCGGCTTCTTGGCCTTCAGGGTGGTCAGGATGGCGTTGAAGTCGGTCGCCTTGTCGTTGGTGAACTCGCGGCCCACCACGGTGCCGCCAGCGGCCTTCACGCCCTTCTCGAACTCGTCGGCCACGCCTTGGCCATAGGCCGTGCGGTCGTCGATCACGGCCACGTTCTTGGCCTTGAGGGTTTCGATGGCGTACTTGCCGAGCGTGCCGCCCAGGTGCACGTCGTCGGCCACCACGCGGAACGCGCCCGGGAAGCCCTGACGGGTGTACTTGGGGTTGGTCGCCGAGGGCGAAATCTGGGGGATGCCCGCGTCGTTGTAGAGCTGCGAGGCGGGGATGGTGGTGCCGGAGTTCAGGTGGCCGATGACGCCGTTGACCTTGGCGTCGACCAGCTTCTGCGCGGCGGCCGTGCCCTGCTTGGGATCGGCGGCGTCGTCTTCGGCCAGCAGCTCGAACTTGGCCTTGGCGCCACCGATGGTGAGGCCGGCGGCGTTCAGTTCCTCGATCGCCATGCGGGCGCCGTTCTCGTTGTCCTTACCCAGGTGAGCGATCGCGCCGCTGGTGGGGCCGACGTGACCGATCTTGACCACGACCTCCTGCGGTGCGGCCGGAGCGGGTGCCGCAGCGGGCGCCGCGGCGGGAGCGGGAGCAGCCTCTTCCTTCTTGCCACAGGCGGCGAGCGCGACGGCGGCGGCAAGCACTGCCAGTTTCATGTTCACTTGCATGGGATTTCCTTGATAAGGATGGATTGATTTGCGGAGGGAACTTTTTTTCTCCACCGCATAAAGATACTCCAAAACGATCCGGCTTTTGGCCGGGACAGCAGCCTAAAGCAGGGTTCGGAGAGCCGTTCGAGGGTTTTCCTGAAGCCCTCGCGCGGCCCGGGGCTCACTCGCTGGCGGCCTTCAGGTCGTGGCGCTGCGGCTCGATGCCGTCGGCCTGGTAGCGGCGCCAGCGCTGGCGCGCCGAGGCGCGGTCCTCGTCGTTCAGGCCCACGACCTCGATCACGCGCTCGAAGCGCGTGTAGTCGTCCGGCACGGCCTCGCCCAGGTTGACCAGCACCTGGGTGGGCGCGCGCTGGTCCGGCCGCTCGAGCAGGTGGATGGGCGAGTGGCGGCGCGTGGGCTCGGGGTCGGCCTGAACACAGTGGGGCACGAACTCGCCCTGGGCGAGCAGCCACAGCCCGCGGTCCAGGGCGTCGATCTGGTCGCCGGGCGCCAGCACGGTCACGCGCGCGCCCTTCAGGTAGGCCTTGCGCAGCAGGCGGCAGACGTAGGCGGCCTTGTCGGGCGCGTTGAAATGAAAGGCCACCTCGGCCACGGCGCGGCCCGGCTTCAGCGGCTGGCGGTGCGCGCCTTGGCCTTGGCTTTCGCCTGGCCGGCGGGGCGCGCGGCCTCGTTCAACAGGTACTGCAGCAGCAGCGGCACCGGGCGGCCGGTGGCGCCCTTGGCCGCGCCACCGCGCCAGGCCGTGCCGGCGATGTCCAGGTGCGCCCAGGGCAGTTCGGTGGCGAAGCGCTGCAGGAACTTGGCCGCCGTGATGGCGCCGCCCGCGCGACCGGCCACGTTGGCCACGTCGGCGAAGTTCGACTTCAGGCCCTCGGCGTAGTCGTCGTCCAGCGGCAGGCGCCAGCACAGGTCGCCCGACTGCTCGCCGGCCTCGGCCAGGGCCGCGGCCAGGTCGTCGCGCGCGCTGAACAGGCCGCTGCGCACCGCGCCCAGGGCGATGACACAGGCGCCCGTGAGCGTGGCGATGTCGACCACCGCGCGCGGCTTGAAGCGCGCGGCGTAGGTGAGCGCGTCGCACAGGATCAGCCGGCCCTCGGCGTCGGTGTTGAGGATCTCGATGGTCTGGCCGCTCATGCTCTTGACCACGTCACCGGGCTTGATGGCGCGCCCGTCGGGCATGTTCTCGCAGCTGGGGATGAGGCCCACCACGTTGATGGCCGGCTTGGCCTCGGCCAGGGCGGCGAAGGTGCCCAGCACGCTGGCCGCGCCGCCCATGTCGAACTTCATTTCGTCCATTTCGGCCGCCGGCTTCAGGCTGATGCCGCCGGTGTCGAAGGTGATGCCCTTGCCGACCAGCACCACGGGGGCGTCGGCCTTGGCCGCGCCCTGGTAGCGCAGCACGATGAAGCGCAGCGGCTCGGCCGAGCCCTGGGCCACCGCCATGAACGAGCCCATGCCCAGGGCCTCCACCTCGCGCGGGCCCAACACCTCGGCCTTGATGCCGGGCAGGCGGCCGAGCTGGCGCGCCGCGTCGGCCAGGCGGCTGGGCGTGGCGTGGTTCGCCGGGCGGTTGGCCCATTCCTTGGCGAACTCCACGCCCGCCACCACGGCCTTGCCGGCCTGGAAGCCCGAACGCACGGCGCCGGCGTCGTTCACGCCAAAGGTGACCTTGGCCAGGGCGCGCGGCTTGGCGCTCGGCTTGGTGGTGGTGTACACGTAGGAGGCGTCGGCGCAGGCCTGCACGGCGGCGCGCAGCCCATCGGCGTCGACCGCCACGAGAGAGAACACCACCGCCAGGCGGGTGACGCCCGGCGCCTTGAGCTGGGCCACGCCCGCGCCCACCGCCTTGCGCAGCGCGGCCGCGTCGGCCGTGCCGGCGCGCACCAGCAGCACGCGCGGCGCCTTGATGCCTTCGGGCCGGTAGCAGGCCAGGCTCTTGCTCACGCCGCCTTCCAGGTCGTCGTCCTTGAGCGCCCGGGCCACCAGCGCGTGCAGCGGCGACTGGCCCTTGGGCAGCGCATCGGGCACCAGCACCAGCAGCGCATCGGCGGGGAATTCGGCGGCCTGGGCCGGGCTCAGGGTCTTGAGGTCGAAGTTCATAATTCGGGTTCGTTCTGTAGCCAATCGATGTTATTCCATTCGTCCATCCGCAAGGAGCTGGCCCGCAGCTTCGGGGCCACCCTGGTGATCCTCTTCACCATCGTGCTCACCATGCTGCTCATCCGCACGCTGGGGGCGGCGTCCAAGGGCAGCGTCGATCCCCAGGAGATCATGCTGGTGCTGGGCTACACCGTCATCGGGCGCATGCCCACGGTGCTCACCCTGGCGCTGTTCATCTCCATCGTGTTCACGCTCTCGCGCATGTACCGCGACAGCGAAATGATCATCTGGTTCACCAGCGGGCGCTCGCTGGGGGGCTTTCTGGGGCCGCTCCTGCGCTTCGCCTGGCCGGTGCTGCTGGTGATCATGCTGATGGTGTTCTTCGTCTGGCCCTGGGCGAACCAGCAGGTGAACGACCTGCGCGACCGCTTCGAGCGGCGCGGCGACCTGGAGCGCGTGGAGCCCGGGCAGTTCCAGGAATCCTCCAGCGGCCGGCGCGTGTTCTTCATCGACAAGGACACGGCCGACGGCACCGAGGGCCGCAACATCTTCATCTCCAGCTCCGAGGCCAACGGCAGCGAAACCATCACCTCGGCGCGCTCGGGCCGCATCGAGTGGCTGGACGAGCGCCAGTTCCTGATGCTCAACAACGGGCAGCGGCTCGAAACGCGGCCCGATGGCAGCCTGCGCGTGAGCGACTTCGCCGAGTACGGCACGCAGATCGGCCAGGCGGGCGGCAACCTGGGGGCGGGCGTGGAGCTCAAGGCCCGCCCAAGCTGGGAACTCATCATGGACCCCAACCGCGCCAACCTGGCCGAGCTGGGCTGGCGCGTGGGCCTGGCGATCACGGCCTTCAACTTCGTGCTGATCGCCCTGGCCACCACCGTGGGCAACCCGCGCGCGGGCCGCAGCGGCAACCTGTTCTTCACGCTGTTCGCTTTCGTCTTCTATTACAACCTGCTCAACATCGGGCAGAACTGGGTGGCGCGCGGCGTGATCGATCTGCTGCCCTTCATGCTGGGCCTGCACGGCGGCGTGCTGCTGCTCACGCTGGTGTGGTTCTACAAGCGCCACCAGGGCCTGAGCCTGCGCGACCTGCTCACCGGCTGGCGCCGCCGGGAGGCCGACGCATGAAAACCATCCGCCGGCTGATCTATGGCGAGGTGTTCGCGGCCGTGTTCTTCGTGCTGCTGGCCTTCCTGTCGCTGTTCTTCTTCTTCGATTTCGTTGACGAATTGCCCGACATCGGCAAGGCCTCGGTGCTCGACCCGACGCGCGTCTACGGCCTGCCGGACGCCCTGCTCTACGTGGGCCTGCTCACGCCCAGCCGCATCTACGAGCTGCTGCCGATCGCGGTGCTGATCGGCTCGGTGTTCGTGCTTGCGCGCCTGGCCCAGGGTTCGGAATACACCATCCTGCGCACCAGCGGACTCGGGCCCTGGCGCGCCCTGCGCACCATGCTGGGGCTGGGGGCGGTGTTCGTGCTGCTGACCTTCGCCATCGGCGATTACCTGGCGCCGCTGGCCGACCGCGGCGCTCAGCTGCACAAGGCGCGCTTCCAGGGCGCCATCAGCCTGGGCCAGACCGGCGCCTGGCTGAAGGAGAAGCAGCCCTACAGCAACTTCTCGGTCAACGTGGGGTCGATGTCGCCGCAAGGCGATCTGGGCAATGTGCGCATCTTCGAGTTCAACAACCAGGGCTTCCTGGTGTCCACGCTGCACGCGCAGAGCGGGCGCATCGAGGCCGACGAGAGCTGGACGCTGCGCAAAGTGGAGCGGCGCGAGTTCGACGCCGCTGGCCAGCAGTCGGCCAAGGTGCAACGCAGCACGCTGGAGAGCTTTCGCTGGCCCACCAGCCTGAACGCCGAAATGGTGTCGGTGGCCCTGCTCAAGCCCGAGCGCATGCGCACGGCCGACCTGTTCGCCTACATCCGCCACCTGGAGGCCAACGGCCAGACCGCTCAGAGCCACGAGATCGAGTTCTGGCGCAAGGTGTTCTACCCGCTGTCCTGCCTCGTGATGGTGGTGCTGGCCCTGCCCTTCGCCTACCTGCACTTCCGCTCGGGCAGCATCACGGGCTACGTGTTCGGTGGCGTGATGATCGGCATCAGCTTCTTCCTGCTCAACAACGTGTTCGGCTACATCGGCAACCTCAACCAGTGGCAGCCCTGGCTGGCGGCGGCCTCGCCGGCGCTCATCTATTCGGTCTTCTCGCTGGGCGCCTTCGGGTGGCTGGTGCTCAAGCGCTGACCATGCTGGGCGTCATCGTCTTCGCCCATGGCTCGCGCGACCCGCAATGGCGCGCGCCGGTGGAGGCCGTGGCACGGCGCATCGCCGAGCGCGCGCCCGACACGCTGGCCGGCACCGCCTACCTGGAGCTCACGGAGCCCGATCTGCCCACGGCCGCGCGGGTTCTGGTGCGCGCCGGCGCCACGCGCCTGCGCGTGCTGCCGCTGTTTTTCGGCATGGGCCGGCACGCGCGCGAGGACCTGCCCCAGCTGGTGGAGGGTCTGCGGCGGGAGCACCCGTCCGTGCCCGTCGAGCTCATGCCCACCGCCGGCGAAGACCCGCGTTTGATCGATTTGCTGGCCACACAGGCCTTGAAGGAGGGTGCATGAACCTGCACCAGTTCAAGTTCGTGCAGGAGGCGGTGCGCCGCAACCTCAACCTCACCGAGGCCGCCAAGGCGCTGCACACCTCGCAGCCCGGCGTGTCCAAGGCCATCATCGAACTGGAGGACGAGCTCGGCATCGAGATCTTCGCCCGCCACGGCAAGCGCATCAAACGCGTCACCGAGCCGGGCCAGCAGGTGCTCAAGAGCATCGACATCATCCTGCGCGAGGTGAACAACCTCAAGCGCATCGGCGAGCAGTACTCGGCGCAGGACAGCGGCACCCTGTCCATCGCCACCACCCACACCCAGGCGCGCTACGTGCTGCCGGGGCCGGTGGCCGCGCTGCGCCAGGCCTACCCCAAGGTCGGCATCAGCCTGCACCAGGGCTCGCCCGACCAGGTGGCGCGCATGCTGATCGAAGAGGTGGCCGAGATCGGCATGGCCACCGAATCGCTGGTGAACTACCCCGAGCTCGTCACCCTGCCCGCCTACGAATGGCAGCACGTGCTGGTGTTCCCCTTCGACCACCCGATGCTCGCGCGCGAGCGCATTGGCCTGGAAGAGCTGGCGCAGTTGCCGCTCATCACCTACCACCCCAGCTTCACCGGGCGCACGCGCATCGACCAGGCCTTCGCGCTGCGCCACCTGCAGCCCAACATCGTGCTCGAGGCCATCGACTCGGACGTGATCAAGACCTACGTGAAGCTGGGCATGGGCGTGGGCATCGTGGCCGAGATGGCGGTCAAAGGCGAGAACCAGACGCCCGACCTGGTCTCGCGGCCCGCGGGCGCGCTGTTCGGCCACAACCTGGCCCGCGTGGCCTTCAAGCGCGGCACCTACCTGCGCCAGTTCGTGCTGCGCTTTGCCGAGCTGCTGTCCGAGCGCCTGTCGCGCGAGCTGATCCAGCGCGCCATGGCCGGCGAACCCGACGAATATGACATTTGACACCCCCGCGCCGGCCTGACGGCCGTCACCCCCTCAAGGGGGCAACACCAGCGGCCCAGCAAAGCCGGTTCCGCGGTGTTTCTCGATCCGCCACCGCAAGCGCCACGCTCTCATGACCTCGAACGCACCTCGCACCCCCGCTCTCACCTCCCGCCTGCCCCAGGTGGGCACCACCATCTTCACCGTGATGTCCACGCTGGCGGCCGAGCACGGCGCGGTCAACCTCGGCCAGGGTTTTCCCGACTTCGGCTGCGACCCGGCCCTGCTGGACGCGGTCGACGGGGCCATGCGCGCCGGCCACAACCAGTACCCGCCCATGACCGGCGTGCCCGCGCTGCGCCAGGCCATGGCCGACAAGGTGCAGGCGCTGTACGGCCGCCGCTACCACCCGGACACCGAGATCACCGTCACCGCCGGCGCCACGCAGGCCATCCTCACCGCCATCCTGGCCGTGGTGCACCCGGGCGACGATGTCATCGTTCTGGAGCCCTGCTACGACAGCTACGTGCCCAACATCGAGCTGGCGGGCGGGCGCGTGGTGCGCGTGCCGCTGGTGCCGGGCAGCTTCCGCCCCGACTTCGACGCCATCGCCGCGGCCATCACGCCGCGCACGCGCGCCCTGATCGTCAACACCCCGCACAACCCCAGCGGCATGTGCTGGACGGACGCCGAGATGCGCCGCCTGGACGAGCTGCTGGCGCCCACCGACATCGTGCTCATCAGCGACGAGGTCTACGAGCACATGGTGTTCGACGGCGTGCCGCACCACAGCGCCGCGCGCTACCCCGGCCTGGCGGCGCGCGCCTTCATCGTCAGCAGCTTCGGCAAGACCTACCACGTGACCGGCTGGAAGGTGGGCACCGTGCTGGCGCCCGCGCCGCTCACGGCCGAATTCCGCAAGGTGCACCAGTTCAACGTGTTCACGGTGAACACGCCCATGCAGCACGCGCTGGCCGCCTACATGGCCGACCCCGCGCCCTACCGCGATCTGCCGGCCTTCTACCAGCGCAAGCGCGACCTGTTCCGCCAGGGCCTGGCGAAGACGCGGTTCCGGCTGCTGCCGGGCGAAGGCACCTACTTCCAGTGCGTGGACATCTCCGCCCTGGCCGTGCCCGAGCGCGAACTGCCGGAGGCCGATTTCTGCCGCTGGCTCACGACCGAGATCGGCGTGGCGGCGATCCCGCTGTCGGCCTTCTATGGCGACGGCTTCGACCAGAAGGTGGTCCGCTTCTGCTTCGCCAAGAAGGACGAGACCCTGCTCGCCGCTCTGGAGCGCCTGCAGCGGCTGTGACCGATCCGGCGCCGGGCCGCCCCCGGCCGGATCGGCCCCCTGGGGGGCCGCCGTGGCGCGTGCAGACCGTGCTCAGCAACGGATGGGGTTGCGGCAGAAGCGCTCCAGTTCGCGCACCGTGCTGCGCCCCGCCACCGCCTGGCGCACGCCGGGCCCCATCTCCAGGCTCAGCTTCATTTCGTACTTCTTGAAAAACGCCTCGAACAGCTCGCCGCCGAGCGTGCCGGTGGCGGTGAGCTGATCGCTCCTGGCGTCGTGCTCCAGCAGCACCGCGCACAGCGGCTGCTCGGCCGGGCCGCGCAGCACCTGGGCGCCGCGCGCGGGGTCGTACTGGCTGTGGTCGGCGCAGCAGTGGATCAGGTCGTTGCCCTGGCTGGGCGTCTGCGGGTTGGCCGCCGGGCCTTTGCGGAAGCTGATGAAGCTCAGCTCCTTCGTGGGGTAGACCAACTGGTGCGCGCAGATGGCCGAAAAGGCCACCACGCTGCGCTTCGCCCCCACGCCGCCGGGCCATTCGTAGGCCTGCTTGTCCTGGGTCGCCAGCTTCGTGGGCGGCGCGGCCTTGCCCAGGTCGAGCAGGAAAACCGGCGTGGCCTCGAAGGGGTAATGGAACACGTAGTTGACCTGGGCGCGCAGCTGGCTGGCCTTGACCGGCTGGCCCTGCTCGTCCACCAGCAGGGTGCGCGCGTAGGCGCGCGGCCGGGCGTCGGCGGCCCAGGCGGTGCGGGCCAGAACGCCGCTCAGGGCGGCGGCGCCGACGGCGCACGATTCGACGAAATCACGGCGGTCCATGGGCGGTCTCCTCATGACCGCGCCAGTGAATCGCAGCAGGCCCCGCCCGTCAATTCGCGGCGGCCATGCCCGAGCGCCGCGTGGGTGAAACGCCGGAACCGGCGGCCCTCAGGCCTGCAGCTGGGCCCAGGCCTTGTCGAGCCGCTTCAGGCTCACCGGCTGCGGCGTGCGCAGTTCCTGGGCGAAGAAGCTCACGCGCAGCTCTTCCAGCAGCCAGCGCAGCTCCTGCAGGCGAGGGTCCTGCACGCCCTTGCGCTCGGCCACCAGGCGCCAGTAGCGCTGGTCCTGCGGCTTGAGCTCGGCCAGGCGCGCGGCGTCGCGCGCGGGGTCGCCGCGCTGCTTGTCCAGCCGCAGTTGCACGGCCTTCAGGTAACGCGGCAAATGCTGCAGCTGCGCGTGCGGCGTCTCGACCAGAAAACGCCGCCCCACCAGGCGCTGCAACTGCTGGGCGATGTCGGCGGCCACGTCGGCGGGCGGCTTGGCGTCTTTCAGCTTGCGCTGGGCGGCGGCGAATTCGGTGAGGATGGCGCCGGCCGAGCGCGCGATCTCGGCGGCGATGAGGTTGAGTCGCCCACGCCCGTCGGCCACGCGCTGCTCGAAGGCCTTGGCATCGGCCGGCAGCGGCTCCTGCAGGAAGGCGCGGTCCAGCGCCAGCTCCAGGAGCTGCTGGCGCAGCTCTTCCAGCGTGCCGCCGCCGCGCTCCTTGTCCACGCCCATGAAGGCCGCGCCCATGGCCTGCAGGCCGGGGATGTTTTTCTCCAGGTACTTCAGCGCGTCCTTGATCTGCAGCGCCACCAGGCGGCGCAGGCCCTCGCGGTGGCGCGCCTGCGCCAGTTCGGGCTCGTCGAAGACCTCGATGCGCACCGCGTCGCCGTCGTCCACCAGCGCCGGAAAGCCGATCAGGGTCTGGCCGCCGCGGCGGATCTCCAGCAGCTCGGGCAGCTCGCCGAAGTCCCAGCGGGTGTGGCGCTGGCTGGCGTCCACCGCAGGCGCGGCCGGCGGCGCTGCCTTGGCCACGCGCGTGGCCTGGCCCGCCAGGGCCGGCGATGGCGCGCCTGGCGAAGCACCCGCCGGCGCCGGCACGGCCGCCGGCACCTTGAGCGCCGCCAGGGCCTGGAAGGCACCGCGCGCCTGCGACCCCAGCTCGGCCTTGAGCGCGGCCAGGCTGCGCCCCTGGCCCAGCTGGCGGCCGTGCTCGTCCACCACGCGCAGGTGCATGAAGAGGTGCGCCGGCAGCTGGTCGGCCTTGAGGTCGTTGCGCACGATGTCGAGCTGGGTCGCCGCGCGCACCAGCTTGAGCACGGCGTCGAGGAAGTTGCCCTGGGCGAAGCCCTCGGGCGCGCACAAGGCCTCGGTGAAGCGCTCGGCCGTGGCCGGCAGCGGCACCAGGCGCGAGCGCGGGCGCTGGTGCAAGGTTTTGAGCAGGGCCAGTACCTTGTCCTTCAGCATGCCGGGCACCAGCCAGTCGATGCGCTCCTCGCTCACCTGGTTGAGCGCGTAGATGGGCACCGTGACCGAGAGGCCGTCGCGCGGATCGCCGGGCTCGTGCAGGTAGGCCGCGGCGCAGTCCACGCCGCCCAGGCGCACGGTGCGCGGGAAGGCCTGGGCCGTGATGCCGGCGGCCTCGTGGCGCATGAGGTCCTCGCGCGTGAGGAACAGCAACTTGGGGTTCTCGCGCGCGGCCTGGGCGTACCAGCGCTCGAAGGCGGCGCCGTTGCACAGCTCGGCCGGGACCTGTTCGTCGTACCAGGCGTAGATGACCTCGTCGTCCACCAGCACGTCCTGCCGGCGCGACTTGTGCTCCAGCTCCATCACCTGGCGCACCAGTTTCTGGTTGGCGGCCAGGAAGGGCAGCTTCGTGTCCCACTCGCCCTGCACCAGGGCCTCGCGGATGAAGATCTCGCGCGCGCCGGTCGGGTCGATGCGGCCGTAGTCGGCGCGGCGGTTGTGGTAGATCACCAGACCATAGAGCGTGGCGCGCTCCAGCGCCGACACGCGCGCGGCCTTCTTTTCCCAGTGCGGGTCCAGCAGCTGCTTCTTGAGCAGGTGCGCGCCCACGCGCTCCACCCAGGCGGGCTCGATGGCCGCGATGCCACGCCCGAACAGGCGCGTGGTCTCCACCAGTTCGGCGCAGACGATCCAGCGGCCGGGCTTCTTGCTGAGATGGGCGCCGGGGTGGCGGTGGAATTTGATGCCACGCGCGCCGAGGTACCAGTCCTCGGTTTCGCTCTTGACGCCCAGGTTGCCGAGCAGGCCGCTGAGCATGGCGCTGTGCAGCTGCTCGTAGCTGGCCGGCGTGGTGTTGGGCTTCCAACCCTGCTCGCCCACCACGGTGTGCAACTGGCTGTGGGTGTCGCGCCACTCGCGCACGCGGCGCACGTTGATGAAGTTCTCGCGCAGCAGGTTCTCGTATTGGCGGTGGCTGAGCTTGTGCGCCTGCCCGTGGCCGCCACGGCTGTCCTCCAGCCACTTCCAGAGCTTGAGCGTGCCGGTGAACTCGCTCTTCTCGTCGTCGAACTTGGCGTGCGCCTGGTCGGCCTGGGCCTGCTTGTCGATGGGCCGGTCGCGCACGTCCTGCACGCTGAGCGCGGCGGCGATGACCAGCACCTCGTCCAGCGCGTGGTGCTCGCGCGCGGCCAGGATCATGCGGCCCACGCGCGGGTCCAGCGGCAGCCGCGCGAGCGACTGGCCGGTGGGCGTGAGTTGGTTGTCGTCGTCCACCGCGCCGAGTTCGGCCAGCAGCTGATAGCCGTCGGCGATGGCGCGCCGCTGCGGGGCGTCGACGAAGGCGAAGTCTTCCACCGCGCCCAGGTGCAGGGCCTTCATGCGCAGGATGACGCCGGCCAGCGAGCTGCGCAGGATCTCGGGGTCGGTGAAGCGGGGGCGGTTGTTGAAGTCCGCCTCGTCGTAGAGGCGGATGCAGATGCCGTCGGCCACCCGTCCGCAGCGGCCCGCGCGCTGGTTGGCCGCGGCCTGGCTGATGGGCTCGATCTGCAGCTGCTCGACCTTCTGGCGAAAGCTGTAGCGCTTGACGCGCGCGGTGCCGGCGTCGATGACGTAGCGGATGCCCGGCACCGTGAGCGAGGTCTCCGCCACGTTGGTGGCCAGCACGATGCGGCGCTGGCCGTGCGGCTGGAAGATGCGGTCCTGCTCGGCCTGGCTCAGGCGCGCGAACAGCGGCAGCACCTCGGCATGGCGGTTCAGCGGCTGGTGGGCCAGGTGCTTGCGCAGGTGGTCGGCGGCCTCGCGGATCTCGCGCTCGCCCGGCAGGAAGATCAGGATGTCGCCGCCCTGGCCGCCGCGCCACAGCTCGTCCACGCCGTCGGCGATGGCGTCGTTCAGATCGAACTCGCGGCTTTCCTCGAAAGGCCGCCAGCGCACTTCGACGGGGTAGGTGCGACCCGAGACCATGAGCACCGGCGCCGGGCCCTTCGACGAGGAAAAGTACGCGGCGAAGCGGTCGGCGTCGATGGTGGCCGAGGTGACGATCACCTTCAGGTCGGGCCGGCGCGGCAGCAGCTGGCGCAGGTAGCCGAGCAGGAAGTCGATGTTGAGGCTGCGCTCGTGCGCCTCGTCGATGATGATCGTGTCGTAGGCGTTCAGGTCCGGGTCGGTCTGCGTCTCGGCGAGCAGGATGCCATCGGTCATCAGCTTGACCGAAGCCTCGCGCGAGAGCCGGTCCTGGAAACGCACCTTGTAGCCCACCACCTCGCCCAGCGGGGTCTTCAGTTCCTCGGCGATGCGCTTGGCCACCGAGCTGGCGGCGATGCGCCGCGGCTGGGTGTGGCCGATCAGGCGGCCGCGCTGGCCGGGCTTCGCATTCAGGCGGCCGCGCCCCATGGCCAGCGCGATCTTGGGCAGCTGCGTGGTCTTGCCCGAGCCGGTCTCGCCGCAGACGATGACCACCTGGTGCTCGCGCACCGCCGCCTCGATCTCGTGGCGGCGCGCCGACACGGGCAAGGCCTCGGGGAACTCCAGGTGCAGGGCGGGCGTGGGCAAAACGGGACTTCGGTGAAAATCGGCGAACCCGCGATTATCCGGTGCCCCCACGCCCCCTGCAGCCACCCCCGACCTGATGTCCAACGTCTTCAACTTCACCTTCGTCCCGTGGTTCCGCTCGGTCGCGCCGTACATCCACAAGCACCGAGGCAATACCCTGGTGGTGGGCATCGCGGGTGAGGCGATCGCGGCGGGCAAGCTGCAAAACCTGGCGCAGGACCTGGCACTGATCCAGAGCATGGGCGTGAAGATCGTGCTGGTGCACGGCTTCCGGCCGCAGGTGAACGAGCAGCTGCGCCTCAAGGGACACGAGGCGAAATACTCGCACGGCATGCGCATCACCGACGAGGTGGCGCTGGACTGCGCGCAGGAAGCCGCCGGCCAGCTGCGCTACGAGATCGAGGCCGCCTTCAGCCAGGGCCTGCCCAACACGCCCATGGCCGGCGCCACGGTGCGCATGATCTCGGGCAATTTCGTCACCGCTCGGCCCGTGGGCCTGATCGACGGCGTGGACTTCCTGCACTCGGGCCTGGTGCGCAAGATCGACACCGACGGCATCCAGCGCTCGCTGGACATGGGCGCCATGGTGCTGCTCTCGCCCTTCGGCTTCTCGCCCACCGGCGAAGCCTTCAACCTCACCATGGAGGACGTGGCCACCTCCGTGGCGGTGTCGCTGCAGGCGGACAAGCTGATCTTCCTCACCGAGATTCCCGGCATCCGCGTGGACGCGGCCAACCCAGACAGCGAGATCGACACCGAGCTGCCCCTGGCCGACGCCAAGCGCCTGCTCGCCAGCCTGCCCAAGCCCGAGCGGCCCACCGACACCGCCTTCTACCTGCAGCACTGCATCCGCGCCTGCGAAGGCGGCGTCGAGCGCAGCCACATCCTGCCCTTCGCGGTAGACGGCTCGCTGCTGCTGGAGATCTACACGCACGACGGCATCGGCACCATGGTGGTGGACGAGAAGCTGGAGAGCGTGCGCGAGGCCTCGATCGACGATGTCGCGGGCATCGTGGCGCTGATCGAGCCGTACGAGAAGGACGGCACCCTGGTCAAGCGCGACCGCCACGAGATCGAGCGCGACGCCGGGCTCTACACCATCATCGAGCACGACGGCGTGATCTTCGGCTGCGCCGCGCTCTACCCCTACCCCGAGGAACGCACTGGCGAGATGGCCGCGCTCACGGTATCGGGGCAGTCACAGAGCCAGGGCGACGGCGAGCGCCTGCTCAAGCGCATCGAGGCGCGCGCGCGCGCCCAGGGGCTGCAGAGCATCTTCGTGCTCACCACGCGCACCATGCACTGGTTCATCAAGCGCGGCTTCGTGCAGGTCGGCGCCGACTGGCTGCCCGAGGCGCGCAAGCGCAAATACAACTGGGACCGGCGCAGCCAGGTGCTGGTGAAAAAGCTGGCCTGAACGCCGCTCAGGCCGCCGCGCGGCGGCGCGCCAGCAGCATCCAAGCGGCCAGCCCCCCGAAGGCCACGAACCACAGGAAAGACCAGTTCGCGATCGTCAGACCGAGGAAGGTCCAGTCGACCTTGGCGCAGTCGCCGCTGCCGCGAAAGATCATGGGAATGGCGCGACCCAGCGGAAAGGCCTCGATCATCCCGAAGAAGTCGCGCCCGCAGGCCATGATCTCGGGCGGGTTCCACTGCAGCCAGCTCTGGCGCGCGGCGGTAAAGGCGCCGAAGGCCGCGAACAGGCCCATCAGCGACACACCGGAGGCGCGCGCCACCGGCGAACGCAGACAGGCCGCCACGCCCGCCAGCACCGCCACCAGGATCAGCGCGTAGCGCTGCACGATGCACATGGGGCAAGGCTCCAGCCCCACCACGTGCTGCAAATACATGCCGAAGGCCAGCAGGGCCACGCTGACCGCGGCGATGAGGGCGAGCACCCGTCGGGGACGCTGGCCGGGCAGCGCGAGCAAGCCGTTCATGCCGGCCTCAGCTCACGAAGGCGCGTTCGATGACGAACTCGCCCGGCGTGGTGGTGTTGCCTTCCTTGAAGCCCAGCTTCTCGCACAGGGCCTTGAGGTCGCGCAGCATTTCGGGGCTGCCGCAGATCATCACGCGGTCCTCGGCGGGGTTGAGCGGGGGCAGGCCCAGGTCCTTGGCGACCACCCCGTCGGCCAGCAGCTGCGGGATGCGGCCCTGGTGCATGAAGGGTTCGCGCGTGACCGTGGGGTAGTAGAGCAGTTTCTGTTTGACCATGTCGCCGAGGAATTCGTCCTGCTTGAGCTGCTCTGTGATGAGCTCGCGGTAGGCGAGTTCCTTGACCTGGCGCACGCCGTGGATCAGCACCACCTGTTCATAGCGCTCGTAGGTCTCGGGGTCGCGGATGATGCTCATGAACGGCGCCAGGCCGGTGCCCGTACCCAGCAGGTACAGGCGCTTGGCCGGCAGCAGGTAGTCGGTGAGCAGCGTGCCGGTGGGCTTGCGGCCCACGATGACGGTGTCGCCGGGCTGGATGTGCTGCAAGCGCGAGGTGAGCGGGCCGTCCTGCACCTTGATGCTGAGGAACTCCAGGTGCTCCGCCCAGTTCGGGCTGACGATGCTGTAGGCTCGCAGCAGGGGCTTGCCGTCCACCCGCAGGCCGATCATCGTGAAATGGCCGTTGGAGAAGCGCAGCGAGGTGTCGCGCGTGGTGGTGAAGCTGAAGAGCCGGTCCGTCCAGTGGTGAACGCTCAGCACGCGCTCTTCGTTGAATGCACTCATGATGAAAGATGATCCCGGGAGAAAGACGGGTCGTTATTGTAGAAAGTGGCGCTGTCGCGGCGGCGTGGCCCGACCCTGACGGGATTGAGGCCGATCAAAGATTGCTACAGTGCGGGCCTCGCGATGGCCCGTGACCGCTGGTCGCGCATCTTGCCGCAGCGGCGCGCGAAACCGAACGAATCGTTTATTCCATCCGATATAACTCCCTCGCATAAAGAGGGGCCCACGACAAGGATTCACCGATGGCACGAATGGTTCAATGCATCAAGCTCGGCAAGGAAGCCGAAGGCCTGGATTTCCCGCCCTACCCCGGCGAACTGGGCAAGAAGATTTTCGAGAACGTGAGCAAGGAGGCCTGGGCCGCCTGGCTCAAGCAGCAGACCATGCTGCTCAACGAGAACCGGCTCAACATGGCCGACGCCCGCGCCCGCCAGTACCTGGCGCGCCAGATGGAAAAGCACTTCTTCGGCGAAGGCGCCGACCAGGCCGCCGGCTACGTGCCGCCCAGCGCGTCCTGATGCCCGCCACCCCGGCACCTGCAGGCCCGCCGCGCGCGGGCCTCTTGCTTTGCGCATGCCAGCCCCTGACGAGACGCGCCGAGCGCTGGTGATCGGCGCCGGCCTGGCGGGCGCGGCGGTCACGGCCGCGCTGTGCCGGCGCGGTTGGCGCGTCACGCTGCTCGACGCCGCGGAGGGCCCGGCCCGCGCGGCCTCGGCCCTGCCGGTGGGCGTGCTGAGCCCGCACCTCACGCGCCAGCCCACACCGATGTCGCGCCTCACGGCCCTGGGCGTGCCCATCGCGCGGGCCGAGCTGGAGCGCCTGGTGGCCCCGGGCGCCGGCTGGCAGGCGGCGACGATCGACAACCGCGGCGCCCACGCCCCCGGCCAGCAGCCCGCCGCGCTGGTGCGCCCGGGCGCCTTGGTGCTGGCCTGGCTGGCCGAGGCCGGCGAGCGGCTGGACACCCGCTGGAATGCGCCCGTGGCGGGCCTGTCGCGCGGGACCGGCCAGTGGCAGGCGCTGGACCCCGCGGGCCGGACCATCGCCGCCGCGCCGCACGCCGTGATCGCCGCCGCACTGGGCAGCCGCGATCTCGCGCCCGAGGCCGGCGGCGCCTGGCCGCTGGGCCCGGTGTTGGGCCAGATGAGCCTGGGCGCGCTGGACGGCGCGCCGCTGAGCGAGCGGCCGCAGCGCGACGACGGCGTCTTCGTGCCGGAGTACCGCGACAGCGGGCTAGCTCCGCGCTGGCCGGCGGCGATCTGGGCCATGGGCTCGACCTATGCGCGCGGCCGCACCGACACCGCCCTGAGCGATGCCGCCCACCGCGACAACGCCGCCCGGCTGCGCGCCCTGGCACCCGCCGCCGCCGACCGGCTGGAGGACGGGCTCGCGCAAGGCCGTCTGCTGGGCTGGGCCGGCGTGCGCTGCGCCTCCATGGACCGACTGCCCCTGGTGGGCGCCGCGCCCGACCCGGCGGCCTGGGCCGCGCGCGACAGCGCGGGCCACGCGGCATCGGCCGTGCCCCGACTGCCCGGGCTTTGGTTGCTCACGGCCCTGGGTTCGCGCGGGCTGTCGCTGGCCGCGGCCTGCGGCCAGTGGCTGGCGGCCGAGATGGACGGCGAAGCGCCGGGCCTCGACGCCGAACTGCGCACCGCGATCGACCCCGCGCGCTTTGCCTGGCGGCGCGCGCGGCGCACCCGCGGCTGAGCCGCCGGCCGGCGCTCGGCCCCGGCTCAGAGCATTTCCAGGTAACGCGACACCACCGGCGGCTGCAGCGGCAGCGCCAGCAGGCCCGAAACGCCCAGGCGGCGCGTGTGCGCGCGCACCCGCCGCCGGTGCCACCAGCCCGTCAGGGGGCCGGCGAAGCGCTGCGCGTGCTCGCTGGTCGCCAGGGTCATGGCCTCGGGGTAGCGCTGGCGGAACAGCTGCATCAGGCCCCAGGCGTCGATGTGGTGGTCGTCGAGGTTGAACACCCCGCACAGGTAGTGGTGCTGGGCCATGCACTCGGCGGCGCGTTCGGTGCTCGGTGCCTCATCGATATAGGGCACGGCCGCCTGCGTCAGCCGCTCTCGCAGGTAGCCGGACTCGTTCGCCGCGATGCCCACCACCAGGGCCCGGCGCACCTCGACCAAGGGAAATTCGCCAAGCTCGATGTCCAGCGGCGCGGGCTGGGACACGTCCAGGTCCAGGAAACCGGAATCGCTCTGCGTGGCGGCGAAGGTGGTGTCCAGGTCGTGCAGCAGGTGCGCCCAGGCGATGGGCCGCGCCACGACCCGCCAGGCGTGCTCGGGCGCCTGCTCGCCCACCCAGATGAGCCGCTGACCGGGGCGCGGCGCGCGCGCATGCACCAACACGGCTTCGGCGCAGTCGCCATCCACCAGCAGCACGGGGGGCATTTCTTCCAGCAGGCCCGAGGCCGCCCGCCAGGGTCCGTAGGACACCTCGCGCTCACGCGAGAGCCGGAAAACGGTGTTCAACGCGTGGCGCTCCACGTCTGAGAAACCGATCACCTGAACCCGAACGACGCTCGTCATGTTGGGGGATGTTACTTCAGACAAATTGTGATAGCCAATTTTGCTCCATGGGCCACCAGGATTTGCTTATTCCAAATTGATATACAGGCATAAAAAAAAAGTAGTTCGTCGAATAAAGCCAACTTTCTACAGTGCCGGGCATCCCCACGAATCGCCGACCGCTCCGGTGGTCCCATCGCCCGATCCATGTACCGCCACGACGCTTTCGACCGCCAGTTCGTGCAACAGCGCGCCGCCCAGTACCGCGACCAGCTGGAGCGCTGGCAGGCCGGCACCCTCTCCGACGACGCCTTCAAGCCGCTGCGCCTGCAGAACGGCTGGTACATCCAGCGCTTTGCGCCCATGCTGCGTGTGGCCGTGCCCTATGGGGAGATCAACAGCGAGCAGCTGCGCGTGCTGGCCCGCGTGGCGCGCGAGTTCGACCACAAGGAAGACAACGACATTTCCAAGGCCAACGCCGGCCTGTCCGACGTGCCGAGCCTGCCCGACCGCACGGCGCACTTCACCACGCGCTCCAACGTGCAGTTCAACTGGATTCCACTGGCGCGCTCGGCCGACGTGATGGAGTTGCTGGCCAGCGTGGGCCTGCACGGCATCCAGACCAGCGGCAACTGCATTCGCAACACCACCTCCGATGCCCTGGCCGGCATCGCCGTGGACGAGGTGGCCGACCCCCGGCCCTTCGCCGAGATCCTGCGCCAGTGGAGCACCCTGCACCACGAGTTCGCCTTCCTGCCGCGCAAGTTCAAGGTGGCCATCACCGGCGCCCGCGAAGACCGCGCCGCCACGCCCTGGCACGACGTGGGCCTGCGCCTGCTGCACAACGTCGACGGCGAGCTGGGCTTCCAGGTGCGCGTGGGCGGCGGCATGGGCCGCACGCCCATCATCGGCACCGTGCTGCGCGAGTTCCTGCCCTGGGACCAGATGCTCAACTACCTGGAAGCCGTGGTGCGCGCCTACAACCGCTTCGGCCGGCGCGACAACATGTACAAGGCGCGCATCAAGATCATCGTGAAGGCCGAGGGCCAGGCCTTCGCCGACCAGGTCGAGGCCGAGTACCGCGACATCCTCGAGCTGGACGGCGCGCCGCACACCATCACCGCCGCCGAGCTGGCCCGCGTCAGCGCCTTCTTCACGCCGCCCGCGCTGGCCTGCGACCGCAAGAGCGCCGACGCCAAGATCGCCCACATCCTCAAGGCCGCGGCCGAGGACGACCTGGAATTCAGCCGCTGGCTCACCCGCAACGTGGTGGCGCACAAGAACCCCGACCTGCGCGCGGTCACGCTCTCCTTCAAGCGCCTGGGCCAGTCGCCCGGCGACGCCACGGCCGAGCAGCTGGAGCGCGCGGCCGAGCTGGCCGACCGCTTCTCCGGCGGCGAGGCGCGCGTGACGCACACGCAGAACCTGCTGCTGCCCTGGGTGCGCTGCGACCAGTTGCCCGAGCTGTGGCGCGAGGCGCGCCGCCTGGGTCTGGCCAAGCCCAACATCGGCCTGCTCACCGACATGATCGCCTGCCCCGGCGGCGATTTCTGCGATCTCGCCAACGCGCGCTCGCTGCCCATCGCCCAGGCCGTGCTCGCGCGCTACGCCGACCTCGACGAGCTGCACGACATCGGCGAGATCGACCTGCACATGAGCGGCTGCATCAACAGCTGCGGCCACCACCACAGCGGCCACATCGGCGTGCTCGGCGTCGACAAGGACGGCCAGGAGTGGTACCAGGTGACGCTGGGCGGCTCCGACGGCAAGCGCCTGTCGGGCGAGGCCACGCCGGGCAAGGTCATCGGCCCGTCCTTCGCGGCCAACGAGGTGCCCGAGGTCATCGAGGCCCTGCTCGACACCTACCGCGCCCAACGCGAGGACGGCGAACCTTTCATCGCCACCCTGCGCCGGATCGGCCTCGACCCGTTCAAGCAGGCCGCCAACGCCGTGCGCAGCACCACCGCGCGTCCCGTCGACGCCGCCACTGTCTGAACCAGGAGCCGAACATGAGCATCCAGCTGCTGCGCGCCGACACCTTCAGCCCCCCCGAAACCGAGGCCGAACGCCGCGTGCTGGCCAACACCGACGACCCACGCGAGGCCGACCTGAGCGGTGTGCGCGTGGTCGAACTGCAGTTCCCCAAGTTCAGCGACGGCCGCGCCTTCAGCCAGGCCTTCCTGCTGCGCCGTCGCCTGGGCTTCACCGGCGACATCCGCGCCACCGGCGAGGTGCTGATCGACCAGCTGCTGCAGATGCAGCGCAGCGGCTTCAGCCAGGCCGTGCTCAAGGCCGACCAGGACCTGGCGCACGCCGAGCGCCTGCTGCGGCACTACGGCGGCTTCTACCAGGGCGACGCGTTGCAGCCGCAGCCGCGCTTCGCGAACGCCTGAGGACCTGCCATGAGCGCCATCGATCTCTACAACCACCCCTCGGCCGACTTCGCGGCCAAGGTGGAGCGCGCCATCGCGCTGCTGCGCGAGCAGGCCTCCGCGCACCCACGCCTCACGCAGGCGTCCAGCCTGGGCGCCGAGGACATGGTGGTCACCCACCTGGTCCACCTCGCCGGCGTCGAGGCCAGCGTCTTCGTCCTGGAGACCGGCAAGCTGCACGCCGAAACCCTGGCCATGATCCCCAAGATTGAACGCCGCTACGCCACCAGCGTGCGCGTGTTCCGGCCCAGGCACGAATCGGTGGTGCACTTCGTGCGCCGCCATGGCGAGGACGCCATGTACCGCAGCATCGAGCTGCGCAAGGCCTGCTGCGACGTGCGCAAGATGGAGCCGCTGTCGCGCGCCCTGGCCGGCCACGACGGCTGGATCACCGGCCTGCGGCGCGAGCAATCGAACGCGCGCGCCGAGGTTGGCGAAGTGATCCAGGAACCCGAGCGCGTGAAGATCAGCCCGCTGGTGGACTGGACCTGGGGCGACGTGTGGCATTTCATCGCCTTGCACGGCCTGGACACCAACGAACTGCACGACCGCTTCTTCCCCAGCATCGGCTGCGAGCCCTGCACCCGCGCCATCAGCGTGGGCGAGGACTTCCGCGCCGGCCGCTGGTGGTGGGAGCAGGAAAGCGCCAAGGAATGCGGGTTGCACGTGCCGCCCGCCGCCTCCTCTCTCGATCGGACCCCCGCATGAACGCCCGCCCAGACCCCGCCGTGATCGAAGCCGCCCTGCTGCACGACAGCGGCCACCAGCTCAGCAACGCCCACCTGGACGCGCTGGAAGAAGAAACCATCTTCATCCTGCGCGAGGTGGCCGGCGCCTTCGAGCGCCCCGCCCTGCTCTTCTCGGGCGGCAAGGACTCGCTGGTCATGCTCAAGTGCGCCGAGAAGGCCTTCGGCGCCGGCCGCATTCCCTACCCGCTGCTGATGATCGACACCGGCCACAACTTTCCCGAGGTGACGGATTTCCGCGACCAGCGCGCGAAAGAACTCGGCGCCGAGCTGATCGTTCGCCGCGTGGAAGACTCCATGGCGCGCGGCACCGTGCGCCTGGCCCACCCGGGCGAGAGCCGCAACGTGCACCAATCGGTCACGCTGCTGGAGGCCATCGAGGAGTTCCGTTTCGACGCCCTGATCGGTGGCGCGCGGCGCGACGAAGAAAAGGCGCGCGCCAAGGAGCGCATCTTTTCGCACCGCGACGGCTTCGGCCAGTGGCAGCCCAAGGCCCAGCGCCCCGAGCTCTGGACCCTGTTCAACACCCGCCTGCAGCCCGGCGAGCACTTCCGCGTGTTCCCCATCAGCAACTGGACCGAGCTCGACGTCTGGCAGTACATCGCGCGCGAGGACATCGGCCTGCCCTCCATCTACTACACCCACCCGCGCGAGGTGGTGGACCGCCGCGGCCTGCTGGTGCCGGTGACCGAGCTCACCCCGCCGCGCGAAGGCGAGCGGGTGGAACGGCGCGACGTGCGCTTTCGCACCGTGGGCGACATCACCTGCACCTGCCCCGTGGAAAGCACGGCCGCCACGCCGCAGCAGATCGTGATTGAGACCCTGGCCGCCGAGGTCAGCGAGCGTGGCGCCACCCGCATGGACGACAAGACCAGCGACGCTTCCATGGAGCGCCGCAAGAAAGAGGGTTACTTCTGATGAGCACCGCCACCTCGCAAGACACCCGCGCCGCGCTGCGCCTGATCACCTGCGGCAGCGTCGACGACGGCAAGAGCACGCTCATCGGCCGCCTGCTGGTCGACAGCAAGGCCGTGCTGCAGGACCACCTGGCCGGCGTGCAGCGCCTGGGCCAGACCGACCTGGCCCTGCTCACCGACGGCCTGTCGGCCGAGCGCGAGCAAGGCATCACCATCGACGTGGCCTACCGCTACTTCAGCACCGAGCAGCGCAAGTTCATCATCGGCGACGCCCCGGGCCACGAGCAGTACACGCGCAACATGGTCACCGCGGCCAGCAGCGCCGACGCCGCCGTGGTGCTGGTCGACGCCACCAAGCTCGACTGGCGCGACCCCGCCCTGGCCCTGCTGCCGCAGACGCGCCGCCACAGCCTGCTGGTCAAGCTGCTGCGCGTGCCCTCGGTGGTGTTCGCGGTGAACAAGCTCGACGCGGTGGACGACGGTGCCACCGCCTACACCCACATCAAGGCCGCGCTGTACGCCTTTGCCCAGCAGGCCGGGCTCGACGTGACGGCCGTGGTGCCGGTGTCCGCCCTGAACGGTTGGAACGTGGTGGACGAGGCAGCGAAAGCCGGCTGGTGCGGCTACCACGGCCCCACGCTGCTGGAAATCCTGGAGCACCTGCCGGTAACGGAACCCGACGCCGAGCTGCCGCTGGCCTTCCCGGTACAGTGGGTGGAGAAGTTCTCGTCCTCGTCCGACACCTCCCAGGGTCGGCGCGTGTTCTGGGGCCGCGTGGCCGCCGGGCAGTTGCGCCCGGGCCAGGCTGTGCGCGTGGCGCCCCGGGGCCAGACCGCCGTGGTGGCGCAGGTGCTCGACCATGTGCGCCGGCCCGGCGAGGTGTCCGCCGGTCACAGCGCGGGCATCGTGCTCGACCGCGAGCTCGACGTCTCACGCGGCGACTGGCTGCTCGGGGTGGACGACGCGGACGCCTCGCTCGACGCGCAGCGCGAGATCGCCGCCACCGTCGCCTGGCTGGACGACGAGCCCCTGGTGCCGGGCCGCGTCTACTGGGCCCTGCACGGCCACCGCTGGGTCAAGGCCAAGGTCAAGCGCATCGCGCACCAGCTCGACATCCACACCCTGGCCGAACACGACGCCCGCGAACTGCCGCCCAACGCCATCGGCCACATCGAACTCGCGCTGCAGGAGCCGCTGGCCACGCGGCCGTTCGCCGAATCGCGCGCCCTGGGCTCGCTGGTGCTGGTGGACACCGCCAGCCACCGCACGGCCGGCGCCGTGCTCGTGCGCTGAATAACCCCACAGACACCGACCGGGAAGCCACCAAGGGCAAGCCCGGCCGGTCGGGTGCGGCACCGTAAAATCACCGCTTTCCGTCTGCCCGATCCGCCACCATGACCCACGTCGTCACCGAAGCCTGCATCCGCTGCAAGTACACCGATTGCGTCGATGTCTGCCCCGTGGACTGCTTCCGCGAAGGCCCGAACTTCCTCACCATCGACCCCGACGAGTGCATCGACTGCGCGGTCTGCATCCCCGAATGCCCGGTGAGCGCCATCTACGCCGAGGAAGACCTGCCCAAGGACCAGCTGCACATGACGGCGCTCAACGCCGAGCTGGCCCGCCTGCCCACCTGGAAGAGCATCACCAAGCGCAAGGCCGCGCTGCCCGACGCCGAAGAGTGGAAGGACAAGACCGGCAAGCTCGACCAGCTGATCCGCTGAGTCCATGAGCGCCGCCCGGCCGCCCGAAGGCGCTCGCGCCGCAGCGCGCCGAGCAAAGGTTTTCCAGTGACCCCTACCGCGCCGATCGAGACCGACGCGCTCGTCATTGGTGCCGGCCCCGTGGGGCTGTGGCAGGTCTTCCAGCTCGGCCTGCAGGACATCCGGGCGCAGGTGGTCGACGCCCTGCCCCACGCCGGCGGTCAGCCCGCCGAGCTCTACCCCGACAAGCCCATCTACGACATTCCCGGCCTGCCCGTGTGCAGCGGCCGGGAGTTGGTCGATCGGCTGCTGCTGCAGGTCAAGCCCTTCCAGCCCCGGCTCCACCTCGACCAATCGGTGAGCGCGCTCGCGCGCGAGGCCGATGGCCGCTGGGCCGTTCGCACCAGCGCGGGCCAGGACTTCCTCGCGCGCCTGGTGTTCATCGCCGCGGGCGTGGGCGCCTTCCAGCCCAAGCGCCTGAAGCTCGACGGCATCGAGGCCCTGGAAGGCCAGCAGGTGCACCACCGCTTCGACGCCACCCGCGACTGGCGCGGCCAGCATGTGGTGGTGCACGGCGGCGACGCGCTCGCGATCGACTGGGCGTTGCGCCTGCTCGACAGCGCCCAGCCCCCCGCGGGCCTGAGCCTGCTGCACCGGCGCGAGGTGCTGCAAGCCGACGACGAGGCCGCGCTCGCGCGCGTGCAAGACGCCATCGCCTCGGGCCGCGTGAGGCTGGTGGTCGGCCAGCCCCTGGGGCTGGACCTGGAAGGCGCGCGGCTGCGCGGCCTGCAGTTGCTCGATCCCCAAGGCCAGACACAGACCCTGGCGCTGGACCAATTGATCGTCGCCCTGGGCCTGTCGCCGCGCCTGGGGCCCATCGCCGACTGGGGCCTGGCCATGGAGCGCAAGCAGCTCGTGGTGAACCCCGAAAGCTTCGAGACCAGCGAACCCGGCCTGTACGCGGTGGGCGACATCAACACCTACCCGGGCAAGAAAAAACTCATCCTCTGCGGCTTCCACGAAGCCACGCTGGCCGCCTTCGCCGCCGTCGCGTGTTTGCGCCCCGAGGAGCGCGTACCGCTGCAATACACCACCACCAGCCCCCGCCTGCACCGGCTGCTCGGCGTGGCCCCCGAGGCAGAACGCTGACTTTCTTCGGGCCCGCCCGGAAACGCTTCAAAACAACGCTATAATTTGAGGCTGTTCCCTGATAGCTCAGTCGGTAGAGCGACGGACTGTTAATCCGCAGGTCCCTGGTTCGAGTCCAGGTCGGGGAGCCACCCAACACCCGCACAACGGCCTTCTCGCGAAGGCCGTTGTCGTTTTTGCGCCTTCGTCTTCACGCACGCCATGCAACGCCTGATCGCCGTGGGGTTCTGGTGCAGCCTGCTCGGCCTCACCATCGCCTCGCTGGTGCCGGTCGAACTGCTGCCGCCGCAGGCCATGAACATCTGGGACAAGGCCCAGCACGCCCTGGGCTTCGCCTGGCTGGCGCTGTGGGGACTGCTGGCCTACCCGCGCCGGGCCGGCGCGGTGGTGGCGGGGCTCATCCTGTGGGGTGGTCTGATCGAACTCATGCAACTGGCCGCGGGCTGGCGCTACGGTGAATGGATCGATTGGCTGGCCGACGCCATCGGTGTGCTGACCGTGTGGCTGCCCTGGCGCCTGCTGCCGGGACGCCTGACCGGTCGCGTTTTGCCCGCGCGCACTTGATGCCGCGGGGGCGCCGCGCACAATAGCGGCCATACCTCTCGCGCCATGACCCAGACGCCCCCGACCCGACCGCTGCCCTGGCTGGAGCCGGGGGAGCCCTTCCCGCCGGTGGAACAGGCCTGGGGCCCGCACGACCCCGCCCCCGGCCTGTTGGCCGCCGGCGGCGTGCTGGACGTGCCCACGCTCGTGGCCGCCTATTCGCGTGGCATCTTTCCCTGGTACAGCTCGGGCCAGCCCATCCTGTGGTGGAGCACCGATCCGCGCATGGTGCTGTCGCCGACCGAGTTCCGGCTGCACCGTTCGCTGCGCAAGACCATCCAGAAGCTGCTGAACGCGCAGCGGCTGGAGCTGCGCATCGACCACGACTTCGAGCGCGTGATCCTGGCCTGCGCCCAGACCCCGCGCGACGGCCAGAGCGGCACCTGGATACTGCCGGCCATGGTGCAGGCCTATACGCGCCTGCACCGCGCCGGCATGGCCCATTCGGTGGAAACCTGGATCGACGGCGAGCTGGCCGGCGGCCTGTACGTGGTCAACCTCGGTGCCATGGTGTTTGGCGAATCCATGTTCAGCCGGCGCAGCGACGCCTCCAAGATCGCCCTGGCGGGCCTGATGGCGCTGTGCCGGCGGCACGGCATCACGCTGGTGGATTGCCAGCAAAACACCGCCCACCTGGCCTCCATGGGCGGGCGGCTGATGCCGCGCGATCCCTTCGTGCAGCACGTGCGCCTGGCGCTGCTGCAGCCCGCGCCCCGATGGGAATTCCGGCCCGTATACTGGCGCGAGCACCTTTCCATCGGCGACGAACGCGCGTGACGCACCTCAAGGACCTCCCGCTCCAGGCGCTGCAGTTCTACGCCACCGCGCCCTATCCCTGCAGCTACCTGGCGGGACGGCAGGCGCGCTCCCAGGTGGCCACGCCCAGCCACCTCATCCACAACGACGCCTATTCCGATCTGGTCACGCACGGCTTTCGTCGCAGTGGCATGTTCACCTACCGCCCTTACTGCGACGGCTGCAGCGCCTGCGTGCCGCTGCGCGTGCCGGTGGCGGGCTTCCAACCCAACCGCAGCCAACGGCGCAGCCAGCGCCAGCACAGTGGGTTCATCACCCGTGTGCTCAAGCTGTGCTTCATGCCCGAGCACTACCAGCTGTACCTGCGTTACCAGAACAGCCGCCACGCGGGCGGCGGCATGGACCACGACAGCGTGGACCAGTACACCCAATTCCTGCTGCAAAGCCGCGTCAACTCGCGCCTGGTGGAGTTCCATGAACCCGACGCCCAGGGCCGGCCGGCGCGGCTCAAGATGGTCTCGATCATCGACGTGCTCAACGACGGCCTCTCCGCGGTCTACACCTTCTACGAGCCCGACGAGCGCTGCAGCTACGGCACCTACAGCGTGCTCTGGCAGATCGAGCAGGCGCGGGCGCTCGAGCTGCCCCACGTCTACCTGGGCTACTGGATCGCGCAGAGCCCCAAGATGAACTACAAGGCCAGCTTCCGCCCGCACGAGGTCCTGGTGGACGGCCGCTGGACCGCGGCCGACGCCTGATTCGATCCCACCGCAGGGTTTTTCACCGATGCTGCGGTGCGGCGATTTCATCTTGTAAGATGGGGTTTGCACATCCGACCATGAGCAAACGATCCGACTCCCCCCCCACCGCCCCCACCGTTCAGGTGCTGGAGCGCATGTTCAACCTGCTGGAGGTGCTGGCCTCGCGCGAGGAGGCGGTCTCGCTGAAGGAAATCAGCGAGAAGACCGGCCTGCATCCCTCCACGGCGCACCGCATCCTCAATGACCTGACCATCGGCCGCTTCGTCGACCGCCCCGAGGCGGGCAGCTACCGGCTGGGCATGCGCTTGCTGGAGCTCGGCAACCTGGTCAAGGCCCGGCTGAGCGTGCGCGACGCCGCCCTCGGGCCCATGCGCGAGCTGCACAAGCAGATTCAGCAGCCGGTGAACCTCAGCGTGCGCCAGGGCGATGAGATCGTCTACGTGGAGCGCGCCTACAGCGAGCGCTCGGGCATGCAGGTGGTGCGTGCCATCGGAGGCCGTGCGCCGCTGCACCTCACCTCGGTGGGCAAGCTTTTCCTGGCCGACGACGACCCCACGCGCGTGCGCGCCTACGCCACCCGCACCGGCCTGGCCGGCAATACACGCAACAGCTTCACCCAGCTGCCGGCACTGGAGCGTGAACTCGCGCAATGCCGCCAGGCTGGCGTGGCGCGCGACAACGAGGAACTGGAGATGGGCGTGCGCTGCATGGCCGCCGGCATCTACGACGACCAGCGCAAGCTGGTGGCGGGTTTGTCGATCTCGGCGCCGGCCGATCGCATCGACGAAGGCTGGCTGCCCCGCCTCAAGGCCACGGCGGCCGAGATCTCGGCCGCGCTGGGCTTTCCGGCCAGCCGCTGACGCGCCGGCCTTGCCCGGGCATCAGCCCTGGGGACGCACCTTGCTGGCGAGCAATTCGCCCTGGTGCTCCACCCAACGGCGCACGCGCTCGGCGTCCTGCACGCGGCCCAGCTTGCCACTCGCGTCAAGGAACACCATGATCAGTTGGCGGCCGGCCACGCGGGCCTGCATCACCAAGCAGCGACCCGCTTCGGAGATGTAGCCGGTCTTCTGCAGGCCGATGTCCCACTCGGGGTTCTTCACCAGGCGGTTGGAGTTGTTGTACTGCAGCGTGCGGCGGCCCACGTCCACTTCATAACCCGGCGACGTGGACAGGTCGCGCAGCATGGGGCGTTCATAGGCGGTCGACACCAGAGTGGCCAGATCGCGGGCGCTCGAGCGGTTGTCGCTGGACAGCCCCGTGGGCTCCACGTAGCGCGTGTCGTGCATGCCCAGCTCGGCGGCCTTGGCGTTCATGCGGCGCACGAACACATCGAGGCCACCGGGATAGGTGCGGCCCAGCGCATGCGCCGCGCGGTTCTCGCTCGACATCAGCGCCAGGTGCATCAACTCGCCGCGCGTCAGCTGGGTGCCCACGGCCAGGCGCGAGCGGCTTCCCTTGAGGGTGTCGACGTCCTCGCTGGTGATGGTGATCACCTCGTTCATGTTCAGGCCCGCCTCCACGACGACCAGGCCGGTCATGAGCTTGGTGAGCGAGGCGATGGGCAGCACGGCCGAATCGTTCTTGGAGAACAGCACCTCATTGGTCTGCTGGTCCACGACCAGGGCCACGCTGGAATTCAGGTCCAACGCGTCGTCCATGCCATGCAGGCCGAGGCGCTGGCCCACCGACACCACCGGTGGCGTGGCCACGCGCACCACGCTGGGTTTGGCGCTGATGGCACGGGGCTTGGACGCGGGCGCTGCCTTGACCAGCGTGAGCTTGCGCGAAGCGACGCTTTGCTTGCGCTTGGCGGTGGTGACCCTGGTGGTCTTGGTGACCTTCTTGGTGGAGCGGCTGGCCACCTTGGGCTTGCTGGTCTTCTTGACCGGGGCCTTGGCAGCCTTGCTCGTCTTGCTGGTCTTGGCCGAGGAACCGGAGGCCGCTTGCGCCACACCCGTCGGCCCGAGCGCCCCGATCAACGCAACCGCCATAGCAGCAATCAGCGATTTCAGGGCGATCGGACGGAACAACATGACTCAACTCCAGCAAGACGGGACCAGCGCTGGGGCGGAGTATAGGGAGTCAGAAAAAAATCAGCAATATCAAAAGCTTGGACGGTGGTCTTAAGTGATCGGTGGAATAGACGCGCGTTTGGAGGTCAATTTCCACCGATCAATAAGGAAGTTCTACAAGTCGTTGAAACGTTTGAACTTTATCCCTGTGCCGCCACCCGGTCGGCCTTGCTGTGCAGTTTGTTGAGTGCGCTCAGGTAGGCCTTGGCCGACGCGACCACGATGTCCGGGTCCGCGCCCACGCCGTTGACCACGCGGCCACCATGCTGCAGCCGCACGGTGACCTCGCCCTGACTTTCGGTGGAGCCGCTGGTGATGGCGTTCACCGAATACAGCAGCAACTCGGCGCCACTCTTGACGTGCTGCTCGATCGCCTTGAGCGAGGCATCGACCGGGCCGTTGCCGTCGCTGTCGCCGCGCAGTTCCTTGCCATCCACGGTGAACACCACGCTGGCGTGCGGACGCTCGCCGGTCTCACTGCGCTGGGCCAGCGAGACGAAGCCGTACTGCTCCTTCTCGGCGGTGACGCTCTCGTCGCTCGCCAGGGCCAGGATGTCCTCGTCGAAGATCTCGGCCTTGCGGTCGGCCAATTCCTTGAACTTGGCGAAGGCCGTGTTGATCTCGGCCTCGGACGCCATCTCGATGCCCAGCTCCTGCAGGCGCTGCTTGAAGGCGTTGCGGCCCGAGAGCTTGCCCAGCACGATCTTGTTGGCGCTCCAACCCACGTCCTCGGCGCGCATGATCTCGTAGGTGTCGCGCGCCTTGAGCACGCCGTCCTGGTGGATGCCGCTGGCGTGCGCGAAGGCGTTGGCGCCCACCACGGCCTTGTTGGGCTGCACCACGAAGCCGGTGGTCTGGCTCACCATGCGACTGGCGGGCACGATCTGAGTGGTGTCGATGGCCACGTCGAGGCCGAAGTAATCGCGGCGCGTGCGCACCGCCATCACGATCTCCTCCAGCGAGCAGTTGCCCGCGCGCTCGCCCAGGCCGTTGATGGTGCATTCCACCTGGCGCGCGCCCCCGATCTTCACGCCCGCGAGCGAGTTGGCCACGGCCATGCCCAGGTCGTTGTGGCAATGCACGCTCCAGATCGCCTTGTCCGAGTTGGGAATCTTCTCGCGCAGGGTGCGGATGAAATGGCCATAGAGCTCGGGCACCGCGTAGCCCACGGTATCGGGGATGTTGAGCGTGGTCGCGCCTTCCTTGATCACGGTCTCGAGCACGCGGCAGAGAAAGTCCACGTCGCTGCGATAACCGTCCTCGGGGCTGAACTCGATGTCCTGCACCAGATTGCGCGCGAAACGCACCGACTGCTTCGCCTGCTCCAGCACCTGCTCGGGCGTCATGCGCAGCTTCTTCTCCATGTGCAGCGCGCTGGTGGCGATAAAGGTGTGGATGCGCGCGCGGTTGGCGCCCTTGAGCGCCTCGGCCGCGCGCGCGATGTCGCGGTCGTTCGCCCGCGCCAGCGAGCACACCGTAGAGTCTTTGATGTGGTCAGCGATGGCCTTCACAGACTCGAAGTCCCCGTTGGAGCTGGCCGCAAAGCCGGCCTCGATCACGTCGACTTTCAGGCGCTCGAGCTGGCGCGCGATGCGCAGCTTCTCGTCCTTGGTCATGGACGCGCCGGGTGATTGCTCGCCATCGCGCAGGGTGGTGTCGAAAATGATCAGCTGTTCGCTCATGGGGGCTCCTTGTTGTGTTCGCGCGCCTCAGGGCGCCACGCGTTCCATCGTTTCCTGCGTCTGCTCGGGCGCCACGCGCCGCAGGCCCGAAACGATGGCCTTAAACGAGGCGGACACGATGTTCGTGTCACGCCCCACGCCGAAAACCGTGTGGCGCTCGTCCACGCGCAGTTCCATGTAGGCCATGGCCTGCGCCTGGGCACCGGCGCCGATGGCGTGCTCATGGTAGTCGAGCACGCGCACCGACCGGCCGGTGGCCGCGTTGAGCGCATTGACGAAGGCGTCGATGGGCCCATTGCCCTGCCCTTGCACGGGCACCACCGCGCCCGCCCAGTCCACGTCGGCCGTGACACGCACGCTGCCGCCGGCCAGCTCGGTGGTGGTCGCGTTCGCAGGTGCAGGCGCCGACAGGGCGTACTCGCGCTCGAACAACTGCCACAAATCCTTGGCCGTGAGTTCCTTGCCGTCCAGGTCCATCACGGCCTGCACCACCTGGCTGAACTCGATCTGCAGGCGGCGCGGCAGCTCCACGCCGTACTCGGTCTCGAGCAGGTAGGCGATGCCACCCTTGCCCGATTGGCTGTTCACGCGGATCACGGCCTCGTAGCTGCGGCCCAGGTCCTTGGGATCGATGGGCAGATAAGGCACGTTCCAGATGTCGTCCGCCCGGCGCGCCGCGAAGGCCTTCTTGATCGCGTCCTGGTGCGAGCCCGAGAACGAGGTATAGACCAGGTCACCCACGTAGGGGTGGCGCGGATGCACGGGCAGTTGGTTGCAGTGCTCCACGGTCCGGCGGATCTCGTCGATATCGGAAAAATCCAGCCCGGGCGACACGCCCTGGGTGTAGAGGTTGAGCGCGACGTTGACGAGGTCGAGGTTGCCCGTGCGCTCGCCATTGCCGAACAGGCAACCCTCCAGCCGATCGGCCCCGGCCATGAGCGCGAATTCGCCCGCCGCCGTGCCGGTACCGCGGTCATTGTGCGGGTGCACCGACAGGACGATGGATTCGCGCCGCGCCAGGTGGCGGTGCATCCACTCGATCATGTCGGCGAAGATATTGGGCGTGCTGTGCTCCACCGTCGACGGCAGGTTGACGATGCACTTGTGCTCGGGTGTGGGCGCCCAGACCGCGGTGACCGCATCGACCACCCGCTTGGAGAAGGCGAGTTCGGTGCCCGAGAACATCTCGGGCGAGTACTGGAACGTCCAGCGCGTGTCCGGCTGCTCGGCCGCCAGGCGGGCGAACAGTCGCGCGTTGTCCACGGCGAGCTCCACGATGGCGTCCTCGTCCATGCCCAGCACCACGCGCCGCATGATCGGCGCAGTAGCGTTGTAGAGGTGGACGATCGCGCCGCGCGCACCTCGCAACGCCTCGAAGGTGCGGCGGATCAGGGGCTCGCGGGCCTGGGTGAGCACCTGGATCGTCACGTCGTCGGGGATCAGGTTCTCTTCGATCAGGCGGCGCACGAAGTCGAACTCGATCTGCGAGGCCGAGGGGAAGCCCACCTCGATTTCCTTGAAACCGATCTTCACGAGCTGCTGGAACATGCGCAGCTTGCGCTCCAGGTCCATGGGCTCGATCAGTGCCTGGTTCCCATCGCGCAAATCGGTGCTCAGCCAAGCGGGGGCCTTTTGGATCACGGCGTCTGGCCAGGTGCGGTCCTTGAGGCCGACGGGCCGAAAAGCGGCGTACTTGCTTGCAGGTTGCTTCAGCATGGTGTGGACTCTCTCGTGTCGACAGAACCCGCAACCCCAAAATACAAACGGCCCGTTGCGGGTGCAAACGGGCCGTTGGTGTGAGTCGCTCGCGCGCTACCGCATCTGCCCGTGAAGGACAGCCAGTAGTAGCAGCGAGGCGGCTTGGGAAAACATGCGATGCAATGTATCACAAAGCCCGCGAGGGCCGATAGGGCTTGTCCATGGGCTCAATGGCCGATCAGTCGTGCAGACCGCGTTCGTCGGGCTCGTCGGTGGAGGTGCTGATCACGCTGGTGGGCCGGCCCTTGGACTTTCGCCACAGGTACACCCCATAGCCCGACAGGCCGTAGACCACGAACAGCAGGAACAGCACGGTGGGCGGGTGGATGTTGATCACCGCGATGCCCAGGGCCACCAGCACCAGCGCGGCGAAAGGCACGCTCTTCTTCAGGCTCAGGTCCTTGAAGCTGTAGAAGGGCACGTTGGTCACCATGGTGAGGCCGGTGTAGAGCGTGAGCACGAACATCACCCAGCTCACGTCCTGCGGCGGCACCCCCGCCTCCTGCATGAGCCAGATGAAGCCCGCCACCAGCGCCGCCGCCGCGGGTGACGGCAGGCCCTGGAAGTAGCGCTTGTCCACCACACCCGTGTTGACATTGAAGCGTGCGAGGCGCAGCGCGGCGCAGGCGCAATAGACGAAGGCGGCGATCCAGCCCCAGCGCCCCAGGTCGCGCAGGCTCCATTCGTAGGCGATGAGCGCGGGCGCCGCGCCGAAGGACACCATGTCGGAGAGCGAATCCATCTGCTCGCCGAAGGCGCTCTGCGTGTTCGTGAGGCGGGCCACGCGACCGTCCAGGCTGTCGAGCACCATGGCCACGAAGATGCCCACGGTGGCGAGGTCGTAGCGGCCGTTCATGGCCATGACCACCGCGTAGAAACCGCCGAACAGCGCGGCCAGGGTGATCATGTTGGGCAGGAAGTAGATGCCCTTGGGGCGCCGACGCGCCTCGTTCAGGGGCTCCACTTCGGTGTCGTTTCCGTCGTGCATGTCGTGTGTTGGGATGAAATCCGTCGTCCGGAAAGCCATGCAGTGTACGTGGGGGCGAACAAACAAAAAAGGGCCAGGGCCGCGCACGGCCCTGGCCCGGGAACGGCGCTTGCCGATCAGTTGCGGGTCTGGTCGACCAGCTTGTTCTTGGCGATCCAGGGCATCATGGCGCGCAGCTGGGCGCCCACCACCTCGATGCTGTGCTCGGCCGTGTTGCGCCGGCGCGCCGTCATGCTGGGGTAGCCCGTGCGCCC